>CAZBJL010000001.1:0-57343 GCA_964492195.1 uncultured Candidatus Saccharibacteria bacterium
TGGGGTAACGAACGCAACCCTCGTTGTCTGTTACAAGTGTCAGGCGAGACTGCCCCCCATCATCTTCGCGAAATTTATTTTTCGTTAGAATGATGGGGGGAGGAAGGCGAGGATAACGCCAGGTCAGCATGACCCTTTGATATCCGGGGCTACACACATAATACAATCGCTCTTACAACGCGTCGCGACGGGGTAACCCTGAGCTAATCGTAATAAAGAGGGCGCCAGTTCGGATTGGGGGCTGCAACTCGACCCCATGAAGCCGGAATTGCTAGTAATCGCAGGTCAGCTATACTGCGGTGAATACGTTCTCAAGTCTTGTACTCACCGCCCGTCAACTCAAGGGAGCCGGGAGTACCCGAAGTATCGCCTCGCGCGGTCCTAAGGTAAGCTCGGTGACAGGGAGTAAGTCGTAACAAGGCACGGGTAGCGGAAGCTGCTCGTGGAATATTTCAAATTGAAATTCTGATACACTTTTGTGTATTGGTGAACGCGTCGGTATCGTGTGTCTCGATCGAGCACAGGATGGTAATTGTTGTGAATCAATATCAACATGACGTCTAGGAAAGACTAGAGACATATGGACGGAACAAAATAAAGGGCATAAATATACATACGAAGTTTAAAACCACCTCGCCACAAGCGGGGTGGTTTTGTGTATTGACATATTAACAATACGTGATACTATCCTGGAGGATCTTTTCAGTTCTTTAACCTCATTTATGGAGAATGACGCAATGAGTGCAAATCACGGAGGCAGGGCTCAAGTCAGGATCAACTCCAGCGGAGAGTCGAAGATGTCGCTCGCCAGAAGGTTGGGTGCGCAGACGCCGCGAGTCGTACGTGCGAGGGAGAAGGTTCGGAACGGAACACTCGAAACTCCCGAAATCATGTCGGCCGCGACTGACCGTCTTCTGAACAAGGAGGCCAAGGGGCTGAAGGGAAGCAAGCCTCGGCTCGACGAAACGATTGTCGAGGTCAAGCCAACAAAGCCATCGAGACAGCCTCGGAACGTCAGTCGACCGCAATGTCTTCGTTGCGAACGAGTGAAGACTTCGACCCGCGATGGTTTCAGGTGCGACAACCCGAATTGCCCTGGCAAGACGGCGAATCTCAACTGATCAGTTCATGTTTCTAACCCCAGCGTTTGCGCTGGGGTTTTCTTATTCCGATCTTGTTTTAAGGCCGAATTTCTGGTACTTTTATTCGACGAGAATTAGTTCTCTGCGGGCGTATAGCTCAGGTGGTTAGAGCGCGTCACTGATAATGACGAGGTCCCAGGTTCAACTCCTGGTACGCCCACATCGATTAGGGTTTTATTTTCACAGATGTCTTTTCTTTTTTATAATGACGAGGTCACGGGCTTGTCCAGGGATTCAACTCCTGGTACGCCCACACAAGATTGGTATTTTGTTTTAAATGAAAAACCAAGCTGATATTTTTAAAGGAAAACGAATCACGCTCATGGGCCTTGGCCTTCTGGGGCGAGGTGTTGGCGACGCTGCTTTTTTGGCAGAAAATGGAGCGCAACTCACAGTTACAGACCTCAAAAGTGAATTAGAACTTTCTTCTTCGCTCGAATCTTTACAAAAATATACAAACATACAATACACATTAGGGAAGCACGATCTCGAAGATTTTCGAAATGCTGACCTGATCATTAAAGCCGCTGGTGTGCCGCTTGATTCACCGTACATTATTGAAGCCGAGAAAAATGGCGTGCCAGTGACGATGAGTACGGCATTGTTTGCGGAGTACACTCCAGCCACAATCGTGGGTGTTACCGGGACACGAGGCAAATCCACCGTTGCGTATCTTCTGTACGAAATTTTCAAAGAGCACGCTAAAAAAACTAATAAAAAAGTGTTTCTGGGCGGAAATGTGCTCGGTGTTTCAACGCTCGCTCTTTTGCCAGAAACGAGTGCAGGCGATATTGTCGTGCTCGAACTTGATTCGTGGCAGTTGCAGGGATTTGCGGGCACACATCATAGAAAATTATCAGAAAAACTCGAAGGCTTTTCGCCGACACTTTCAGTGTTCACCACCTTCATGCCCGACCATATGAATTATTACGACAACGATATGGAGCGGTATTTTGCTGACAAGGCAAATATTTACAGATTTCAAAATACCGAAGACACTCTTGTCGTGAGCGCACAGGTTGCAGACTATATGAAAAAGTATGGGCCAAAACCACAGTCACAAGTCGTTATTACGGAAGCTCAAAATGTTCCTGATTCTTGGCAGATACAAATTCCTGGTGAGCATAATGCATTAAACGTCGCGCTTGCTCTTGCGGCGGCGAAAGCGCTTGGTGTTTCAGAAAAAACCGTGCACGATGTTGTGGAAAAATTTAAAGCAGTACCTGGTCGTCTCGAACTCATTCGAAAACTTAAAGGAGTTGAAATATACAACGATACAAATGCAACGACTCAAGACGCGACAATCGTTGGTCTTAAGGCGCTCGGAAATGACCAGAAAACAATTTTAATTTTTGGTGGTGCAGACAAAAAACTGGCCGTCGATGATCTGCTCGTAGCTCTACCAGAATACGCAAAAGCGCTCGTTGTATTGCCTGGCACGGGGACTGAAAAAATAAAACAAGAGCTCGAAAAAATATCAAAATCAAAAAATATCCCGGTTACATTTGTGACAAGTATGAAAGAAGCCGTGCAAATTGCGTGGAGTCAGGCATTGCCTGGTGACCGGATTTTAATGAGTCCTGCGTTTGCATCTTTCGGTTTGTTCAAAAACGAATATGATAGAGGGGACCAGTTTGTCGCAGCCGTAAAAAGATTACAATGACCGACATCAATTTAGAAAAAATTAAGAAAGTGTACTTTATCGGCATTGGCGGAATCGGCATGTCGGCCGTTGCGCGGATGTTTTTGCTTAAAGGCAGGGAAGTTTTTGGTTCTGATGTTTCTGTGTCGGAAATTACGAGCGAACTTGAAAAACGCGGCGCTCATGTTTCTATTGGCGCAGCTGTCAATGAATTGCCAGAGGATATCGATCTCGTTATTTTTACCGTTGCTATTCCAGAAAATCATCCGGAATTAGTCGAAGCAAAACAGAAAAAAATCCCTACAATTTCTTATCCAGAATCCCTCGGTCTTATTTCCAAAGATCATTTTACAATCGCTGTTGCCGGTACGCATGGCAAAACAACAACAACTGCAATGATTGCCGGTATTCTTATCGAAGCCGGGCTTGATCCTACGGTAATCGTTGGCAGTTTACTTAAAGAATCGAAAAGTAATTTTATTCCTGGGCGGAGTAAGTATTTTGTAGTTGAAGCATGTGAATACAAACGTTCATTTTTGAATCTAAAACCAGATATTGCAGTCATTACAAACATTGATGACGATCATTTGGATTACTATAAAAATCTCGCTGGCGTACAAAAAGGTTTCAGAGAATTTGCTGATCTTATAAAAACTGACGGTACGCTTGTTACAGATACCGCGAGCGAAAATGTACGAGAGATTTTACTTGGGCTTCGTGCACAGGTGGTGGATTTTGTTTCTGTACAAGAAAAGGTAACTCCGGGTGTTCCGGGCAAACATAATATTCAAAACGCAAAAGCGGCTTTTGCAGTTTCAAAAATTCTGGGCGTACCAGAAGAAAAAGCCCTCGCTACGTTAAAAAAGTTTTCTGGAACGTGGCGACGCTTTGAGGAAAAAGGTCAGACGAAAAACGGTGTGGTGGTGTATGACGACTATGCCCATCATCCGTCCGAAATAGCGGCGACACTTGAAGCTGCCCACGAAAAATTTCCTCATTCAAAAATCGTTGTTGCATTTCAGCCGCATTTGTACAGCCGTACCAAAGAGCATTTCGAAGAATTTGGTCCCGCATTTGCAGGCGCACATGAAGTTTTAATTCTGCCTATTTATGCAGCACGTGAAGCAGTAGATGACACAATAAGTTCAGAAATTTTGACTGAAAAAATCACAAAAGGAGGTGTACCCGCACATTTCTTACCAGATTTTGAATCTGTAAAAAAATACGTCGACATGAACCTAAAATCTGGCGATATTTTATTCACGATGGGGGCGGGAAATATTAGCAATTTGGCTGAAATTATTTTGAAATAGTGTCCGTATTGTGGTTCTCGATTACTCGTATGTTATAGTAGTCATCAATGATTACTCGAAACAGAATTTTATGTGTACTTGGCATCTGGATTGTTCTTATTCCACTGTCAGGTTTCCCGGCCGCGTATAAGTCTTTTTTCGTAATTCTCTCTGGTCTTGCAGTGGTTGTGTTGGCATTTCTCTATGCTCGAAGCAAGCGTGTTGGTCAGATTCATTACGAAAGCATTCAGCCCGAAGCCGCCGCAGAAGTCTATACACAAAACCAACCAACTCCGCCTCCTGTGTACACACATGCAAATCCTGTTCAGCATACTGGCGAAGAAGACAGATTCACTGACATTCGAATGATCCGAAGTCGTTCAAGACCTGTTAAAACTTTCTGATTAATTATTCATGGTAAAACCGCATTTTCGTTTCTACGTGCACGCAGGGGGACTCGTGGCGGTGCTTGTAATCGTCGGTGTTTTAGCGACCTATTCGCCTCAGTTTTTTTCAGTTGAATACGACAGAACAAATGCTCAAGAAAAATCTGGGAAAAATTCTCCTGCGACTACGACCGTCGTCGTTCTTCCTAAACCAGAAACCTCACAAATCGTCGTCACACATCTCAAAACTCCAGAACCGGTGAAGGCAATTTATATGAGTCAGTGTGTTGTTGGTACGCCAACCTTTCGCGACAAACTTATCGCGGTTGCTGACACGACAGAAATAAACTCTATCGTTATTGATATAAAAGATTACAGTGGAAAACTCGGTTTTAAAACAAGTAATCCAAAACTCATTGCATCTGTTTCTGACACATGCCGTGCGGACGACATTGTTGCATTCATCGACCGTTTGCATCAAAAAAATATTTACGTCATTGGTCGTATTACGGTTTTTCAGGATCCGTTTATGTCCAACTTACGTCCTGAACTTGCAGTACGAAAGCTTTCCGACGGTGGCGTGTGGAAGGACAATAAAGGTTTGAGTTTCATCGACGTTGGTGCAAAAGAACATTGGCAGTACATTGCTGAAATCAGTAGGGAAGCATACAAGTTTGGTTTTGATGAATTGAATTATGATTACATTCGTTTTCCATCAGATGGAAATATGAAAGATACGTCGTACACACTAAGCCAAGGAAAAAGTAAGCCTGAAGCACTCGAAGAATTTTTCACGTATCTCTACGACACGTTGAAGCTTGAAGGAATTATTCTTTCAGCTGATCTTTTTGGTATGACGACGACAAACACAGATGATTTGAATATTGGTCAGGTTTTGGAAAAGGCACTCCCGCATTTTGATTACATTGCGCCGATGGTGTATCCGTCGCATTATCCAAAAACATTTAACGGTTGGCCTGATCCAAACAAGGTTCCATATGAATTGATTAAATTTGTTATGACGAGTGCAGTAACTCGAGCGAATGCCTTTGACCATAGTTTTGGAACAACTTCGCCGCAGTACACAGCAAATTCCTATAAAAAACTTCGACCGTGGCTGCAGGATTTCGACTACGGGGGCACGTATGATATTCCGGAAGTTCGAGCGCAAATTAAAGCGACATACGACGCAGGACTCACGTCCTGGATGCTCTGGGCACCAAGCAATATCTACACAAAAGGGGCGCTCGAGTTGTAGGGTGTTTTTGTGACCCAAAATCCAGAAAAGGTTTTTCTTTGAATATTTTTGCTATACTATTTCAAAAGCTCCTATGGATGAAAATCAAGTAACATATTTTGCGGAAACGGACTCGCGAAATAAACGCGTGCCGTTTGGTATCAAGCCGCGCGACCGCGACCGCCATATGTACGTTATCGGTAAAACGGGCATGGGTAAGTCAACGCTCCTTGAGAACATGGCCATTCAAGACATCCAGAACGGCAAGGGTATGGCGTTTATCGATCCTCACGGAAAAACCGCCGACCTCCTCCTCGAATATGTTCCGCAAGAAAGAATAAAAGATGTGATCTATTTTGCACCGTTCGATACCGACAATCCGGTTTCTTTTAACGTCATGGAAGACGTCGGCGCCGACAAGCGGCACTTGGTCGCAAACGGTCTCATGAGTGCCTTCAAAAAAATCTGGGTTGATGCGTGGTCAGCCCGCATGGAATACATTTTGAATAATATTTTGCTCGCATTGCTCGAGTACCCAGACTCGACGCTCGTTGGCGTCAACAGAATGCTTGCAGACAAAGATTATCGAAAAAAAGTTGTCGATAATATCAAAGATCCATCAGTAAAATCTTTTTGGGTGGATGAATTCGCAAAGTATGGCGACCGATACATGCAGGAAGCCGGCGCAGCAATTCAAAACAAAATCGGTCAGTTTATTTCTAATCCATTGGTTCGAAATATTATCGGCCAGCCAAAGTCGAGCTTCGACGTCCGCGATGTGATGGACACGAAGAAAATTTTAATCATCAACCTTTCAAAAGGTCGCGTCGGTGAAGCAAATGCGAATTTGTTGGGAAGTATGATTATTACAAAAATCTACCTCGGCGCACTTTCTCGCGCTGACGCTTCAGAAACAAAACTTAAAGCCCTCCCATCTTTTTATCTCTACGTCGACGAATTTCAGTCTTTTGCCAATGAATCTTTTGCTGACATTCTTTCTGAGGCTCGAAAATATAAATTGAGTCTCACGATCGCGCATCAATACGTCGAGCAAATGTCCGAAGAGGTTCGTGCCGCTGTATTCGGTAACGTCGGTACGATGATTTCGTTCCGAGTCGGTGCATTCGACGCTGAAATTCTTGAAAAAGAATTTGCACCAGTTTTTATTGCTGAAGATGTGGTGAATCTCGGCTTTGCTCAAATTTATCTGAAGCTCATGATCGACGGAGTTTCCTCACAGCCATTTTCTGCAACGACATTGCCGCCGATTAAAAAGCCAGATATTTCTTACCGTGACGATATTATCGAACATTCGCGCAAAGTGTTTGCTCGACCGCGCACAGATGTCGAAGAGGCGATTCGAAAATGGCACGAGCCAGTGACGATGGAAAAGAAGGAAGTAAAAGCCGATCCTAAAAAAATTCCATCAGCTCCATCTGCACCTTCAACGCAACAAACTTCTCCAAAACCTCAGGTCGCAGCGCCGTCTTCGCGCCCAACTACAGCTCCGTCTCCGACGGTATCCGTACCTGCGCCAGAGCCCGTTTTGCCTGTAGTAAAAGAACAGAAAGATTCATTTTCTTCTCGTCCGCCTTTTGCGGTGTCAGCTCCCCAGACACAGTCCAAACCACAAGTTCTTTCTTCGCCTGTAGAGCCTCATGCAAAATCTACACCTGCACACAGTACTCATGAAAAAAAGCCAGAAGCTGCAAAACCTTCAACGCCTGAATCTTCAGAACCTAAACCGATTCATTTTCAGCCGCACTTCCAGCCGACGTTCCAACCTGTTTCTTTGAATAGTTTAAAGAAACCTGGTAACAAAGGTCCTTCCGCACAAAATCTTTCAGAGCTTAAAAACGCTCTCAAAGACATTGTTGAAAAAGCTAAAACAGAAGAAAAACCAAAGGTTGAACCTCCGCGAGTTGCGGAAGTTAAAAAACCAGAACCAAAAATATCTGAAAATTCTGCGTCATCTGCACACAGTTCTCATCATGCGAAACATCATGTAGAACAGAAACCCGCCGAAGTTTCAGAAGAAGTGTTGCGCCGTGTTCTCGACATTAAGAAAAGGAAATAATTCCGCCCGACTCATGAAAATTTTAATATTCTCTGTTGCGTATAGCCCGTTTATCGGTGGCGCTGAAATTGCGGTAAAAGAAATCACTGATCGAATTCCAGATGCGGAATTTCATCTTGTGACGGTTAACCTCGACGGCCGACAAAAAAAAGAAGAAAAGATTGGCAATGTGTACGTCTACAGAACTGGTCCTGCGAGCATGCTCGGCAAGTTACTTTTTCCACTCGTTGGTGTGGTAAAAGCACTTTCGTTGCAGAAAAATAAAAAATTCGATGCGACGTGGGGGATTATGGCGAACTATGCTGGTTTTGCTACACTCTTTTTTACATATTTGAATCCAAAAATTCCTTTCATTCTCACCTTGCAGGAAGGTGATCCGATTGCGTATATCAAAAGGCATGTCTGGTTTGTGTACCCGCTGTTCGTGCAGATTTTTCGAAAAGCTGATCGCATTCAAACAATCTCAAACTATCTCGCGGATTTTGCAAAGAGTATGAAAACGCGAGCGCCAATTTCTGTTATTCCGAATGGTGTCGACGTTTCACTTTTTTCACAGACACATCCTCCACAAGCGCTCGAAGAACTAAAGAATCTGCTCGGTAAAAAACCCGGCGATGTGTTTCTTGTTACCACTTCACGTCTTGTGACCAAAAATGCTGTCGATGATGTGATTTCTGCGCTTCAGTTTTTACCCGAACATATTTCATTTCTCGTTTTGGGTACGGGTGAACTTGAAAATAAACTTCATGCGCGTACCAAAAAACTTGGTTTAGAAAATCGAGTAATATTCCTCGGTGCAATTCCATATACGGAAATCCCAAAATATCTTGCGATTTCGGATATTTTCATTCGCCCGTCGATTTCTGAAGGTATGGGTAATTCCTTTATTGAAGCGATGGCGGCACAGATTCCTGTTATTGCGACTCGAGTTGGCGGTATCCCAGATTTTATTGAAGATAAAAAAACAGGTTTTTTCTGCGAAGTAAAAAATCCTAAAAGTATTGCAGAAAAAGTAAATGAAATTTTGAACAATAGCGCATTGCGTCAGGAGGTGGTTGAAAATGCTTACGCACTCGTGATAAAAAGCTACGATTGGAATGTGGTGGTAGAAAAGATGAGGAAAGAAATTTTTAGACTTTGAAGTGTTTGTACGGCGCTCTTCCAGGATGGTTATTTCCAATAATTGGATATACTGTCCGTATGGCAAAAATCCTCATTACAACAGGCATTTACCCACCCCAGGTTGGTGGGCCCGCTCAATACGCCCTGGAGGCCAAAAATGAGCTCACAAGGCGTGGAAATGAGGTAAAAGTCCTCACATACGGCCTCGAACGGAGCCTTCCGCCCATCATTCGCCATGGGCTCTTTTTTGTTCGTACGCTGCTTGCGTTACGAGGCATCGACTTTGTTTTGACTCTCGACACGTTCAGTGTCGGTTGGCCGTCCGTTGCCGCAGCCCGTATTTTTAATAAAAAAATAATTGTTCGAACGGGTGGTGACTTTTTGTGGGAATCGTATGTTGAAAGAACAGGGGATTTGATTCCTTTGAAGAATTTTTATGATTTGGGTATGGACAGCTTCTCTTTTAAAGAAAAAATGATTTTTAAAATTACGAAATGGACGCTCAAAAATATGAACGCGGTTATTTTTAGTACCGAATGGCAAAAACAGATTTTTGAAAAAGCCTACAAACTTGATTCCACAAAAGATTTTATTGTTGAGAATTTTTATGGAGAAAAATTACCCGCAATTAATCCGCAACAGAAAAATTTTATTACCGGCGGCAGACCAGTGAAATTAAAAAATAATGCGGTACTTCTCGAAGCATTCCAAAAAGTGGCAGTAGAAGGTTCGGACGCTCGGCTCGACGTGGAAGCCTTGCCATACGAACAGTTTATCGAAAAGCTCAAAGCAAGTTATGCGGTAATTCTGGTGTCGATAAGTGACATTAGTCCAAATCTTATCCTCGAAGCAATTCGGTATAATAAACCATTCATAGTGACGAAGGAGACAGGGTTGTATGAAAAACTCAAAGACATTGGTATTTTTGTTGATCACACGAGTGTAGAAGATATCAAAGAAAAAATTCTATTTTTGTCGAATAAAGAGAATTATGAAATGCAAAAGAGAAAAATCGAAAGTTTCACATTCACACACTCTATGTCCGAAATCGTTCAAGAAATACTTGATGTAGTTGCAAAAATATCATGAGCAAGGTTATAACCATCGGAACAGATCGAAATCTTTTCACTCCTGGCAGTGCGGTACGCGAACGTCAGATTGAATACGGCGCGCTTTTTGATGAGCTCCACATTATTGTCTTTACGAGATTTTTTAAACGTTTGCCACAGAAAGTTGAGCTCGCTCCAAACGTCTGGGTATACGGAACGCATTCTCTTTCCAAATTGTTTTACACGCGTGATGCGGTGCGACTTGCGGGACGTATTGTGAAGGATCGCGGACTTTCGCCGCAAAATACTATCGTTTCTACCCAGGATCCATTCGAGTCAGGGCTTGTAGGTTTACAGATAAAGAAAAAATTCAAGATTCCGCTTCATGTCCAAATTCATACCGATTTTCTCAATTCACATTTTATTCAAGAATCATTAGTTCATCGTTTCAGAACAAAAATTGCACGGCGTGTGTTGCGCCATGCTGATGCGATTCGGGTTGTGAGTAAAAGAATTCAAGAGAGCCTTTCGGACATTGTTTTGCAGTCAGGTGTCACTCCTACCGTGTTGCCGATTTTTGTCGATGTTAAAAAATATGAAAATGCGCCGGTTACGGTTGATTTAAAAAAGAAATATCCTCAATTTAATTTTATTATTCTTATTGCGTCGCGGCTCACAAAAGAGAAAAATATTCCTCTCGCACTCTATGTCTTTGCCGATATTTTACATTCGTATACAAAAGCAGGTCTCGTTATTGTTGGTTCGGGTCCAGAAGAAAATAATCTCAAAAGTCTTGCAAGAAAACTTAAAATTAAGGAAAGTGTTGTATTTGAACCATGGCAAAACGATCTCACTTCGTATTACAAAACCGCGAATTTGTTTCTCCTTACGTCGGTGTATGAAGGTTACGGAATGACGCTCGTGGAAGCGATCGCATCACACTGTCCTGTGGTTTCAACGGACGTTGGTATTGCGAAAGAGATTTTAAAAGACGGAATTTCTTTCGTGTGTCCAGTAGGAGATAAGGGATGTTTTGTGGACCTTACAACTCAATTAATCCAGGATATCGGCCTCCGCGAGAGATTTGTTATTGAAGCGAAGAGTCGCTTGTCTGCTGTTACCTTCGAGAGTAAAGATGTCTATCTTGAACAGTACAAAAACAATATTAATTCGGCATTAGGAAAGTAATAGGTCTATTTTGAAAAAGGCTGGGGAGCATTTATAATAGACCCACTATGAAAAAACCGCTTATCGGATTTGTTGGGCAGGGCTGGATCGGAAAGAATTACGCAGATGATTTTGAAAAAAGAGGGTATAAGACAGTTCGTTTCGCACTCGAAGAACCGTACCGAGCAAATAAAGAAAAACTCAAAGATTGTCCTATTGTTTTTGTTGCCGTTCCAACCCCGACAACCCCAAAAGGTTTTGATGATGGAATTGTTCGTAATGCACTTACAAACTTGGCACCTGGTACGACCGCGGTTATAAAGTCTACGCTTGTCCCAGGCACGATTACTTCTATCCAAAAACAATTCCCAAAGCTTTTTGTAATGCATAGTCCCGAATTTTTAAGCCGAGGAACTGCGGCGTATGACGCTGCTCACCCTCTCATAAATATCGTTGGTATTCCTAAAAACACCGACGCATACAAAGAACGTGCAAAGGCGGTGATCGCCGTGCTTCCCAAATCTTCTTCAAAAATTGTTTCTGCAGAAACTGCGGAACTTTTTAAGTATGTTCATAACACGTCTCTTTTTGCGCGCTCGATTTACATGAACATTCTCTACGATCTCTCGCAAAAGCTTGGAGTCAAATGGAGTGACATTAAAGAAATGATCATTGAGGATCCGATGATTGCGCTTCAGGACCCTGTGATCGCAAAGTGGCATATTGAACCGAATCATTCTACGGGTCGCGGAGTTGGTGGCGATTGTCATATTAAGGATTTCGAAACATTCTCTCGGCTTTTCAAAAGTTTGGTTAATGACCCAGTCGGAGTTGCAATGATTGACGCGATGAAAAAGAAGAATATTTCGTTGCTTCTCGAAAGTAAAAAAGATCTCGATCTTCTCGAAGGTGTCTATGGCAAAAAAATCCTTTCGCAAAAAAGTAAGGCGAAGAGGTAATACATGAAAATACTCGTCCTCACCCAGAAAGTTGATAGCAATGATTCAGTTCTCGGTTTTTTCCATCGCTGGCTCCACGAATTTTCAAAATCGTTTGAACAGGTGACTGCGGTTTGTCTTCAGAAGGGTAGTTTTGATTTACCAAACAATGTAAAAGTCCTTTCGCTTGGAAAAGAAAAAGGCGTCTCTCGCTTGAAATATGTGCTGAATTTTTACAGATATATCTGGAGGGAGAGAAAAAATTACGACGTGGTGTTTGTGCACATGAATCAAGAATATGTATTTCTTGGGTGGAAACTATGGAAGCTTTTAGGTAAGAAAGTGTTTCTCTGGAGAAATCACAAAAAGGGGAATATTTTTACGAGAATTGCGGTGCTTCTTTCGGATGCGGTTTTTTGTACGTCGCCAGGTTCGTTCACTGCTCAGTTTAAAAAAACAAAAATAATGCCGGTTGGTGTTGATTCCGATTTCTTTCGAAGGATGCCGGAGATTAGCAGAATTCCGCAATCGATCCTTTTGTTGGGAAGAATTTCGCCCGTAAAGCATGTCGATGTCTTTGTTGAGGCACTTACAATTCTGCACTCAGAAGGCCAACCTTTTGTGGCGCATATATACGGTAACCCAACACCAAGTGACAAGGAGTATTTTAAGAAAATTAAAGAAGTTTCTGCGGAGCTCGTGCGAGCAGGAAAGCTAATTTTTAATCCTGAAGTTCCTAACACAAAAACTCCAGAGATTTATAATGCTCATGAAATCTCGGTGAATCTTACTGACGCAGGAAGTTTTGACAAAACAATCGTCGAAGCAATGCTCTCTGAAACGCTTGTCCTTGTTTCGAATCCATCTCTCACTGATTTGCTCACAGAAGAATATATGTTTAAGGATGTGGACGCTGCAAGTCTCGCAAAGTCTCTTACTTCAATGCTCACTATGGATAGATCTGAAAAAGAAATGCGAGGCAAAAAACTCCGTACCGCGGCAGAAAAGCATAGCCTTCAAAACCTGGTCAGGGAACTTGTGGTCAGCATGTCTTCAAAATAGAGATTATTTTTTCTTTGCTACAACGTAGGAATTTGGATAGAGCACCTTATTTTTTACGAGTTTGTCGAGCTGGTATCCTGCTGATTTGACCATGCGCATCATTCGGCTAATCCATTTATTTTGTGTTGCTGATCTTTGTGCTGTGTTGTAATGGCTGAAAAAAACGAAGTGAAACATTTCAGAAAAAACGGTAAATGTTTTTCCATAGCTATCGCTTTCAATAATTTCAAAACCTTCACCTCTAAGGAGACTCGTTAAACCCTCTTTTGTATATCGAAAATAATCATGGGGGTCAGCGTGATACGGAACCATAAATGGTGCCGTCATAATACAAATACCACCAGGTTTCAAAATGCGGGCAATTTCGTGAACCATAACCCATGGCTTCTGAATGTGCTCGAGAACTTGAGTTGAAATGACTGTGTCGAACGTATTGTCTGCAAAAGGAGGTTTAAGTGCATCGCCAACTACATCGACATTCTCGCCAGGAATCATATCAAACGCCGTGTAATGAGATGCGTGTGGAGCAATGATTCCTTTGTATTTTGCTCGGCCAGCGCCGTAGTCGAGTGTATTGCCGGAAATGAAGCGGCTCGTATGGAGCATGACGTCTCGAGTATGTTTGAAATTATTCATTGGTAGAAATTAATCTGCTGTTGGTGACATGTTTGCAGTTTTTTTGCGAAGAAATATATTGTAGAAGACCTTCAAAATCTTTCCACATATCATACTTTTCTATTTCCCAGGAATGGCCCCAGAGGTGAAATACTCCGCCGTTTCGTATCGTAACATCGAAGGTCGCTTTCGCCATTGAAAGCCATGAATACATGGAAAGTGTGGGTACTCCTAATTTTCGCAACCCCGCCGCTCTTTGGCGAAATGGCTCGAATAATTTTCCAAAATAATATTTTCTGCTATCAATTTTGCGAAAGGGAAACGGATACACTTGAATCGTTGTGTGCATTTTGAATACGTTTTGCGGCAACGATGTTGAACCAAGTTCGGTTGTGCGCGCACCGATGAAGCCAGCATTTTTGACAGCAGTTGTAGTTGCTTCGTTGTATTGCCCTTTAGGGTAGCAAAACATTGTAACTTCCGAACCAAGAATTTCTTCAAGCCATTTTTTGCTTCCACTAATTTCTTCTGTGAGTGTTTCTGTTGGAAGGGTGCGGAGATCAGGATGGGTGAGAGTGTGCGCCCCAATTTCGTGATGTTTTGCTATGTTTTGAATTGCACCTTCAGACAGCCGTTCAGAACGATAATTTTTCGTAATGTAAAACGTGCCTGTGAGGCCATATTGCGTCAAAAGTTCTGACACACGAATGTCGAGAATATCACCATCGTCCCAGCTTGTTGTTACGTTAGGCATGTTTGCGCGCAATGAGAATGTATCCATGAGTAAATATTTTGTTTGCACGGCTCTGGTCTTTTGAGTCGAGGTAGTGCGCGAATTTTCCAAAAATCTTGAACACAAAACTTATAATACGGGAAAATCCTTTTTTGTGGGCGTCGAGTTTTTCGATCCAGTATCTCGCTTTGAGTTGCGCCATAACACTCCAGTATCCGCCACGACGTTCGAGAACTTCTACCGTAAAGCCTGCGTTTTCAGCGAGGCGTCGTAAGCTGTGTTCAGTAAATCTCCAAAAGTCTGCTGGTTCGTCGTGAAGTGGGTCAAAGAGGCTTTCTGTAACAAGAATAATGCCGTCGGGTTGTAAGACCCTATACATTTCACTGAATGCTTTGCCAATCTCGAATACATCGCCCAAAACTTGTGTGCATACTATTGAATCAATTGAGTTTGATTCGAGGGGAATCGCCTCGATTTTGCCAACAACATCGACGTTCGACCCTTCTGCAATTTCCATTCGGACATATGTGTCGAAATGAAAAAGATCCTTATAGCGAGGATATGTGCCTGCACCGATGTCGAGTACGCGGCCTTTTATGTAGCCTGAATGTTTTTTAATTTGTTCACGGAGCGCCACGCGTCCGGTTTTGTATATGTACGCCATTTATTTTTTGAAAGGATGAGTAACAAAATAATATCCTAAAAGCCCGGCGAATGAACGGGTAATGACGTGGGCAACGATGAGACCCATGAGGCCGTAGAGTGGAAGAAGAACAACGAAGAGAATCATTTTTACGATCGGTACGGTCACACGATGAATGTACAACTCTTTTGTTTTTTTATGAGCAACGAGTGTTGAGTCAAAAATTGTGCCGGAAACAGCAAGAAGCGTAAGTGAATAAATCTGCGAATAAAATACTGAATCTATGTACTGCGGAAAAAGGAATTTGTAAAAATAAGGAGCAAAAAGGGAATAGATTCCCGCGAGCCCGAGCGCATAGGCAGTAAGCAAAAGGGCTTTGCGAGGTCCAGACTTCTGCAATTCATCAAATGGTCGCTCGCTGATTTTCGGCAAGATGAGGGAACTTAATATTTTCTTTCCACCTTGGAGCTGTTCAACGGGAGAAATCGCAAATGCGTAAATAGCGAGTGGTGCCGCACCGAGATAATGGAAGATCAAAATCTTGTCGAGAAAATTTGCAATGTCGCCGATTATTTCCATGACACTCAAGTGGCGGCTGTATGCACCGAGCTCTGGATCCACGGTATTGTTTTCATTCGGATAGAGTTTGATCGTTCTGTAATAGAGGAAAAGAGTAACGAAAGCGGCCGAAGCAAAATACACTGCCATCACAATTATTAAATTCTGGGTTAGGAAAAGCGTGAGAATTAAAAGTGCTGCTGGTGCGATATTTCGAATCGTGCCAAAGAGAGTAATTCTTCTAAAATCTTTTTTGCCAAGGAGATACGCGCCGTGAAGCCCTGCGCTCGCAGTTATTGGAAGAAATATTCCAGCAAGAATAAATGAGATTGAAAGAATGTTGTTTCCATTGAAGTAATAGTACACACCTAATACAAGTCCACCGATTAACACCCCAATACTCCATTTGAGATTTGTGGTGAAGCCGCGTTTGAGCGAACCTCCGAAACCATTGGCGATAGCTCGAGTCACCGCAGTGCCCATTTCTGTAAGAGAAAATATTCCTAAAATTCCCGCCACCGACAAGATAAATTTATACGTACCAAAGGACTCTTTTGAAAAGAGGTGAGCAAATGCGAGAGAAATGAGAAGGCCTGAAAGCATTGCAGCTGCCTGGCCAATGGCGAGCCAAAATCCACCTCGAGCGAGGTATTTGGTGTCCGTTTTCAGATATTTGTCGCTCTGACGGAAGAGTCCAGAAATGCGGTATTTGGCGCCTTTAATCATTCCGTAAGATTAACATTTCTCAGCTAAAATTGTATGATTGGAATACTTCAATGGATATTTTTATTTCCTCCCTCCAAGACCGAATTGCGCGTGGTCCTGATAAAAAACCTCTTCTCCTTACGCTCTTAAATTGTTTTCATGTCATTGTTCGGGCTACAGCACTCCGTGTATTGCCAAAAAACCTCATAGATCCGCGCCACTTTTCAAACGTTATGTTGAAGAAATTCGGCAAATATTTTTCCGGTGACATGATAAACGTTTCTGGCTGGGATGATCGTGATCGCGAAGGAAAAAAATACCAAGATTATTTTCCTCACAAAAAAAGTTACGTTGTTTCAAATGCCTCGACGTATACGAAAGGTTTGGGTTCGATGAATACTTCACACACTAAAGAATTAGAAATTGATCTGAACTATCCGATTCGTGATGATTTACAAAAAAAATTTGATGTTGTGTTTAACCACACAACGCTCGAACACGTCGTTAACTTTGAACAAGCATTTTCTAATCTCTGCGAACTCAGTCGCGATGCAGTGATTATTGTAGTACCAACGCTTCAACAAATTCATTTTTCAAAAGGGTATGGTGACTACTGGCGTCCAACTCCGCTGACTATTGCGACGCTGTTCTATAGATATGGTTTTACTCCGCTTGTTGTTACAACGAATGACCAAGCATTTGCCGCTGTGTACATTTTTGCTATCGGTGTCCGTGATCCAAAAAAGTACGAAGGCAAGATTACTCCGATCACAAAATTTGATATGGGCGAACAGTTGTATGGATCCGTACTCAACTACAAAGAAATTCCAGAACTTTTCAGGAAAGGGTAATAGATCGGTGTGATATTATTAGCAATCTATCTCACAAAAACATGAAAGTTTGTTATTTCGGCATCTATAGAAGTGATCTCGGGCGAAGCAAAATCTACATAAGGGGGATGCGCGAAAATGGAGCCGAAGTCATCGAATGTCAGGACAATTCGTGGGGGCCGCTCAAACTCGTACACCTTTTCAAGAAGCATTGGAAAATCAGAAATGACTACGATTTGATGGTTGTTGGGTACACAGGTCACGTCGTTGTGCCGCTCGCGCAACTCATTTCAAAAAAGAAAGTTGTGTTCGATATGTGCTGCACAATGTATGAAGGTGTAATCATTTCTCGAAAACAGTATTCAAATTTTTCTCCGAAAACTCTCTACATTCGTTTTATGGATTGGATGGCAGTTACATTTTCTGATGTCGTGTTGGTTGAAAGTGAAGAACAAAGAAAATATTTTGAACAAAAATTTGGTAAGAGTGAAAAATACAAAGTTTTGTACACCGGTGCAGATGATTCTGTATATTTTTTAGACGAAAAAAGATTGCATGGCGGGGTACAAAAGCGTCCAGAGTTCACGGTGCTTTTCCGTGGACAATTTTTGCCAGAAGCGGGTGTGAGACACGTCGTCACTGCTGCTAAAATTTTAGAAACCCAAGGTGTCCAGGTTTTAATTAAAGGGAGCGGATTTTTAGAGAAAGAAATTAAATTGCAAATCAGTCGTCTGAATTTGAAAAATCTTACGCTCATTACAGAATTTCTTTCTGATGAAGCGCTCGTAGATCTCATGCTCTCGTCTCACATTTCTTTGGGGCAACTCGAAGATCATGAAAGACTTTCAAGAACAATTCCTCACAAATGCTATGACTCGATTGCATTGGGTTTGCCATACCTCACTGCCGAAACTGTTCCGATGAAAGAAATAATGAAAGATGGTGAGGATGTTCTTTTTATGAAACCTGGCGATGCAAAAGACTTGGCACAGAAAATTCTTTATCTTAAAAATAATCCCGATATCGCACAAAAGATTGGTGAAAATGGATATAAAACATTTCAGAAAAAGTTCACTCCAAAGATCCTTGCGGCACAGATTCTCGCGCTCGTTCAGTAACTTTGTGATTTTAGTGTAAAATGGTCTCCAATGTCTGGAATTATCAATAAAATCATAGTACTGAAACGTCGAGCGGTGAGGCCTTTGTGGCGGCTCAAGTACGCGATTTCTCGACCTGAAATGCCCACAAATGCCGACGGTAAGGTCTATATCAATATTGGTTCAGGAAACTATACCTCTCCGGAATTTATAAACATTGATGCCGTTCCGTTTCGTCATACGCATATTGTTGGCGACATCATCGATCTTTCAGATTTTCCTTCAAATTCTGCTGACATGATTTATGCAAGTCATGTGATTGAACATATTCCTCGCGGCGAGCTTGTCGCTTCTTTTAAAGAATGGCATCGAGTTTTGAAGCCAGGAGGTTTTTTGCGTTTTGGTGTGCCGGATTTTGATCGGCTTGTGGAAATTTACAATGCTTCCAACAAAATGCCGGAAAGTATCGAAGGTCAGTTGCTCGGACAAGGTCAGAGTGGTTATGATGATCACCATACGATTTGGAATTTTGAATATGCACAAAGAATTTTGCATGCCGCTGGTTTTAAAGGAGAAATCAGACGTTGGAATGCGAACAATGCTCCACATCATTCCTTTACAGACAAATCAAACAGGGTTACTAACGTTGGTGGCAAAGTAATTCCTATTTCCCTGAATATCGAAGCGTTTAAATAATTGCCACATGAACCAAATCAAAAACCCTAAAAAAATTGTCGAAGACATACCTTTTTTCTCTGAAGATCGATATTGGGGCAAGGCAACTAAGGCCGAATTAGAAAATGCACTCGCGCTTTTAGAAAAAGGCGGCTGGGATGAATTTAAAAAGATTCAGAAAAAATTCGATGTAACGTTCGAAGAAAATCGTGCCGACTGGCGTTTCGTTATTCCGCTACCGAAAAATTTTACTGTTTTGGATGCAGGCGCGGGAATGGGAAGAATCAGTATTCCTTTAGCTCGAGTTGCAGGGCGAGTAACGTCGATGGATCATTCGTTCTTGCGGATGAAGTTTTTGAAAATGCGAGCAAAAAAAGAAGGTCTCACAAACATTGACGTATGTGTCGGAGATATTTTCGATGCTCCTTTTGCAAAAGAAAGTTTTGACCTTGTTGTCATGAACGGTCTTTTGGAGTGGGTGGGTGCGACAGATCGTTTTAAAAATCCCCGGGAAGCACAGATTGCGAGTTTAAAAATTGCTAAAGATTTATTAAAAAAAGGTGGATATCTCTACATTGGTATAGAAAATCGCTTCGCTGCATCTTATATGCGTGGTCGAGACCACAGCGGTTTATATTTTACGAGTTATATGCCTCGCTTCATTGCTAGTTTGTATATGAAGCTCCGAAGGGGGAGAAAGTACGATACGTATACGTATTCTCGTGCCGGATATGAAAAACTTTTAAAGGAAGCTGGTCTTGATGACGTTACATTCTATCTTCCGTATCCTGGCTACAACCTTCCGCGAATAATGATTCCGCACGACAACCTACGAGCACTTTCATATGCCGTGCGGTCATTTATGTCTTCCTCTGGTGCCAAGAAAAAAGTTGCATGGATTATTTCTCGGTTTCCTCCCGCACTATATGCATACCGCTTTTTCTTTTTTAGTTTTGGTATTGTCGTAAAAAAATGATTTCACAGCTTCTAGATATTTTTCGAACGCATTCCGAATGGTTCCGATCTCCGGATAGTAATTTTTCTTTTGTGAAAGTGAGCACTCCCGCTTCCGGAACAAAGACAGGTAACGGAAAAGTTTTGTTGTTCGTGTTTGAAGATGAGCAAAAGACCCCGACGCTTTGTGTAAAGACAGTCCGAGCGTCCGCTGGTGCTGAAATTGTAAAGCAAAATAATGAAAACCTCCTCCGTCTTCAAAAGGGTGTCGATGGAACAGAATTAACGAATCTTTTTGCGAAGCCACTTTATTTCCACTCCGACACTGCTGATGTTTTTTGCATCGAGTCTGTGTGTCCTGGTGAGAAATTTTCTATGAAGAAACAGGATTTTTCTGTGGTGATAAAAAAATATTCAGCATGGCAAGCACATATTTCAAAAATGAGTACTATATTTTTCGATAAAGAAAATATAAAAAAACTTGTGGACGACACTCTCATGAATCTTCCGATTTCTGCGAATGCTGTGTTGGTATTAAAAAAATATTACGAAAGTTTGCCAGTCGACGAACATTTCAAACTTCCGGCGCTTGTGCAGCACGGCGACCTCACTCCAGACAATGTGCTTATCTCTGGCGACGACGTGTATTTTGTTGATTACGATTATGTCGGTTTGAGCGAACTTCCAGGCTTTGATTTGTTCCACTTCCTTTCAAAATCAAAATCACGCATCGGGACGCTTCGAGAGAATTGCAATGTCTATTTTCCTCTCTATTTCAAAGCAATTGGCGCAACGGTCGAATCTCACGAGGCACTTCTTTTTTTGTACTATCTGCAGGAGTCTGTGCGAAAAGGAGTAGGAGAAAAAACCGAAGAAGAAATAATCGCTAACTTTAAATATCTTTTAGAGCGATAATAGAGGAGTATAAAACCACATGAACAGAGTCGCTTTCATTTCACGAATAAACCTCATCGGAGGAAGAACGAATGTATACAATTTCGCAAAGACATGCGAAGCGGTGAATTCGCAATATGGCTTTTCAACAATGCTTGTAACGACTGACCAACCGAGAGATACGGCAGTTTTTTTCAAAAAAATGGGCATCAAAAAGCCATTTGAAGTGGTAAGTCTCGGAGTCACGAACACCCTTTCGACCTACGGCGGTCATATGTGGTACGAATTGTGGGCGTTTATTCGGGCGAATACGAGCCTGATGTATTTTCTTGTGAAGAAAAATCGTGAAATTAATACCGTGTATTTTCGCGACGAATCACTTTTCTTGACTGCCTTATTCGCAAAGCTTTGCATGCGGAAAAAAGTTTTCTTTGAAATTCATTCTGTGTATGAAAGAAAATACCGCCAACTTAAAAATATTCTCGCTGCGAGATTTTCTGATGGAATTGTGGCGATAAGCTCTGGACTTGTGAATCATTATGAAAAAGAAAATAAAAATATCATTCTTTCACTCTGCAGTGCTGCTGAAGATTCCTGGTTTGACCACTCAAAGAATCGTTTTGCATTTCGAAAAATATTAAATCTCCCCATGGATCCATTCATAATTGGTTACGCCGGTGTTGTTGGTATAAATCCGAACAATGACTATTACGAATTAGACGATATTGTAAAAAGTCTCGAAACGTTACCAAAAAATATTGTTTTCGTTGTTGTTGGTGAAATTCGTGGTAATGCCGAATGGCTCCGTGAAGTTGCGAAAGACGTTCGGGTTCTTGATCGTCTCGTTATTATTCGATGGCAGGAACGAAGCATGATCCCAAAGTATCTCCAGGCTTTTGACGCGATCGTAATTCCACGAAGAAAGAAAAATCTTGTAGGGGATTCTCCCGCAAAAATGTTCCCCGCACTTGCGGCACGAAGGCCGATCATTGCTGGTAATGCAGAAAGTATTGAGGAAGTTTTGACGAATATGAAAGACTCGCTGATCGTAAGGGAAAATAATTCCGAAGGCTGGGCGGATGCAATTGCTGAAATATACAATAATCCATATCTCGCAGAAAAAATTTCAGCGGGCGCAGAAGTGACCAAGGGTTTGTATACCTGGGAAAAACGCGGTGCGTCTATCGCAGATTTTATCGACAGAACGATAGGTGGGCGCAATAAAAAATCGCGATGAGTTCTAAGCGTCTCAAAAGAATCGTTTTGCTTGCGCAGTGCCTTTTGCGAGTCGCCACTCATGGCGTTGCAAAAAAGGCTCCTGCTCAGATAGCACGTATTATTGTCGTGCCGACGGGGAAGCTTGGTGATGTTGTGTGTGCAACACCAGTACTTCAGGCAATTAGAACGCATATGCCGAAAGCGCGTATTATCGTTGCGGGGAATTCGAAGTTGCACCGCGCACTTTTGGCCGACAGCGGCCTCGCTGATGAATATCTCGATTTGGAAGATAAAAAAGATATTGCAGCACGTATCAAAGGATGTAACGCCGATGTCGCTATTATCACAGGCCCGTCCTTTGAATATGTGGCGCGTCTTTGTGCCGCTGGTATTCCTTTAGTTGTCGCACCGAGGGTTGTGGGAGGTTTTTCTCCTTCAGAAACGGTGCCGTACAAGATGTTAAAAAAATGTATTAAAACCTTTCCGTACGATATCGAAGCGTATGCGCCACGTGAACGGTTACGAGCACTCGAAGCGATTGGTATTTTTTCTGAAGATACCAAAAAACATCTTGGTTTTTCTCAAGATGCCCAAAAAAAGATTTCTGCATTTTTTGCTGAACATGTGATCGATGCAGAAAAAGATTTTCTTGTGGCAATTTCACCATCTGCAGGAAACAAAATAAAAGAATGGCCAGAAGAAAGATTTGCGGAAGTTGCTGACCACGTTGTAGAAAAATACAAAGCAAAGGCGTTCATCATCGGTGGGCCACAGGACACAGAAAAAACAAAAAGAACTCTGGGGCAGATGAAATATTACGCAGAGGCCCTTGAAGTCTCACATTTTAATCTCGATGAACTTAAGGCTTTCATTTCAAAACTTTCTTTATTTATTTCTGTTGACACAGGTCCAATCTATGTCGCCGAAGCATTTGGTATACCGACCGTCGACATCGTGGGCCCGGTGGACGAGCGAGTCCAGCCGCCGCAAGGTTTGAAACATAGAAATGTTATTCCTCAAAGGAAAAAGGCAGAACTTTTTATTCTCAACGCTCGAGCCTATAACAAAAAAGAAGCAGAAAGACAGACGCAATCAATATCAGTTTCTGATGTAAATACAGTCATTGACGAGCTTATTTCAGACCTGAAAATTCGCTGATTTGTGTTATAGTATTGTTTCAATGCCGCAGATTCCGGAAAAATACAAGGTGCGCATGACAAAATTCATAGAACGCGCCCGTCGGAATAGAATCGGGCGACTTTTTTTGGATAAAAAGTTCATGCACTATACGTGGATCGGTATTTTTATCTCTCTTCTCAACATATTTCTCTTGTGGTTGCTCATCGACATCATGGGAATTCCAACGGTGATCTCAAGCTTACTTGTGGTTATTTTGACGTTTGTTCTTCGATACGTACTTTTTGATTCTTTTAAAATTTTATGAACCTTTCTTCTGCTCTCAAAAAACTTCCTATCGATGTTGGGCAAGCGCAAAGGAAACACGATTCTGCGGGCAAATTGATCGCTTTCTCTTTTATTGAAAATGGTCAGGGAAAACGGGCGCTCGACGTGGGGTGCCGAGACGGCTATTGGGCAAAAAAGTTGGAGGGAAAAGGATACAGTGTGTCTGCACTCGACCTCGAACCTCACTACGAAGGTGCGCTTCAACACAACGTTGAACATGGTTTGCCGTATCCTGACGCGAGCTTTGACGTTGTGTGGTGTACAGAATTAATAGAGCATTTGTATAAGCCAGAATTTGTTTTGAATGAAATCAAGCGAGTGCTTGCACCGAACGGTGTTGCTGTTCTTACGACGCCAAATTCTGCGTGGTGGCTCTACTCGATCACTCGTTTGTGGGGTTGGACACCAAAAAAACTTCAGAATCCAGACCATAAGCAATTTTTTACTGAAACAGATATTCGAAAAATCGCACACGGGTACGAACTTTTTGGCTACTTCCCATATGCGATTCGATTCTTTAGAATACGGAAGTTCATTGGGCTGCTTTCGCCGACATTCATCTGTGTTCGCGCACAGACCTTCTCTTCAAAATAAATATATGAAATTATCAATTATTTTACCGGTGTACAACGAACAGGGAAGCCTTGAGCAACTCCACGAAGAATTAAAAGCCGTATTAAGTACGATTCGTCTTCAATATGAAATTATCGCTGTTAACGATGGTTCACGAGACGCAACAGAAGAAATACTCAAAAAAATTGCTTCAAAGGATTCCCATTTTAAGGTTTTAAATTTGAGTCGAAATTACGGCCAAACCGCAGCATTGTCTGCTGGAATCGACTTTGCAGAGGGCGACATTATCATTCCTATGGATGCGGATTTACAAAATGATCCGCACGATATTCCAAAGTTTTTGGCAAAAATGGAAGAAGGGTTTGACGTGGTTGCTGGTTGGAGAAAAGATCGTCATGACAATATTAGCCGGCGTTTTCCATCTCTGCTCGCAAATAAATTAATTTCGTATATCACAAAAGTTCGTTTGCACGACTACGGTTGTACGATGAAAGCATATCGAAAAGACATCATCAAAGCCGTTCGTTTTTATGGTGAGATGCATCGTTTCATGCCTGTGTACGTTGCGTGGCATGGCGCGAAGATTACCGAAATGGTGGTGAATCATAGAGCGCGAAAGTACGATACTTCGAAATACGGAATCTCGCGAACCTTCCGAGTAATCCTCGATCTCCTTACGGTAAAGTTTTTGATGACATACCTCACGAAGCCGATGCACTTTTTCGGTAAGGCAGGGCTTATTTCTTTTTTCCTGAGTTTTATTTCTGGTGCAGCCGCAATTATTCTGAGATTTGACGGTATCCACTTTACTCGAACTCCGCTTCCATTACTCACGATTTTTCTTATAGGAATGGGCGTGCAGTTCATCCTCATGGGACTTCTGGCAGAAATTTTAATCAGGGTGTACCACGAACCTCGTGGCCAAGCTACGTATGCCGTGCGAAATAAGGTAAACTTTTAGGATGAATTTCAGGACACATCGCCTTGTACAGATCGCTCGAGTGCATTGGGTTGCGCTTACTCTTGCAGCGGTTCTTTCCCTTATTACCATTTTTCCACAAGTGTATTTCCGTATTGATCATCGAAATGATGGCGTGTACAAAGGCATAGAACTTCTGCCAGATTCACCGTGGTCAGCGCGCGCACGAGAAGTGCAGGATGGGCACCCCAACTTTGGCAGTATTTATTATAAAGATGGCAAGGACAATCCATATCTCTTCCAGCCGCTTGGCTCGATGGTTGTGGCGTATATGGGTGAAGTATTTTCATTCGACATCAACAATACACTTTTACTTTCTCGAATCGTTCTTCCGTTCGTAAGTTTTCTTTTGATCTACGCTTTCGTATTTTTATTCTGCAGAGATCGGCTCATTGCACTTTCGAGTGCCGCGGTGCTTTTGTTTGCTGATTCGCTTTTGAGTTTTTCTGGACTTTCTCGCATGGTTCATGGTTTGAGTCCGGACAGTTTTTTGCGGCTTGCTCGGCCAGTTAACCCGGCGATGATTTATATTCTCTTGTTTGGATTTCTTATCTCTTTTTGGCTTTTTTATAGAGAAAGAAAGTGGAAGTATGGAGTAGTAAGTGCTGTATTGCTCGGCCTAAATTTCTACAACTATTTTTATTCATGGACGTATCTTTTTGCCTTCGGGGGTATGTTGGGCTTGTTTCTGCTCATTCAGAAAAAATGGTATTCAGCTCTGCAGATTTCGAGTGTGTTTTTTGGAGCAATTGTTATTGCAATTCCGTACATCATAAATTTAATCAAAACAACGTCGCATCCTGTGTATCTCGAAGCAAGTTTCAGAACTGGGATTGTGTTTACGCACTCACTTCTTTTTGTAGGGGTTCTTGTTATGTTTGCTCTCGCTGTGTATGTGTTTGGATTTCCAAAAGAAGACAAAGAAAAATATCTTTTTGGATTAGCACTGTCTCTTACTCCGTTCGTCACGATGAATCAGCAATTTCTCACCGGGAAAGTATTGCAAGCTGCACATTATCACTGGTTTTTCCACAAACCGATCGCGGTAATTTTTGTATTCATCGTTTTCTTTCATTTCATGTGTAAATGGAATTTGCATCTCTACAAAAAAATCATCGCTGTTCTTATTATCGTTGGTAGCGTTGCAGCTGGAAGTTTTGTACAAGCTGCTTCGTATTTTCACGATGACCGTGACGGCGGCGCTATTGCCATCGAAAGACAAAAGTATGGCTCAGTGATGGATTGGCTCAATGCACATGTCGCAAAAGAATCCGTTGTTCTTTCGAATGATGAAATTTCGCATCTTACAGTTATCTACACGCCATTAAACGTGTTTTATCATCGCGCAGCGCCATATTCTCTTTCTGCAACAAAGGCTCGTCTCTTGGAAGTTTTATTTACTTTTTATCGACTTCGCGGAGTTTCAGCGAAAGATGCGCCGCAGATTTTCACGGATGAACGAGGATATATTTCAGCAAATGTCTACGGAATTCATTATCGTGAATTGCTCGGTTCGTATGAAGCAATTCCTGATGAGCAAGTAAATGAAATTCTAAATGGTTACTTGGAAACTCTCAAAACTCCAACTCCGCAGTGGCTCCAGGGAACGTTTAAGAAATACGAAGTTGAGTATGTTGTTTGGGACAAAAAAACCGATCCATCTTGGAATCTAAATCAATATAAATTCCTCAAAAAAGCTGCAGAATTTGGTGACGTTTCAATTTACGAGACACTATGAAAATAATATTTCTTTCCGGAGATTTTCCACCGCAGAGCTTTGGAGGTGCTGGCATTTCTACATACAAGATTGCGCTCGGGATGAAGGATGTAGGACATGACGTGTATGCGATCACAACATGTCGAGAAAAAATGAATGCGGGATTTTTTGAGTACAACGGTATAAAAGTGTTCAGAATTCAAAGCAATTATAATCCGCGATGGAGGGCGTGGTTGAGTTTGTACAATCCGTCCGTTATCCGCGAAGTAAAAGAAATTTTTAAAAAAGTGGAACCTGACGTTGTACATGCCAACAACATTCATTTTCATCTTTCCTATCACTGTCTCAAAATTGCCAAAAAATACGCAAAAGTTGTAGTCTGGACCGCTCGTGACGTCATGTCGTTTAACTATGGCAAACTCCAATCCAAAAAATATTTAGATACATTTGATTATCGCGTCACGTGGAAGGAACAAATCAAACAAGCCAAAAAGAGATGGAATCCATTTCGCAACTTCATCATTCGACAGTATCTAAAATGCCCAGACAAACTTTTTGCTGTAAGTGACGCACTCCGAGACGCATTAGCTCAAAATGGAATTAAAGGAGTTGAAACGGTTCATACCGGTGTGAGTCCTGAAGCGTGGCACACAACACCGGAAGAGAGAAATACATTTCGAGAAAAATGGAATGTTGCAGACAAAAAAGTAATTCTTTTTGGTGGACGATTGAGCGAAAGCAAGGGAGGAGATAAAACGCTTCAGGCTTTGTTGGAAATTGTGAAAAAAGTTCCTGAAGCAGTAATTTTGGTTGCAGGAAAAATCGACACGTATTCGGAACACATGAAAAAAGAAGCCGAAAAGCTCGGACTCCACGACAAACTCGTGTTTGCTGGCTGGATGGGTGAGGACGAAATCAAATACGCATTTGCTGCTTCCGATGTTGTACTTGTTCCGTCCGTTTGTTTCGATTCACTGCCTCGCATTGTGCTGGAAGCGATGGCGTCCGGGAAACCTGTCATTGGTACATGCTATGGCGGAGCACGGGAAGCGATTGTTGAAGGGGTTACGGGGTACGTGATCGATCCTCGTGACACTCACGACATGGCAGCTAAAATCACTGATCTCCTTACAAATCCCGAAAAAATAAAAAAGTTTGGCGAAGAAGGAATGGAGAAAATCAAGAAAGATTTTAATTTGAATACAATGATACAGAAAACGATTCATGAATACGACATGATTCTGACACAAAAAAATGAACATTAAAAAATCTATAAAAAAATTTGTTCCACAAAAGATTTTTTATTTTGTTCGTGATGCTGTTTACCCAGAAAAAATAGACGTGCTCGAAAAAAGAATCCATTCGCTCTTTTTCAAACAATACGAAAGTCTTGCCGCTCCGCGTATAAGCCAAAAAGATCTTTTCAAAAACCTCGAATATAAAGTGTATTCAAAACACGGCGGAGACGGAATTCTTGCTCATATTTTTTCAAAAATCGGCAGAACAAACCGAACGTTTGTCGAAATGGGAGTTGAGGATGGTACGGAATGCAATACTGCGAACCTTTCTTTAAACTTTGGCTGGAAGGGACTTTTGATTGATGCGAATGAAGCGTGGATACAAAAAGCGAGGGATTTTTATAAGAAAAAATTGGGAGCATCGTCCGAAAATGTACGCATGACTGTCGGTTTTGTAACCGCTGAAAGTATTAACACGATCATCACCGACAGTGGTTTTGGCGGGCCAATCGATCTACTTTCCATAGACATCGACAGTAATGATTATTTTGTCTGGGATGCGATCAAGAGCGTGGATCCGCGCGTCGTAGTGATGGAATACAATGCGGCATTCGGACTTCGTTCACTCACAATAAAATACGATCCAAAATTTCATTATCAAGAAGCCTTCAAACAAAATCCGCTGTACTTTGGCGCGTCACTTACCGCACTTTCTCGTCTCGCAAAAAAGAAGGGATACATACTTGTTGCGTGCGACACCCACGGCCACGATGCTTTCTTTGTAAAAAAGGATGCTGCGGAAGGGAAGTTTACTGAACTCACTCCAGAAGAGGCGTTTTACCCAAATCCGTACAATATTGGCGCTATCGGCAGTATTGAAACACAGTTTGATTCGATCAAACATTTGGAGTTTGTAGAGGTGAAATAATCGTATATACTTCTACCATGATCGCCAAAAAACTCAATATTGTAGGCATTATCCCAGCGAGAATGGGCTCATCTCGCTACCCAGGTAAGCCCCTTGAGAAGATCCAAGGTGTGCCGATGATCGGACACGTCTATAAACGGGCGAAGATGAGTAACGTCCTCGACGAGGTGTATATCGTCACCCCAGACGAAGTAATTGCAAACTATGCCACCTCTATTGGCGCCAAATCCGTCATTGGCCGGAATGACCATCCAGGCTGCTCTGACATTACCGCCGAAGCAATGCTCAAAATCGAAGCCGAAACTGGCAAAAAGCTCGATATCATTGTGATGCTTCAGGGTGACGAACCGATGATTGTTCCTGAAATGATCGACATGGCTGTGTCACCATTTTTACAGGATGACACGCTTGAAGTTGTAAATCTCATGGCACCGATCCGAAGCGTTGAAGAACACCACGACATGAATTGTCCAAAAGTTGTCGTCGATAAAAATAATTTCGCACTCTACTTTTCTCGTGAAGCGATTCCTTCCCGAAAGAAATGGAAAGGTGGCGACATCCCGATGTTCAAACAAGTCTGCATTATTCCTTTTACACGAGAATTTCTTTTGCAATTTAATACCTGGGCACCAACACCGCTTGAAAGAATTGAGTCAATCGACATGAATCGAGTTTTGGAAAATGGTAAAAAAATAAAAATGGTCTACGAAGAATTCGAAACATACAGCGTCGACACTCCGGACGATTTGAAAAAAGTTGATGCAAAAATGGCGACTGATCCGCTCGTAAAGACATATGCCTGAAACTAGTATCGTCATTCGCACGTATAACGAAGAGAAACATCTCGGGAATCTTCTCGAGGCTGTAAAAAAGCAGGACTATAAAGAATATGAAATTGTCATTGTTGATTCTGGCTCTACAGATAAAACTCTCGAGATCGCCGAACAATACGGAGCAAAGATTTTGAAAATTGAAAGTCGTGATTTTACGTTCGGGTATGCACTGAATGTTGGATGTGAAGCCGCTCAAGGGAAATATTTAATTTTCGCTTCGGCCCATGTATTGCCCGTCGACAAAAAATGGCTTTCAAACATGATCGCACCTTTTAAAAATGAAAAGGTGGCAATGGTATATGGCCGCCAGCTCGGTTACAAAACTTCCAAGTTTTCTGAAAAAAGAGATTTCAAACGACTTTTTGGAAAGCATCCCGTAAACAGAGGCGTATCAATTTATTTTGCCAATAATGCCAATGCCGCAGTCCGTCGCGATTTGTGGAAAAAAAGGAATTTCGATGAAAGACTTTTTGGACTCGAAGATATTGAGTGGGCAAAATATCATCGCGAACATGATTTTGAAATCGTGTACGAACCTGCTGCAGGCATCTACCACATTCACAATGAAAAGTGGCATCAGGTATTTAATCGATATCGAAGGGAAGCAATTGCTGCGTACCGTATTGGCATGCCGCATCCTCCGCAAGCGAAGATTGACCACATTTCATGGATATGGAGAACAGCTACAGACGTTGTTGCGTCGTATCCAAATTTTTCGTATTCACGAATCGAGGAGATCGTACGGTTTCGATACTATCAGTGGAAAGGAAGCCGTAAAGGTTGGTACAAAGATCGCGGTCTTGATATCGACAAAGACACTGAAAATTTATATTTTCCATTGCCGTCTATAAATGAGGCGGTAGTAATTGAAGATCGGCACAAGGCAAAGCTTCGTCTGATTCCTGCACCAGAAATGCGACCGGGTGATATTTTAATTCAGGTTGCGTACGTTGGTATTTGTCGCACTGACCTCGAAGTATTTGAAGGAACACTCGGGTATTACAAAGATGGTGTTGCTCGGTATCCGATTACGCCAGGACATGAATTTTCTGGAACGATTGCCCGCGTTGGTTCGAATAATAAATTCCGTGAGCGTTTTCGAGTTGGCGACAAAGTTGTGGGGGAATGCATCCTTTCTCGTTCTGCTGCTGATAGAAAAGAGGTTGGTGTGATTAATCACAACGGTGCATACAGTAAATACGTCATCGTTCCTGGAAATGCGGTGCATCATGTTCCTCCAGAACTCGATTTAAAAAATGCCGCGTTGGCTGAGCCGCTCGCAGTTGTGCTCCGTGCAATTCGAAGAATACGAAATCGTCTTCCTGTTGGTTCAAAAATTGGAATCATTGGTGCAGGACCGATCGGGAATCTTGCTGCTCAAGTTCTGACTCTTGAAGGACACAAAGTTACTATTTTCGACAAAAGGCATGATCGGTTGAGACTTTTGGAAGATAAGGTCCAAAAAACATCTACCGTTATTGAGCATGCAAATCAATTTAAATTAATTATTGAAGCGACTGGTTCTGCGGATGCACTGAATGAAATTTTGAAGGGAAGCACAGGGGATGCTACTCTCCTTCTTCTTGGTTTTCCGTACGCACATATTACATATAATTTCGAAGACATCGTTGGTTCTGAAAAAGTCATCGTCGGCTCTGTCGGTGCAGACAGTGAAGATTTTGGCGACGCTCTCGAATTATTGCCGAAACTCGACATGGATCCATTTGTTAAAAATGTAATGCCTCTGCACGATTTTGAAAAAGCCTGGGAACAACTCCGAGAGGGAAAACATTTGAAAATAATTTTGCAGCCGTAGTTTAAATCTATGAAAATAATCGATATTTCGGTGTCTGTAGGAAAAGACACTCCGCTCTGGCCCAAGGCACTAGCTCCTCAATTTTCGAAAGAATTAAGTATTGAAAAAGGTGATACGTGTAATGACAGCTCGCTTCGCATTGGACTTCATACGGGAACACATATCGATGCTCCGCTTCATTTTATAAAAGATGGAAAATCTGTTGAAGAATTACCACTCGATATTTTTGTCGGGCCAGCACTCGTGGTCTTTCTTCCAGATGTAAAAGAAATTACTGCAGAAAATATTGAAAAGCTCAATATTCCAGAGAATACCGAAAGAATCCTTTTTAAAACCTCAAATTCAAATGTGTGGGGTACAACTTCTGAATTTACAAAAGACTATGTCGGAATCAGTGTAACGGGTGCGGAATGGCTTTCAAAAAGAAATATAAAACTTATCGGCGTTGATTATCTTTCAATTGCAAAATTTGACGAAGCGGTGGAAGTACACAGAATTCTTTTGGGAAAGGGAATTGTCCTTCTTGAGGGAATTAATTTGAGTAACGTGGAAGCAGGAATGTACACTCTTTCATGCTTACCCATAAAATATTCGGATGCCGAAGCAGCGCCCGTGAGGGCGGTGTTAATGGACCTTACATAAAAAAGCCGCCCAAGAAGGGCGGCTAAAAGAGTACGAAAACAATAAGTTCAAGCCAAGAGATTGCCGAGAAGATTATCTCGATCCTTGCAAGAGGTGGCATTCGAGATAGAATTTCGCCATCGCGTTTGATCCCATCCTTTACCCTTTCAAGAATTTCTGTTCTTTGTTTCTTTGAAATAATACGGGGTTGTAATCCTTGAAGACTTACTGAACGCCATGTGAAGGGCGACAACCAGTGGAGGCCTTGAGGAGCCATGCTGTCGTGTACGAAATGAAAAAAAATCGCAACGATTGCAAGTGTAAGGCCGTACCAGTCACCAATGAACCATCCGACCAATCCTCCAAGTGGAATTATGATGATCGGGTGATGTCCGATGATCCAGTGACTTGGGTACTTGAGACGATTCCGTATGAATGCGTAGGGAATCAGGTCGCCATCTGGTGCGTGAATCGCCGCTAGTGTGAGTAGGAAGAAGGCCCAGGAAAATTCCTGTTCAAACATCAAACTCACGATTGTGTAGATCAGCACTCCACAAGACATGTCGATTCCGCCAAAGAGGCGGAAGATGAATGCGCACACTTTTCTCATCTCTCAACCTCCTCGCAGTATTTGAAAAGAACATCAGTGAATCCTCACGGCAGGTACCAAGCGAATTGCTTGTTTCTATATTATTACATTTTTAATAACAATTGTCAATTACTCTTAACTCCAATTGACAACAAGAGCTAATCGTATTAATATATTCTGAGAGTAAGCCTACAATCACAAAACAAAGGAGATTAAATGAAGGTTGCAGGGAAAATTATTAATTTTTCTGGATCCTGTGATGACGGAGAGGTTATACCGATGTCTCTTGTTCTCGATTTACACCCCTACGCACAAATTAACGAGAAGGGGATTGAGCGTGCGCTCGAGGAGTTTAATCGTTGGAAACTTGAAAAGACGAGGGAGATCGTCGCGGTGAACTTCTGTTTCAAGGAGAATTCGCAATCGATTAGTGCGGGGAGGAGCTTTGTCATCAGTGTTTTGTATCTGGAGGAGTAAGGTGTTGGGGTCAAAACGTCACTACACAAGGTGGCGTTTTCTTTTTCCTGTGAATGTGTTGACAAATGCAGTGTTAGGTGTTAGTATTCTTCATAGAAAACTCAGTATTTTGCTGAGTTATTACGGTCATTTTAACGGAGGAAGGTCTATGCCGGCGCTCAATCGTTGTGCAAATTACGGAGATCAGGGTTTCTGGAACAGGATGTCCACAAAGGAGGGTTTCGAGGCTGGAACGATCACGGCGGTGGTGAGGAAGGGGGATCGTACCGACCCCAATCACATCAACCACATTCCCGCAGGTGTTCCGCTCCCGATTCGTTTTGTGAAGGGTTTCGGTGAGCCAGTCAAAGGTGTGCCGGGCAACTTGACGCCGGATGAGGGTCTGACCTTCGAACGGACAACGTGCATGGCGAAGCCGATTCGGGATCTGACACCTGAAGATCTTGAGGGTACTGCACCTGATGCGGCCACGCCGGAGTTGGTGCGATTCCACCTTGCAGCCCTCGCCCCCGTTGGCCAGGATCAGCTGCCGCCTTGGGACACTGTCGTTACCATCTGGAAGTTCAAGTACCTCCCGAGGGTTTCCGCCTCCGACAGTGAGTGAGTTTTGTTTGAAGAGAGTGAGGGTTCGTGTGAAGGCCGCTTGTAGCACATGCTACGGCGGCCTTTTTTCTTGCATCGCTACCTAATTGACTTTATTTTAATATAATGTATCATGTTTTCTAGTCGGTTCTTTTAATCCAGGAATAAAGCGTGATGCTTTTTCCGCAACATGGCGTGATGCCACAAGGATGTCTCAATGATTAGCCAGAACAATGGTACTAATGGACGGGAAATGCCCAAGCTCAAGATCGATGCTTTTTTTGAGGAGTTCCCTTGGTTGGGTCACTATGTCCCAAGGCAAGGAGTTCAGAAGGTTTTTGTTTCTCGCATGGAGCAAGAAATTTTAACTCTTAGGGCTAAGAGAGGCCTCTTCTACCCCATGCCTGACGAGAAATTGTTGTTGCTCGACAAGGATGGGAAATCCATTGCAACAGTCGCAGTCGAAATCGGTCGATGGAGGCGATTTTGGGATCAGTTATACGAGTTACCTCCTGACCATGGCCCGACGATTGAGGAAGCACTCATGACCCTTAAGGAAGGGGCGAATGATGTTTCCATGATCTTGTCTTATTTCAATGGCAACGTCATCATCTACAAAGCTCCAAAAGGTTTTTCTGTTGGGGGTTGGGTAAGACAACAATCTGACATGGAGCGTCAGGCGCTAAAGGCACAGTCGGCCGCAATTGATGCCGAAGCTGAGTGCGTGAGGAAGTAAGAAGGAAGTCTCGTAGCCCGCATGTAAAAGTGCGGGCTTTTTATTTACCCAAAGCATATTTTGTGGCAAAATAACTATCAATATGAAATACAAAGCCCTCATTTCTGCACCATATTTTCAGCCAGTTGCTGAACGTTTTCGAGAACGATTTGAAAAGGAGGGAATCGAAATGGTAATTCCTAAGGTTAACGAACGTCTTTCTGAAGAAGAATTGCTCGGGCTTATGGGTGACATTGACGCCCTGCTTTGTGGTGACGACCGCGTTACTCGAAAAGTGTTAGAACACGCACCAAAACTCAAAGTTATTTCTAAATGGGGAACTGGTATTGATTCCCTCGACCAAGTTGCTGCAAAAGAATTCGGTGTCGCGATCAAAAATACTCCAAATGCGTTCAGTGAGCCTGTTGCAGACAGTGTCCTCGGCTACATCCTTTGTTTTGCTCGTGACATCATCAACCTCGACCACGAAATGCAAAACGGAATCTGGAGCAAAAGAATGACTACAACGCTGGGCGAATGTACGCTCGGCATCGTGGGTCTTGGCAATGTTGGTACTGCGATCCGAAAACGCGCCGAAGCGTTTGGAATGAAAGTAATTGCATGTGACATTAAACCCGTTGCACCCGACCTTGTTGCGCTCGAACATCTCCTTAATGAGTCCGATTTCGTAACTCTCAACTGCGACCTCAACCCGACAAGTCACCACCTCATGAATACAGAACGTTTGGCAATGATGAAACCAACCGCATTTCTTATTAATGCCTCGCGAGGTCCGGTTGTGAAAGAAACTGATCTCATTGAAGCGCTTCAGAAAAAGGTCATTGCAGGTGCAGCGCTTGATGTGTTTGAAGACGAACCGCTTCCACACAGTAGCCCGCTCCGAGGAATGAAAAATGTAATTCTCTCTCCACATAACACAAACGGCAGTCCCCGAGCGTGGAACCATGTACACGAAAACACCGTCAAAAATTTAATTGATGTTCTTAAGGCTTCTGCGTAATTCTGATGGATAAAAAAAATATTCTTGTCGTATGTGGTGACGAACTTTCTGGGTCACATACAAAACCGTTGTCTCAATACAATGTTGTTCTTGCGCCTAAAAAACTAGAAGAAGCTGTAAGGTCTGCAGGTGGTGTGTGGATGGACAGAGATACTCTCATCGGTCCCGGAAGTATTTATGAAGCAAGTGCTTTTGCAGAAGAACTTTCGCGTTTCACATTTTCTGATGGTTCAAGAATTGCAAAATCTTTTACATACGAAGGTTATGAGCTTTGGTGGATACACTACAACGATCTTTTTTATTATTTTGGTTTGCCGTACGCTCGATATAAAAAATTACTCGAATATGTAAAAGATTTCGAAAATGTTCATATTGTAAATCCTCAATTTCCGAATTTATTCAAAACGTATCTTACGGCGTATGACCGCACTGTTGTTATGGATGCTTCAGCGCATCGCCGTTTACCGTTCGGTATCATTCTTCAGATTTTAATAACGTTTGTATCGATACCAGTGCTTATGCTGAACAAACGCAGTGTTTCAGTATTTGCTGGCGACAAATTCGAGCAAGGAAAAGACTTTGATTTCCGTATGCGTTTTGTCTACAAGGAATTACGAGCTCGACATATTCCGTTTATGGAATTCATCCGAAGCCTCGAGCCTGCAAAGAAAGTTCTCGAACATGCCTGGACTCGTAGGCGTCCCGTTGTGTATTCCGAAGCGGTTCTGTTTGTGGGGAGATTTTTGAGTTTTATTTTTCCAGATCGCAGCATTGCTCGGCGTTTCGATGAGAAAAATTTCGTGCACGAACATGATCCAGAAAAAAGATTCAGATTTTTTGTGGCAACGCAGTATATCCGAAATGCATCAGCGGATGTGTGGGCGATACGTATAATGAAATGGATTATCAAACTGATCGGAATCAAAGGTTCCTATTTTTCTGCCGCACTCGATCGTAATTTTCATGCTGTGTTGGGATGTAAGTTAAACGCTGTACCGACTGTTGGTATTTTGCACGGCGTGGCGTCAAAGCACTACAACGTATACGATTTTATGCCTGGCTTTGATGGTGAAAAAAGTCTTTCGTTGGATGCATACGGTGTCTGGAGTAATTGGTGGAAAGAATATTATTCAAAAAATAGTAGGGCATACACACCAGAGCGCATTTTTGTATCAGGACCAATGCGGCCGCTTGAAAAAGTGAGCGAGACTAGCAGTCATTCCGCGCAGAACTCCTCTCCGAAAACAGGTCCGATCAAAGTTCTTTTTGTTTCAGAACAATTAGCTGTGCCAGAAGAAATTATTCCGTACGTCGAAGCGTTGCTTGCCGAGCCCGACATTGAAATCATGTTCACGTTTCGTCAGTACAAAGATGGGTTTAAAGAATGGATTTTGCAAAATAAGCCCGATCTTTTGAATCATCCACGAATACAAATCGCGAGCGGTGGTCTGCAAAAAGCTATCGAAGATTCTGACGTTGCGGTGGGTTCACACAGCACTGCTGTACTCGAAATGCTTCTCAAGCTCAAAGTGCCGCTTTTCTTTAATACTCAAAAATGGGGTGACTATTATGAACTTGCTGATTACGACCAGAAACAAACCTTTTTTGCCAAAAGCCCTGCCGAGCTTGTTCAAAAAATAAAAAATGTTCGAGCGATTCAACGAGATGTTCTCAAGGATTTGCAGGAAAGATACTTCGGCGATCCATACAAAAATGGCAGTGCGTGGGTTGTTGATGAGGTAATGTCGAGGATGATATAGTGAGCCGATGAACTATAGAGATATTTTGAAGTACCTTCTGTGTGGTGGTTTGTTCGCTGTTCTCTTTATACCTTTTATTATTTCGAGTGGTCAGTTATTTCCCTTTATTTCCGGCAAGGGCTTTACGTTCCGTATATTAGTCGAGATTCTTCTTGGTGTGTGGGTTGTCGCATTGTTTCTCGATGCAACGCTTCGTCCAAAGTTTTCTTGGATTCTAGGCTCAATTCTGCTTTTTGTTGCCGCAATTACCGTTTCAGACATTTTTGGAATTAGTTTTTACAAAAGCTTCTGGAGCAACTTCGAACGCATGGAAGGCTTAATTACGCTCCTTCATCTTCTCGCATACTTTGTTGTTGCTGGTTCGGTTTTGAGCACGAGAGCCCGTTGGCATGCATTTTTCCAGACATCAGTTTTTGCCAGTCTCATTATGTCTGTGTACGCACTTTTCCAGCTCGGCGGCAGTATTGTGATCAACCAGGGCGGCGTGCGAGTCGATGGAACATTCGGCAACGCAACGTATCTCGCGGTTTACATGCTTTTTAATTTCTTCATTACAGTTTTTCTTTTGGCTCGGAAGTACGAAGAAAAGGGAAGCGCTGTATGGGCGTGGTTTGTTGGGTATGGAATCGCCCTCGTTCTCCAGCTTGTTGTTATGTACTACACCGCAACTCGAGGTGTCATCTTCGGTCTCATCGGTGGCGTGCTTGTTACGTCGCTGATTATTGCTTTATTTGAAAGAGGTCGGCCAGTCCTTCGAAAGGTTTCTGTTGGAGTGCTCGTGGCGCTTGTGCTTCTTGTTGGAGGTTTTCTCATGGTAAAAGATAGTTCCTTTGTAACGAAAAGTCCTACGTTGAGCCGATTTTCTTCTTTGTCTGTGTCACAGCTAAATAGCCAAGGTCGCCGCTACGTTTGGCCGATGGCTATTCAGGGTTTCCGAGAAAAACCGATTCTTGGATGGGGTCAAGAAAACTTCAATTATGTTTTCAATAAATACTACGATCCACGAATGTACAACCAAGAATCTTGGTTTGACCATGCGCATAACATTGTTCTCGACTGGCTTGTTGCAGGTGGTGTTGTTGGTCTTGCAACGTACTTGTCGATATTTGTTGTCTTGCTCTACGTCATTTGGAAAAATAAAACGTTTTCAGTTACTGATAAAGCGATTATTGTCGGATTGCTTAGCGGATATTTTTTCCAGAACCTCTTCGTGTTCGACAATCTCGTAAGTTCGATTTATTTCTTCTCAATACTTGCATTTGTGCATTCTGAAAAGGTAAAAGATAAAACAGAGCCAGCGTGGTTAAGTCGATTTTCTCAAAATGCATTTATGGCTCACAAAGTAGTGCCAGTTGTTTCTATTATCGTTATTGTCTTCTTGGTGTATGCATTAAACATCCGACCAATTCTTGCAAATAGAAGTATCATCAAAGCGTTAAGTCCTGCAACCTCGCCAACTCCAGAAAAAAGTGTTGAGTATTTTACGAAAGCGATGAATTACCACACTTTCGCGAGCGGTGAAGCGTCAGAACAAATGCTCAACCAGATTCAAAAATTTTCTGGTCAGGACGTAAGCGCTGAAACGAAAAATGCGTTTGCAACACTTGCTATTACAAGTATGAACGAGCAAATCAAGCAATTTCCAAACGATGCTCGGCGTCTTCTCTTTATGGGAAGTTTGAGGAATCGAATTGGTGATTTCAAAAACGCTATTCCATATCTCGACGAAGCAGAAAAAGTGTCTCCAAAAAAGCAGGTTATTCTTTTTGAATCAGGTTTCAGTCACTTGAGTATTGGAGAATACGCGCAAGCGATGGAAAAATTCAAAACGGCATACGACCTCGCGCCCGATTTTTCTGAAGCAAAAATTCTCTATGCGATTGGTGCGCTGTACGACAAACAAGATGCTCTCGGTAAAAAATTAATTTCTGAAATAACTGCGGATGGAAAGGTATTTGATGAGCGAATTATTTCTGCATACGCAGCTACAGGGAATCTCGCAGAAGCCGTAAAGCTTCTCGAAAGGCAAGTATCTCTCGTTCCAAATGACGCACAGGTTCGTTTTAGGCTTGCTGCCGGGTATTTGTCTCTTGGTCAGCGAGTAAAATCTGTCGAGGTTCTCAAGGAAGCAGCGAAACTTTTCCCTGAAACCAAAGAACGGGCTGATTACTTCATAAAAGAAATTCAAGCGGGTCGAAATCCTTAAATAGCCTCTATATATAGTGTGCACAAACCCCACAGCCAATATGTTGTGGGGTTTTTGTTAGATCCAATATTGAAGATAAATAAAGAATTAATTGATTTCATACATGTTTATATTGATGAGCACTCTTTACAATTTAATTATTGTTGCGGATACTCAAGGCTACCGGCACGCACTCATATTAGAGATTTCTATGGAGCTCGCCTCCGGCAGCCCTGTGTGACCACAACAATAAAATGAAAACGCTATCTTCAGAGTCATTGTCCAAACATACGAGTTTCCGCACTGGCGGCCCAGCTCGCTTTTTCGTCGAGGTAGAAACTGTCGAGGAACTTTCGAGTACGATAAAAGCTGCACAACAAAACAACCTCCCTTTTATTATTCTCGGTGAAGGAACAAACGTACTTGCTTCAGACGAAGGGTTCGATGGGTATGTGATCAAACCGCAGATTCGCGGTATTGATTTTCTTGTGGATGGGGTAGTTGTCATTGGTGCGGGAGAGCAGTGGGATGATGTTGTTCGTGAAGCTGTTCTAAGGAATCTGTCTGGAATCGAAAATCTTTCTTTGATCCCTGGAAGCACTGGTGCTGCCCCGATTCAGAATATTGGAGCGTATGGAGTAGAAATCAAGGACGTGCTCGAATGGGTCGAAGTGTTTGATACTGAATCGGGTGAGGTGAGAAAAATGTCGAATTCAGAATGCGGTTTTGGATATCGCGATAGTTTTTTCAAAAGTTCTGCAGGAAAAAGATACGTCGTTATTCGTATTGCATTAAAGCTTGTGCCGAATGGCAAACCAAATATTTTCTACAAAGACCTTGCTCTGTATTTTTCAAAGAGCAGTACTGTACCAACAATTGCAGAAGTTAGAGACGCAGTTATAAAAATTCGCAGAGAGAAATTACCTGACATTACACAAGTTGGTACCGCTGGTTCGTTTTTCAAAAATCCAATTGTGAAGTATTCCGAATACGAAATGCTTTTAAAAAAGTTTCCTGGATTGCTTGCATTTCCTGCACAGGAAGGATATAAAAAAATTCCTCTCGCATGGATTCTCGACAAGGTGTGTAATTTAAATGGATACAAAATTGGCACTGTTGGTCTCTATAAAACCCAGCCACTCGCACTTGTGAATTTTGGTGGCGCAACTACGGCAGAAATAAAAAATCTTGCTGAAAAAATTTCTGAAGAAGTAAAAAATAAAACGGGATTACATGTCGAGTGGGAAGTGAACAAAATATAACTTTATTTTCTGAAATTTATTTTTCGAGTTGTCCACATTTTGTATCAGCATTGCATTGTATGTGAAATGATTATCACTGATAATTGAAATAGGTCGGAACTCCGGATCTATTTATAAATAACTTCACATCTCGCATTTCAAAAATATGAAAAAACGAAAAGTTGCTAAGAAATCTACAAAAGCAAAAAAGACTGTTCGAAAAACAAAGAAGGCAAAAAAATCACGACGACGATAGTTTCAGAAAAATTCTTTCAGAAACTAAAATCAGTTTCGATCTCAAACGATCCTCTCATTGGAGGATCGTTTGTTTTTCTGCTACAATTGATTCCTAAATATATGGCCATATTGCAAAATTTTTTTGGAGACTCAAATAAGCGCCTTATTAAGCCGCTATATCCGATTGTAGAGAAAATCAATGCGCTTGAGCCTTCTTTTTCGAGCCTTTCTGACTCTGATCTCAAGCTTAAAACGGCTTCTTTTAAAGAACGTCTTGTGGCAGGCGAAACTCTCGACGACATTCTTCCTGAAGCATTTGCCCTTGTTCGTGAAGCAGCAAAACGTACGCTTGGCCAGAGACATTTTGATGTTCAGCTCATCGGCGGAATGATTCTTCATCGTGGAGGTGGTGCAGAAATGCGAACGGGAGAAGGAAAGACTCTCGTTGCAACATTGCCTGCATACCTAAACGCTCTTACAGGGAAAGGTGTGCATGTCGTGACTGTGAACGATTATCTCTCGCGTCGCGATGCAGTGTGGATGGGGCAAGTATATTCTTTGCTCGGACTTTCTGTTGGTATTTTGAACCACGAAGAGTCTTTTATTTACGATCCGCTTCATAAAGAGCTCGACACTGAACGCGACGAACTCGGCTCATTTAAAGTTGTGCATGAGTTTCTTCGTCGTTCAAGCCGAAGGGAAGCGTACGCTGCAGACATTACCTACGGCACAAATAACGAATACGGTTTCGATTATCTCCGCGACAATCTTGAATATGACCAGTCGATGCTCCGTCAGCGCGGTTACAATTATGCGATTGTCGACGAAGTGGATTCTATTTTGATTGATGAAGCGAGAACACCGCTTATTATTTCTGCACCTTCTGGTGAGTCTGAAGGTTTGTACACACTATTTTCAAAATTAGTCCAAACGCTTAAAAAAGAAGAGGATTACACGATTGATGAAAAACGAAGAGCGATCAGTGTCACTGACGCTGGTATCACTGCTGTTGAAAAATCTCTCGGCATTGAAAATATTTACACCGACAAAGGTATCAAATACGTTCATCATCTTGAAACTGCGATTAAAGCCAAAGAGTTGTATGTCTTAGATCGCGATTACGTAATTCGTGACGATGGCATTGTGATTGTTGATGAGTTTACTGGTCGTATGCAGCCAGGTCGCCGTTGGTCTGAAGGTCTTCATCAAGCAATAGAAGCAAAAGAAGGAGTAAAAATTCAAAAAGAATCGCGAACGTTTGCTTCTATTACATTCCAAAATTATTTCAGAATGTACGAAAAGCTCTCCGGAATGACTGGAACTGCACTTACTTCGAAAGAAGAATTTTTCAAGGTTTACGGCCTTGAAGTTGCTTCGATTCCAACAAATAAGCCATCGATCCGTATTGACCACGACGATCTTATTTTCCAGACAGAGTTCGGAAAGTTTAAAGCGGTTGCGAAGAGAATCAAAGAGCTTCATCAAAAAGGTCAGCCTGTGCTTATTGGTACAGTCTCTATTGAAAAAAATGAATTACTTTCTGCGTACCTCAAAAATGAAGGTGTGCCACACGAAATCCTTAACGCAAAAAATCATGAAAAAGAAGGTGAGATTGTTGCTCAAGCTGGCCGCAAAGGTGCAGTAACCGTTGCAACAAACATGGCCGGTCGCGGTGTCGACATTAAACTTGGCGGTATTCCTTCAACTCCAGAAATCCAAGCTGAAATGCAAAAAAACGGTGGTCTTGTCGTTATTGGTACAGAACGTCACGAAGCGCGTCGCATCGACAATCAGCTCCGAGGTCGTACAGGCCGCCAAGGTGACCCAGGAGAAACCCAATTTTTCGTTTCGCTTGAGGATAGTTTGATGCGCATTTTCGCTCCAGAAGCGATTAAAAAGCTCATGGGTAAAATTGGTCTCGCTGAAGATGAACCAATCAAAAACTCTTTCATTACACGCGCACTCGAAACTGCCCAGTCAAAAATTGAAGGTCATAACTTTGATTCGAGAAAATTCGTTCTTCAGTTTGATGACGTGTTGAATTTCCAAAGAAAAACAATTTACACTCGTCGACGCACTATTTTGACCGGAAACGCTGAAACCATTTACGAACACATTGATTCGATCATCGATCCTTCAGACGAAGAATTGAAAAAGGTTATTGCCGAAAAACGTGCCACACTTGGCGATGAACAATTTGCTCGATCTCTCCAGAGAGTAATTCTTCAGGCAATAGACATGTTCTGGGTTGAGCATCTCGAAGCGATGGATTATATGCGCGGAAGTGTACAGCTTCGTGCATACGGTCAGCGTGATCCGCTTACAGAATACAAACGTGAAGGTTTGAGTCTCTTTAAACATATGGAAGAGGCTATTAATGATGAAATTCTAAAATTAATTCCAAATATTGCTGCTCAGGTCAGTGCTTCTGCGCCAGAAAAGTTTGAAGAAGTGAGAGAACAACCACAGGTACATTTTGGTCGCGTACGAGAGCCTGAAAGTGGTTCAGCAAAAGCTGCTGCCGATATTGGTAGAAATGATCCGTGTCCGTGCGGTAGTGGTAAAAAATACAAGCAGTGTGGTCTCATCAATTCTCCTGAACATCAAAGTCGTCTCGCAACCCCAAAGTAGTAATTATTTCTCCGTAATGTGCTGAATACTCGCGTGTTATAATTCAGTTCTATGGAACTTCGTTTTTCTATACATGTATGTGTGGTGAGGTTCTACTGATGCATCTCTTTTAAAATGACCCACGTCACTGTAAAAGAAAATAATAAACTCGTTCAAAATTCTTGGGGCAGCATGAAAGTGGAGGAGTGTTTTGCGTCACTTAACTCGACCGAACGTGGTTTGGGTTTGGTTGAGGTTGTGCGGAGACTCAAACAGTACGGTGAAAATAGTTTGCCAAAAGCAAAAACTCTTTCAATCCCGAAAATTTTCATCCGGCAATTTCAAAATCCGCTCATATATATTCTCTGTATTGCGAGCGTCATTGTCTTTTTTCTCGGTGATGCTACAGACACAATCGTTATTTTTGCGGTTTTATTGGTGAATGCTGTTATTGGTGTTTTTCAAGAAGGCAAAGCTCAAAATACCCTTTTAGCACTCGAAAATTTTACGAAGACTGAAGCTGTGGCACTTCGTGAAGGTGTTGAGGAAGTAATCGTCGATACAGAAATTGTCCCTGGAGATGTTATCGTTCTTCGCGAAGGTGACAAAATTCCCGCTGATGCGAGGTTATTTGAGATTACAAATTTTCGTGTTGATGAATCAGCGCTTACCGGTGAATCTGTTCCTGTTGTAAAAAAGATTGATGTCGTGAGGAAAAGTGAAGAGTCACCAGAAACATCCAATATGGTATTTCGCGGTTCGCTTGTAGTTGCAGGTACGGCGCGAGCTGTGGTTGTTTCGACCGGACTTGAGACAATCATTGGTGGTATTTCTCGAAAAATAATCACAATTGATACGGAAACACCACTTCATAAAAGTATTAAGATTCTTTCAAAATATGTTGGTCTCGGTGTCCTTGTTGTTTCGGCAGGAGTGTTTGGTCTCGGAATTCTCTATGGAAACTCAGTGCAGGGAATGTTTTTCACGTCTGTGGCAGTGGCAGTTTCGCTTGTTCCTGAAGGTTTGCCTGTAGTAATTACTTTGATCCTTTCGATTGGCGCTTCGAGAATGGCTCGACAGAATGCGCTTGTCAAAAATCTCACTGCGGTTGAAGCACTGGGACAGGCGAGCGTTATTGCAGTCGACAAAACTGGCACAATAACAAAAAACGAGCTCATGATTGAAAAAGTATTTATCGCGGGTAGAACTTTTTCTGTATCTGGCGAAGGATACGAACCGAAAGGTGACATTTTGGAAAATGGCATTGCAATTGACCCGACAAATCATCCAGAAATTATTTTTGCCGGCAAGATTGCAACGTTCTGTGCGAGCGCTCGAGTCATGTTTCGAGAAAAAGAGGGAATCTGGAAAGTTTCCGGAGATCCGACCGAGGCCGCTCTTCTTGTCTTTGGTGAAAAGGTTGGTTTTCGTAAAGATGAGCTCGAACAAGAAGAACCACAAATCGGTGACTTGCCGTTCGATGCATCGCTTAAATATCACGCGACGCTTCATGCGGTAAAGAAAAAATCCTTTCTTACGGTAATCGGTTCACCAGAATCTGTCCTCGATTTGTCGACTCATTTTTGGTACGCAGGTCGGTCGAGAAAAATGACAGAGGAGTATAGGCAGGAAATCGAATCAACGATACATCGAATGTCTCGAGAGGGTTTGCGTGTTGTGGCGTTTTCCGCAATTGCAAACTACACGGGCGAACTGGGTGGTGCGCCTGTTCAGGCCGCAACATTTGGTGGCCTTTTTGGTATGCGGGATGTCCTCCGAGAAGGTGTCCGAGAATCTATAGAAAAAGCAAAACAAAGCGGTTTGCGAATTGTGATGATTACGGGCGACCACAAAGTGACCGCTGAAACTATTGCTCGTGAAGCGGGAATTTTTCTTGAAGGTGACACGATTCTTACTGGTAAGGAACTTTTTACCCTTTCAAAGGAAGAGCTTGCGAAACAGTTGCCAAAAGTTTCTGTGTTTGCTCGTGTGATGCCCGAAGACAAACTCAACATTATCGAGCTCTTTAGAAAAAATGGTGACATTGTTGCTATGACAGGCGATGGTGTAAATGATGCTCTTTCACTTGTTGCGGCTGACCTTGGTATAGCAATGGGAAAAATTGGAACAGAGGTAAGCAAATCAGCAGCTGATATTGTTCTTCTTGATGATAATTTTAATAGCATTGTGCTTGCAATCGAGGAAGGTCGAAATATTTATTTTGGTATTAAAAAAGTCATTCTCTATCTCTTTTCAACGGGCCTTGGAGAATTTTTGGCTGTGGTGGGTGCTATGTTTGCATTTTTGCCACCACCGGTGTTTCCTACGCAGATTTTGTGGTTGAACCTCGTCACAGATGGATTTTTAGTGGCGGCGCTTGCGTTTGAACCAAAAGAAAAACTTGGAACCTCGAGAATTATTAAAGGAGGCAACAGATTTTTCTTCGACCGTGTGGCACTTATCCGGGCAATTATGATGGGCATTACGATGGCTGTGATCACTGTGTTTGTGTTTGCGTCGGTTATAAAAATTGATCCGTTAAAAGCATATACGATGTCGCTCACGATTTTGGCAGCGTTTCAGTGGTGGAATGTCTGGAATGTTCGATCAGAAAAAGAGCCCATCTGGAATAAAATTTTTCAAAATCCATACCTTATCGGTGCAACGCTTGTCGTCATTATCCTCCAACTGTTTGCGATATATCATCCTGTGCTGCAAAAAGTTCTTGGCACTACAGCTCTGTCTTTCCGTGAACTTGCGATCGCTGTGTTGATTTCAAGTACGATCGTCTTCGTTGAAGAAGGAAGAAAGTTCGTGTATCGTAAGCGACATGCTCATAAAATCTAAGGTTACGATTGTTGCTCACAACGGTGAATTTCACGCAGACGATGCATTTGCCGTCGCATCTTTATTTTTGCTTGTCGGTAATTCTAAAAGAATAAAAATTGTAAGAACGAGAGACGGAGGAATTATTCAAAAGGCGGAATATGTTGTAGACGTCGGTGGTGTGCATGATCCAGTAAAAAACCGCTTTGACCATCATCAGATCGGTGGGGCAGGTGAAAGGCAAAATTCAATTCCGTACGCATCGTTTGGACTCGTGTGGAAAGCGTACGGTGAAAAAATCTGCGGTTCAGCAGAGGTGGCCGCACTTATCGACCAGCGACTCGTTCAGCCGATTGATGCGCTCGACAATGGCGTCGCAATTTGCAAAGAAATTGTTCCAGGTGTTCGAGCGTATGACATTTCCTCAATAATTGGTGCGATGAATCCACACTGGAATGAAGCGTCTGAACCAGACGCGATTTTTTCTGACGCAGTTTCTTTTGCAAAAAAAGTTCTTACAAGAGAAATTAAAGATGCACAAAGTGTCCTCGAAGCAGAAAAATTTGTTATTGAAGCCTATGAAAAAAGTGTCGATAAAAGAATTATTATTCTCGAAAAACATTTTCCGTGGGAACAAGTAATTTCCAAGTTCAAAGAGCCTCTCTACGTAATTTTTCCAAAGGATAATAACTGGCGGGTGAAGGCGGTACGAAACAACGATACTGCATTTGAAAATCGCAAAAATCTACCACAATCCTGGGCAGGTAAAAGGGGTAAGGAGCTTTCCGCAGTAACAGGCGTTCCTGGCTGTGTTTTTTGCCACAATAAGCTCTTTGTGACGGCAGCAGACTCAAAAGAAGCGGCCCTACGCCTCGCTCAAATCGCTGTTGCAGCCTAAAATCGTCTAATAGAGCCATAGGACTCTTAACCTTGCGAGAGGGAGCCATTTTAGCGTATAGTCAACAGATTATGGTGTTTGTCGATGAGATACAGGTTCATATAAAAGCCGGCCATGGTGGCCATGGTGTGGTTCGTTGGCGCCATGAAAAGGGTAAGGACAAAGCAGGTGCCGCTGGCGGAAACGGCGGCTGGGGCGGTGACGTCCTTGTTCGTGGTGTTCGAAATCTCAATATTCTTTCTAATTATCGACACGTAAAAGAGTTTGCGGCAACAAACGGCGGTTCTGGGCTCAAAAACAGCATGAACGGCAAAGCAGGCGAAGATCTCATTATCGATTTTCCTATAGGTTCTTCGGTTAAAAATCTCACTACAGGAAAAGTTGTCACTATTCTTGAAGACGGACAAATTATAAAAATCCTCGAAGGAGGACGAGGAGGTCTTGGTAACGAGCATTTTAAAGCTTCTACAAACGTAAAGCCGATGCAAAGCACGCCTGGTAAGCCTGGTGAAGAAGCGACGTTTTGGGTTGAGTTGGCGCTTGTTGCAGATGCCGGTCTTGTTGGTTTGCCAAACGCTGGTAAATCCAGCCTCTTGAATGCGCTCACCAATGCGACGTCAAAAGTTGGTAGCTATGCGTTCACAACCCTCGAACCTCATCTCGGGCCACTTTTCGGTTTCGTTCTTGCAGACATTCCCGGACTCATTTCCGGTGCATCAAAAGGCAGGGGTCTTGGATATAAATTCCTTCGACATATTACTCGTACCACATTGCTCCTTCATTGTATTTCTGCTGAAAATGAAAACGTCGCGTCTGCATATACATCAGTAAAGGATGAACTCACCGCGTACAACTCGGAGCTTTTAAAGAAACCTGAAATCGTTATTCTTACAAAAACTGACACTGTTTCTCCTGAAGATGTAAAAAGTAAAAAGAAAGCACTCGAAGCTATTGCTGACGAAGTACTCGTTGTGTCTATTCATGACCTTGATTCCGTCAAAAAACTTAGTCAGACTATAGTGAAGCGACTCGAAAGTGCCTCAAAAGCCGCATTAAAATCAAAAAAATAGCATGAAATATACGCCCACGATCGGTTTGGAGATTCACGCCGAGCTCAAAACAAGGACTAAAATGTTCTGTAATTCTAAAAACGATCCAGATGAGGATCGTCCGAACGTTAATATTTGTCCCATCTGTATGGGTCATCCTGGTACGTTGCCTGTCATTAACAAAGAAGCAGTAAAACATGTTATTAAAATGGGCCTCGCTGTTGGTGGCACAATTGCTAATTTCACTGAATTCGATCGAAAGAATTATTTCTACCCAGACATTCCGAAAGGCTACCAGATCAGTCAGTATAAAAATCCACTCGTTTCTGGCGGCATGCTCAACAACATCGCTATTACTCGCATTCATCTCGAAGAAGATACCGCGCGTTCAACACACGACACGGGTACAGAAAGTCTCGTTGATTTTAATCGTGCAGGAGTACCGTTGATGGAACTCGTAACCGATCCTGTGATTCATTCAGCGGAAGACGCAACTGCGTTTGCAAAAGAGCTCCAACTTCTTTTGCAGTATTTGGGAGCAGGGGATGCAAACATGGAAAAAGGGGAAATGCGTGTTGAAGCAAATATTTCTGTTGGAACAGATGGAAAGCTCGGCACTAAAGTTGAAGTAAAAAATTTGAACTCATTTAAGTCTGTCGAAAAAGCTGTTGCTTTTGAAATCGAGCGCCACATTTCATTGCTTGAAAAAGGAGAAAAGATTGTCCAAGAAACTCGCGGCTGGGATGAAAATAAAGAAGTAACGTTTTCGCAACGTTTAAAAGAAGAGTCACACGACTATCGATATTTTCCAGATCCAGATTTACCAAAAATATATATTTCAGAAATTCCAGACCTCGCGCCAGAAAAGGTAAAAGGGGAGTTACCAGAACTACCGTGGGTTCGACGGGAACGTTTCAAAACTGAATTCGGACTTCGTGATGAAGATGCTGAAATTTTTGTCCGTTCAAAACAGTGGGGTGATTATTTCGAATCAGTTGTTTCTAGTTTGTCTTCAAATAAAAAACTCATCTCAACTGCTTCAAACTATATAAATTCTGACCTCGCATCTTTGGTTAAAAATAATTCAGCACGTTGGACTGAAACCCAGATCGCTCCAGAATTGTTCGCCTCACTTATAGTGATGACTTCAGAAAATAAAGTTTCATCACGTGGTGCAAAAGACATCCTCAAGGTCATGTTTGAAAAAGGTGGAAGTCCGGAAGAAATTGCAAAAGAGTTTGGTCTCATGCAGCAAAGTGGAGAAGATACATTGATGCCAATTGTTGAAAAAGTAGTTGCTGCAAATCCCACCGTTGTTGTAGATTTTAAATCTGGTAAACAAGCAGCACTTCAGTACCTTCTCGGTCAGTGCATGAAAGAAAGTCGTGGTGCTGGTAATCCAGAAATTTTGAAGGGCCTTTTGTTGAAAGTAATTGGGTAGTAGGGGTTAACAAGTGGGGTAGAAAAAAACGGCATATGCCGTTTTTTTTGAGCATTTTTCTGAAATTTTGAACACTATTCGATATGCCTAATGTTGAGCTTGAGTACTTGTTTTTTGGGTCTTTTCGTTGTTATTTGTTTTGTCTTCATGTCCTCGATAAGCATCTCAACTTCAGCCTTTTTGTACACTCGATAGTGATTAATCGGGTGTCGAGAGGCAGTAAACTTGCCGCTATTGTCCCAATTGCGAAGAGTGAGTGGGGTAACTCCGATGAGTGCTGCTGCTTCTTTGATTGTTAAAAACTCTTTTGACATCGTATATAAAGATTACTAAACCTTACTAAAACAGTAGCTTTTATTACAACTTTTATCAATGTTTTGATCCACAGGTAAAATCGTGATCGGCCGAGTCCTAAATTTTTTTTGATATCAAAAAATGGAAGTTGGAGATGGTTTTGACCACATCAAAACGTGTTATCAAAACTAACCTTGAATTTGCTCGCTTAAATCTGAAAAGGTAACCAATAATTGAAATGAATTTATCCACAAAATGAAATGATTTTCAGTCAATTTTTGGCAGTGCAAACTTGTATACTCTTTCTATGAGACACGAGTTCTTTTTTGAAGATAAAAAATATATCTCGGCTAGCCGAGCTTCTAAAATAACTGGCTATAATTCTGACTATATCGGCCAACTCTGCCGAAAGGGTTCATTGGCTTGCAAGATGATGGGACGCACCTGGTTTGTTGACGAAACTTCGCTTATTAACCACCAAGTTTCTGCGAGTGCTTCCCACCGCGGTAGACCAATCGCTTCTCCAAAAATTGCGACCCCTGAAATTTCTAATACAAATCCCACAAACGATGAAGTCGATGTTCCTACATTTAGTGCAACGCCAGCATTTCCCACCGAAGCCCCAATTTCTACTGACCTACTAGACAATGTCCAAAATAGTGGTCTTGCTTTTCGGTCGTTTCATCAGGACGCTTTGAACTTCATCGACCGAGGTTCTGAAAAAACACAGAATCAAGCTTTTCTTCAAAAACTCGCCCTCACCGTTTCTGTTGTTATTTTTGCAATAATTGTCACCCCATTTTTTATTGGCCGCGGAAACATGGTCAAATCACTCGCGCTCGTTGCAGAGCCTGCAGAAAAAATTATCTCTCTCGAAAACAAATTCACCGACACTGTCGCTTCGGTGGGTCTGTATCGAAGCGGAGTGCAGGGTTCGGTTTCGTATTCTGCAAACGCGCTTGATTCAGTTGGGATGATGATTGCGGAGAAAGTGAATACCGCGATACAGGTCGTGTATCGCGGTACGGGTAATATTTTTAAAATTGCTTCAAAAAAGTTAAGACTTGTTTTCAATCAAGGGGTTGAAAATCAGGCGGCCAATGTCCAGCTCGGGGTAACGGTGCTACCAGCATCCCCCGATACGGAAATTAACGAACGCGTAAAACAATACGTTCGGGATTCTTTTTCTGATGAGACCGAGATTCTACCGGACAAGTCTGGAACGTCGGGGATTCTGAAGCCGGTGTTTAGGAATAAGAGTGAAGATGAGTATGTGTACGTAGTAGTGCCAATTAATAACTAGAAAAAAAAGATGAAATATTTAAAAAAATCTTTAGTTGTCGGGCTCACAGTGAATTTGATTGTGTTGCTCATGTTTTTTGTTTCGGAACCAGTTATTACTCGAGCTATAGAAGATCAGTTTACGATTTCGCAGTCGATCACATCAGAAATTTCTTTTGCGACGAATGCAGCTGATGTGACGATGTCGCCGGCATTGGGCGGCGTGACGGGCGGTACTTCAAACGGTACAACGACTGTCATTGTGCTTACGAACGATTCTGCAGGGTACACCATGACCATCAAGGCAAGTTCAAGCCCAGCAATGCAGGCAAATACACAGGGAACAAGCATTGCGGACTACACACCTGTTGCAACTGGAATCCCGGATTTCACGTATTCAGTTCCAACAAGTGCCGAGTTTGGTTACACAGTTTCTGCAAGCACCACTGCTGATTTAGCGCAGAAGTTTTTGGACAACGGTTCAACTACTTGCAACACAGGTTCAACTGACACCAGCGGTTCTGCTTCATGTTGGTACGGATTATCAACGGTAGCGACGTCGACAATCGTTAGAAATTCCGAAACTCCAGGTTCTGGTTCGACTTCAACGATCAGCTTCAAACTTACGATCAATTCTGGATCATCTATCCCAGAAGACACATATAACGCAACGACAACGCTTACAGCAACTACTAACTAACCTCTATGAAAGTGAATTCATACCTAAAAGAATATTTCGGAAAGATTTGTACGGTCTTCGTGATCATGTTTTTTGTTATGCAGCCGATGTTTGTGCACGCGGCGTATAAGATCGAATCAATTGATGTTGCAAATGTGGTGAATAAAGATTTCGTCGTTGGTCCAGGAAAGATCGAGATCGAACTTAATCCTGGCGAAAGCAAAACAGCGGCAATCATGGTTTCTAATCGAACAGGAGATACAAAAACTTTCACTCTCCAAGTTGAAGATTTTACTGGTTCAAAAAATCCAGATGAATCTGTTGTGTTGCTTGGTAATGAACGTGGTCCGTATTCATTAAAGGATTTTTTGCATTTCGAAAGCAAAACGTTTGAATTGAAAAACGGAGAACGAGCAGTGGTGCCAGTAACAGTTACGTTACCAGTCGACGTAGAACCAGGTGGCAGGTATGGAAGCGTGCTCGTAAGTACAACAGCAACCAAAACTGCGGCTTCGCAGTCATCTGCAATTGTTTCAAGACTCGGAGTTTTGTTCTTCATCAAAACTCCTGGTGACGTTATGGAAGATGGACATGTTTCAAGTTTCAACACAGCAAATAACAAAAAATTATTTGGTAGTGGCCCAATCAATTTTAAATTGTTGTATGAAAACAATGGTTCAGTTCATTTGAATCCATATGGAGAAATCAGAATAAAAAATATGGTCGGTGAGGAAGTTGGTGGAATTGAAGTTGATCCGTGGTTTGCGATGCCACAGTCAGTGCGCACACGCGAAGTGTCATGGAATCGATCATTTCTTTTTGGTCGATACACAGCATCAGCGTCGATCAATCGAGGCTACGGCGACATTATCGACACAAACGAATTTTCTTTCTGGGTAATCCCGTGGAAAATTGCAGCCACTGTCGCTGTCGTGATTTTCCTCATTGTGTTCTTCCTTCGATTGATTATCGGTCGTTTTGAGATCAAAAGAAAAGCTTAGTATATGAAATTTTCTGTCAAAACAATTTTTATAATCGGCGCACTCATTATGATGGTTTTTCCATTGGTGGGAGGAACAGCGCCTTTTGTAGTTTTGGCAGCAGTTATGTCGAGTACGAGTTATTCAATCCAAAGCGATAGCGTTAATTTTGGCGGCGGACAGAGTACATCAGCAAGTTATAAAAATGAAAGTACGTTTGGTGAAGTTGCTACAGGGGATTCCCAAAGTGCGAGTTACAACCTCCACGCCGGGTACCAAAATATGAATGAAGTCTACCTTGCAATGACGAATGCCTCTGACGTCACCATGAGTCCAGCGCTCGGTGGTCTCACGGGAGGTACTTCAAACGGCTCAACGGTGACCACTGTCACCACAGACAGCTCGGCTGGCTATGAGTTGTATTTCAAGGCAAGCTCGAGCCCTGCAATGCAAGGTAATACGCAAGGCGACAGCATCGACAATTACACGCCTGTCGTAGGAGGAATCCCAGATTTGAATTTTTCTGTGCCTGCGACTTCTGCAGAGTTTGGATTTAGTCCAGAAGGAACAGATATTGCATCGAAGTACAAAGACAACGGTTCAGTCTGCAACGTGGGCGCAAGCGACACCGCTGATGCGTGTTGGAATGCAATTTCAACGACAAACGACACGATTGTCAGCCGAACGTCGGGGAATCATCCGAGCGGTACCGCAACAACGATAAAATTCCGCCTCACGATCGGTGCTTCGAGTCCAAAGGTCGAGGATACCTACACGGCTACAACGACGATCACCGCAGTATCACTTTAAAAAATGAAGAAAATTTTTACCAGCGTCATACTCGTTGCGATTCTCATGAGTTTTGTTGTACCTTCAGTATTTGCTGCTGAAGATCAGTTTCGTATTGGTCAGTTAGTTTCAAATTCGCTCGACGTTACCGCGCCTTCAATTCCAACTGGTTTGGTTGCGACCGCAGTATCTACGTCTCAAATTGACCTTTCATGGACTGCTTCAACAGACGACACAGCAGTAACCGGCTATAACATTTACCGTGATGCAAGTTTCCTCACGACTTCAGTCGGAACGACATATTCTGACACCGGTCTTTCTCCAGCTACGACGTATACGTACACCGTTTCAGCGTTTGATGCGGCGTCAAATGAATCAGGACAGTCGGCAGCTGCGTCGTCTACAACATTTTCACTTCCTCCTGTGGAGCCACCACCAGTAGACACTCGCGACACATCAACAACTGGCGGCAGTAGCGTGTTTCGTTTAACACATCTCAATGTGTCACCTGGTTTTGAAAACGCTGTTATTCAATTTGGTACGAATACATATTCACGAGCAATCGTGTATTGGGGAACAACTCCTGACTACGAGCTCGGTAGTCTTGCGAGCGGTTTGTATCAGAAAGATCATTCCGTGCTTTTGACGGACTTATCTCCAGGAAGGCATTATTTTTTCAAAATTGAACTCACGGATGGATACGGCCGAAAACTTTTTGTGAATGGTCAAGAGTTCACAACACTTTCACTTCCAGATACCTTTGCGCCAGCAAACGTCTCTGACTTTGTGGCAACACCAAGCCGTACAGACATTACCCTTACCTGGAAACATCCAAACGTAGATTCGAGCGTGGTTCGAATCGTAAAGTCGGAATTATTCTTCCCTCGAGATCCGTTTGACGGCCAGGTTATATATGAAGGCGAGGCCGAAAGGTTTGTCGACAGGGCGGTTGTTGCTGGTAAAACATACTATTACACCGCATTTAGCCTCGACGCAGCAGGGAATTATTCTTCAGGTGCCGTTACAAGTGCCCACCTTCTCCTTCCTGGTGAAGAATTTGCTCCAGGAAAACTATTCGGAGGAATTTTACAATTGCCGCAAGAATCTATTGACCCACTCCTTCGAAATTTTGTTTTAGGGAATGTTGATTTTGTTCAGAACAATACAAAGCTTCCTGTTGTAGGCAACACGGTCGAAATCCATGGAGATAGAAATTTAATCATCTCTATTGATTACGAAAAGATGCCAGAAATTTTAAAAACAATTGTCGTTACACTTTTTGATCCTGACGATAAAAACAAAACATTTTCATTCTTGCTTCGCGTGAACGCTGACAAAACTGCGTACGAGGCCGAGATCGCTGCTTTTGAACGATCGGGAACATATGAGTTCACATTAGACATTCTCGACCACAAACATCGAGGACTTGTGTCTATCGCCGGTACGCTTATTTCAAGAATTCCGGACGTGTTTGTTGGCACCGGAGGTCAGTTTCCAGGAGGAATTGGAACAACAGAGATGCTGTACAGCTTTGTTATTGCGTTGATTTTGTTCCTGCTCATCATTCTTGCTCTCTACATCAAGAGAAAAATTTCTTCTGAACAGGTAGCACGACCTGCTCCTTTGTATAAAAAATTCTAATTACCATGATGCGCTTTATTCAAAAAGAAATAATGATTCGACAAAAATCACACATGAGATTTTTGGGCGTATTCTTTTTGATTGTGCTCACGGTGGTAAGCGGAAGTGCATTTTTTGACGCTCACGTTGCACGCGCTGATTTTAATAAACAGATCAACTATCAAGGTAAACTTACAAATCTAAGTAACGTCGCCGTCGCTGACGGAACGTATCACATGAAGTTCTGGCTCCTTACATCTCCGACAGCGGCAACCACCACAGCCGTGTGGGCAGAAAATCGAAGTACCGCAGTAGGCGACAGGGTCACGGTAAGCAATGGATTGTTCAGTGTCATGCTTGGAAGCTCAACACCGCTTACATCAGTTGATTTCAACCAAACACTGTACCTCGGTGTCGAAATTGGAGGTTCAAGTGGTTCACCATCGTGGGATGGGGAAATGAGTCCGCGCAAAAAACTCGGTGCAGTTCCAGCTGCATTTGTGGCAGACACACTCGACGGAATTTCAAGCGAGCAGTTCCTTAGAAATGATGCGACAAATTCAACCACGACAGCGACAACGTTTCTTTCTTTCGTCCAAAATGGTGCGGGTAAAATCGCAGAATTTTTTGGTCCAAGTTTGGCTACAGTCTTGAGTGTTCTTTCAAACGGCAACGTTGGTATTGGAAATACAAACCCGAGCGATACTCTTCATGTCGACAATGACGCCAACACTGCAACAGTCCGCATTGGAGAAAGTGGAAGTAATACGGTCTTTTTCGCAGACCAAGCGAGTCACAACGTGTCGTTCGGAGATACAAATTCTGCTGCAAACGCAACTAATTTTTTCCTCGATGATTCTGCTCAAACTATGGCATTTAATGCAAATAGTGGGTATTCATTTATGGGTGGAAACTTTGGTGTCGGTACAGACACTCCATATGCTACCCTGTCTGTTGCGGGCACAGCTGCTGCATTCCAGTACACCGCATTAAATCCTAACGGACTTAACAACTTCGAGGGAAATGTAGACATTGGAAACAGTCTTGTGGTGACTGATCGAGTTGAAGATATCGATTCAATAGTTGTTCAAGCAACTGTTCCACTCGCTCACCTAGCATATGGAATGCAGATGTTGGGAAATTATACAGACGGAGTGAGGTTGGATGGAGAATACAATTCAACAGAGCCATTGTCAACTTATGTTGGTTTTACCGACAGTAGCGCTCTGGATACGGGAGATGATGCAGGAAAGTCACTTTCGTCGTTTGTTGCAGAACCTATTATATATGGTACTAAAGGCGCATACGCTGCTACAGGTTTTCTTGGAAATGTGGGTACACAAAATCTGGGGGATGATTATCCGTATACAAATACCCTCGACACTCTTTCGCAGTTTAATGCAAAACTTACTTGGAATAGTGGAACAGTTAGTGACGCCGCTCTTTTTAGAGGTAGTATTACTGAAATTTCAGGACATGCAACTTATTTGTATGGTCTTAACCTTGGAGACATTACCGGTGCGGATAATTTAAACTACGCAATCAAAACTGGTCTCGGACTCGTGTCTTTTGGTGACAAGGTTGGTATTGGTACCACAACTCCAGGCACCCTTTTATCTCTCGGTAACACTGGGGATAACACAATCAATATTTCTACAACAGCAACATCCACCTTTGGAAGTGGTATTAACATTCTAAGCGGTTGTTTTGCAATCAACCGTGAATGTGTCGGTGGAATTGGCTTTGGTACTACGGGTCAAGTGCCATATTACGGCGCAAACGGTGTAATACTTAAGGCAACGTCGAGTTTATTCTTGGCGACAACGGGGAATGTTGGTATCGGAACTACATCTCCGTACGCAAA
>CAZBJL010000001.1:57443-59340 GCA_964492195.1 uncultured Candidatus Saccharibacteria bacterium
TATTCTTGGCGACAACGGGGAATGTTGGTATCGGAACTACATCTCCGTACGCAAAATTGTCTGTTTCTACTGCAGGACAGCAAGCCGGAGAGACAGCATTATTTGCTGTTTCAAGTACCACGAATACCAATCTTTTCAGTGTGCTCGGAAATGGAAACGTGGGCATTGGTACAACATCTCCATACGCAAAGCTTTCTGTTGCGGGTCGCGGTGTCTTCAATCAAGATGTCCGAGCGGATTACTTTACCGCAACTTCAACAACTGCAACATCAACATTTGCTGGCTTTATCGACGTTACAGGTACTGGGGCAAATGCGACATCGACCTTTACTTCAAACTTGTGGGTTAAAGGTACGCTTCGCACAGGAACAGGTTCTATGTATTTGAATGATACAAGTCTCGCCTCTGCAAACGGAAATTTCTTTTTGAATAATTCGGGTGCTTCGTATTTAAATGCAGGTAACCTTGGTCTTGGTACTACAACGCCGGGAACGCTTTTGTCCCTTGGTAACACCGGTGCAAATACAATAAATATTTCTGCAACTGCCACTTCAACATTTGGAAGTGGTATTGATATTCGCACAGGCTGCTTCTCTGTTAATGGTACTTGTGTCGGTGGTGGAATTGGCTCTGGTACAACCGGTCAAGTTCCATACTACGGCGCAAGCGGTACGACATTGTCCGCAACCTCCACACTATTTTTGTCTACGACAGGGTATGTAGGTATTGGTACATCTAGCCCATACGCAAAGTTGTCTGTTTCTAGTACAACACAGCAACCTGGAGGAACACCGTTGTTTGCTATCGCAAGTACGACAAACAGTCTTCTTTTCAATGTTCTTGGAAACGGAAACGTTGGTATTGGTACAACTTCACCTTCTGCAATGCTTTCTGTTTCTACGCTTTCTCAACAGTCTGCTTTGTTTCCACTCTTTGCAATCGCTTCAACAACGAATGCTTCGCTTTTTCATGTTCTTGGAAACGGTAGTATCGGCGTTGGTACTTCGAGTCCGTTAGCAAAATTCGATGTCGTTAATGCAAACAGCTCTTCACAGATTCGTCTTACAAACGGCACGACAAACTACACTGATTTCACCACAGATAGCGTTGGTGACCTTACCGTAAACCCAACCGGCGGAGATTTCCGATTGAATGATCAAAATCTCTGGGTATGTTCTGGTGGAAGCTGTGCGACCGGAGCGCCAACCGGAAACGGAAATATTATTGCAGAAACCTCTGTTGGCGTAGCAAGCTCAACTCCATTTGCTGCAGTGTCTGTCGGAACAAACTCTGCCATCACTACAACAGAAAAGACCGTGTCTGCGGGTGCAAACGTCACAGTTAACTGGCTCCAGGGTAATCAGCAAGTAATTGTCATGAATCAGGCGACAGCTTTCACTTTCACTAATTACGTTCCGAGCCAGACGATGCGTCTCGTAGCGTGTCAGGATTCAACTGGTTCAAGAACTGCTACATGGGACAGTGCCGTGTTGTGGACTGGTGGGACAGCGCCGACCCTTACAACGACTGCAAACAAATGTGACGTGATCGCGTTTATTGCAACAGGAGCAACAAGTACGATGAAGATTTTTGGTTCAAGTGTTCTTAATTTCTAAAATAATATGTTAAAAAAATACAAAAAATATATGTGTAAAAATCTTCTCGTTTTTTGTATTGCTATTTTCACTTTTACTTTGACGCCTGCCATTGCTCGCGCTGACATTACCACCGGTCTTGTGGGGTATTGGAAATTGGATGAACTTTCGGGTACTAACGCCGACGACAGCTCAAGCAGTAACTTCGACGGAACAATTTCGGGAAGCCCAACGCTCGGTGTAACCGGCCAGGTTGGCAAGGCATTCACCTTCGGTTCATCTGGTCAAAAAGTTGTCATTGG
>CAZBJL010000001.1:59440-172942 GCA_964492195.1 uncultured Candidatus Saccharibacteria bacterium
TTCGTCTATCAACCTTCTGGTACAGTTTCTTTGTATAAAAACGGTACACTTGCCACATCTAAAACGAGCGCCAACTTCGGTGCTATCGTAGACGCTGCTGGAGTCTCTGTGTCGATTGGTGATCGCGGGGCCAACGACCGACCATTTAACGGAAGTATCGATGATGTGCGTATATATAGTAGAGGGCTTACAGCCTCCGATGTTTCAGAATTATATGCGTATACGGGTGTGAGCGTGGCTGGAGCAAGTTTTATAATGTGTTCAGCGTTTTAATCCATATATATGAATAACCTTAAAAATAACGATACAAATATGAAGAATAAAAATACTGAATCAAGAGGATTTTTTCACTTCATTGCATACAATAACTTTTTCGTTATTCTTGTCGGCGCAGTATTTGTTATTGCAGGTACTACGTTCGCTGCAAATCCAAGCATGGTTGTTTCTCAAAACCAACAAATAGTTTCAGTCGATAATTCTCGAATTTTAGCTGTACGAATGTCATCTTTTGATCCAACACCGCGCATCGTTTCCGTTTCAGAAGATCCAGAAAATTATTATGTTCTGTATACGCTAAAAAATATTGGAGTGATTGATTATGTCTGGTCAGACTTTTTAGATCAAAAAACTCTCAAGGTCTCAAAGGCAGCTCTCAAAGGTGAGGATTTGGGCCTCTGGGTTGCTCGCGAGATGGGACAAGTTGTAGATCGGGAAATTTCGTATCTTTCTGAAGTTCAGAAAAAAGAAAAAGAAATCGGACGGAGTAATAAAGTTGCAAGCGTAACGTACTCCGGGCTTGCTGGTAGATTTTTCGACAAAAGAGAAAAAGTTTTTCCTTCGTACAATCCAGTTGTAAGGGAGACTCAAGAAATTCATCCGCAGAGCGTACCCTCATCAGCTGATAACGAAGGCGATGAGCGTGACGAACCAGACGGACCACGTCGTTCGGATAATAATGACGATACACCTTCTCGACCTTTGTCTGAATCCGAAATAGAGAGTTTGGTGAGAAAGGCGATTGAGGAATACTTTAGAAATAAAGACGGTGAAAAGAAACCATCAAAGCATGAAAATGATATACCGGTAGTTGTCACACCGTTTAAACCAGATCCAACCACAGACCATGAAGTTCCCGATGCAGAAGAAATTGATCCAGAAATTCCTGGCGATACAGAGAATACTGCAAACACAGAAGACACTCCTTCGAATACCAATGAAGAGCCTCAACAGGAATCACAGCCATCACAGCCCGAATCAAGTCCTGAAGGAAGTCAGCCGTAGGGGGCGTTATTTGTTACAAGACAAATTATGTGGTATATTAAATGAGCTCTGTGTCGGGTAGTTGCTCCTGTAAAAAGGAGAGGAAAGTCCGAACACACTGTCTACTTTGGTAGGCAAGAGTAGCGGGTAACGCCCGTCTGGAGCAATCCACGAGGTGCGAACAGAGACGCCGTAGATCGAAAGAAATACGGCCCCATTCATGACTCACGTTTTGTTTGGGTGAGCTGCAAGGTAACTTGCAGGTGCAACGGCTAAATCCTTACTTGTGTGCAAGGCCGTGTCCCAAGAGAAATCGAGGGAAGTGCCGCTTGACCGCGCGAGCAATCGCGAGGCTAGATAAATGGCTATCGCCATACAAATAGACAACTGTTTGTGTGGTACAGAATTCGGCTTATAGACACAGAGCAAACACAATAACAAAAACCCGCCTAAAGCGGGTTTTTGTCTTGTTGGAGAGGAGTTTTTTTGTGATAATGATGAAATAACTTTAGGATGTTAAATAAAATAAAAATGGATCAAACTCGAAATCGATTAGTTGGTATTAATTTTGAGAATATCCCCTTTGTTGCACTCACACTTTTACTGATTTTGATTCCAACTTTTTTCATTCCTTCTCTTTTTCTTTCCTTTCAATTCGCTAAAGCACTTCTTGTTTTTTTGGGAGTAATTGCAACGGGTATTCTGTTCACCATATCTTTGATAAAAAAGGGGACGTTTGTGCTCCCTAAAAACCCCGTTTTTCTTGCGTTGCCTGTGGCGCTTGTTGTGTATGGACTTGCTTCGCTATTCAGTAGCTCTTCAACAGGATCGTTTATCGGATACGGTTTTGAAATCGGTACGTTTATTTCTTTGTTGCTTATGGTGTTGTGTACGTACCTTGTGTCAGTATCTTTTTCAAATTCAAAAAAACTCACCGTTGCGCACAGTGCTTTCTTCTGCGTTGCAGGTGTTCTCGGCATTTTTCACGTATTGCGAATCTTTCTTGGTTCAAAATTTTTATCGTTCGGTATTTTTTCAGACATAATCAGTAACACTATTGGAAAGTGGAACGAGGTTGGAATATTTTTTGCAATGACCACGTTGCTTTCTCTTATTGCATTGGAAATTTTACCGTTACGAAAGAAACATCGATTCGGTCTCTATATTCTTTTGGTTGTCTCCGTGTTATTGGTTGCTTTTGTTAATTTTGTAACGATTTGGTATGTTCTCGGTGTCTGCTCTGTTTTATTTTTTATACATCAGTCTGTATATTTTGCAGGGAAAAAGAAAGTGTCAGTTGAGTCGGAGCAGAGCACGGCTGTCACACCAGCTCGTCGGAAGATTTCTGTCCTACCTATAATTCTCATCATTGCATCGGTTATTTTTATTTTGCCGATTGGTCATAACTTCGTACAAAATTTCACGCACGAGCGTGGGGTAAATGATCTCGAAGTTCGACCATCGTGGATTGCAACGTATCAAGTTTTCACTCAAACGATCAGTGCATCACCAGTGTTGGGTGCGGGGCCGAATAGGTTTGGTGAACAGTGGCAATTATTCCGTCCAAACATTAACTCTACTAATTTTTGGAATACGCAGTTTAGCCAGGGGATCGGATTTATTCCAACAGCTTTCGTAGAAACAGGGATCCTTGGAGTTTTGGCGTGGGGCGCTTTCTTTCTGGCGCTTTTGTTTGCCGGGGTGAGGGTGTTGCTCACGCGTCCTGCGGATTCGCGTACTCGATACTTTTTGGTTTCTTCTCTTGTTGCTACTGTGTTCCTGTGGGTAATGAATATCTTCTATATTCCAGGTATTACCATATTTGCTCTCACATTCTTTTTTACGGGTTTGTTTATCGCATCATTGCTCTATGTAGATTCACGAGAGTCGTGGGTCTTTCCGTTCTATAGAGTCCAAAAATTAAACTTTGCAGTAGTTATCGGCGCAGTTTTTGTGTTGGTTGGGGGTCTTAATCTTGGGTACCACATATTTGAACGAGGAAGGGCGTCTTATTTTTTCCAAAAATCATTTTCTGTTATTGATTCAGAGAAAAATGTTGATGCTGGTAAAAAACTTATGCTTCGTTCGGCTGAATTAAGTGGGAGCGATTTGTACTATCGTTCAATTGCGGAGCTTGATGTTTTGACGATAAACAACATCATGGCGCAGGCTGCAGGAAAGACTCAAATTACCGAAGCAGAAAGAGGGGAATTCCAGAGAGTTCTGGGAAGTGCTGTGGAATCTGCGCTTTTGGCAACAAAGAAAGATCCGGCAAATTTTCAGAATCAATTAATTGCCGCTCGAGTCTATCAATCCATTGTGCCTGTTGGTATAAAGGGTTCCTATGAGTCTGCGAAGATTTCGTATGAAAAAGCGATAAAGCTTAGTCCGCGAAATCCTGCACTGTTTCTTGGTTTGGCTAATCTTGAAATCGCAAATAGAAATTTTCCAAAGGCAAAAGAGTATCTCGTAAAGAGTCTTGAACTGAAACCAAATTATGTTGATGCGTACTTCCTGCAGTCGCAATTAGATTTCACAAACGGAGACATTACTTCTGCAATAAAATCTATCGAAAAGGTTGTGTCGATTCAGCCGTCTGCGTCTGACCCTTCTGCCCATTTCCGACTTGGTCTTTTGAGATATGAAAACAACGATTGGGATGGAGCGATCGACGCTTTTACTCACGCGCTTTCTTTACAGCCAGTATACGCAAATGCAAAGTATTTCCTCGGACTTTCATATGTAAAAGTTGGACGTGTTGATGATGCAATTTCGATTTTTGAGAATCTCAAGAAAGAAAATCAAGACAATGCAGAGCTCTCTCGAATTTTAGAAAACTTGCGTGCAGGTCGCGATCCATTCGCAAATGCGCAATTGGTTGATGAAGTATCTGATTCGAAAGCGTCGTCGGTGTCAGAAAATAATTAATAATGGTAAAAAATTTTATAAGTTTTTTGGGCAGAGAAATAAATGGTTTGCATGAAGCAGCCTATCTTTTGGGTGTCTTTGCGATTTTGTCGCAGGTGTTGGCATTGCTTCGAGATCGTTTGCTTGCGCATACGTTTGGTGCAAGTACGTCACTCGACCTCTATTACGCTGCATTTCGAATTCCAGACTTTTTGTTTGCTGTTGTAGCCTCTATTTTTTCTGCATCGATCATTATTCCTTTTTTGTCGGAAAAAGTTCGGGTGAGTAATGAATCCGGAAGGGAATTCTTAAGTGCCATTTTCTCTGTCTTCATTGTTGCGATGGTAACGGTTTCGGCGATTGCTTTCTTCTTGATCCCGTATCTCGTTCCATATCTGTTCCCAGGCTTTTCAGAAGAACCTTTCCGCGGACAGATCGTCGTGCTCACTCGCATTCTCCTTCTTTCACCGATCTTTCTTGGCCTTTCAAATTTATTCGCGAGCGTCACCCAGTATTACAATCGTTTCTTTATTTACGGCATTAGCCCGCTTCTCTATAACATCGGCATTATCATTGGCGTGATCTTTTTTGCGCCGAGGTTGGGGTCGGTTGGTTTGGTGTGCGGTGTAGCGTTTGGAGCATTTTTGCATTTCTTGGTTCAGGCGCCTTTTGTAATGAGTCGAGGCCTTGTGCCACGGTTTGTGTTTTCTCTCAAAAAATACAAAGCAATCGTTCGAGTAATGGTTTCTGCATTTCCGCGAACTCTTGCATTGTCTGCCCAAGAAATTTCAGAATTCTTTTTGATTTCACTCGCGTCCGTCATGAGCGTCGGTTCGATTTCTGTGTTCAACCTCGCATTTAATTTGCAGTCAGTGCCATTGTCTGTGGTTGGGGTAAGTTATTCGCTCGCGGCGTTCCCGACGCTTGCCGCACTTTTTGTTTCTGGTGAAAAAAAGAAATTTGTAGAACTGCTCAAAACAACCGCACGTTACATCATTTTCTTTTCTTTGCCGCTCATCGCGCTCTTTGTAGTACTTCGTGCGCACATCGTACGAGTTATTTTGGGTTCAGGAGCTTTCAGTTGGGCGGACACGCGCCTCACCGCAGCAGCACTTTCTCTTTTTGTGGTATCACTTGCTGCGCAAGGTCTTATTTTACTTTTTACCCGAGCACGCTATGCGTCAGGGAATACGCGAACACCGTTTTATATAAATATCATTTCGGTTATTGTGACCATCGTAACTGCCTCGTTTCTGTCGCGTCTCGTGGTGCTATTTCCAGAAATTCAAACATGGATTGAGTCGGTTTTCAGGGTTCAAGGGGTTTCCGGAACAGGTGTTCTTGTGTTGCCACTCGCATTCTCCATTTCGAGCATTTTGGCCGCAATTGCTCATATTTTCAGCTTTGAACGTGATTTTGGTGGGGTAGCCCGCGTTTTGGCACGTATCACGGGCCAGGTGGCTTTTGTGGCCTTTCTCATGGGGTGTACGGCCTATATGGCCCTCAATATAGCTAGTTCCTTCCTCTCTTTGGACACGTTTTTCGGTGTTTTTGGCCAGGCTGTCATCGCTGGCGTTGCGGGCCTCTTATGCGGTATTCTATTGCTCTGGCTTTTGGGTAGTAAAGAACTCAAAGAAGTGTTTAAAGCGCTTCATCATAAGTTCTGGAAGGTCCCTGTCATTGGCCCAGATCCATCCGAAGTCTAATTATGGACATATCTAAAATAAGAAATTTTTCAATAATCGCTCATGTCGATCATGGGAAGTCGACGCTTGCTGATCGCTTGCTTGAGATTACCGGCACGATCGAACAGCGAAAAATGAAAGAGCAAGTGCTCGATAGCATGGAACTTGAACGTGAGCGCGGTATCACGATAAAAATGCAGCCAGTGCGGATGCGGTATTCATATGCAGGCGATGGCGGCAAACCCCAAGAATATATTTTAAATCTCATCGACACACCGGGGCATATTGATTTTTCATACGAAGTTTCCCGAGCGCTCAAAGCGGTGGAAGGCACAATGCTTCTCGTCGATGCAACCCAAGGTGTGCAGGCCCAGACACTTTCAACCCTTCAGATGGCTCGCGAACAAGGACTTACGATTATTTCCGTTATTTCAAAAATTGATTCACCGCTTGCTCGGGTTGAGGATGTAACACAGGAAATGATTACACTCCTCGGTTGTCGCCGGGAAGACATTATCAAAGTATCCGGAAAAACGGGTGAAGGTGTCGACAAACTCCTTGAAGCCGTAGTAACACGTATTCCACCTCCGCAGGTAAAAAGAGAAACTGACGAACCATTGCAGGCATTAGTTTTTGATTTCCAATATTCAAATCATACAGGTGTCATTGTGTATGTTCGAATCATGTCCGGCACGGTTTCAAAAAATATGCCGCTTAAATTTTGTGTGTCGGGTAAACAATTTAATTCAAACGATGTTGGTATTTTTACACCAGACGAAACTCCGACCGCTTCGCTTGGAGTCGGCGAAATTGGCTATATCGTGACAGGTATCAAAGAACCAGGAATTGCTTCCGTCGGCGATACTGTCTCGCATGCCAAAGATTCAATGCCTCCGCTTGCAGGGTATCTCAAACCTCGACCTGTCGTATGGTCTTCGCTTTACCCTGAAAGTCAGAACGATTTTCCGGTGCTCAAACAGGCACTTGCTCGGCTCAAACTTACTGATTCTGCGCTTTCATATGAAGAAGAGTCGTCTGGAATTCTTGGAAAAGGCTTTCGATGTGGATTTTTGGGCATGCTTCATTTGGAAATTGTTTCCGAAAGACTCCGTCGCGAATCAAACGTGACGCTCATCATCACAACTCCAAGTATTAATTACGAAATCGATCTTAAAAATAATAAGACTCTCACAATTTTCTCACCATCATTTTTCCCAGAAGAGCACGAGATCGCCGCTGTCCGCGAACCATGGGCAAAGGTGACCATCATTGTTCCGCCTGACTACGTTGGTACCATGATTCAACTTTTGTTTGAGCACGAGGGGATTGTTGGTGCCACAGAAACGTTTGGTGACAGCCGCACGTCGCTTTCCGCCGAGATGCCTCTCCGGGAACTCATGCGTAATTTTTTCAATAAAGTTAAAAGTGCTTCTTCGGGCTACGCATCGCTTTCTTACGAGGCAATCGGTCTTCGATCCGCTGATGTGTCAAAAATAGAGGTGTTGGTTGCTGACGATTTGGTCCCAGCGTTTGCTCGAGTTGTCTCAAGACAAACCGTTGAGCGGGAAGCAAAAGAAATTGTTGAAAAACTGTACAAGCTTTTGCCTCAGCAGATGTTTGCAACAAAGGTTCAAACGAAGGCACTTGGAAGGATTATTGCCTCTCGTACGATTCCTGCATTAAAGAAAAACGTCACTGCGCATATGTACGGTGGTGACAGAACACGAAAGATGAAACTCTGGGCAAAACAAAAAGAAGGAAAAAAGAGAATGAAAGCCGAAGGTACCGTCGACATTCCTCACGAAGTCTTCCTCAAAATGGTTCAGTCAGAATAGGCGGAACAAACTCTATCTTACGAAGAGATTTGAAGAGTAGAGTAAGACCATGCTGACGATGACGAGTACTGCCAATACGCCCCACACGATTTTGATTATTTTTCTGTTGCGTTTGTCCCAAAGCATTTGATTCCAGATATAATACCAGTTGCCCTGCTATAATCAAGCAAATGGACTATCTGAAACAGCGCCAAAAAAATCGCCGCCGCTTATATTCTCGCGCTTCGATTGCGGTGCTTGTGCTCATCCTGCTCATGCTCATTCGGCCAACGTGGAATATGTATCAAAAAAGCCGTGAAGGTGAAAGGAAGCGTACGCAGGCCGAAACTGAACTTAATGCGCTCAACCAGCGCAAACAGGAGCTCCAGAGTGATGTTGAGTACATTCAAAGTGCTCATGGGTTTGACCAGAAAATCCGAGACAAGTTTGGTGTAGCCAAAAAAGGCGAAACAATGGTGGTAATTATTCGGGATGATAAGGGAAAAGCAGTCGTTACGCCGCCTCCAGAACCGGGGTTTTTCGAAAGAATTTGGGCTAGATTTAGACGGCTCTTTGGTTTACAGTAATTGCTCGCGGGATTAGTTTAGTGGCAGAATGGATGCTTCCCAAGCATCAGGCACCGGTCCGATTCCGGTATCCCGCACTGGTGCGGAAATATATGAAAATTTTATCTATTGAAACAAGCTGTGACGAAACGGCTGTCAGTATTATTGAAGCCAAAGGTGGGACAGAAAAGCCGGTCTTTACGGTTTTGTCGAACCTTGTATTGTCGCAGGTAAAGCTCCATGAAAAATATGGTGGTGTTTTTCCGAATCTTGCAAAACGCGAACACGCCAAAAATCTCGGTCCGCTTATAAAAAAAGCTCTTGAAGAAGCGGGGCTTTCGGTGCCTCACAAACGTATTCTTGATTCTCGTTTGAATGAAAAAATAAAAGGGGATCTCCAGAGAGAATCAGAACTCTACGATGGGTTACTCGATCTTTTTGAATCGTATGCAGTTCCGAAGGTTGATCTCATTGCCGTGACGTTTGGCCCGGGTCTTGAACCCGCACTCTGGGTTGGTATCAATGCCGCCAAAGCTCTCGGTGAAGTCTGGAATATTCCCGTAATGCCAATCAACCACATGGAAGGTCATATTTCTTCTGTACTTTTGAATTTGCAGGCGCCAGTTACATTTCCAGTCCTTTCACTTTTGATTTCCGGCGGTCACACCGAGCTCGTACTCGTTCCTGAATTACTTTCATACAAAATCATTGGTGAGACGAAAGATGACGCAGTAGGTGAGGCGTACGACAAAGTTGCCCGCATGCTTGGTTTGGCGTACCCAGGTGGACCACTCGTTGCTGCGCTCGCCAAAGAAGCACGAGAAGCTTCAATCCAGAGCAGGTTCACATTTCCTCGACCGATGCTTAAGTCTCCAGATTTCAATTTCTCATTTTCAGGTTTGAAAACTTCTGTCTTGTATACGATTAAGAAAATTGAGCATATCGATGAAGAAATAAAAAAAGAAATCTGTCTTGCGTTTGAAGATGCAATAATCGAAACACTCATTACTAAAACCCGAAATGCGTTGACGGAATTCGGTTCAAGGACTTTGATCATTGCCGGTGGAGTAATTGCAAACCAGACACTTCGTACGTCGTTCGAAAAACTTGTTGCGGAATTTCCTGACCTTCAACTCTTGGTTCCAACTGGTCCACTTTCAACAGACAACGCGCTCATGATTGCGCTTGCGGCATACGTGAGACATTCAAAAACACCAGAGAAAAAATATATTCTTTCAGACATTAAAGCAGAAGGGAATGTGCGATTGGGTTAGAAGAAATTGAAACAAACAAAAAACCGCCATGATTTACTCAAGGCGGTTTTTTGTTGAGAACGAATTTCTAGAATTACTGATTTGAAGGTGGAAGCTGGATTACTGAATCTGCTCTTTTCTTTGAGATAGTCCAGACGAGGAATACTCCAGACGCGATCGCCAATACAAGGAACGGAACGACGATGCTAAAGATCTGATACCAGATTGCAATGACTGCCGCGATGATGAGTCCGAGAATGTAGCCTGTTGCCTTTCGTGACCATACTTGGTATTTAGAAAGGTTGCTTGTGTCTCGGCTACCAACTGCGATTTCTGTTAAGAGGTAAATTGCAATGATTGCGATCAAGAAGAAGTAGAGACTCTGAAGAACTTCTTCGCGATTGCTTGGAATACTGAAGATTGCTGCAGCAACTGCTCTGATATTTTTAGTGTCGATTTTATTTTCGTTTTCTGGGCCTGTGTAAAGTGCAACAGTTGATGTTGAAGTTGAAGAAATCAAACCAACCATGTTGGACATGTTCATTGAATCTCCAGAACCAGTCATAACATCGATGTCAGCGGCTTTCAAATCTTTGAGTAAGTTTTTGAAATCTGAAATTTCTTTTTCCTGAAGGTCGGTAAGAGGGAAGGCTTTGTTACAGAAGATTTCGTTAACTTTCTTTTTTGTAAGAATGTAGACGAATCCTGTTGAGTGGTCGTGGCCCCATGGTTTGAGAATATCGTCGAAGTATTTTTCTTGGAATCCTGAAACTGCTGCGAATGTTGCGGCATCAAAGACACCGTTTGTTTCGAGTTCGCTGTGTCCTTCAAGATTTTTGAGGAAGAACTGGAGCTTGAGAACTTCGGCCGTGTCGTTGTTCCAATCCTGTCGGAGGTAGTCTCGGAGGTATTCACAACTTCCGGGTTCTACTGCTGCACCGAGGACTTCGCCTGTTGTGCGAGCACGGCTACCGCCGCTGCTACCATGTCGGCGTCCACCGCCTCCATTGTTGTCATCACCGTTATCTCCTGGAGTACCTCCACCGCCAGTTACAACGTTCACTGTTCGTGTCACTGAAGCAGAAAGACCTCCTGAATCTGTAACTGAATATGTTCGTGTGTATGAACCGACAACGTTTGTGTCGACAGTTCCTGTTGCAACGATTGCAGAAGTAAGATCACCGTCTTCAAGGTCGATTGCAGTTGCGCCTGGATCTGTAAAGTTGTTTCCAACAGTGATAGAAAGTGGGTTTTCACCAACGAGTGTAATTGTTGGAGGTGTGTTTTCTGCAGGGTTCTGACAGTAACTTGCTGGAAGGTCACCCCACTGATTTGCTGTTGGGAAATAGAACTGGTATGCGAGAACGTGTGGAACGTGTGGGTATACGTATGGGTTTGAATCCATCAAACGGCCTGGACCTCTTCCGTACCATGCATCTACCTGGGCCATACAGCTTGGAAGGTCAACAGTAAGAGTTACTGAAGACGAAGCGTGAACGAGGTCAGTGTGATCAAAGAGTACTTGTCGTGAAAGGAAGAAACTTGTTGTTGTGCCTTTTTGTGAAGGGTCAAATACGCGGTAACTTGAGAGGCTAATCGGAGCTGTACAACCGGTGTTGTTTGTAATCGTAAATGTTGCAGTTGTGCTTGAAGCATCGAGTGTTTGCAAACTGAAGTTGATGAGACCATTGTTTGTTGCGTCGTGGAATTCAAGAGGTGAAAGTTCTGTACCGTTTGCACATGGTGCTGGTGGTACGTATTCGTTGAAAGTATTAAGGACATACACTGTTCGGCTTGTTCGTTCTTCGTTGATTGTAACGATACCGTCAGCGTTTTCATTTCTCTGACCGTCGTTTGTTTCGTCGGTGTCAAAAAGTTCGCCGCTGTATGGCCAGAAGTCAGAAAGCATGTTCGCGCTTACGTTGAGCTGATCGTTGTATTTTGGTGCAGTCCAGTAACTTGCTCCTGCTCCGGTAATTCTTTCTTGTTCGTAAATGTAGCTACCGAGTGGAAGATTGTCGTAGGTAACGCATTCTGAAGCGAGTGGGGCAGATGCTGATGTTGTTGCAGTAAATGTTGATGTGTTGAATGTTGCGTCTTGTACAACAGCTGGAGGGCTGATTCGTGAAAAGAGTTGTACTTTGAATTCAGCAGGTGGAAGGTTTGTGCTTGTTGATGTAACAAGGTGACCTTCGTTGTCCTGAATAGCTTTGCAGATTGTGACAGAGCCTGTTCCGCGAGTTCCGTATGGTGATGCCATTTGGTTGAGAACGACAACAACTCGGTTTGGTTGTTCTCGGTTGATGGTGACTACGCCGTCAGCATCTTCGTTTCTTGATCGATCGTTTGTTGTGTCAGTGTCAAAAAGTTCATTGCTGTATGTCCAGAAATTTGAAAATCGGTCGGCTGGGCGATTGAGCTGGTCGTTGTATTTTGGAGCGTACCAATATGTTGCGCCTTCACCAGAGATAACTTCCTGACCGTAGATGTAACCGCCGAGGGGAAGGTTGTTGAAAGTCTGACATTGCGCATCAAGCGGTGAAAGTGCTGGCCATGTTGTTGCAAATGTTTCTGTGTTGAATGTTGCTGTTCCAATAACGTTGCTTGGGTTTGGACGTGAAGAAAGCTGAATTTTAAATTCAGATGGTGGAATGTTTGAGCGAGGACCAGTAACGATGTGTCCGTTATTGTCTTCGATGACCTTACAAATAGTGACAGAACCTGTAGGAGCGGCACCAACGTTTGAAGCACCTGCTGAAGACGCAGCTCGTGGTTCGTCAGAACCAGCTGCTGGAACAGCATCCACTTCTTGCGTTGCTACTGTTGTTTCTGAATCCGTAGCAATTGTTTCTGTAGAAACAGTTGTTGTAAGAACGTCTGAAGATGTTGGATCGTTCTTTGCTGATTCCTCAATGATAGGAGAGTCAGTTGTTGAAGGAGTTGAGATAACGGTTTTGTCAGCCTCATCAGAAGATGAAGGTGTTGTTTCGTCGTTTGTTGCACCTTCAGAAGAGTTTTCTGAAACCGCGCTCGTGCTCTCTGAAACAGCATCTGTTGATTCAGAAGTCGAGACTGTTGCTTCTTGTGCAGAAGCTGAACGTACTGAAACAAAAAATGTATTCGGTACGATTACAGAAACGATGATTGCGAGCGCAAAAACCCTTGATAATACTGACTGTTTCATCGAAAAAAGAAGTGGTGTTTTCATAATGTGTGAGCGAACGTAAGGGTTAGTTTTTAAGCTGTTTTATGATAATAATGCTAACCAAAATCGTAACGTAGCCCCATACTAAATACTTTTTGGGGTCACGTCAACCTTTTGAGCATCAATGTTGGTGTTACCCAGATTTTGAATAAAACCGACACTGCAAGGTTCAGAAATTTGAAATTTCTGTCCTTTAGAAGACCATATAGGACTTGTTGATTTTTCTATAAAGGACACGATATGTCCTTTATAACCACAATGTCCTTTGGTTCACTGAATAGAATATATAATAAAAAAATGAATAAGTCAAGTAAGAATCTTTTTTCTCCCGTTCGTGTTTTATTTCAGTCAGTGAGTGCTTGCGTGTTATGATTTTAAAAATCACTCAAGGAACAAGATTTTTTGTGATGAAGAAAAAAATTCTCCGAATATTTTCTTCGTAACACGTATTTAAACTCACAATGATTCAGAAAAATTCAAAAATTCCGGAAAAATTTCTTTCGCCGTACCAACCTTCGTCTGAAGAAGCACGAATATATGAGCGCTGGGAAAAATCCGGCTACTTTAATCCTGACAATTTGCCTGGAAATAGAAATGAATCGTTTGTTGTTGTCCTTCCGCCACCAAATGTTACCGGCCAACTTCATCTCGGACATGCATACGAAGATTCATTGCAAGACATTGTTATTCGCTACCAAAGAATGCGTGGCAAAAAAACTCTCTGGATTCCGGGCACGGATTCTGCGGCGATTGCAACACAGGCTCGAGTAGAAAAAAATATTCAGAAAGAAGAAGGAAAAACTCGGCACGATCTTGGTCGTGAGGAATTAGTTGAGCGAGTTTCTCAATTTGCAAAAAATAGTGAGAACACTATTTTAAGCCAAGTGCGTAGTATGGGTGCTTCGCTCGACTGGAGCCGCTATGCGTACACGCTCGATGACAAAAGATCAGCTGCAGTTTCTACTGCATTCAAACGCATGTATGACGCGGGCCTCATTTATAGAGGAAATCGAATTGTAAATTGGGATTCAAAAGGTCAAACAACAATTTCTGACGACGAAGTTGTATACGAAGAACGAGATGCGAAGCTATACACCTTCAAATATTCAAAAGATTTTCCGATTGCAATCTCAACGACTCGTCCAGAAACGAAGGTTGGTGATACGGCGGTTGCAGTCCACCCAGACGACCCTCGATATCGCTCGTATATAGGGAAAGAATACGATATGGTTTTTTGTGATGTGTCGATTCACGTCAAAATTGTCGCTGATGCGTCTGTAGAAAAGGAATTTGGAACGGGGGCGCTCGGAGTTACTCCGGCCCATAGCCATGCGGATTGGGATATTGCCGATCGGCATAACCTTTCTCGTCCGCAGGTTATAAATGAGTACGCAAAAATGACCGTCGAAGGGCGACTTAATGGAAAAAAAACCACAGAGGCTCGGGAAATGGTTGTTGAGTGGCTTAAAACAGAAGGGCTTCTCGAAAAAGAAGAAAGCATAAAGCAAAATATCTCACTTTCTGAAAGAACGGGTGCTGTTGTCGAGCCATTGCCAAAACTACAATGGTGGATTGCCGTAAATAAAAAATTCACAATTCAATATTCCGAAATTCCGGGCATTGAAACTGGTTCTGAAACGACACTTCGAGACATGATGAAAATGAGTGTTGAAAGTGGTGCCGTTGATATTTCGCAAGACAGATTCCGAAAGACGTATTTCCACTGGATCGAAAATCTTCGTGACTGGTGTATCTCGCGCCAGATATGGTTTGGGCATCGTATCCCGGTCTGGTACAAAGACGGCGAAATATACTGCGACATTGTGCCGCCACAAGAAGCTGGCTGGAAACAAGAAGAAGATGTTTTGGACACATGGTTTTCTTCAGCGCTCTGGACGTTTTCTACACTCGGCTGGCCAGAAAAAACTGCGGACATGGAAACATATCATCCGACGTCATTTATGTCGCCTGCGTATGAAATTCTCCAGCTCTGGGTTTCCCGCATGATTCTCATGAGTGGTTTCCACGTGGGCCAAGTTCCCTTCAAAACAGTTATGATTCACGGTCTCGTTCGTGACAAACAAGGAAGAAAATTCAGCAAATCTCTCGGTAACGGCATTGATCCGATCGAAATTATAGAAAAATACGGCGCAGACGCCCTTCGTATGGGTCTTATTGCAGGTACAGCCATTGGTAACGACGTAAAATTTGATGAAAATAAGATAAAAGGCTACAAACATTTCGCAAATAAACTCTGGAACATTACACGTTTCATTCTTGAGAGTACTGAAGGTGTACGTGAGCAAAAAAATATTGCAATACATGAAGGGGATCAGGAACTTTTGAAAAAGCTCGGCGCGCTTGTTGCCGAAGTAACGAATGATCTCGACGAATATCGCCTTCACCTCGCAGTTGAAAAGCTCTATCACTACGTCTGGCATGAAGTTGCAGACGTTATTCTCGAAGAATCCAAAAAAATCTTCACTGGTGACAATGAAGAAGCGAAGCTCTCTCGTCAATATGTGCTCCATGAGATTCTCATTACGTGTTTGAAAGTGCTTCATCCGTTTATTCCTTTTGTAACCGAAGCAATTTGGGAATCAATTCCTGGAAAAGAAAATGAGGATCTCCTCATGATCGAAAACTGGCCTGGATAGCGAACTCGAAACGCGTATACCGTCTGATATACTTATTGCAATATGGATTTGCAAGTTCTTTTCTACGTGTTTTTGGGCGGCTTGTTGCCTGCGGCGTTGTGGTTATGGTTTTGGCTTAAAGAAGACAGTGCGCATCCCGAACCTCGCGGTTTGATTTTCGTTACGTTCATTGCAGGTATGATTGCCGTCATTTTGGTGTTGCCAATTCAGGAAATGATCTGCAGTAATATCTCGTGCGGTCCACCAAGTAACATGACGGCGAGTTTTTTTCTGGCGCTTGTGGAGGAAATCATGAAATTCCTTGCTGCGTACGCGATCGCGCTCCGAAGCCGAGCATTTGATGAGCCAATTGATGCAGTAATTTTTATGGTTACGGCTGCACTTGGTTTTACAGCGCTCGAAAACGCTCTCTATATCTTTGACGCGCTTTCAAACAGCGGTTTGGTCAATAGTATCGTCACAGGAAACATGCGTTTCATCGGCGCGAGCCTTCTACACATCATGACATCGTCTGTTGTGGGGTTAAGTTTGGCGCTTTCTTTTTATAAAACACGGATGGAACGCTGGAGAATTGTTTTCTGCGGAGTTATTGGTGCAACTGCATTGCACACGCTATTCAATTTGACTATAATAAGCAACAGCAGTAGCAACATTCTTCTTACTTTCTTGGTACTGTGGTTTTCTGTCGTGGGTTTATTGCTGTTTTTTGAAAAAATAAAAAGATTAAATCAAATTAATACAATATGAAAGGGAAAAGATCATTTTTTGAAAGGTTTACAGGGGCAATTCGAATACCCGACGATGAAGAGGAAGAAGAGATAATAAAAATTGGCGATAAATCTCCTGCCGGAATTGAAAATGAACTCGAAGTCGGGGACGGCGAACTCATGGTGGACGTTTTTCAAACTCCCACAGATATTGTCATTAAAACTATGGTTCCAGGTGTACGGCCGGAAGACCTCGACATCACCATTACCCGCGACATGGTGACCGTTAAAGGTAAACGTGAAATCGAGCGCACCATTACAGAAGATAATTATTTTCATAAAGAATTGTACTGGGGTTCGTTTTCAAGAACTATTCTTTTGCCCCAAGAAGTTCAGATCGAAGACGCAGAAGCGTTTGAAAAGCACGGCCTTCTCATTGTTCGTTTGCCGAAGCTCGACAAACATCGTCAGTCAAAGTTACGAGTCAGAAATAATAGTTAATTCCGTAGCATTCTTTACTCATATTCATGCCTAACAAAAAATCCGAAATGAAAACATACATCTGGACACTCTTTTTTGCCGCCGTTCTTTTTATAATGCCAAGCATTGCGCACGCCGACATCACCACCGGCCTCGTCGGACATTGGAAATTTGATGAAGAGTCCGGCACCAACGCTGACGATAGCTCAAGTAGTAACTTCGACGGAACAATTTCTGGAAGTCCAACCCTTGGTGCCACCGGCCAAGTTGGCACAGCGTTTACGTTTGGTACCGGCGGTCAAAAAGTTGTCATTGGAGACCATTACGGAACAACAATAACTGCCACCTCTACTATTAGTGCCTGGGTGAAACCAAGCGGCGCGAACGCAAATAACGGATATATCATTCATAAGTTTAGTGGTGCAGCGGGTACTTTCTTTCTTCGAGATCTTGGTGGTGTGTGGACAGCTGCGGCTTTTAACGTTGGTGATACCTTTGGTGTGACTGCATCAATTACATCTAGTGCGTGGCAACATCTTGTGTTTGTGTACGAACCTTCCGGAACTGTTTCTTTGTATAAAAACGGAGCGTTGGCATCTTCTAAAACAAGTGCTAACTTCGGTGCCATTGTAGATGGTACGGGTATCGACGTGTCGATTGGAGATCGTGGGGGTAACGATCGACCGTTTGGCGGAAGCATCGACGAAGTCCGTGTATATAATAGAGGCCTCAATTCATCTGATGTTTCAGAGTTGTATGCATACACGGGCGCAGACACTTCTGCCCCTGTTATTTCTTCTGTTGCTTCTTCGACGACTTCAACAACCGCTACGATTACTTGGACGACAGATGAGTCGGCGAGTTCGACGGTTCGTTACGGTGCAACAACGAGTTACGGAACAGCTTCAACGTCAGCCACACTTTCTACCTCACATTCAATTGTTCTTTCTGGTTTGACTGCATCAACTATTTACCATTACCGAGTTGAATCCGGAGACGCGGCGTTTAATTACGCTACTTCAAGCGATCTCACGTTTATGACGTCAGCAGTATCTAACCAGTCGCCGACGGTGACTGTGTTGGGAGACACAACGCTTACACTACCAACAAATTATTTTACTGCGACAAGTACTTCGGCGGACTCCGATGGAACAATTGCTTCGTATTTATGGACTGAAGTTTCAAGTATCGGTGCAACAATTTCTGCTTCTACTACTGCGACTGCAACGATTACCGATCTTACTCCTGGTACGTATACATTTAGGTTAACAGTTACAGACAATCTGGGTGCAACGGCGAGCGATACCGCAGTTATTACGGTTGCCGCTGGAGCAGTTGCGTCTTCGTGTCCAGCCAAAAAGATTGCCGTTCTTGGCTCGTCTACATCTGAAGGTCTCGGTCTTTCCGCGGGTCAGTCATATGTGGATCGATTAAGAACATATCTTCAGACATTGAATGCGTCACATACCGTTACCAACTACGCAGCTTCTGGTTATGACACATACAGGATAATGCCAACAGGGTATTCGACACCGGTTGGCCGTCCTGCTGTCGACACAACAAGAAATATTACCTGGGCGCTTGCGTTTGACCCCGACATCATCATTGTTAACATGCCTTCTAACGATCAGGCGAGCGGGTATGATGTGAGTGAAACAGAAAGTAATTTTGAAACAGTCGTTGCAGTGGCTCGAGCAGCGAACGTTCCGATTTTCTTAACCACTACACAACCTCGCAGTGACGGACTTATGAGTCCAACGGAGATGGCTCGATTGATTACGGTAAAAGACTGGATTAACTCAACTTACGGCATCTTTGCTATGGATTTCTGGACTGTTTTCGCTAATTCCGACGGTAGTCTCATAACTAATCCATACAGCCAGGGTGACGGCGTGCATATCAATGCGTTGGGTCATCAGAAGCTTCTCTCTCGCGTCCTTGCAAACGGATTTTTTGAGCTTGTGTGTGGAGACACTGGTCCAACCGTGAGCCTTTCATCTCCTGCTGATGGCGCGAGAGTTTCTGGTTCAGTATCAATTACTGGTGATGCAAGCGATGACATGTTGATTTCTGGAGTTCAGTTCAAACGCAGTAATACAGATATTGGCGCTGAAGATGCAACGTCAACATACTCAACAACATGGGATACGACCGCTGTTGCTGACGGATCATATTCAATCGTCGCGGTAGCTCGAGATCTTACCGGTAACCGTGCAACATCTTCCGCCCGAACTCTTGTTGTCGATAACACAGCGCCGATTATCTCAAACATCGCGCCAGTAAATGCAACCGTGTTGCCGGTTGATACAACTTCTACATCCCTTACCGTAGATACAAACGAAACATCACTCTGTCGATATTCAACAAGTTCAGGGGCAGCGTTTGGTTCAATGACAGATTTCTCTTCAACTAATAGTACGAGTCATTCGACAACTATCAGCGGTCTCGGACCATACACGACATACAACTATTACGTAAAATGCCAAGACGAGGCAGGGAATACCACGGCGGATTCTACAACTTCGTTTAGCGTCACGGCTCCAGCTGTTACACCCACAGCAACGAGTACAAGGATTCGTGGCGTTAACTCTGGTAGTTCGGTTCAAAACAGAGTTCTTAATTTAAGAAATAGCGGTGACACGCTTGCTGCTCAAAACCTCATTAATCAATGGCCACAATTGTTTGGTCCACAAAACATCGTTGCGCCAGGTGCATCCGTTCGAGATCTCCAGCTCGGTTCCGATGGGGAAGATGTGCGAATACTTCAGAGTTTCTTGATTGCAAAAGCAGCCGGACCTGTTGCAAGAGATTTGGCACAGTTTGGAGCAACAGGACATTTTGGATTGTATACCCAGAATGCATTGAGTGAATATCAAAAAATTAACGGCATCGTTCCAGCTGTTGGGTATCTCGGTCCTCTGACGAGGGCACGGATTGCTCTTGATGTGGGGCCACCAAGTTCTCCGTCACTTGCAGCCCAAAGTTCCGGCACATTTAATACAAATTTATACCAAGGTTCTCAATCTGCCGACGTTACAAGACTCCAACAAGCCCTTTCAAAAATTCCTGACGTGTATCCAAGCAAATCAGTTACTGGTTTCTTCGGCCCGCTGACGGCTGAAGCTGTTGGAAAATTCCAGCTCAAATATGGCATCGTTACATCAGCCCAGGACGTTGGGTATGGGGGATTTGGTCCGGTTACACGGGCGAAGTTAAACAGTGTGCTTGCACAATAATAAGAGCGGCGAAAGATAGACTATATGGTTGCACACGACGGCTTTGGCCGCTTTTTTTATTCAAAAATAAACCCTAGCGCGCCCTAGTGTTTTTTAGAAAGATTTTCTAAATCCCGACCAATTCTTTTTATTTCGTTCTGACTGTGAGCAATTTTCTGGTTGATGTCGCTTATCTCACGGTCGAGTTCTGCAATTTCTCTGTTGAGTGTTTCCTGGTCGCGTTTCTTTTTGGTGTGTTCAGCTTCTACTTTTCTTAAACGAGCTTGTTCGTTTGTGATTTCTCTCTCAAGAATTTGAAGGGCTTGTGCTGATCCACTCATGGTTAGTTGTTTGTTACGTTGCTAATCTGGTGCCGAGAGCCGGATTCGAACCGGCGACCCCATCCTCTTCAGGGATATGCTCTACCAACTGAGCTATCTCGGCGTGGCGCTCGTAGGGTGAATTTTAATTCAGCTGTGCTGAGAGCACCTTCGTGCGGACATATGTTTCGCGTCGCATGCTCCGCTCAACATATGATCCTTCCTCAGTTGCTCCGACCGCTTAAAATTCACCCGTACTCACTTTTCGATGTAAATACAAATTCAATGCTATGGTTTTGCGAACGGATTTACGAAGTTTTGGATAGAATTCGCACCGTGTTGAAGGTTGCTGTATGCGGCAAAAAGCTGTTCTAGGTAGGGCTGAATGTAGTAGTAGGCGCCAATAGATACACCGATAAGGATAATCCAGTAGATAAGCCTTCCAATTCCAACCAAACGGGCCGTTCTGCGCATTCCGTGAAGAATCCTGTTATTCTCCTCGGTAAGCGACATTAACCTCTCAAAAAACTTCTTATCTTGCAAATCCATGTCGGAAATAGTACCAAAATATGGGCTTTGACGCCACTTTCTCGGCGGCAGTGCTTATACATCTTACTTCTATGCCACCGATAGGAATTGAACCTATATCTATCCCTTAGGACGGGACTGTTCTATCCGTTGAACTACGGCGGCTCGGACCGAAGCATATCACGAGCAAAAAACAGGGGGAATGTTATGCGGGCAAACCGAGGAGATTAGCGATGATTGGTTTGTTGAAACCAACAACGAGGTCAGTGTCGCCAATAATGATGACAGGGACACCCATCTGGCCGCTTTTTTCGATCATTTCATTTCGCCTTTCAGTGTCTGCGGCGACGTTGTGTTCTTCGTAAGGGATATTGTTTGCTGCGAAATACTCTTTGGCTAATTTGCAGTATTTGCACACAGGGGTAGAAAATATTGTGACTTTTTTCATATTTTTTTAAAAAATAAATTAGAAGTGAAGAGATTATAGCATATTTGAAATGTACGGAATTTTTAGAAAGAAACCTTTTATTTTATGACCCACTAGCGTTGCTTTCAGAACTGTATAAAGATAGAGAGTATATTAAATCAAGCATTTACGCTCTGACAGAAATTGCCTCTTCAAGTAATTGAGGAAACTCAACCGTTTGCATATCGCTAAAACAAAAATGCCCGTATGAGTGGAAGTCTACAAGTTTTATATCAGGAATGGACCCGAGTATTTTTTCAACACTTACGTGAATTGAACTATCGTCATTATCGCTATTGAAGATAGTTACTCCTGCTGTACGTGAGACCAGTTTTTCATCCATTGTAAAGTTGAAGAAATCATTATCTTTTCCTTTGCTTTTTTCAGGGTCTAGCCACGGAGCAACCAATACAACCTTACCAACAGTTACGTTTTTATTTTCAGATAACCAACGAACTAAAAATCCACCACCACAACTATGACCGATAAGTATTGTTTCTGGTGTGATATCAAAACGTTCTAGCTCACGCTTCCATACAGCATAATCAGGCATATATGAGTTTGGTACCTCTATAACTACAGCAGGAATATCTCTAATGATGAGTTGTTTCTGTAGCCACGGTAGCCAGTGTGAGTTACTGGCTGAAGGGTAGTCAGGTGAGTAGTACTCTTCTTTATCAGATGTGCCGTGAATGATAATTGCATTTTTCATAACACAAAGTATACCAAAGTTCTGAACCCCCATTGGGGTGCTCTGAAATACGTTGATAAATATAGCTTCTTATTTTGTGACCCTACCGGGAATCGAACCCGGGTTTGCGCCTTGAAAGGGCACTGTCCTAACCGTTAGACGATAGGGCCGAAAAACATCGGAACGCTTGGTACTGTAACATTTTCTTTAAAAAGTGTAAAAAAGGCCCCAATGCGTTACTATTTGCAGGTGTTGAAGACTGGAAGTGTGGCAGAGTGGTCGAATGCACCGCTTTCGAAAAGCGGCATGCTCGAAAGGGTATCAGAGGTTCAAATCCTCTCACTTCCGCAATGACCGATAAGGTATAATTCTTGTATTAGAAGGTGATTTAATATTACGCACTATGGACATTAATTTCTGGGCAGTGCTTGTGAGTTCGGTGGTTGTGATGGTTTTAGGTTTTGTGTGGCACGGACCGCTTTTTGGAAAAAAATTCAACGAAGCGATGGGTATGACGATGCCGACCGATCCTGAAGTGCGAAAAAAGATGATGAGGGGAATGAATAAAATTTATCTCATTCAGTTTCTTCTTTTTGTTGTGCAAATGTTTGTTTTGGCAAAACACATCAGCTTAGTTCCAAGTATGTCTGCCGTTGCAACCGCGTTCTGCTTGTGGCTTGGATTCGTGATGCCGACGGTTGCGAGCGCTGCAATTTGGAATGATAGATCAACAAAAGCGCGATGGACGATTTTCTTTGTGAGCGCAGGTTTTAATCTTGTTTCACTTGTCATTGCGGCGTTGATTCTCGGGATGTGGAACTAGGGTAGCTTGAATTAATATTTGAATTTGAGTTAGAATAACGATCCGGAAATTGTTTCCGGATTCCAGGGCGATTAGCTCAGTTGGTAGAGCGCAACATTGACGTTGTTGATGCCAGAGGTTCGAGTCCTCTATCGCCCACAGAGTTTTATTATGTCTATAAATAAAAATTTTCAAAATATCGAATCGTATCTGCATCCATATGAAAACTGGAAGGCTGTTCAAGACAAACCTCGGCCGTATGTGTTTGAAATTAAGAGAGGAGGGCAAAACCTCTTTTATTTTGGTGCAAACCATTCTCGTGACATCCGAGACGACCAATATAAAAAACTAGAAGAATATTGGAGAAATTTTTTAGATACCACTAAGGGTAATGACAGAATTGTTTTTGTTGAAGGGGCATTACGTCAAGTTTGGACAGACCCTCAAACTTCTATTCTAAAAGATTCAGAAGCTGGTTTCATAACCTTCCTGGCTTCAAAAGAGGGTATTGAAATTTCTTGTCCCGAACCTGATGCAAAATCTGAAAGAGATTTTCTGCTCACCAAATTTTCCAATGACGAGATTCAGTATTATTATTTTGCTCGGATCATTCCAAGTTGGTATAAACTTCCCGAACCTCGGCCAACTTTTGAAAGTCATATGAATATGTATCAAATGGCTGCGAAGAAGGGAGTTTCTGAAGAATCGTGGAGCGGATATGATTTTTCACTGGATAATATGAAAAGTGTTCACAAATCTTTGTTCGATCAAGATTTTGATGAACATGACAAGGATTTTATTTTGAGTGTGATAAATCCGATGACAGAAAAGACAATTATAAATAAAATTGCGAGAGCGAGTAGTCGATTTCGAGACGTTAGTATCGTCTCGAACATTGTCGAGGAATGGCAGTCTGGTCGAGATATTTTTGTTGTCTTTGGATTTGCCCACGCTGTACTGCAGGAACCAGCACTTAAAAAAATGTTGATTTGATTCTAGAAATCTGAACTTTTTTCAACAGTCTCTCATACAAATTTCCAAACAGCGAAATCTGGTTATACGAGAGTTTCTACGCTTGGGTCACAGGCAGACTGTATGTTGCGTTTCCAAAACCTAAAATTGGATAGAAAATAATTGGGAGAAATACGAGTCCGAGAGTAAACAAAAATCCTTTACCAAAAGCTTCAGAGAGTTTGTGCACAACAATGAGAGCGATAATAATATTCACAATCGGAATGAAATAAAGGATTATCCACCACGTTGGTTTTTTTATGATTTGGAGCATGATAACGAGGTTGTAGATTGGAATAAGGGATGCCCAGCCAGGTTGACCTGCTTTGGTGAAAATTTTCCAGAGGGAAATAAATATGATGATTGTGGGAATCCAGAACACAGAAAAAATCGAAGGTCCGAGTATGTGGACGAAGAACGGACAGACAACATTGTGCCCGTTAACGCTACACGCGGCGCTTGCAGTATTGAGTGCTGGAGAAAAAGCAGAATACGTATTTGCTAAAAAATAAGACGCTGAATTCATGTGTAATGTATTAATTTTAAAAACGTATCATTAAGAATACCATGCAGTTTTTTGGTGCAAAAAACCCCCTGTAAGTGAGATTAGACTTTTTTATGGTATGTGTTATTATATTGTTCGAACACATAAGGCCACAGCGCCTTGAGTACCTTCAAAAAGGAGAGTTGAATGGGTCGATTGAATCACGGAGGAAAGTGGAAGGCAGAAGCCATGCCATCGAAAAAATGGAGGATTCCAGCTATCGTTGATTTTCTTTGTACCGCATTGACCTTCGTGTCTCTTGCGGTAGGACTCTTCGCTGTTCTGACTGCTGTATTGTTCTGACCCCGTTCCCTATGTTCACACCTCGTAGATTCGCACAGCGAATTACCACGAGGTGTTTTTTTATGCCCGCAAATAGAGGTAGATGTCCTCGAGTGCTTTTACTGCATCACCAGCAGCGATGTTGTTTTGGTGATAGAGACCATCTGTGCAGTCTCCTGCAGCCCAGATGCCAGGTACGTGTGTCATTTGAGTCTTCGGGTCAACGGGAATCTGTCCGTATTGGTTGAGCGCAACAGCATCTTTTGCAAAATCTGTATTTGGAATGAGGCCAATTTCAACAAAGATTCCTTGCACAGAAAGAGTAATATCTGTAGCAGTTTTTTCGTCTGTGTATGTAAAAGAATTTACAAATTTTTCACCCTCGATTTTTTTTGGAATTGCATTCCTAATTAATTTCATGTTCGGGTGAGCCAAGACTTTTTCAACAGTTACCGGGTCAGCCTTGAGTGTATCGCCGCGGTTTATGAGTGTAACGCTTTTTGCATAGGCTAAAAGTTGCGCAGCTGTTTCAAAGCCGGCATTTCCGCCACCAACAACCAGCAAATCTTTGTCAGCAAACAATGGGCCGTCGCATGATGCGCAGTAGGTGAGTCCTTTACCGTCAAACTGCGCTGCACCAGGGATTTCGAGTTTACGGCGATGACTTCCGGTTGTAATGAGAACTGTTTTTGCTTCGTATGAAGCCGAGTCTGTTGTTATAGAAAAAATGTCACCGCTTTTGCTGATTTTTGTGACGTATTCACCTTCGCGAATATTGACCATGTCTCCGGCATTTGCCTCAAGGTGCTTTTTGAGATTCTCAACAAGGTCGAGTCCGCTAATAGAAATGGTACCAATCCAATTTTGAATATCTTCGGCGACTGAACTCTGGCTTTCAAAATTTGGTGTAATAAAAACAGTCGAGAGTCTTTTTCTCGACGCATATACACCGGCGGCAACACCAGCCGGCCCACCGCCTAAAATTGCGAGATCATACACCATTAGCGATTACTTTAACTTAGAACGACGTAAAAAGGCAGGGACAGCGCTCCATTCATCGTCTTCGTCAGTTTCACCCATTGGGATTGGTTTCTTTTCAGAAGAAGTTTCAACAAGCTTTGGCTGGCTGATAGCTGTAGGAACGGAAATAGTGTTGTAAATTTTGCCTTTCTTTTCCGTTTCTTCTTCAGGACTTCGGTCGATAATTCTTTTCTGTTCTTCGTGTTGGAAAAGAGATTTGCGAACAGCGGCTTCGGGGAATCCTGTTGCAATAACGGTAATCCGCACTTCACCCTTTTTGAGCGCATCGCTTCTGATCGTTCCAAAAATAATTTTGGCGCTTGGGTCAACGGATTCTGTAACAATTTTAGCGGCATCTTGGATTTCAAACATAGTGAGGTCGTCGCCACCAGCAATAGAAAAGAGTACGCCTTTTGCACCCGCAATAGAAAGTTCAAGGAGGGGAGAATTGATAGCCATTTTTGCGGCTTCTTCGGCGCGTTTGTCGCCTCCGGCATTACCGATACCCATAAGCGCAGGACCAGCATTTTCCATAATGGCTTTGATGTCGGCAAAGTCGATGTTGATGACACCGGGAGTTGTGATGAGGTCGGAAATTGCTTCGACTGCCTGTCTCAACACTTCGTCACACATTGCGAAGGCACTTCGTGCGCTTGTTTCTTTATTGATGATGCTCAAAAGGCGATCGTTCGGAATGACAATAATAGCGTCTACAACGCTTCGAAGTTCTTCGAGGCCTTGTTCTGCGACACGCATGCGCTGGAGACCTTCAAAAAAGAAGGGCTTGGTAACGACAGCAACGGTGAGCGCACCGAGTTCTTTGGCGATCTGGGCGATGCGAGGTGACGCACCTGTACCAGTACCACCTCCGAGTCCGCCGGTAACGAACACCATGTCTGCACCTTGGATTGCTTCACGAACTTCTTCTTGAGCTTCATCTACTGCACGACGGCCAAGTTCTGGATTCATGCCGGTACCGAGACCTCGAGTCAAATTTTTGCCGATGTGAATCTTTTTCTTCGCAAGCGTGTTGTGAAGATCTTGTGCGTCTGTATTGATTGCGATGAATTCAACGCCCTTAACCTTGGAGTTGATCATGTGGTTCAGTGCATTTTTGCCGGAACCACCAACACCGAGGACTTTGATTCGTGCAAATGCTTCAACTTCTGGCTTGATTTGGGGCATGGTGATGGTAGTTAATAATATTAGATGCCCAATGATACCACAGGGAAATTTCAAAAGAAAACACTTGACCCAAGGCACGTCGTGTTTCTAATTACAAGCCACTTTTCTGCTAATTTTAAGAAAAATTAAGCGAAAATTGAGGCTGTTTTTGGAATACTGGGAGGGGAATACGTTTACGGTAAAAACTGCTTCACAAAAGAAAGGATTTTGTTTTTTGTGCGTTTGGTGATTTTGCTGAAATGAAGTGCTCCTGAATCGTCTGTTGAAAGTCCCCATACACAGAGGCCATATGCCACTGACCATGAGCTGTCTTTGAACGGGCTTTTTGCTGGGTCACCAGAATGAATTGCTGCAACTCGCGCTGGAAGCATAAGAGAGCTTTTTGCAATTTCTTCGATACCACCAATACTTGCACCTCCGCCGGTAAGAATAATTCCTGCGGGAAGAAGTCCGGCGTGACCAACTTTTTTAAGGTGATTACCGACAAGATCAAACATGTCTTCGATTCTTGCGTCCATGATGTCGTCGAGTTTCTTGCGGGGAATGTTGAAAGAAGTGATGCCGCCGATTTTTATGTGTTCGGCTTCGTCGAGTGCGATTTTAAATCCAAGCGCAATGTCGTTCGTAATATTTGAAGAACCAACAGGAAATACTTCGAGCGACTGCGGTTTGTTTTCGTCAAAGACGGCAAGGGTCAATGTTTCTGAACCAATGTTTACAAGTGCACAGCCAGCAATTTTCTGACTTTTGTTTAAGGTGACGAGACTTGCAGCCATGGGCGACGCCATAACATCGATAACTTCAACTCCCGTTTCTTCAACTGCTTCGATTAAATTATGTAAATGATGTTCGAGATACGTTATGAAAATCATGCGACATTCGAGCTTGTTGCCGCGAAGTCCTGCGGGGTTGTTGCCCAACACGAGCTTTCCGTCGAGTTTGTACTGAAGGGGAATCGAGTGAATCGTTTCTCGATTCACAATCATTGAAGATGGGATTTCTTTTTCGCAGGCTTCGTGGACTTTCGTGACGTCGAGTTCGTCAATTTCAGAATCTCCACGAGATACCATGATAGAGCCTGTGGAAACAATGCTTTCGAGGCCGATTCCACCAACAGAAAGAAAAGCCCGCTTGATTTTAATGCCGCTTGTTTTTTCGGCGTGGGCGATTGCTTGGCTTAAACTTTTTACAACATCCGGCGCGCTGATTACGTACCCATGACGAAGGCCTTTAGACTCGGCAAACCCGAGCCCTAACACACGTGGAAATTCCTTACCAGAGTCGGCGCTTTCCGCCACGACCACTTTGATTTGGTATGTTCCTATATCTATGCCAACAGTTGTTTTTTTGGACATTTAAAATACTAAAAAATACACCGGTATCCGTGTACATCGAACGGTTGAGGAAAGCGATCTAAAAATAAATAAAAGAAAGAATTAAAAGATGTTAATTCTTTATGCCAAAAATTGATCTGATCGCCATTTCTTCTTTGTCCATTCTACTACCATGATCCAGTCCTTTCAAATGATGTAAACCGTGGATAAACAAAAAAGCAACGCGTTCGTTGAGTGAAACGTTGAGTTTTTTTAGTTGGCGCGCAACTTTGTCTATACAAATAAAAATTTCTCCAGAATCTTTTGTGAGCGTGAAGCTTAAAATATCTGTAACCTTATCTTTGTTGCGATACGTTCTGTTGAGTGTTCGCATTCTTCGAGAACCGACAAATACAAGACTCAGTTCGTAGGTTTTCCCTAGAACTTTTTCTTTCATGAGGTTATACGGAAGGCGCAGAGGCGCTGTGTGTACCGTACTTTTTATTTCTACTGGCATCGAAGAAAACACTACTTGCTATATTTGTTTTCTGGGAGTTTGCCCATTTTTATAAGCTCGGCAGTCTTTTGCTGGCGAACAATCTTTTTGAGAGCGTGTTTTTTAGTGACGTATTCAGATCGTTTTCGCTCGGTAAAGCGGATTTTTCTGACACGCATCAAAACACCGGAACCTTGTACGCGACGAGTGAAGCGTTTGATGACGCTTACGCTGTTTTCGTTATTTCCTCGCTCTACTTCAACGTTTATCATAGGTTGAAGATATTAACATATGATTTTTTCATTTTCAAGCAACTGAACCTCGAGAGAGCTTACTTAAATAGAGGGAAAGATCGAGAACGGGGATGATTTCTTGGGAGCGTGTAGGCATGTGGCGGACGACAACAGTGCCTTCAAGAGCCTCTTTTTGACCCATAATGATGACGTACGGAGTCTTCAAATTCTCGGCAGACGCAAGCTGACCGACGAATTTGTTGTCATTTAACTGATGATACACGGGAATTCGGGCTTGGCGGAGGGATTCGATAACAGAAAGGCTTTTGAGGCGAGCTATTGAGCCAAACTGGATGAAGAAAAATCGCGGTTGCTGTTTCTTTTTGAAGAACAGTTTAGGTGCTGCTGATGGCTTTTTGAAATTAAGGTTGACACTCATCATCGGTACGTCGCGTTTGAAGCCAACTCGGCGAGCCATGTAGTTGTGTCGAGTTCCGATAGCGAACGTTTCGTCTGGAATACCTTCTTTTGGTTCGGCATTCTTAATTTCAAAAATAGTGTGTGAACAATAGTGTCGATGACCAACGAGGCCGTTGTTGATTCGGTAGGGAATCTCAAGTGTTTCGAGATATTCAAGAACTTCTCGGAAATGTTCGATGCTTTGTTCTGAAAGGAAACTCAAAGACTGCGGTGCGCGGTCGCGAACCTCTCTCCATTTTTCGTGATCACAGTGGAGAACTTCGAACGGATCTTTTTTGAGCTGTTGGCGAACTTCAGGCGGCATACTACTGCCGTATTTTTTAGAAAAATTACCAAGTTCCTTTTCAAACTGGAAAATGGAATTTTTGTCGCCAAGGCTGTTGATGTCGACGATGACTTTTTCGTGGCCGTGGTCGGCAAGGATAGCTACTGCAGTGCGAATTGCGATCGCTTCTGCAACGCTTTCAAACGAACCGATGATGTCGAGTGCGTAATGATGCTCATCTGCGGGGCGTTTGATAGAAAGTTGTGAGACAGGGCGTTTGTACTGGAGCATTGCAGGCTGTGGATCTGTCGATAGATTCCAAGCGAGCACTGAACGAAGTATAGAAGTTTTTTCTTCTGGGCGGGGAAAGGCGTTTTTGGTGATGTCTGCTCGAGATGAAACGAAAGAATTTGCAATATCAAAATCTACTTTCTCAATTTTTGGAGTTTTAATCGGCTGAAAACCATAAAACAAGGCGATCTCCGCAGCTTTGTCTAAATCCTTGAGCACATATGAGGGTTCGCGCACTGACCTTGGTTTTGATTTGGCCGGCATGGTTGTCGCGTTTAGTCTTTTAAATTATTTACTGAAATCTCCTGGTAAAAAATGAAAACTTGCGGCTGGTAAAAGTCTGAACAACGGACGCCCGACGATGAGGTCGGCGGGTACAGGTCCCCACGACCTCGAATCGAGGCTGCCGAGGCGATTGTCGCCAAGAACAAAATATTCCTTTTCTCCAAGCGGCTCGCTTTTGAAATCCTCGAGCTTTTTATTTCCGTCCGCGATGAATGGTTCGTTGAGTGTAGTAGTTCCACCGTCCTTTGAGAGGACTGTAACGATTCCGTTTTTAATTTCTATTGTTTCTCCAGGTAAACCGATGACTCGCTTGATGAAAAATTTAGTTTTATCTTTTGGATATTTGAAAATAATGACAGAATCACGTTTTGGTTCTTCAAAACGCTGACTTAATTGGTCGACAATTAAATATTGACCGTCTGCAAAGGTTGGATCCATCGATGCGCCTGAAACAATGAAGGGTTGCGCGATGTAGAGGCGGAACGGAATGACGATAATGAGGGTAATGAACGTAAACTTGATGATTTCTTTCCAGAAACCGCCGCGGGGAGATACAGGAGCAGATTCTTTTACTTCAGTATCATGAGAACTTTCATTCATGCTTGCCATTCTAGTACGTTTGAGCGTTTGACACAAGACTTTTTGATATGTTTTGGTGGCCGTAAACTCGTTTTTATTCTCTGTGTTACAATTTTGCCATGTATGTAATCGTCGGTCTCGGAAATCCGGGAAATGAATACGAAAATACGCGTCACAATGTGGGCCGAATGCTCGTTCGGGATTTTTTCACTGCGCACAAACTGCCTGAATTTGTTTTTGATAAAAAATCGAACGCACTTGTGAGCGAAGGAAAGCTAGGAAATCAGAAAATTGTCGCACTGTTGCCAGAAACGTTCATGAACAAGTCGGGAGACTCTGTAAAAAAGTTTGTAAAGAGCAAAAAAGCTGCAGAAATGCTCGTTGTTGTGCACGATGAGCTCGATCTTCCGCTTGGTCGCGCTAAAATTTCATTTAATAAAAGTTCAGGAGGTCATCGTGGCGTGGAATCTGTAAAGAAAGCTGTTGGTACAGAAGCGTTCGTACGTATAAGGATTGGAATTTCTCCTTCAACCGCGGGAGGTAAACTCAAAAAACCAACAGGCGAAGAAATGGTGAATAATTTTATTCTTGGAAAACTTTCAAAAAAAGACGAAGATGCACTCGCAAAAATGTCTAAAAGTTTTAAAGAATCACTTGAACTGCTTATAAAAGAGGGAAAAGACGCGGCAATGAACGAGTGGAATGGGAAACTGTAGAAGATACATTTCTCCGCACCCTTGCTATTGACAAAAATGTGTGTTTTGGTACAATATTTCGAGAATTACAGGGGCTGGGTGTTCCAGTTCTCTACGCGCACATTGGCATTTTGATCAAGGAGGATAGGCCATGAAGAGTTGGTTCAAAAATCACACGGAGCTTCTTGTGGGGATACTCGTCGGCTTGCTGTTCGTCAGTCTGGCAATTGTTTCCGGCCCCTTCGCCGTCTTTATGATGGTGATGCGATCCAGCAAGGGTCATCCGGCGACTCCGACGGTGTGCACGTTCAGTGCAATCTTGTGGCTCTTCGCTGTCGGTCTCGCGTGTGGTCTTTATCGAGACCCGATCTTCGGCTGGCCATACCTAACCGCTCTGTTGGTTTGGAGCGTGTCGGTGGTTCTTACGCTCGCTGTCTCATTGTTCGATGCCTATGAGTATTCAGCGAACAAGTTCAACGCCGACTTTGGCAACTGACTTCGTGATCTGTGTAACACAAAACCCCAGCTGGGATAGCTGGGGTTTTTCTTTTTGTGTGAGGATGGGTGAAAACTTACTTCGCCTCCACAAATGACAACGTCATTCTCTGGTCTTTTGGTTCAAAGAGAGTGATTTTGAATGAGTAACTCTTTCCAAGAGAAAGTTTTTCACGCATTTTTGCTTCACTGCCGAATTCAGAGATGTGAACAAGGCCAGACACACCTTCTTCTATTGAGGCCAATGCACCATGCTTGTTGAATTTGATGATAACAGCCTGAACCATTTCATCTTTCTTGAATTTCTTTTCAGCTTCGATCCATGGATTTGGTCGGAGTGCTTTGATAGAAAGAGAAATCTTTCCATCTTTTATTTCGATAACCTTTGCTCGAACCTTATCGCCAACCTTGAACATTGCTTTGATGTTGTCGACGAGACCCCAATCAACTTCAGAGATGTGCACGAGACCTTCGAGACCTTCTTCGAGTTTAATGAAGAGACCAAAATCAACGATACCTGTAACTTCGCCTTCAGTTTCATCACCGACTTCATATTTGTCGATAATTTTTTCTTTATTTTTGAGTTCGGGATTCTTTTCAGAGAAAATCAACTTTCCATCCTTTGGAATTGCACCAATGATAGATACAGTAATTTTTTCACCGATAAGCTTTTTGAGTTCTTCGAGGATTCTGTCTTTGTCGCCATCTGCAACGCGAGGGTAGTGAGACGTGTTGAGTTGTGAAGCGGGGAGAAAGCCGACGATACCTTGCCAGCTCATGATAAGACCGCCTTTGTTTGCATCCTGAACTGGAAGTTCAAATACGTTTTTGTTTTTGATTGCTTCTTCAGCTTCGCTCCAAATGATTGCTTGTCGAGCTTCTTTAAGAGAGATTTCGATGTAGCCGTTTTCATTGTCGAGAGAAACGACTTTACCGGCGATCGCGTCACCTGGATTTACTTTCTTGATGATGTCGCGAGCATTGATGTATTCGCGACCGTAAATGATACCTGTTCCAAATGGTGGCAAATCGACAAATACGGATGCTTTGTCGAGACCGATAACGGTACCTTCAATAACGTCACCAACTGATGGTGGGTTTTGGGTTTCAGCAAAAAGCTTCCCCATAGGGGTTTCTTTTTTGAGTCGAGCTGCGGCTTCGAGTTCCGTTTCTTCTGCTTGTACTGCTGCACCTTCTGCTTCCTTTTTTGAAACTTTCTTTGTTTTTGTTGTCATGTGAAATTGTGCAAAGGAAGTATTGAGATGTTCGGGCGTATCGGAGTTACATCGCAAGGTTAGCTTCCGTTTGCGCTAATAATTTCTACCTACAAACGTTGTGACATTATATTGATATTTTTGGATTTGTAAAGCGGGCTGTTACGGATAAGTACCTATAAAAATCGTGAATTTAAAAACGCCTATGCTATAATGTGCCATTATGGTTATTTCATACCTCGGCGGACAATCTTTTAAACTGCAATTCGGTGACATTGTTATTGCGTATAATCCAATTTCCAAAAATTCAAAGCTCAAGTCAACAAGTTATGGTTCGGATATTGCGCTTGTAAGTGTCGACCATCCTGACATGAACGGTGTCGAGAACGCATCTCGCGGTGAAAAGTTGCCCTTCATTATAAAAGGACCAGGCGAATACGAAATCACAGGCGTTTTCATCCACGGTTTTCCAAGTAAATCAAAATACGACGGCAAGGAGCGAATCAATACGATTTACAACGTATCGCTCGAAAATATGAATCTCTGTTTCTTGGGTGCACTTAGTTCAACTGAACTTTCAAACGATGTGCTTGGAGAGTTGGAAGAAATCGACGTTCTTTTCGTGCCCATCGACGGGGAAGACGTCCTTTCTCCCGCCGAAGCCTACAAACTTGCCGTTTCTCTTGAACCAAAACTGATTGTGCCGATGTACTCAACTACCGATGGCAAAAGCAAAGCGCTTGAAACATTCCTTAAAGAAGCTGGTGAAAACGCTCCAGAAAAACATGATAAACTAACTATTAAGAAGAAAGATTTGGAAGGGAAGCAGGCGGAGCTCGTCGTTATCAATCCTTCACTGTAGTGTATTCATATGTCACTCATCGAAAATCTACGCGGAAAATCTGAAAATTATAAGCGAGGCGTCGCATTTGGTGTTTCGCTTTTTGTAACCCTCGCAATTTTCGGTGTCTGGGTCACGGTTCTTTTCCCTGGCACAATTTCAAACCGAACGATCGTGGCACAAAGAGCAAAACCCGAACAACCCGTCGCTACATTTAGTAGAAACGTGGCGTCAGCTCTTTCGGCGGTCAAATTTCAATTTGCATCGGTTTTTCATTATTTCAAAGACATGAAAGTTGATACAAATAATGAAATAATCATTGTTTCTCCGGAAGAAAGTGAGGCACGTGCGCGTGAGTCGCAGCAGACAACAAAAACCGATTATCCGGCTACAAACAAAGGTAGTTCTGTGGTATACTAGCAACACATGAGCGACAAACAGTCGAAAAAACCCAAAGGTTCTGATGGTGACTCTATACCTTCACCTTTTTCTGCAAACGTTGTAGATCGAAGCATTACGACCGAAATGAAAGAGTCGTATTTGGACTATGCCATGTCCGTTATTACGGCGCGCGCATTGCCCGATGTTCGTGACGGTTTAAAGCCTGTGCATCGTCGTATTCTCTACGCCATGTTGGAAAAGGGTTTGACGTCTTCGGCAAAATTCCGCAAATCTGCGGTCGTTGTTGGAGACGTGCTCGGAAATTATCATCCACACGGCGACGTCGCAGTGTACGACTCAATGGTTCAGATGGCCCAGGATTTCAAAATGCGTTATCCGCTCATTTTGGGACAAGGTAATTTTGGAAACATTGACGGCGACCCAGCTGCTGCGATGCGTTACACCGAGGCAAAAATGTCTCGACTTTCGAGTGAGCTTCTTCGTGACCTTGAAAAGGAAACTGTCCTCTGGCGCCCCAACTACGACAATACAAAAAAGGAACCCACCGTTTTGCCCGCTGCAACCCCAAACCTTCTATTAAACGGAACGCTTGGTATTGCCGTTGGTATGGCCTCAAACATTCCTCCGCACAATCTGGGCGAAGTGAGCCAGGCACTTATTCATTTGGTGGATAATCCAAATGCAACAACCGAAGAACTTATGGAATTCATCCAAGGGCCGGATTTCCCAACAGGCGGTATCGCTTTTAGTCGAAAAGATATTCATCATGCGTCGGCGACGGGTCGTGGAGGTGTTGTTGTTCGCGGTGTTGCCGAGATCGTCGAAACAAAAGCTGGTGTAAATCAGATTGTTATTTCTGCTGTCCCATACCGCGTCAATAAATCCGATTTGATTATAAAAATTGCCGATCTTGTTCGAGAGAAAAAACTCGAAGGTATCAAAGGTCTCCGAGATGAATCCACAAAAGATATCCGCATTGTCATCGATCTCAAGGGTGGCGGTCATCCACAAAAAGTTTTGAACGCTCTTTTTAAACATACACAGCTCGAAGAAACATTTCATTACAACTTAGTCGCGCTTGTTGACGGTGTGCCGCAAACTCTTTCTCTCAAGAGCATGCTTTCCGAGTTTATCGGTCATCGCAAAATCGTCATTCGTCGTCGAACAGAGTACGACCTCAAAAAGGCCCTCGAGCGCGAACATATTTTGCTCGGCCTCACGAAGGCTCTCGACCATATCGACGAAATCATCAAGCTCATTAAGGCGTCAAAAGACACTGCCGAAGCGCACGTGAACCTCATGAAGAAGTTCAAGTTTAGCGACTTGCAGGCGACAGCTATTTTGGAAATGCGTCTTCAGAAACTCGCTGGTCTCGAACGCAAAAAACTCGAAGACGAACTTAAGGCAGTTCAAATTTTCATCAAACGATGCAGAGAGATTCTTGCAAGCGAAAAAATCATCGTCGACATTATTAAATCTGAAACAAAAGAAATTGCTGAAAAATATGGCGATCCTCGTCGAACGTTGATCATGAAGCAAGGCGCAAAAATTCTTTCTGTCGAAGATCTTGTTCCAGATGAAGAAAACGCTCTCGTTCTTACAGCTGGCGGATACGTAAAACGCACAAAGCCTGAAGAATTCAGAAAACAAAAACGTGGTGGTGTCGGCGTCGTTGATCTTGAAACAAAAGAAGAAGATTTTGTCACACACCTTCTCGTGGGTAACACGCACAGTGACGTTTTGTTCTTTACGGACAAAGGAAAGGTGTACCAGATAAAAATGTACGATCTTCCTGAAGGCAAGCGTGCAACTCGCGGAAAATCTTTGGTGAACTTTGTTGCACTTGGTGCAGATGAAAAAGTAACTTCTGTTTTGGTGATGCCAAAAGAAATGAAAGGAGCAGAATTGTCTCTCCTTATGGTTACCAAAAACGGTGTTGGTAAAAGAGTGAAGGCCTCGAGCTTCAACGACGTTCGTCGCAGTGGCCTCATTGCTATCAAACTCCAAGCAGGGGACGAACTTGTATCCGCTTCGTTTATTGCAAAGGACGACACGTCCATTCTTGTAACCGCAAAAGGTCAGTCAATTCGTTTTAAAGAATCAGACATCCGTGAAATGGGACGTGGTGCCGGCGGTGTGCGAGCAATTCGTCTTGGAAAGGGTGACAGCATTGTTGGGGCACAAGTGATTTCTAAAGCCGACAAAGCGCCGTCTCTTCTTATTATCAGTAGTAACGGTTACGGCAAACGAACTGAAATCGAAGAATATAAAATTCAAAACCGCGGCGGTTCTGGTATCAAAACATCAAAAGTTACTCCAAAGACAGGTGACATTATTTCCGCTCTCATTGTGACCGAAGAAACCGAAGAACTCGTCGCTATTTCTCAAAAAAGTCAGGTCATTCGCACCGATGTAAAAGAAATTCCATTACTTGGTCGTTCTACGCAAGGTGTCAGAATCATGAAACTCCGAGAAAAAGATCAGATCGCAAGTTTGATTTGTTTGTGAGTAAGTTTCACCCACCCCTCCAGGAGAGCGCATAAATTCTACTGAATTTTGCTCCTCTCGGTCGCCTTCGCGACCTGCGAACTCTCCTGTTAGGGTGGGTTTGGTAAGATAATTCAATTCAATTCCAAATAAAAAACCGGACGTTGGTACAGAGTGAATCTCACTGTACCGGCGCCGGTTGTTTTTTACGTTGTCACAGACGGAGCTTCAAAAGTGGTGCCGCATTCGGGGCACACATGGTCCTCAAGTCCCGCCAGGCTATAGTCGCATTTCATGCAGAAGCGGCCCTGTCTCTTGTAATACTCCCATTTTGCATCCCTCCATCGTCCTCGTGAGTGCAATAGTGCGAGACCAATGATCGTGATTACTCCAAAAACTGTCATACCTACTGGCCAGGAACGTAATGCGGGAACTGGAGATACGAAGAGGGCCACTATGAGTGAGAATATGGTGAGTATTCCCAACCAAAAAGTGATTTGGATATGCAAACGGATCACTTGTAAATCATTTTTGTACACTTTGAACACCGCACTATATAGAAATATCATGAATAGTAACCACGAAAGAAAGAAGTAGGGAGGTAAAATGAGAGTGTAAGTCACCAGACGGGTGGTAAGACTTGGAAACATATGTCGTTCTCCTGTGATCTGTGAATTGTATATTACGGTTCCAGCAATAAAATAACACGTTGAGTGATTTTGTCAAATAATGAGTGGAATGAAAATTTATTGAAAAAACTCATGATAAAATAAATGAATGTTCTCTGACCCTAAAAAGAATCTCGAGCAGTTTGACATCGCTCCCGCCCAAAAAGTTGCTGACTTCGGCTCTGGTGCCGGCTACTACACATTTCTCACTGCAAAGCGTGTTGGCCAAACAGGTCGTGTGTACGCGATCGACATCAACAAAGACCTCCTCGTTACGCTCAAACGCGAAGCCGACAAAGCCCATCTTTTTAATATCGACATTGTGCTTGCAGATTTTGAACTTTCTGGTGGCACCAAACTAAAAGAAAAAGTTATCGAACGTGGTCTTGTGACGAATGTGCTGTTCCAAGTTCCAAATAAAAAAGGTTTTGTAAAAGAAATTGCTCGAGTGCTTCGTCCAGATGCAAAAGTGCTTGTTATTGATTGGACAGATTCGTTTGGTGGCATCGGTCCGAAGCCAGAAGATGTATTTTCAAAAGAAAAATGTCGAGCACTTTTTGAGGAACATGGCTTTGCGTTCGAAAAAGAAATTTCCGCAGGTGTACATCACTATGGGTTTGTGTTTAAAAGAGTGTAGAATATAAACAATGAAGGGGATGAGTAAATTTCAATTGATCCTCACCGGAATTTTCGGTGCATTTATTCTTATTGGCGTATTGGTCTTTGCGTTTGCGGGAGGTTCTGGTTCGAACACAGTGGTAAGTCAGGCAACAGTCTGGGGTACGATGAGCAGCGGCCTTTTCGATACATTTTTGAAAGAGTCTGGACTCAACCAAGACAAAACCATTGCGATTACCTATGTCGAAAAAAACAAAGATACATTTGACCAAGATTTTGTCGAAGCACTCGCTGTTGGCAAAGGTCCCGATCTTTTCTTCCTGCCACAAGACAGCATTTTAAAACATCAAGACAAAATTTTTACAATTCCCTTTGCCTCATATTCAGAAGGAACGTTTAAACAAAACTTCATTCAGGAAGGAGAGTTGTATCTCAACAAAGAAGGTATTCTCGGTTTGCCGTTTATGGTTGACCCGATGGTTATGTATTGGAATCGAGACATCTTTTCGAATGCCGGTTTGAGTCTCACACCGAAATATTGGAGCGAGCTCTATGACCTTTCAACGAGACTTACAGTCAAAGATACAAGTTTCAATGTAAGCAAAAGTGCAGTGGCGATCGGTGAGCATGCAAACGTTACGAACGCCAATGAAATCGTAAGTCTTTTGGTGATGCAAGCAGGGAGTCCGATTACACAGCGGAATAAAATTGATGGAAATGTAAATAGTGTTTTCAATCAGCGTTTCAATTTGCCAATTCCGCCAGCACAGTCGGCACTTAATTTTTATACTGAATTTTCAAATCCGCTCAAACCATTTTATTCTTGGAATCGATCGATTCCAGAATCAAAAAATTTCTTTCTTGCAGGTGACCTTGCGCTTTACTTTGGTTTTGCATCAGAACTTTCAGATATTCGCCTCAAGAATCCTAATTTAAATTTTGACATCGCATCGATTCCGCAATCAAAAAATTCAAATCTTACAATTACGTTCGGCCGAATGGTCGGTCTTGCTATTCCAAAAAATTCTAAAAACATTGCCGCGGCGTTTAAAGTTGCTGCCTCACTTACGAGCCCAACGAGCATCACTGCACTTTCAAAAGTAACCCATTTGCCGCCAGTTCGAAGAGATTTACTCGCGATTCGTCCGTCAGAAGCCTATCTTTCAACATTTTACGATGGGGCGATTCAGTCGCGCGCCTGGCTTTCTCCTGAACCATCAAGTCTCAACCCAATTTTTAAAGAAATGATTGAATCTGTAACGGCAGGCCGAGCAAGCACAGCCGAAGCGCTTACTCGTGCAAGCCAGCAACTTGAAACATTACTCCGATGAAACGTATAATCCTCACTTTATTTTTACTGTTTGTGTTGATCGCAGTGCCGGTCGTTGCGTCTGCGCAGGCATTTGTAATTCCATGTACTGGCGCTCCGGCTGCAGATTTTCAGGGTACGCCTGGCCCAACGGATCACAACTGTACGTGGGTTGATTTTCTCCAACTTATTTCAAATGCACTTACGTTTTTAGTGCTCCTTTCGATTCCACTCGCAACGATCGCTTTTGCCTGGTCGGGCTTTCTTATGCTTACAGCGGCAGGAAGTGAATCCAAAGTTTCTGACGCGAAAGAAATTTTTACAAAGGTACTCATGGGTTTTATTTTTGTACTCACCGCATGGCTTATTGTGAAGTTGATCGTGTCGACACTGCTCAATGATTCATACGACGACATATTGCAAAGCGGATTGCCTTCGACACATCAGGAATATGTTATTCGAGGCGAAGAATTAGTGTAGTTTAAATTTGATACAATAAAACAATGAAGTTTTTAAAATTTTTTGCGGGTTTGCTAGCCTCATTCGCGTTGCCTCTTGCTGCTTTTGCTGATGGTCCCGCTGGTGGGGCAGGTGGTCTGCCAAATCCTCTTGCCGGCGGCGTTGATAGCATCCAGGCACTTCTTGTCCTTGTTCTCAACAACATTGTTCTTCCAATTGGATCTATCGTTGTGGTCATTATGATAATTTATTCCGGCTTTCTTTTTGTGACTGCGCGCGGAAGCGAGGATAAAATCGATACTGCAAAACATGTATTGAAGTACGTGGTCATTGGCACCGCGATTCTTTTTGGTTCAGTCATCATTTCTTCGGTTATTGGCAATACACTCTGCCAAATCGCCCCAAGTCTCCCGGGTTGTGTTGCGTCAGGAAATCCTCTTGGAAATTAATTCATGAAAAAGCTCTATCCTCTCATCCTCCTTGCTCTTGGTTCGTTTTCTCTGCCGATGCCTTTGTTTGCAGCTGTGTGCACGTCATTTACGGGTACACCGAGCACGTTTGGAGACGTTATCTGTTTGTTTACTGATCTCTTGCTCACGATAATCCCGATCGTTGCTGGTTTGGCGCTCGTCTTTTTCTTCTGGGGCTTGGCTAAGTCCATTTTGCACGCTGACAACGAAGATGCTCGCGAAGAAGGGCGGGAAGTAATGAAATGGGGAATTGTGGCGCTTTTTGTACTCGTTTCGATTTGGGGAATCGTCCTCTACCTCCATGGTGATTTCTTTGGATACAGTCCTGTCGGTATTCCACAGCTGCCGACAGGTTCGATATAAACATATGAAACTACAAAAAATTATTTTGAAAATTAAAACTGTAATTCTACTTTCCGTTTTTTCTATTCCCGCATTCGCATTTGCTCAACAAGCTGACGGAATAAAGGGACTCATCGTATCTTTTGGGAATATTGTTCGGCTTCTTATCCCTTTGAGTGCTGCATGTGCGCTCCTGTTCTTTTTCTGGGGTTTGGCAAAATCGATTTTGAAATCTGACAGTGAAGATGGAAGGGAAGAAGGAAAAGAAATAATGAAATGGGGCATTGTTGCGCTTTTCGTAATTACTTCTATCTGGGGCATCGTTGGATTTATTCAGGATGACCTTGGTATTCCAGATGTACACACCATTTCAGCGCCGGGTGTGAGGTAGTGTGGTACTATGAATTCGACGGAGCTTTAAAATTGTGCTCAATTTATTATTAGTTTCTTTAAAAATATGCCCAGCATGGTTGGGCTCAATCAAATGAAAAAAATTATTATCGGAACCTTGCTTTTTGCTCCAATGTTCGCGTTTGCCCAGCAATTAGGCAATATCACCACGCTCATTCGATCAATCGGCAATATCATCCAGATTCTCATTCCGATCACTGCTGCGCTCGCCCTCCTCTACTTCTTCTGGGGCCTTGCAAAGTTTATTTTGAACTCTGCTGACGAAGAAAAACGTTCAGAAGGCAAGCATATTATGATCTGGGGCGTTGTTGCGCTTTTCGTGATCGTGTCTGTTTGGGGTCTCACTGGTTTCATTGGCGATGCACTCGACATCAATACTCCACAGAGCCAACCAATTCCTACCGTTAACGGTATCTAATCGCTCTCGTTTCTTTTTCTTCAATGCCACTTAGCATACAATCATTTTTGAGTAGGATAAGTGAATTTATCCTCAACCCAATTATTGTGCTCATGTTTGTGGTGGCACTTCTTACATTTTTCTGGGGACTTGTTGAATTCATTCGCAGCGCGGGCAGTGAAGACGGCCGCGAAACCGGAAAGCGAAACATGATGTGGGGAATTATCGGTATGGTTATTATGGTCGGTGTGTACGGCATCATTCGGATCACCCTTTCTACCTTCGGAATCGACACCCCAGTATATTTGAGAGGTCTCTAGTTTGTGAACACATATTAAAAACCACTCCGAAAGGGGTGGTTTTTGTATTTCAGGATAAGAAAAAGGGCGTCATTGCTGACGCCCTGTAATCACCATTTGTTTTGTTCGAATGTCATGGTGACGATGACACTGTTTTGCTCGAGGGACCTGAAACGGACTCTTCGGGTAGTTCGCCCGTAGTCGGTGGCTTGTCCCGGACCATCTTTTTGGGGTGGTTTACCATCGGCCTCGTACTCGATCTGGCCGCTTGGAGTTACCCATGCTACCCAGCCGATTGGAATGTCTTGAATGGCTGACCATTCACCAGGCTTTGCAACCACTTCCACCTTTCGGATGAGGGATTGCCTGTAGGCAAGAGCGGCTTGAGCTTTTTCTGCCTTCCTGATTTCGCGGGCGACTTGCTCTGTCTTCCACATGTTGGTTTTTTTGTAGGAATTCCACGTGGCTTGCGTTACAACGAGGAGCAAAATTGTTGCTCCGACGCCTGGTACGAATCTCTTGTATTCGTATACCATCACCACGATCAGTACGATCGTGGGAATTGCCCAAAAAACTTTCACGTCGTCAATCCAGAGCCAGTTGTAGTAGTCTGGAAAGAAGCTCTGAAGAAGGTACAAAACAATCGCAAACCAGATGCCGTAGATGAAGATTGGGTAGAGCATCCAGCTGCGAATGTATTTCTTCGGGATGTCTTTGAACCTGTTCAGAAGCCTGTCCCACCACGTCAAGACTTTTGTATCTGGTGTGTCGGTGCCTTCTTTTTTCAACTTCGAAGGTTTGTAGGCGCGCTGAATAATGAGAGCAAAGGCTGCCAGTGCGCACACGATACACACCACCACTACAAGCACTGCCTGAAGGTTGATGTGTGGAAGTTTGAGCCGTGGAATGCCGTAGATGATAAAAACTACGACAAGACCAACAAAAACAGCGAGTGCAAGCAGTCCTCTCATCCTTTTCGCAACGAGCGAAAAAGCCGTCTTCAATCGTGATCTCGTAAACGGGTCCATGTAGACCTCCTTTGTTTGTGTAAGAACTTCTGTGTGAAATAGTATCACATATTTGATTTTTGTCAATAAAAAAGCCAGTCGGATGACTGGCTGTCACACCACATTTCTGTGAGTGATAGGCTATGAATTGCTGGAAGCAGGAGGAACAGGTGGGGATTTTGTAGAGTTCCCGCGGGTCGGATCGACAATGATCGAAGTTCCGAGATTTCCTCCTGACAACACTGTCAGGTTCTTCAGATTTTCTGAGGCGATCTGACTTGCCACGTAGGGTGCGGCTTCGGGATTTCCTGAATACGCTCTGGCAAGCTCGACGATTCTTGCGGCACCACCTTTGGCCCGAAGTTCGGCGGCTTGCCTTTCAAGGTCTGCTCGTTTGACGTCCGCCTGGCCTTCGAGTTCGGCGATCTCAAGTGCTTGAGTTGCCTCTCTTGCTGTCTTCGCGTCGGCGGGGAGGCCGTAATCCTCAACCCACACATCAATGATTCTGACCCCTAGATCTTCTATGATGCCATTTTTGATGTCACCATAGGGTTCGGTGTTAAGTCTCTTGATCGCTTCAGAAAAAACCGATCCTTTGCCCTTGTTTGATTTCACAAAATCGACAAAGTTCCGTTCCTTCATGTAGTCCGCAACGGCACCGCCGATTGTTGCTTCAAGAGTGGTAAAGAATTCCTTACCAACCATGAAAACCACCGTATGTGGTTTGACAACTTGAAACATGGTCATGACCAGGAGGTTGACCTCAAGTCTGTCAGCAGATTCAACTTCGTCAAAGACGAATGGACGAGGAAAACGAAATCGAAGATGATCAGTGATACTGGTAGAAGGATCGAGCTCGATTCTTGACTGAAGCGATGTGTCCTTCGACGTAGCCGCGCTGCTTGGTTTGAGCCGTGCACGCGTGATTTCGAAGCGATGGATTTTCTTGAGCGGGTATAACCAGCTCACCCAGTAGAAACCGTAGTGTTCCCGAAGGTATCTTCCTATCCAGGACTCGCCGCCTTCCGAGTATCGTTTGATCTCTTCTTCCGTAGCAGCGATTTCACCTGTTCCAGCTGTATTCTGGTTGCGAGGTTTGATGGCATTTTCTCTGGTGAGGACGTAACCGTCCACATTCAATAAAATGCGCTGCAGATCTTCTCCCGCCATGACAAATTCCATCGTTCCTTCGCTGACGAAGGTCGCCTGCTGCTTGTATTGAGCAGCTCGGTACAGGAAAATCACCACAAACAGGGGAATAAGTAGTAATGCAACTACTCCTCCAATAATCATCCACATGTTGAAACTCCTTTTACGATTGTGTGTATGTGAAGAACAAACCAAAATTCCTTCGCTATTGTATCAGGTTTTAATACAAAGTCAAGGGGACTGAACTCCTTTAAAAACAGAATATTTCTTATTGGTGGTGCCGAGGAGAGGACTTGAACCTCCATGGGTTACCCCGCTTGCTCCTAAGGCAAGTGCGTCTGCCAATTTCGCCACCTCGGCGTAATCGCTCGCGAGAGTATTTTTGGAATGAGCACATAAAAGTCTGCTGACTTTTTGCTCTGCTCGCGCCAAGCGCTGCGCAACTCATTTTGAAAATACTCTCGCTCGCTCCTACGTTACTTAATTCTATATTATCTTTACTATCACAAACCTTGTCCGCCCAGCAGGATTCGAACCTGCGACCTTATCCTTAAGAGGGATCTGCTCTACCAACTGAGCTATAGGCGGATATATCAAAGGGTGCCCAGGGCGAGACTCGAACTCGCACTCCTTACGGAACTCGATCTTAAGTCGAGCGCGGCTACCAATTACGCCACCCGGGCATTTTACTTTTCCGCAGAGGCCACGACAGGAATCGAACCTGCGCATAAGAGTTTTGCAAACTCTCGACTTACCACTTGTCTACGTGGCCGCGTAAGCCGCTTATCCGTACTACGGTCGTGGCTTGGTCAAATATACACCAAAACCTTACGCTTGAGAATTCTCACGTGCCTGATCGTCTTGTGAAGAGATATCGTCGACTCTTTGACGATTTTTTTCACCGACGTCGATAATGAATTCAAACACGGGGAGAGAACGCATGTTTACGAATTTTTTAACGTATTCGCGGAGGTCAGAACTCTTTCGTTTTGCGAAAGCGAGCGCGGCTTTTTCTTGAGTTTCGGGCAACACAGAAATGAAAACCGTGGCGCCTTTCGTTTTTTCGTTATATGCAATGCGAGTAACGGTGATGAGCGACATCGGCCCCGCTTCGTGACTTAAAAATTCACCAACAAGTTTGGTGAGAAGCGATTCAACTTTTTCTTGATGATGATCCATTATTTTTCGATTGTTTGATATGAGCGGAGAATGTCGCCAACTGCAATTTCAAATTTGGAATCGACAAGAGCTCCGAATTCATTGCCAGCTTCGACTTTCGATGTGTCTTTTTTCTGCTGCTGCATGCCGCGAATTCTGCCTGTACCGATTTCGGTTTCTCGGCGGATTATTTTGATTGCTTCGCCTACAGCAAGGAAACCTTCGTCAACCTTACCACCGATTATCTGCTTGTCTTTCTGGCGGCTGAACGTGCGGAGAATTCTCGCACTTCCTGTAGTTTCGTCAACCATCATCTTTGGCGTGTGTTCGACGAGGAGCTTCTCTACTTTTTCTGTGAGTTTATAGATAATTGAAAAAATTTCTATTGAAATTCCATCTCGTTCGGCGAGGATTTTTGCTGCAGAGTCAGCTTTTGTGTTGAATCCGAAAATAAATGCTTTGGTGCTTGCATTTGCGCTTTTTACATCTCCTTCGCCAATCGCACCAACACCTTCAGAAATTATTTCTGGGCGAATCCTGTCATTTCCCAATTTTTTAACTTCATAGTTAATAGCTTCAAGGCTACCTGCGGTGTCTGCTTTAACAATAATTGTGAGTGTAGAAATTTTATTTTCTTGACCAAGGTTCGAAGTTCTTTGAACTTTTGTTGCATTGAGGTCGAATGTTTTTGTATATGAAAGTGCTTCTTCTTTTGAATCAAACGTTTTAAATTCCACACCTGCAGGAACAAGTTCGCTCCAGCCAATGATTGTGATCGGAGTTGAAAAACTCGCTTCCTGCAACTTTTCTCCCATATCATTTTCAACAATTCGAACTGTTGCGAAGCTGTTGCCAGCGGCCACGAATTGTCCTGTTCGAAGCGTCCCGTCTTTAATAATAAGCGTAGCGGAAACACCCTTTCGAGAATCAAGTTTGCTTTCAATAACCACGCCGCTTGCGTTCATTGCTTTGATACCTTTGAGTTCTTGAACGTCTGTGGTGAGGAAGACGACGTTGATTAATTCGTCGACGCCTTCGCCAGTTTTTGCAGACACAGGAATGCAGGTGACAGTGCCGCCGTAGCCTTCGACATACACTTCGTTTTCGGCAAGGCTTTGTTTTGTGCGGTCAATGTTCGCGCCTGGCTTGTCAATTTTGTTTATTGCAACGACAAAGGGAATGTTTTGTTCTGTGATTGCGTTCAGTGCTTCGAGCGTTTGTTTTTTGACACCGTCTTCAGCAGAAACGACAAGGATAGCAACGTCCGCGACTTTTGCTCCGCGAGATCGGAGTGTTTGAAACGCTTCGTGACCCGGCGTATCCAAAAAAGTTACCCGTCGTTTTTTACCGTCGATTTCGTAGAGAGTTTCGTACGCAGAAACATGTTGGGTAATACCTCCAGCTTCGCCATCAACAACTTTTGTTTTTCGAATGTAGTCGAGAAGGGTAGATTTACCGTGGTCGATATGCCCCATAACCACCACCACTGGCGGTCGTTCTGTGACTGTAGCGTCTGTTTTTGGAGCGGTTTTGTTCATGGGTGTGTATGTTCTTTGGAAAAAAGAGATTAGCCACGGTGAGAAAGTTTTTTGTGGACGTTTTCGATAACCGCTTGTTCTTCTTCGCTAAGCTCAAATTCAGATTTGTAGTTTTTTACCGATTTACTAAAAATACTTACTCGTTCACGGCTATACAAACCAGAAACAACAACACCGTTTCCTGATTCGTCTATAAACGCGGTAGAAAAGCTTTGATTGCCACCGTCGCCCGTGCCTTTGAATGGATTGAATCGAATTGTTTCGACACCTTGAACGCTTCTTTTGAGGCGCATCTCGACAGTTTCGAGGTATTTGTTAATGGTGTTCTTGAACGTGTTGAATTTGTCGAGTTCCGTTTTGTGCAATACAAGCGCTTCCTGAATATTTTTGGCTTGAGTGCCGCCGAGGAGCTGACGGATCTTTCGGCCCAATAAAATAAGCCAGACGGTGTTGGCGACAGCAAGAACACATGCTCCGACAAGAGCCCAAAAAATGGTTTCTGTTGTAAGGGTGAAAGGCATGTTCAAGTTCCGATTATACTTTTAAAATGGTATTTTGCCAAAGCGTGGAGGAGGGAAGCACTTATGCATATCTCAAAATGACCGCCATAAATTCTACTGAATTTTGGCTCACTCTCGGCGCCTACGCGCCTGCGAGAGTCATTTTTCAACATGCATAAGTGCTTCAGTTTGTTGCGGTAGAGGATACGATGCAATATGATTACTCTATGGAAGACTTAAGTACGACCCAAACAATTCTCCTCTGTGTTCTTGTGAGCTTTGTTACCTCAATTGGAACTGGAATTATTACCACTTCTTTTCTCCAGGAGGCTCCACAAACAGTAACCCAGACTATTAATCGCGTCGTTGAAAGGACAGTAGAAACAATCGTGCCACAGCAAACCGGCGGCCCAACTCGCCAAACGACGGTTGTTGTAAAAGAAGAAGACCTCGTTATTGATGCAATACAGAAAAGTCATGGCAATCTCGTGTGGATTACAAATAGCGAAAACCGCAACCAGTCGCCAGTTCGAAGTATTGGCGTTGTTGTTAAAAAAGACGGAACGATTCTTGCAGATAAAAGATTTGTGTTAGCAAGTGGAAGTTATAATGCCGTTTCGTTCGGAGATCAAACTCCATATTCGCTGTCTGTCCTTGCGGTAGGGAGAAATACAAATGCAATTTTTCTCAAACCCACAACAGTAAGTACCACTACAAAAGCCTTTGCTCCACTCGTATTGAGTAAACCTAACAGCATTCAGCTCGGCCAAACTGTCATCGCGATCGGAGGTAAGGAAAAAGAATCTGTAGCGATTGGAAGAATTATTTCTGTGAACACTTTGCCGCAAAATTCAGGTCAGGCAACAAGTACAAAAGTGATCGATACGATAGAAACAGACGCCGCGCTCCGTGACGGCATTCCGGGCTCTATACTCCTCAATCTTAACGGTGAAATTGCAGGATTCGAAAATTTTGACGCAGCTCGAGGCCTCGAATCCATCTATACATCTATCAATATTATTAAGAACGAAAACCCTTCATTCTTCGAACCTTCTACAATCTAAAAATCTTTCTTTTTGCTGTTTTTGTGCTATTATTGGGGTCTAAAAATACGACACATGCCTCCATTTAATCACTTCACAACCAAAGCCAAAGAAGCCATCAGAAAAGCCCACGAGCTTGCTATTGAACGTGGTCAAAATCACGTAAATCCAATGCATTTATTGGCCGCTTTGATCCTTCAGGAAGAAAGCATGGTTACCTCTATTTTGGAAAAACTCGACACCGACACTGTTCTTCTTACAGATTCTATCCTCGAAGCTATCGAAAGCCCCGATACTGGTGGCACCCTTTCTCCTTCATATCAGATTTACCTCACGCCAGAGTTGGCACAGTCGATCGAAAGCAGTACAAAAATTGCTTCGTCACTCCAAGATGAATTTGTTTCTACCGAGCATTTGTTCTTAGCAATTTTGGATGGTCAAAGTCATGCGCGTGAACTTCTCGCTCGGTTCAAAATCAACAAAGAAAAAGTTTTGAAAGTTCTCGAAGAACTCAAACGCACAAAAACTGTCGACGCATCGCAGTCTAAAAAACCAAAATCAATTTTGAAATATACTCGAAGTCTTACAAAGCTCGCGCAAGAAAATAAACTCGACCCTGTCATCGGCCGAGATACAGAAATTTCTCGCATCATTCAAATTCTTTCTCGCCGCAAAAAGAATAATCCAATTCTCATCGGTGAAGCCGGCGTTGGAAAAACTGCAATCGCCGAAGGTTTGGCAATAAAAATGGCGACAGGGGACGTACCAGAATCTCTTAAAGGCAAAGAACTCGTTTCGCTCGACCTTGGTTTGCTTATTGCAGGTACCAAATATCGCGGTGAGTTTGAAGAACGTCTCAAAAACATCATAAAAGAAATCGAACGTTCTGAAGGAAAGATTATTCTTTTCATTGATGAAATTCACACAATCGTTGGAGCTGGCGCTGCTGAAGGTTCTATTGATGCTTCAAATATGCTCAAACCTCCGCTCGCGCGTGGCGAACTTCGTGCGATCGGCGCAACAACCCTCAAGGAATACCAAAAATATATTGAAAAGGATCCTGCGCTTACGCGACGTTTCCAGCCAGTGTATGTAAACGAACCAGCAGTTGAAGATGCGATTGCAATTTTGCGTGGTCTTAAGGACAAATACGAGCTCTATCACGGTGTGCGTATTACTGACGATGCAATTCGGGCAGCAGTTATTTTAAGCAGTCGTTACATTACAGATCGTTTCTTGCCAGACAAAGCTGTTGACCTCATCGACGAAGCCGCGTCTTTCCGCCGAATTTCTCTCGAAAATATGCCGCCAGTTCTTGCTGAAGCTCATTCAAAGATTATGCGTCTTGAAATTGAAAAAGAAGCGCTTTCAAAAGAAGTGAAGACGACAAAAAGTGCAAAAACAAAACTCCGTTTGAAGGAAATTGAAAAAGAAATTGCTGATTTGAAAGAAGAAACATCCGAACTCGAGCTCAAATGGAAAAATGAAAAGGAAACTGTTAACGAACTCAAGAAAATAAAGAAAGAACTCGAGGCACTTCGTCATGAATCCGAAAGTGCAGAAGTCCGCATCGATCTCGCAAAGGTTGCTGAAATTCGCTATGGCAAAATCCCCGAACTCGAAAAGGAACTCGATGTAAAAACAAAACGTCTCAAAAAACTCCAAAGTTCACGAAGTATTTTGCGAGAAGAAATCACTGAACCCGACATTGCCGAAATTGTTTCGCGTTGGACGGGGATTCCGATGGCTCGCATGCTCGAAGCAGAAGCTGAAAAGTTAAGCCGTATGGAAGAATTTCTCAAGCGACGAATCGTGGGTCAAGATAATGCGGTTAGTGTTATTTCAGACACCGTGAAGCGTTCACGTGCAGGAATTTCTGACCCGAATCGTCCTATCGGTTCATTCCTTTTTATGGGCCCAACAGGTGTGGGTAAAACAGAACTCACAAAGGCTCTCGCAGAATTTATGTTTGATGATGACAAGGCTCTCATCCGTGTCGACATGTCAGAATTCATGGAGAAACATGCAGTTTCTAAACTCATCGGTGCGCCGCCAGGATACGTTGGTTATGAAGAAGGTGGAGCTTTGACTGAACTTGTTCGTCACCGACCATACGCTGTTATTCTTTTTGACGAAATCGAAAAGGCGCATCCAGAAGTCTTCAATATCCTTCTCCAGGTTTTGGACAACGGTCGTCTTACCGATGCCAAAGGCCGTGTCGTGAATTTCAAAAACACTGTCATTGTCCTTACTTCAAATATCGGTGCGCAGTTTATCGACCGAATGCAGAAAATTGGCTTTGCAGGAGACAAGACAGAAAAGGAATCCTACGAAGAAACAAAAAACCGCCTCATGAATGCGCTTAAGGAATACTTCAAGCCGGAATTCTTGAATCGTCTTGATGACATTATTATCTTCGATGTCTTGAGCAAAGAGGCAATTATGAATATTGCCAAAATCCAGGTTGAGCTTGTCAAAGAACGTCTCGCCCAGAAAGAAATTTCTCTTGAAATCTCACCGCTTGCGATCGAACACTTGGCAAAAGAAGGATACAACCCACAATACGGTGCGCGACCACTTCGTCGACTTATTCAGAGTAAAATCCTCAATCAAGTCGCGTCACTTATTATTTCAAAGGGAATTGTAAGGGGCGGAATTGTGGTTGTTGATGTAAAAAATGGTGAGTTTACGTTTGATGTAAAGAAAGGCCGCAAAGGAAGTCTTGTTGATGAGCCGATTCTTTCGACCGAGCCAGTCACACAGTAAAAAACGAGAAAAACCGCTCCGACTATGCCCGAAGCGGTTTTTCCTATACAATAGTCGACATTGCGTAGGTGGCGGAGCGGTCAATCGCAACAGACTGTAAATCTGTCGACCATTGGTCTTCGCAGGTTCGAATCCTGCCCTACGCACCGTAGTTTTGCTGTTCTTTTAATATCGGCTCACGTTTGGAGGGAACTATGTCCAAGAAAGAAAGAGGACTGGATGGTTTTGTAGAGCGAATGATGCAAGAAAGAGGAGATCAAGTTGCCTGCATGCAAAAGCAAGCACGGTTGAACTTCCGTCTGGGTCTCGTGGTGGGTTTGTTTTTCGGTGTATTACTTGGTGTTATGGTTGTTTCTGTCTTTAGCCGCTAACAGCGGCTTTTTCTTTTCCAACAAAGTAAAGTCTGTTAATCTTCATACATGCAAGACTCCGAAACAAAAGGCCTTCGAACATGGATTGAAATTGATCGTGCGGCAATTGCGCATAATTACTCTTTACTCAGAAGCCTTCTTTCGCCTAAAACAAAATTCATGGCCGTGGTGAAGTCCAATGCCTACGGACACAACTTTATCGACTTTTCTAAAGAAATCGCCAAGCTTGGTGCGGATTGGCTTGGGGTCGATTCTATTGTTGAAGGTTTGGCATTACGTAAAGAGGGAATTAAAAATCCGATTCTGGTTTTGGGTTACACCTTGCCTGAACGTCTCGCAGAGGCAGCAGAAGCACATATTTCTCTTACCGTTTCGACATTTGAAACACTCGAAGCAATTTCAAAGCTAGACACTGCACTTTCTATTCATATCAAAGTCGATACTGGCATGCATCGGCAAGGCTTCCAAGCAGAACAGATGCAAGAAGTGATTTCGACTCTCACATCTTTGCCGAAACATATTTCTGTTGAAGGTTTGTTTACTCATTTTGCTGCAGCAAAAAATCCTGGGACGACAGAAAAAACTCTCGCCCAGATCGCAGAGTTTGAAATGTGGCAAAAAGCTTTTGGTGATGCAGGATTTTCTCCGCTCATTCATGCGTCTGCAAGCGCAGGTGCGATGGTCTACCCGCAGGCTCACTTCGATATGGTGCGTTTTGGGATTGCGATGTATGGAGTCTGGCCATCTTCTGAAGTGAAGGGATCCGAAAAGGGTATGGATTTGAAACCGATTCTTTCCTGGAAAACGATTATTGGTGAAATAAAAAATGTAAAAAAGGGAGAAGGGGTTGGGTATGATTTTACAAACATATTGAAACGAGATTCAAAACTCGCCATTTGTCCGATTGGGTATTGGCATGGTTTGCCTCGTTCTGTTTCAAACAATGGAAGCGTGCTTGTCTGTGGAGCGCGCGCACCGATCACTGGCCGAGTTTCTATGGATATGATTACGATTGATGTAACTGATATTCCTGACGCAAAGGTGGGAAGTGTCGTCACTATCATTGGCCGAGATGGCGGAGAAGAAATCCGCGCCGACAAAATCGCAGATCCAGAAAGGACTTCAGAATACGAGATCATTACAAGAATCAATCCGTTGATTAAGAGGATTTTTGTGTAGTAATGAATTGTATTTCTATTCCAATCCAGCTCTAAAGGAGGGTTTCGCAGCCCCTCACAAGGAGGGACAAGTCAGACCGGACTTTCGTCTGGTATTTCTCGAAAGTCCGGTCGTGGGCGAGAAGAGCGAAATTTCAGCAGAAATTTACGCGCCCTCCTGAAGAGCTGGATTACGCCATATCTTGCCTTTTTTGCACGTTTACTGTATATTTTCTCTCACTATGTCACAAGACCATTTGATCAAACTTACCTGCACGAAATGCAAAGAAGTTAATTACTATACGACTAAAAATCGTAAATCTGTTGAACGTAAAATAGAATTGAAGAAATTCTGCAAAACCTGCAAAAAGAGAACTCCTCACAAGGAATCTAAAAAGTAATTTCTCCAAAATCGGCCTTCGGGCCGGTTTTGATTATGACCTCTCCCTCTGGTACGATGTACTCCGAGGGTCCATAGTTTCAATGGTAAAACGTCGGTTTCCAAAACCGCTGTTCCCCGTTCGAGTCGGGGTGGACCCGCTTTCTCGTGCAGTGTTCAAGACGCGTTGTTTTTTAAATTCATAAAAATATAAATAAAAAAACCGCATCAGGAAGTTGCCGCGGTCGGTTGGCACTTTTGTATAAAAGAAAACCACCATCTTGCGACAGGGTTTCCTGTGCGAGACGGTGGTTGTTACCATCCGTTGAGGCATAGCCGTAATGTAGCGATGGTCCACATGACGACTAATCCGTAGATGTCTGCTGGAATGGTTTTTTTGGCACCGGAAGTGATTCCGTAACCAATACGACCAATAAAGATTGTTCCAGACAGAAAGGCGAAAATAAAACTGCTGTGCACCTGGCCCCTGGTGATGCCTGAATAAATCTCATAGCCACCACCAAACGTTACATATGTGAACACCAATATCTTGGTGATCCACGCCCACATGACGTCCTTTTTCATGGAACACCTCCATAATTCAAGGTACTTAATTCCTGCATACATACAGGATTTACTACTGAATATTAGCATATTTACGGTAGTTTGTCAATGATAGGCGAAATACCGTCTGAATTAGGTTCAAATGCTATACTTTTAAAAAATGGAACATTTTCCAACAAAGGATAGGCTGCACACAGATGTTCTTGAGGCCCAATATGGACCGATCCATTCTGTAGTTTTGCGTCATGATGATTCTATCCGAGAAGCAAAATTGGTCGATGAAAATAATATCTTGAGAACGTACGCACTTACGTTTCTTGATTATGATAAAGCTAATAAAGAAATTTCTGAGATAGACCACGAAATTAGAAATGGTGGTCTTATCGGAAAAACTTTTAGAGAACACGGATATACAATTAAGAAAAATGTTATTGATGTTTTTCTAATTTCGATTCCTGAATGGATGAAAAAAGATTTTCAAACTAACTCTGATCAGGCTAAAGCAAGAATTTCAGAATTTTACGCAAAGAAAGAAGGGTATACACCTCTTGTTTATGGAAAAGTATTAGAGATTTATTCGCCTGATTTCAGAAATCCAAAAGATGGAATAAATAATATAGATACCGATCAGGTTAATCCTGTTACGACCACTCTTGTTGAAGCGGGCATTCCAATAGAGGAGGTGTGGAGTCGACTTGATAGGGCAACGGAAAGGAACGAATGGGACGATGTTAAAAATAAGTTTGATCTGGCTGTAAGAAACAGCATTTCAATGGTTGCTGAATTGCATCGGAAAACCGATGAATATTTACAATCTAGGTAGTTATTTACCTGCACGAATGGCTTTGCGCAAGTAGTGTAAAATATACCTATTTCCGTCAATCTGGGCTTGACCACTCACGGTTCGAGCTCGAGACGGTCCGCCTTCGCTCCGCCGTAGCTCACTTGTGAGCGAAGGCGAGCTTCAGTTGCAGCGTAGCTATGGCGTAGGAACCCCGCCCATTAAAGTCTCTTAAAAATAAATAATAAAAAATCCCCCACACGTTCGTGCGGGGGAGGTGATTCACAATTCGAGTTGTCCGGTGATTGCTCGAGCAACCTGGGATAGTTTCTGAAGACAGGCTTCGTACGCCTTGTCGCGTTTCCTGCCCGCTGGTTCGAGTTTGGGATCACTGACGCCGTCTTCTTCGGGGTTAATGAGCTCAATTCGAGCTCGCGGAAAGGTAAGGCGAGAAGTTCGGAGAAAATCTCGGACCTCGGCATCAACACAAAGCACAAGCTGGAAGGAGTTCAAATCGATTTCATCGATACGTTGACTTCGGTGCTGCATAAGTCCAAGACCAACTTCTTGGAGGAGTCTATCCGCAGTCGCATCCATTTTTTCGCGAACTTTCCTTACACCAATCCCAGCGCTGGCCACATTGAACTTGTGGCCATTGCTGAACAACTCCTGCATGATGAACACCTTGAGTGCCGGCGCTCGGCAGGTGTCTGTACTGTCGACGCAGAGAATGTTTCGGATCGCAATAGCTCTCGATTTTCTTTTCTTACCCACGTTCCGCTCCTTTTTAGGTTGGTGTTGTGTTCAAATTCTGGCAACAGTGTGACATATCTTGAGGGAAAATCAAGAGCATTGCATATTTATATATTCAAAAACTGTTCGACGTGCTTTTCTATTTCATTCAAGGATTTTGGATGAAACCAGGTAATTCGTGTGTCTTTTCTAAACCAAGTCCTTTGTTTTTTTGCGAATTGCCAGATATGGAGTTCGAGATCTGCTATCATTTTTTCTCTACTTATTTTGTGTTGCAGAAATTCAGCAATCGAACGATATTCCAAACCAAAACTCTCAAGCCTTTTCCATGAAAGACCATTTTTGTGCAAGACTTCCACCTCTGCAATCATTCCTTCGTCGATTCTTGTTTTGAGTCGTGTGTTGATTTTATTTTGTAATTCCTCGTCAGACAATTCTGTGCCAATGAAAAGTGGGGAATAAAGTTCTGGACCTTTTTTGATTCTGGGAACGGTACCAAGTGCAGTGGCAATTTCTATTGCGCGTACGAGTCGTACCGGATTATCTTTGTCTATGGTTTTGAAACGTTTTGGATCTAATTCTTCGAGAATTTCACACAGTTCCTCTACACTTTTTTTCTCTAGTTTTTTGCGAAGTGTAAGGTTTGGTGCGACATTCGGAAAAAGAATGGAATCAACAAGGGCTTGAATATAAAATCGAGATCCGCCGCAAATGATCGGTACCTTACCTCGACTTACAATCTCCTTAATTTTTTCTTGACCCAGCTTCTGAAACTCTGCGACTGTAAAAACTTTTTTGGGTGAAGCAATGTCGAGAAGATAATGAGCAATTCCCTCCATTTCTTTTTCCGTAATTTTGCCACTGCCAAGGTTGAGGCCTTTGTAAACCTGTCTTGAGTCAGCAGAAATTACTTCGCCATTGTATGTGTGTGCGAGTGTGACCGCGAGAGCACTTTTGCCAGAAGCCGTCGGGCCGACGACAACGAGTATGTTGGGTGTATGTTTTGCCACAAAACGAATGTGCCGGGAGAGAGAATCGAACTCTCAAGGATTGCTCCGCACGATTTTGAGTCGTGTGCGTCTACCAATTCCGCCATCCCGGCAGAGCTTCACTTTACTAGAAAAGCCCCAAAAATCAACGGTGCCGGTATTCTCGTAAAATCAATATGCTAAAATACTTCCATGTCTTATTACTATAACGATTCGATTTTCTGGGTTGATGTCGACAAAATAAAACCAAACCCATTCCAGCCGCGCAAAGAATTCGACCAAGCACAGCTCGAAAGTCTCGCAGATTCTATAAAACAATACGGCGTTTTGCAGGCGCTCGTGGTAACGCGTAAGGAGTTTGAAAAGGAAGACGGTGGCCTCGGTGTCGAGTACGAACTCATTGCGGGGGAACGTCGCCTCCGTGCGTCCAAGCTCGCAGGTTTGAGTCAGTTGCCTGTGCTCATCAAGACTGGCAATGAAACCGACCAGATGAAGCTTGAGCTCGCAATTATCGAGAACATTCAGCGAGAAGATTTGAGTCCAATCGATCGCGCTCGAGCTTTCGAAAAATTGGCAAATGAATTTAGATTCAAACATGCAGAAATTGCACGAAAGGTTGGTAAGAGTCGCGAATATGTTTCAAACACTATTCGAATTCTCACATTGCCCGCAGAAATTTTAGATGCACTTGCGAAAGGACAAATTTCCGAAGGTCATACACGACCGATGCTCATGTTGGGCGACCGGCCAGAAGAACAGCGAACGCTTTTCAAAGAAATTTTGTTAAAAAAATTAACTGTCCGCGAAGCTGAAGCAATTTCTCGCAAAGTCGCATACGACAAAGTTCGCAATCGCGTCTACATCCAAGATCCAGAAATTGTTGAACTCGAGGCGAAAATCAGTGCCTCACTTGGTACACGTGTTTCTATTGAGAAAAAAGATAACGGCGGCAAACTTACAATCGATTTCTTTTCTGCAGATGATTTGCACACGATTCTCGACCTCATAAAATCAAATCAAAAATATAATCCGGACGTGATGCTCGACAATCATGTTTCTAAAAAGAGTGGGGAAGCGAAAGTGGAAAATACAGAAACTTCGCTCCCAGATGTATCACCAGAATTTGTTGACGATCGAACTCCAGAACAAAAACAAAAAGAAGATAATGAGGAATTGTATTCAGTGACAAACTTTTCTTTGTAATAAAAAACGCCACGATGTGTGGCGTTGTGAGGTAATCCTCTGTTTATAACCGTGCCAGGATGAGCAGGATCAGAAAGACAAAGATGCTGATTTCTACAAAGGTGAGTGGGCGACGCGCCCGGGCAGACATACCTGTGCTCCTCTCTCCGATGTTGTTCAGAAGAACCCTGAAATGAATGGAAGATCACGAGCTTCAGTCGCTTCCCTCGTCTCAATGACCTTGTGGGTGAAGTTGACGTGGCCCGTGATCTCTTCGATCAAACCCCTTTCAACCTCGCCCTTGAGAAGCAAGACTGCGGGGAATGCCACATGGCCCGAGACAGCAAACTCATCTCTTTCCCTCGCTTCTCTGAATGCGTTTTCGAGCCTGGTTCGTGCCTCGGTTTCCCACATTCCGGTCAGGGTGATGATCACCGTGACGAAGATTGTCTCACTTGCAATTGTTCCGCCGGTACTATTTTTCAATGTGTCTCCTCCTTGGGTTATAAGGTGCTGATGTGAAAGTCCGAATAGACGATAACATTTTTCACCATTTAGTCAAATCAACGCCAAATTTATTTGCCGAGTTTGTGAGGGTTGTGATTGGGACAGGTTTTGTCACTGCAGCGTTCAGGAATTGTTTTTGTTCCTTCCATCATGAGGTGTCCGCATGGACCATTTTCGCGCATGTATGAACAGAAGTTGCCAGTTGGTTTTGCTTTGATTGCTTCTTTGCATTTTGGATAATTGCTGCAGCTATAGAAAAGTCCGAAGCGTCCGCGTCGTTCTACCATTTCACCGGTTTTGCAGGTTGGGCAGGTTACACCTGTGCCGTTTTGATTATTCTCGCCTTGTTTTACGAATTTACATTTTGGATAGTTGCTGCAGGCAACAAAGCGGCCGAATTTTCCGTCACGTTCGAGGAGTTTGCCATCTTTGCAGTCAGGGCAGAGTTCGCCGGTTTCTTTCGGACCTTCGAGTTCTGTGCCGTCAATTTTGCGCGCACCGATACAGTCTGGGAATTTTTCACAGCTCAAAAACTTTCCAGAACGGCCAAGTTTGATGATCATGTTTGCACCACAAACAGGGCATTTGAATTTCGGATCAGCCTGACCCAAGTTTGTGAGTTTTTCAATTTTGTCTTTTGACTTAACGTCTTTGAGAAATGGTTTGTAGAAATCTTTAAGAGTTTTTTCATATTCAAGTCGGCCGCCGGCGATTTCGTCGAGTTTGTCTTCCATTTCTGCTGTGAAAGAATCGCTGATGTAGTCGGTAAAATTTTGTTCGAGGAATGTACTCACAACTTCGCCTGTGTCTGTTGGGACAAGGGACCGAGCAACTTTTTCTACATAGCCGCGATCTTCGATTGTTTTGATAATCGATGCGTATGTTGATGGTCGGCCGATACCTCGCTTCTCGAGTTCTTTAATGAGACCAGCTTCGGAATATCGATCGGGTGGAGTGGTGTATTTTTGTTCTGAATCAATAGAAAGGAGATTCAACGGATCACTTACTTTTACCGGCGGTAAAATCATATCTTCCTTTTGTGCTTCAGGGTCAGCCATGAGCCAGCCTGGGGAAACAACTCGAGAACCGTTGGATTCAAAATCGGGCACTGTTTCGTCTGCGACTCGAGCAGTGATTTTGGTACGAAGCATCTGGGCATCAGCCATTTGAGATGCAATCGTTCGGCGCCAAATGAGTCGGTACAATTTTTTCTGTTCGTCGGTGACGCCTAATACTTCTGCGCTTAGATTCGTCGGGCGGATTGCCTCGTGAGCTTCTTGGGCATTTTTACTTTTGGTTTTAAACGTTCGAACAGCAACCAAATCTTTGCCGTATTTTTTCTCAATGACAGAAGTAGCTTGGGCAACAGCAATGGCACTGAGGTTCGTGCTGTCTGTTCGCATGTATGTAATGTGGCCGGCTTCGTAGAGACGCTGGGCGGTGGACATGGTGCGCGACGGAGCAAAGCCGAGCTGTGAGCTCGCTGCTTGCTGGAGCGTTGAAGTAATGAATGGGGGACGAGGAGAACGTTTGACGGCAGTTTCTTTTACGTCGGTAACTTTCCAGTCACCTTTTTTAGCTTTCTTGATGATTTCTTCTACAGACGTACCGTTGTTTGGTTGTTCGGAGCATGTAAAAGTAATCGGTTCTTTTTTCCCAGTTTCCGTTTGTGCTGTGATGATCCAATATTCAACAGGAATAAATGCGCGGATTTCTCGTTCGCGTTCCATGATGATGCGAAGTGCAGGGGACTGGACTCGGCCTGCAGAAAGTCCGTAGCGAACTTTTTTCCAAATCAGGCCAGAGAGGTCGTATCCAACGAGACGGTCGAGAACTCGGCGAGCCTCCTGCGCTTGGCGGAGATTTTGGTCGATCATGCGCGGATGTTTGAGCGCCTCAATAACTGCATCTTTCGTAATTTCATGAAAAACGACGCGCTTTGGTTTTTTAAGGCCGACAGCTTGGGCAATGTGCCAGGCAATGGCTTCGCCTTCTCGGTCGGGGTCGGTTGCGAGGAGGACTTCGTCAGCTTTTTTTGAAAGGCGGGAAATTTCACTTACCACGCTTTCTTTACCCTTGGTGATTTCGTAATGAGGAATAAAACCACCTTCGATGTCGATGGCTTTTTTATTATTTTTTGGCAGGTCGCGCACATGGCCGACAGATGCAACAACTTCATAATGACTGCGGTCGCCAGGAATATCTTTCAGATATTTTGAAATTGTTTTTGCTTTTGCAGGTGACTCGACAACTAATAGCTTCATGTGGCTAAGTAATACTACAGATATTTTTTTTGTGCAAATGGTGCTTCACCAAACCCCTCCAGCGTACACCCCGCTCCGATCCACGAAAATTACAGTCGTCTTGTACGAGGGAGTTGCGAACTCCTCGTGTGTACACTCGTCAAACAACGCAACTCCCTTTCTCAAAAGACTTCTTAATTTTCTGTGTCTCTCTGCGAAACGCTTTCGGGTTTTGATGGGGAAATAAGAATGCAATTCATACAGAAGAAAACACCCAACTTCGTGGTTGAGAGAGAAAATTCATTAGACGACACAAGATAACTCACTTTTGCCGTAACTCTCCACCAGACTCTTCAATAAAACCTTTCATTTCCAGAAGGGAGAGAGCGACGCTGATGTCGCTTACATTTCCGGGCAGGATTCGAAGAAGTTCTGTTCGGGGCAAGGGTTCGGTGAGTGTTTTGTAAATTTTTCTTTCTAACTCTGTGCAATTTTCAAGTACGCCTTTTTCTTTATTACGTGTAGTCGTGTGGAGTTTAAGGGTGAGAATAATGTCCTCTGAACAGGTGATCGGTGTTGCACCGTTTGAAATGAGCATATGCGGCCCATAGGATTGATTTGAAAAAATTGAACCAGGCACCGCAAAGACGTCTCGGTTGTAATCGAGCGCAAGTCGAGCAGTAATGAGCGTGCCGGACTTCGGTGAGGCCTCTATTATAAGAGTGGCATGACAGAGCCCAGCCATGATTCTGTTTCGTTCCGGAAAATTATAATTCCAGGGCTTGTGCTGTGGCGGCATTTCAGAAATAATCGCGCCTCCTGCCGCCAAAATTTCTTTTGCCAAATGTATATGCTGTTTCGGGTATATCGTGTCCCACTCAAGACCAGAACCGAGCACAGCAATCGTTGTGAGTCCCGCTTTGAGCGCTGCTTCGTGGGCACTGCCGTCAATGCCGAGCGCTAACCCCGATACAATAACAATGTCAGTTCCAGCTAACCCAGAAATTAATTTCTGACATGCGTCCTGTCCATACTGGCTTGCACGGCGTGAACCTACAACACACAGATGTGGACGTTTTTGGTCGGGCAGTATGCCGCGAATAAAAAGCTTCCTCGGCGGTTGAGGAATTTCCATGAGTCGTGCGGGAAGGTTCCCCGCACAAATCTCGGTAATAGCGTTTTGTTCCGAATCTTGTATAATTTCGTCATGTTAGACATCAAATTCATAAGAGAAAATCAAGAATTAATAAAATCTGCTGCTAAAAAGAAGCATATTGAATTTGATGTTGAAAAACTTATTGCTGTTGACGATGTTCGTCGCAAACACCTCTCATCTATAGAGACCCTCCGTACGGAGCAGAATCAAGCAAGTGAAAAAATTGCCCAGGCAAGTCCTGAAGACCGCAAAACGCTCATCGATGCAATGAAGAGCGTAAAAGATTCTCTCGAAAAAGAAGAGATCGCATTTAAAGATGTCATGCATGAATGGCAGCTTCTCATGGTTGCTGTTCCAAACCTTCCCGACATGTCAGTACCTGAAGGTGCGAGTGACAAAGAAAATCAGGAAGTCCGAGTCTGGGGCGAAAAGCCTGCGTTTGGTTTTCAGCCAAAAGGCCATATTGAAATTCTCGAAGCGCTCGACATGATCGATCTCGACCGTGGTGCAAAGGTGGCTGGCTTCCGTGGTTATTTTCTTAAAGGCGATGCAGTTGTTTTGATGTTCGCGTTGTGGCAATTCGTGATGAAGGAATTAGTTGCAAAAGGGTATATGCCGATGTCCGTGCCGTCACTTTTGAAAAAAGCTCCATTTATTGGTACCGGATATTTGCCGCAAGGTGAAGAAGATTTGTACCGCACCCAAGATACCGATTACCTTGCCGGTACTGCCGAAGTTGCGACAATGGCCTACTTTATGGACGAGACAATTGATCTTAAAAATTTGCCGATGAAGTTTATTTCTTTTTCTCCGTGTTTCAGAAGGGAAGCAGGAAGTCATGGAAAAGATACGAAAGGTTTGATCCGCGTCCATGAATTTATGAAGCTCGAACAAGTTGTGCTCTGTGAAGCTAACCACGAAGAATCCGTAAAGCTTCACGAAGAAGTAACTGCGAATGCCGAAGACATTATGAAAAAACTCGGCCTCATGCACCGTGTGGTTGTGAACTGTGGTGGAGACTTAGGTCTCGGACAAGTTAAAAAATACGACATTGAAGCATGGGTTCCTGCCGAAAATGCATACCGCGAAACTCACTCTGCTTCTTATTTCCACGATTTTCAAACACGACGTTTAAACATCCGCTACCGCGATGGCGACAAATTAAAGTTCGCTCATTCTCTCAACAACACCGCAATCGCTTCGCCTCGCATTCTCGTTCCGATTATTGAACAATTCCAACAAGAAGATGGTTCTGTCTTAATTCCTGAAGTCTTGCAGCCTTACATGAACGGCATCACAAAGCTCTCTAAGCGTACATAATATATGAGTCGGCGAGGGTCATCACTTGTTTCAAAGCGCCTTAAAAGCACGAAAGGTAAAAAAAAGAATGCTCATCTGTACTTGTACGGCACCGTTGTGGGTTCTGTTCTCGTAATTATATTTGGAATTATTTTTCTTGCGCGGTCACATGCGGTGCGAGTGCAAACGGTTGTTATTTCTGGAAATGAAATTGTTAAAAAAGAAGAGATAGAAAAAATTGTCACTGAGGCACGTGGAGAAAGATTTCTCTGGATCATTCCGAAAGATGACATTATTCTTTTTCCGCGCGAAGACGTAACGAAAAAAATTCTCGAACAATATCCAACGATCGCTAATGCCTCTGTTTCTTTTTCTGGCCTCCACACGCTTGCAGTTGTTGTAAGAGAATATAAACCACGGTATTTGTGGTGTGATTCTGTGAAGCGGGAAAAATGCTATTTCATGGATGACCGCGGATATATTTTTACGGAAGCAGCAGGATTTTCTGAAGGGGTACTTTTTACATACTACGGACTCATTGATCCCGCACAGCCGATTGGGAATATGTATTTACCGCTCCCAATGTTTACCGAGCTTAATAAATTTGCAGAAAGTTTGAAGTTGCTCAAAGTTACACCTGTTGGGCTTAACGTTCTCGGTCAGGATGATTTCGAACTCCACCTTTCTACTGGCAGCACGATCCTTTTTTCAAACCGCGAAGATTTTCTACAGACATTCGCGAATCTCGAAACAATCATTGCAGAACAAACTCGGCTTAATAAAAACTTTTTGGCAGAGCTCGACTACATCGATGTTCGGTTTACAAGTAAAGCATTTGTAAAACTTAAGTAGTATAATTAACACATGCAAATTGTTCTTGTTATACCCGAGTATATCGTGTGGCATTACTCGCGGGCGCTCCGGCTTACTCTGAACATCATCACGAACTTCATCTGGTTTACATACCATTTCTTCTCAATCCCGATTCTCGTTAAAACGTTTTTATCGCCCTGGCATGTTGCGCCGCCGGTTACTCGACCTGGCTTTCATCCGATTTTAGTGACCGAAGATTTATTTCTTCCAGCACTCATGCGAATCTGTGGGCCGATAATTCGTGCAGTCGTTATTGTGTTCGGCCTTACGCTCTGTGTTTTTTTGAGCATCTTTGGTCTCGCATTGTTTCTCATTTGGCTTTCTCTTCCTTTGGTTGCGATCGCGTTGTTTATTGAAGCAATATATCTTTTGATCTCATGACGTTCTCTGAAATTAAAAAAAATGAAGGTCGAATCAGTGGACTCGTCGCTCTCGAAAGGGCGTTGCCGTATGGTTTGCGTTCAAAATCAAAAGAATTTCTTTTACTTGTCGCACCGTTTGTTATGGTCTTGCTTCTTTCCCTCCAGGATGAACTTGGCTTGTCCATTAATACGCTCTACGCGTTCATGTTTTTTGTCGTCGACACATGGCTTGTGATTTTTATGCTCGATGTGTTTTATAATTCGCATTATTTCGAGGGTTCTCGTTTTACGATTCCAGAATGGGGAATTGCTCAAAAAAATCATGCGATTCCTTTTGAAATACTTGAAATTGTTTCGCATACGCATTCTGGCGATCTGACTCGCGGTTTTTTGGAATCCAAAGCCGGCAAAGACATCATGTTCCGGCTTAATGTGTCTCCGAAACATGTACAAGAATTTATCCACGGCACTCGAGCGAGCATTTACGCTGATTCCATTACGATTGCTGAACCCGTCGACCTCGTATCATATGCATCAGCAGTTTTTTCTGCAGATGCGTCATTTGCTCGTTTTTTGACCAATCAGGATGTAACGCGTGGCGACTATGAAGAAGTTTCGCAGTGGGTTGCGGCAATATATGAGCGTAAAAAAGAAGCGTTCCGTTGGTGGGGTCGCGATGCGCTTGGTCGCATTCGAAGCATTGGTAAAAATTGGGCTCGAGGCAAAACAGAAATCCTCGAACGATATGGAGGACTGGTACAGCCCGTAAACAATGAGGCACTTTTTAAAAAAGAAATTGATGACCTCGAAACCGAACTCACACAGGATTCCAACTCAAGCGTCTTGCTTGTTGCGAATGAATATCGAAAGCTTGTCGCGGTGACTTCGGGTCTTTCGCATCGAATTCAAGGTGGAACAGTGTTGCCCGCAATTGAACACAAAAAACTTTTCTTGCTCGATATGGACATTGTCGCAAGTGCAGCAGTTGTTGAAGGACAATTCGAGTCGCTTGTGATTCAGCTTTTGAACGAAGCAGTACGAGTTGGAAATGTAATTCTTGTGATTAAGAATTTCCCAACATTTGTCGAAGAATCAAAGAAACATGAAGTTCAGCTTGTAAAAATTTTAAAGCCGTATCTTGCCGTCTTGCAGATTGTCGCCTTTGCTGAACAAAAGGGTTATACCTCGGTGCTCAAAACTGACGAAGAAATCTTGAGTATGTTCAAATCTATTTTTGTTGAGAATGAAAAATTGAATATCATTATTCGAGCGCTTGAGGATAAGACATTTGAATTTGAAAGAAGGAGTAAAATGTTTTATTCATACCAGGCGCTTGTTGCTATTGCCGAAATCGCGAGTCTTAAATTTCCAAACGTTGACGCTGAAACGAAAGCACTCCAAATTTTTGATGCAATTGGACCAAACATTGTGAAAAAACGAATTGAGAAAATTTTGGTAAAAGACGTACGAAAACTTACATAAACGACATTCTTCGGCTAGAATGGCGAAGTGAAAGAAAATTTCTGGCAAAAACTACAGAAACCAATACTCGTGTTGGCACCGATGGCGGACGTCACTGATGCTTCTTTTCGACGTGTGATTGCAAAATATGGCAAACCGGACGTCATGTGGACGGAGTTTGTATCGGCAGACGGACTCTTCCTTGGCGGCAAAGAAACATTGATGAAAGACTTGCTCTACACCGAAAGTGAGCGGCCGATTATTGCCCAATTTTTTACTGCACGCCCAGAAATGATGGAAAAGGCAGCTGCGCTCGCGCGAGAACTCGGTTTTGACGGTATCGACATCAACATGGGCTGTCCTGACCGAAGTATTGAAAAACAGGGTGCTGGAGCGGCTCTCATTAAAAATCCGAAACTCGCACGAGAAATAATTCGTGCAGCAAAAGCGGGAGCAGGGGATTTGCCTGTTTCTGTAAAAACTCGAATTGGATTTAACACAAACCAACTCGACACCTGGCTTCCAGAACTTTTGGCCGAAGAGCCTGCAGTCATTACAGTCCATGCACGAACGAGAAAAGAAATGTCAAAAGTTCCTGCTCGATGGGAAGAAGTAAAAAGAGCGGTAGAAATTAGAAATGGTTTGAATTCCAAAACACTTATTTTTGGTAATGGGGACGCAGTGAGTGTGGAAGATGCAAGAAAAAAAGCTGCAGAAACAGGATGTGACGGGGTGATGCTCGGCCGAGCGATTTTCGGCAACCCCTGGCTTTTTTCTGGTCGGCAGGCAAGTGACATTTCTCTAAAAGAAAAATTACAGGTATTGATCGAGCATACAAAACTTTTTGAAGAAATACTTGGCGGGACCAAAAATTTTGCCATTATGAAAAAGCATTACAAGGCGTACGTACACGGCTGGGAAGGTGCAAAAGAGCTCCGCATGAAACTCATGGATGCGCCGGACGCACGCACAATAGAACAAATTATTACTGCATATCTTTCGAGCCCGGTTTTTCATATGTAGGGTGGTGTGTATACGTGTTGACAAGGAAGAGAGACTTTTCTACTATTCATGTAGACATTTAGTTCCACGACCTCCTTCCGTCGCTAACATACTGCATGAGCAGGTGTTGGCGACGTTTTTTTTATGCCAAAAACATGAACTGTGGGCTGTTACAAGGTGAGTAGATTACACGTACATTTCGCTTGACAATATTTTAAGGTGTGCTAAGGTTATCTCAGAACAGATAGCCCCGCACGTTGCAGGGTGACTCGAAAGCACTTTTTACAGGAGCTGTCAGATGAAAACGATCAATGGACCCAATTGTTCCGTTCATTCTTTCATTTCTTTTTTGAGCGCCTCGCAACCCCGCAGCACCGCCGGCAACATCAGCCCGACCACCCGCGCGTCCAACGGCCATCTTGCGGCCTCCTGACGTTCGCCTCCCAGTCGCTTGGACCACTAGCGACTGTCTCCCCAGATTGAGGGTTGCCCAACCCTCAATCGACCCCTTCCGAAGACAACGGAAGGGGTTTTTATTTTATATCCATCATTTTGCTATACTGGTGACATGAAAGAAGAAAAAGGTCAGACCGCACTGTATCGGAAATATCGTCCGCATACGTTTAAGGATGTAATCGGCCAGGATCACGTCATCAAAGTAATTGAAAATTCAATAAAACTTGGAAATATTTCTCATGCATATCTTTTTGCTGGTTCGCGCGGAACGGGCAAAACTTCTGTTGCGAGAATTTTTGCACAAGAAATTGGCACGACTGGTTCTGATCTCTACGAAATGGACGCCGCTTCGAATCGCGGTATTGATGACATTCGAGAAATCCGAGAAGGCGTCAACACACTTCCTTTTGAATCCAAATATAAGGTGTACATTATCGACGAGGTCCACATGCTTACTAAAGAAGCATTTAATGCGCTTTTGAAAACACTTGAAGAACCGCCTCCGCATGCGATTTTTATTCTCGCGACGACGGAAACAGAAAAACTTCCCGAAACAGTCGTTTCTCGTTGTCAGACATTTACTTTCAAAAAACCAAATCAAGCAATTTTGCGCGAGTTTGCAATGACTATTGCAAAAAAAGAAGGTTTTAGTCTCGAAGCATCTGCAGGGGATCTGGTTGCGTTGCTTGGTGATGGTTCGTTTCGTGACACGCAGGGAATTTTGCAGAAAGTAATTGCTGGTTCAAAAGATAAGAAAATTTCTCGTGAAGAAGTTGAGCTTGTAACGGGTGCACCTCGAAATTCTCTTGTTAATGAATTTATTGATTCGATCGCGGCAGGGGATTCACAAAAAGGCATTGTGGCACTTCATGGTGCTGCCGAACAAAATATCGATATGAATATTTTTGCCAAATTAGTTCTTGAAAAAATGAGATTCGTTCTTCTTTTGACACAGGCACCGGATTTGGAAAAAACAATCAAAGAACGGGTGTCAGCAGAAGATTTCGAATATCTCCATTCGCTCGCAAAAAGTAAAAATAAAAATCTTTCTTTTGGCTCATTGCTTGAAATGCTCAAAGCAAGTCAGCTCATTGGACGAGCGTTCATTTCAGAATTGCCGCTTGAGTTGGCACTCGTGAAGATCGCCGGGGAACATAAGGCGTAGAAGGTCTTATTCTGCCACCTAGTTCAATAATGGAAAATATTGTATATAATGGCTTTCACGCGTCGTTCTGTTCGTTATTGCCGGATCGTCTAAAGGTAGGACAAGAGACTTTGGATCTCTTTATCTTGGTTCGATTCCAAGTCCGGCAGCAGTATTTTTCTAACTTGCTTCGCAAAGCTGGATAGAATCATTTATAGAGAGTACTTGCCTAAAACCTACTTATGTGCTATATTTTTTAAGGATCGATCTTTAACACAGAAAGGATAAAGACATATAAAAATATGTGAGTTGTGAGTTTCATCCATCGCGCTTGTGTGCGGTGGATTCTTGTTCAGTGTCAGTTGTATCGCATTAGGAGTGATAGAGATGAAATCATCGTTCGTTCGTATTGTGGCTACGTGCTTGTCCATTGTCCTTACGTTGCTCGACCTGAGTTCAGCCAAGGCTGACACGATCAGTACCTGGAACGTCGGCTCCGGCCAACCGCAGGACAACTTCTTGCTCACGCAGGTCTCGGCATTTCCCGGTGGCATGCTCGAGCTCGGTCAGCGGGCGATCTTCCGCCAGTCGGCAACACCTGTTGCACTGACGGGTGACACGTACCTCGTGTACTCTGGTTTCCAGACTGCAGGCGAGTACGGCGCGCCCACAACTGTCACGAATCGCAATCGTTGGAATTTCGATTACCACATCTCCTACGGAGGTGGAGTCCAGAACTTGGACAGTCTCACCATGACGATCATGAGCCCTTCCGGCAACACCGTCATGGCGCCATTTTTCGACATGAAGGTTGCCAACAACGACAACGTCACCGGCAGTACACCGTTCCCCGGCGGCGATTCCCAGAACCCCGTGTTCTTCATTCAAGATTCGCAAAATCCGGTTTTCGCGCCGTGGTTCGCGCCAAGTTTCGACATGAACGTCGAAGGCATCTACACCTTCACGCTCACAGCTGTTGAAGCCAACACCACCATCACGCAGGTCATGCACCTGAACGTCGTTCCGGCTCCGGGCTCGTTCGCTCTTCTCGGCCTCGGTGGCCTTGCAGCTGCACGTCGTCGTCGTCGCTAATCCTTTCTTCGTTTTTGTTCCCACAAGGGCACCTCACAGGTGCCCTTTTTCTTTTATAAGGATATTCTTACGCTGGCTACAGACATATTTTTTGATGTTAAAATAATTCAATGAACAAAAAGATTTTTATTACGCGGAAAATTTCAGATGCAGGGATCGAAATGCTTTCAAAGAAAGGGTACCAGGTTGATGTATATCCAAAGGATCGAATTCCAACTCAAAAGGAAATCATCACCATTCTTAAAAAAGGTTCATATGATGCTGTACTGTGCCTTTTAACAGACAAAATTGACGCTCAAGTATTCGACGCGGCGCCAACAGTAAAAATGTATGCCAATTACGCAATTGGTTTTGATAATATTGACGTTGTCGAAGCTAAAAAGCGTGGAATTTGTGTCACAAACGCTCCTGGTGACCTCACAACAGAAGCCGTCGCCGAACACGCCATGGCTCTCATGCTCGCTCTTTCGGCGCGTATTGTTGAAGCAGATGCATTTGTCCGCAAAGGAAAATACAAAGGTTGGATGCCAATGGGCTTTATCGGTGAGGATCTTGCAGGCAAAACGCTTGGCCTTATCGGGGCGGGGAGGATTGGTGAGCGAACTGCGCATTATTCAAAAGGGTTTGGTATGAAAATTTTATATACTGATTTAAACCAAAATACCCAGCTTGAGCAGGAACACGGTGCGATGTATCGCAACACTGTTGAAGAAATTTTGGCGGAAGCTGATGTGGTCAGTCTCCACGTGCCGCTCCTTACTTCAACACGACACCTTATGAATGAACGTCGACTCCGACTTATGAAGCCGACAGCATTTCTCATTAATACCTCTCGCGGACCTATTGTCGATGAAAAAGCTCTTGAAAAAGTTTTGAAGCAAAAGGGTATCGCGGGGGCGGCCTTGGATGTGTATGAATTCGAACCAAAGATTTCTCCAGGTCTCCGAAAACTCCAGAACGTTGTGCTGACGCCTCATATTGCTTCGGCAAGTCGTCAGGCACGAAATCAGATGGCAGAAATTGCCGCACAGAACATTGTCGACTTTTTGGAAGGCAACAAACCGAAACACGTTGTTAATGCGTAGTTTGGCTGGTGGGGAGTCCCCATACCACTCCTCTGGGGCATGATATGATAAGTGGGCATTAATAATAGATAATAATAAATATGGCAAAAACCAATTCCGCGTTCATGAAACCTATGACTATCAGTGCTGATCTCGCCGAAGTCGTCGGTAAGGGTCCTATGCCTCGGTCAGAAGTTGTGAAGAAGCTCTGGGTCTACATCAAGAAAAATAATCTTCAGGATCCTAAGAACAAGCGCAACATTGAAGCTGATGCACCTCTCAAGAAAGTCTTTGGAGGTAAGGGTACCGTCAACATGTTTGAAATGACAAAACTCGTTTCAAAGCATCTTTCATAGTTCTGCATTGTTTGTATTAGTTTTTCTAAACCCAGCCCACAAGGAGAGTTTCCGCAGCCAGGTCGCATTTTCGTCATGAATTTTCGAAAATGCGACCGTGGGCGAGAGTAGCCGAAATCCAGCAGGATTTACGGCGCTCTCCTGAAGGGCTGGGTTAAACCTCCATGATAGACATCAAAAACGTCACAAAAAAGTACGATACATTTACTGCCGTTGATAATATTTCTCTCCATGTAAGTAAGGGTGAGGTTTTTGCCTTTCTCGGCCCAAATGGTGCAGGAAAATCCACTACGATCAAAATGCTTACGACTCTTTTGCATCCAACATCGGGCGAAATTTTTCTCGATGGCCATAACGTAAAAGAGAATCCACACCAAACTCGTCGTTCTTTCGGTATTGTGTTTCAAGACCCAAGTCTCGACAATGAACTCACTGCGTACGAAAACATGCAGCTCCACGCGATTCTCTACGGCGTTCCAAAGAATGTATACATAGAACGAATTGCGAAACTTTTGAAGCTTGTTGAACTTGAGGATCGAAAAGATTCATTTGTAAAAACCTTTTCTGGCGGCATGAAGCGCCGACTCGAAATTGCTCGCGGACTTCTTCATACGCCAACCGTCCTTTTCCTCGACGAACCAACGATTGGTCTTGATCCGCAGACTCGAAATCATATCTGGAATTACATTAAGAAGTTGAATGAAGAGGAAAACGTAACGATTTTCTTTACAACGCATCATATGGAAGAAGTAGAACGATACGGTACCAAGATCGCTATTATCGATCACGGCAAAATTATTGCCCAAGGAACTATCGATGAAATTAAGTCCCAAGCGTCAGCAGAAAATCTCGAAGATGCCTTCATTGCTCTTACGGGAAAACAAATTCGTGCCGAGGTTGGCGATGTGTCGAAAAATCTTATGAGAACGAGTCAGAGACTGATGCGATAAAATTATGAGAACAATCTATATTTTGTGGATACGACAGCTTAAAAGGTATATCCGAAAGAAGGCTACAATTGTCGGTTCTCTTGGTCAGCCGGTGATTTTCCTTTTCGCACTCGGTTTTGGCTTGAGTCCGATTTATGCCAAGGCGGGAAGTGGTGACTATATTCAATTCATTGCCCCCGGCATTATCGGTATGACGGTTCTCTTCAGCTCAATTTTTAACGGTGTTGAAATCATTTGGGACAAGCAATTTGGTTTTTTGAAAGAAACATTTGTTGCTCCTGTTTCTCGGTTTGAGATTTTTATCGGCAAAACGTTGGGCGGTGCGACGGTTGCTATCATTCAGGGCAGTCTCGTATTCCTCATTACCCTTATTGCAGGCTTTCGTCCGGTAAGTCTCGCAATGATTCCCGTTGCTTTTTTGTTTCTCGTTTTGATTTCGTTTCTCTTTTCGGCTTTGGGAAATGCGATCGCCGCACGTCTCGATGACATGCAAGGCTTTCCGCTCATTATAAATTTCGTTATTCAGCCACTTTTCTTTCTTTCCGGTGCACTCTTTCCACTTCAGGGTTTGCCCGTAGCCCTTGGTGTAATAACGAAAATCAATCCGCTTTCCTACGGCATCGACAGTCTTCGTTTCGCCTTGAGCAATAGTAATATTTTCTCTCCATGGACGAGTCTCGCGGTTCTCCTCGGTGTTTCTATCGGGTTGGTATGTTTCGGTGTCTATCAGTTTTCAAAGATCGAACTCTAATTGCATGAAAAAATCTGGAGAATCAAAACCAAACTCATCAACTTCCTGGGGATCGGTTGCTCATTGGTATGACGAAATGCTTTCAGGCGATGACACGTACCAGGCAAAAGTAATTTTGCCAAATCTCCTTCGACTTCTTCCACCAAAAGATAAAAAAATACTCGACATTGCCTGCGGCCAAGGATTTTTTTCAAAAGTTTATGCTGAAGGAGGTGCGGACGTTTTTGGCGTCGACATTTCTCCCGAGTTAATTAAAAAAGCAAAGGAACATACGAGTTCGAACCCCCGTTTTGAAGTTTCGCGAGCAAGTGAGCTTGATTCTGTGCAGAACGAATCTTTTGACGGAGCGTTTATTGTTTTGGCGCTTCAGAATATTAAAGAACTAAACGAAACAATACGAGAAGCCGCGAGAGTGCTCGTGCGTGGCGGAACACTTGTCATTGTTCTCAATCATCCCTGTTTTCGAATTCTCAAATCGTCTTCATGGGGCTATGACGAAGCACAAAAGATTCAGTATCGCCGAGTAGATGCGTACGGCAGACCATTTTCTACTGAAGTAGAGATGAATCCTGGTGCGAAAAATCCGGCAGAAAAAGTGCACACCCTTTCTTTTCACAGACCCCTTCAAGAATATTTTAAAGCGTTTGCAAGTGCTGGACTTGTTGTTGTTGGTCTTGAAGAATGGATTTCTCATAAAAAAAGTGAAGCAGGGCCGCGCGCGCAGGCCGAGGATATAGCCCGGAAGGAATTCCCTCTCTTTTTAACGATCATTGCCAAGAAACTTTAAAAGTTGTCTTGTTTCTTTAGGTTTGTTACTCTTTACGTGGAATTGAAAGCTGTAAGCGCGGCTTATAAGAGCGCTTGGTGGAACTTTGAAAAGGGAGAAACGTATGATCAAGCCAACACGGCGTGACCTGTTTAACGGATTGGCAGAGAAGTGGAAACGCCACTATTTCAGTGCTGGCGCACGGTGGAAGTGGAATCCAGAGGGAGACGAAACACTTCCGCACGCAGCTCTCACTACAGCAGTGCATGCGGATCAATTTCTCAACACTGACTGGTTGAATCGAGATCCGCTTTTGGTTGAGGAAGCTGCGACGGACATGATCACTGTGTTGGAAGCCATCGGTTTCGATTTCGACCAACCGGACTATGTGGCGGGGCCGGTCTACGGTTCGACGTGTTTGGCGTTTTGTTTGGCTTCTCTCATCTCGCGTCATCGCGATCGTCATTGTTACTCTGTGCCAATCCTGAAAACGGGGTGTGGGGCAGCCATGAAGATGTCCCTGCGAGGCTGCTTGGTGGAAGAGGGTGACGAAGTGCTGATCGTTGATGACGTCCTGGCAACAGGAGGAAGTCTGCACCTGGCACGTGAAGCCGTGCTCGCTGAAGGGGCTCTCGTCATTCCGACCTTTTTGGTGATGGCGAACAGGATGGACGTCGAAGAAATTCCTGGTGGGAATGTTCTTGCTCTGATGAAGGACCTGATGCCTACGTATGCAATTTCGAAGTGTCCGATCTGTGAGAAGACTCAAGACCAATCAAAGGCGATTTACCCTAAGGAGGGTAAGAACTGGCGAACTCTCATGGCTCCGAAGTCGTCCCGAACTCAAGCAACTGCGAAGGTTTAATCTCATCTAGCCCGTCCACATGGACGGGCTTTTTTATTGCCCGATTGTCTTATATTAGGCAAAAAGGCGGGCATCGTGTATAATCCCCGCAGTGCAAAGGCGCTGAAACAAAGTCGAGTTTCTAGGTATAGTAATAACAAAAAATCAAATCATATGAACGGAACAATCAAAACTCTTACAGATAAAGGATTTGGATTCATTTCTCGCCCAGGCGAAGCAAAGGATCTTTTCTTTCATTCTAAAGAATTGAATGGCGTTACTTTTGACGAACTTAAAGTTGGCGATATGGTCACTTTTACAGTTGTTGAAGGCGACAAAGGCCCAGCTGCTACAAACGTTTCTCGCGCGTAGTCAGTAAAGAAAAAGCCGCTTCATGGAAACGTGAGCGGTTTTTTCTTGGGCGATTTTGTGTGATACAGTGATTCTTCATGGCAAAACAAGACACAGTTATATCTTTTGAAAAGGTTTCATTTGAATACGGGCATAACAAACAAATCCTCGATGAGGTGGATTTTTCTATTCGCCGTGGAAGGAAGGTAACTGTGATGGGTCAAAACGGCGCCGGCAAAAGCACCCTTTTCGAGCTCGTTACAAAGTCCATCGTTCCCGAATCTGGTCGAATCAATATTTTAAATGGCACAACTATTGCGATTTCTAAACAAGTCATTCCTCGCGATGAAATGGATCTTTCTGTGCGAGACTTTTTCCTTAAACGTTTTACTAAAAAGGTGTACGATATCGACCCGCGGATTGATAAGGTGTTAGAGGTTGTAAACCTTGTTGGGCACAAAGACGTGCACGACCGTATCATCAAATCTTTTTCTGGTGGCCAGCAAGCGCGTTTGCTTCTCGCATCAGCTCTTATTCAGGATCCAGACATTTTGCTCCTCGATGAGCCAACGAATAATCTCGACAAAGCAGGAATCGAACATCTTACCCAGTTTCTTATTGAGTATAAAAAAACTGTTATCGTCATTTCCCATGATGCGGACTTTTTGAATGCATTTACAGACAGCGTGCTCTACCTCGACGTTCATACGCATAAAATCGAGCAGTACGCAGGAAATTACAAAGACGTGGTAGAAGAAATCACTGCGCGAATTGATAAAGAAAACCGCAAGAACGCCCAGCTTGCAAAAGAAATCCAAGACAATAAAGACAAAGCAAACTTCTTTGCCCAAAAAGGTGGCCAGATGCGTCTTGTTGCAAAACGAATGCGTGAAAAAGCCGAGGAGCTCGAAGAAGAAAAAGTTGATGTGCGAAAAGAAGATCGAACGATCCGACCATTCATTATTCCTGTGCAAGAAAATATTACCGGCGAATTTCTCCATATTTCTTCTTTCAGTGTTCTTGGTAAAAATTTCAAACCCGTTGTTCGTAAAGCAGACATTTCTTTAAAAAAGGGCGAGCATTTATTGCTCAAAGGTCCAAACGGCATTGGCAAAACAACGCTCATTGAAGCGATTGCAAAAGGTGAAGCAAAGGGGACTGAAATCACCAAAGGTGTGAAAGTTGGTTTGTACCGCCAGGATTTTTCAACGCTTAATTTTGAGGACACGGTTTACGAATCTCTTCTCCGCAACATGGAACGTCACGAAGAAGAGCGTCTCCGCAGTGTTGCCGCAGGTTTTCTCATTAACGGCGATCTCATCAAGTCCAAAATCGGCAGTCTTTCTGAAGGTCAAAAAGGACTCGTGGCATTTGCTGGTCTTGTGTTGCTCCAGCCGGGACTTTTGATTCTCGACGAACCGACAAATCACATTAATTTCCGCCACATTCCGCTTATTGCTGAAGCGTTACATAAATTTGAAGGAGCGATGATTATGGTTTCCCACGTTCCGGAATTCGTTGAGAAAATTAAAATCGATGAAATTTTAGATTTGGAGAAGTAGGCTTGATATATTTCTTCGATGGTGTATCTTGACTCCGGGTGCGTTTCGAAAAATGGTGGAGTTACAACCACCGCTGCTAAAGAGGTAGCAGGAAAGGATTGGTAAAACCTAGTGCGGCTAGCGCTGCACAAAAACCATCCTCGACAGCTTACATGATGGTCTCCTTAGCCAGGAGAGTCCGGGCATCTGGGCACCTCTAAAGACGCCTCTACCACATGGGGGCGTCTTTTTTATATAAGAGAGTGCTGTAAACTTGTCGTAAGTGGTGATTGGAATATGAATTACCCCAAATCAAGTGCGTGCAAAAATGTTTCTAACTCTTCGCCTTCGATTTTTCTATGACCGCCTTGGTTGAGATTGCCGAGGTTGATATTCATGATTCGAACGCGTTCGAGGTCGTCGACTTCCTGAAAGAGCGCAGCACACATGCGGCGGATCTGATGCTTTTTTCCTTCGGTCAAAATAACTTTGAATTTTCTTTCAGTAAGGATCTGAACTTTGCAGGGCGCGGTCATTTCTGATTCGATACGGACACCCTTTTCCATATTTTTCTTGAAGCTTGTGCGGAGTTTTTCTTTTGTGATCACGATGTACTCTTTTTCGTGAGCAAATTCTTTGCCGAGGAGCCGTTCAGTAATGCGACCGTCGCTTGTGAGGATGATGAGTCCGTGTGAATCTTTGTCGAGTCGGCCAATAGGGAAGACGTCTTTGAGGGCAACGACGTACTTAATTTCTTTTTCATTTCCTTGAGCCGAATGAGTCACAACGCCACGAGGTTTGTTGTACGCAAAGTACACGTGTGGTTTTTGTTTGCCGGTAAATCTAACTTCAACATTGTCATGTTCGTTAACTTTGTCACCAAGGACTGCAAGCCGACCATTCAAAAAGACCTTCTTTTGTTTGATAAGGTCGTCCGCTCCGCGTCGAGTAGAATGTTTTCGGTACGCGAGGTATTTGTTAATACGCATAGGAAAAAGCGGCTTTTCAGGGCTTTGTGGGTGTAGTGGTCTTTGTGGCGATTTCATGGTGTGGGCAGTGTAACATAGAAATTGCTAATAGTATTGATTTCACTTATATATCATGTTATTCTTACGTCTCAATTATCGACCGGAAGGTCGTTTTTAATTCAAAATTTAATTCATGGAAATCCGAAATATTGCAATTATTGCCCACGTCGATCATGGTAAGACGACTCTCACTGACGCGATGATGCGCCAGAACTCCGACATTGTTGAAGGAGTTTCTATGGATTCAAACGATCTCGAACGTGAACGTGGTATCACTATTTACGCCAAAAATACCTCAATTTTTTATAAAGGTACGAAGATCAATATTGTCGACACTCCAGGTCATGCCGACTTCGGTTCCGAAGTTGAACGCGTTCTTCGTTCGATCGATTCCGTTCTTTTGATCGTCGATGCACAGGAAGGTCCGATGCCGCAAACACGTTTCGTCTTGAAGAAATCTCTTGAACTCGGTCTTCGTCCAATTGTTGTTATTAATAAAATCGACAAAAAAGCTGCAGACATCCATGCGTGTGAAGAAGGAGTACTCGGTCTTTTCCTCGAACTCGGTGCAAGCAACGAGCAGGCTGAATTCCCAGTTGTCTACGCAATCGGCCGCGACGGTGTTGCAAAACGAAGCGTTGGAGAAGAATTAGCTCCTAACCTCAATCCACTTCTCGATGTTATTCTCGAACACGTCAAACCTGCATCATCAGCTGAACGTGAAAGCAAACCACTCATGCTTCAGCCATTCAACCTCGGTTACGATAATTTCATCGGCCGTCTTGCAATTGGCCGCATGTACGAAGGTACGATCAAACAAGGTCAGACTGTTTTTATAAAAAATGTTGATGGCAAAAATCGCACAGGAAAAATTACCAAAGTCTTTGTATTTCACGGCATTGAGAAAAAAGAAGTTCCCGAAGCTGTTGCTGGTGACATCGTGATGATTGCCGGACTTCCAGACATTTATATTGGCGAAACAATTACGTCCGACGAAAATGCAATTCCACTTCCTGCGATCGCTGTTGATGAACCAACGATTGCTCTTAATTTCCTCGTCAACAATTCTCCTTTTGCAGGAAAAGAAGGAAAGTTTGTGACTTCACGACAGATTCGTGACTATCTCGAACGCGAACTTGAAATCAACGTTGGTCTCAAAGTTGAGTTTGGTTCTGGCGACAGCTTCCGAGTTCTTGCTCGTGGTGAACTTCATGTTGAAATTCTTTTGGAAAATATGCGCCGAGCCGGATTTGAACTCCAGGTTTCTGAACCGCAAGTTATTATCCACGAAGAAAACGGGGTCAAAACTGAACCGTACGAAGAAGTTGTTATCGACATTCCAAGTCAGTACCAGGGTACGATCATTGACCGTCTTGGTTTGAAAGCATTCGTCATGACCAACCTCGTTGTGCACGGTGACTCTGTCCGACTTCTTTTTGAAGGTCCAACTCGAGGACTTTTGGGTTATAGAAATCAATTCGTTATCGATACAAAAGGGGAGGGAATTTTCTCTTCACATGTGATTGGCTTCAAACCATACGCTGGTGAAATCCGAAAACGTCACGTTGGTGCCATGGTTTCTATGGCCACCGGAAAGGCGCTTGGTTTCTCCCTCTGGAATTTACAGGAACGTGGCGAGCTCTATATTGCGCCGGCAACAGAAGTCTACGAAGGTATGGTTATCGGTAACACTTCAAAGGGTGAAGAAATGTACGTGAACCCAACAAAAGGAAAGCAGCTCACAAACATGCGCGCCTCTGGTTCTGATGACGCCATGGATTTGGTAAAACCTTTTGAAATCACGATTGGTCGTGGTTTGGAAATTATTGCAAACGACGAATATCTCGAAATCACTCCAAAAAGTATCCGTCTCCGAAAACAACTCCTTACAGAAAACGATCGAGCAAAAGCAAGAAAGAGTTAAAAATATAAAAGAAAAAACCGCCGTGGGGCGGTTTTTGATTGTGAAGCGTTTTATTTGATGGCTTCTTCGAGTTCGGTGATGAGGACGAAGTATCCATCACCGTGGCTTGTGACTTCGGCTGCCTCCTGCCACCTGTGGTCGTAAAACATGTCCTGAGGCGGATGAAGCATGATCTGTGCACCGCCGGGGAGGCCAGTTTCCTGATCCCACCTGAGGCGTTTGTCATTTTCGCGCTCCGGAGCGCATTTTTGAAGTGCTCGAAGATCTTTTTTGAGCACGACAGTTCGAAGACCTGTTTCCGTTCCGGTCGCGGGCATGTTCAGACTCCTTTATGTGGTGGTTGTGTACGATTCCTGAAGTATTTAATCACGACCTCGCATAAAGTCAATTCTGCTAGCTCGGTCAGCATTCATCATGCTAGAATTCCCTAAATGAAAAGGACATATATAAAAGAATTGAAGGATTTAACCGGCTCTGAAGTCGTTGTAAAAGGTTGGGTAGATATTCGTCGTGACCATGGAAAATTAATCTTTATCGATCTTCGTGATGCGACAGCGAAGGTGCAAATGGTAGCTTTGCCAAACCATACCGAAGCTCATGCACTCGCAAGCACGATTCGTCCAGAATGGGTTGTTGAAATCAGCGGTAAGGTTAACGCCCGGCCAGAAAAAATGGTCAATAAAGACGAATCAAACGGGGCGGTGGAAATTGAAATCCTTTCAATTGTTATTTTAAACAAGGCCGAAACGCCACCGTTCGATATTCGCTCAGAGGGCAAAGAAATAAACGAAGAAGCCCGACTTCGATATCGTTACATCGATCTTCGTCGAGACCGCATGCAAAAAAATATTCGTAATCGTCACAAAGCGACAAGTTTTGTGCGCGAGTTTTACACATCTGAAGGTTTCGTTGAAATCGAAACACCAATGATGACAAAATCGACGCCAGAAGGTTCGCGTGATTACATCATTCCATCACGTTTGGATAACGGTAAGTTTTACGCCCTTCCGCAGTCTCCCCAGCAGTACAAACAGCTTCTCATGTCTGCAGGTTTTGAAAAATATTTCCAGATCGCACGCTGTTTCCGCGACGAAGACACTCGTGGTGACCGCCAGCCAGAGTTTACCCAGATCGATCTTGAAATGAGTTTTGTTGCGCAGGAAGATGTGATGGCTATCAATGAAAAAATGATCATTGGTCTTGTGCAGAAACTCTATCCAGAAAAGAAAATCCAAGAAATTCCATTTCCCCGGCTTACCTATAAAGAAGCAATGGAAAAATACAATTCCGACAAACCGGATTTGCGCACAGACAAAAATGATCCGAACCTTCTTGCATTCTGCTGGGTTATTGATTTTCCATTTTTCGAAAAAACAGAAGAAGGCGGCTGGACGTTTACCCACAACCCTTTTTCTGCACCAAAGCCAGAATTCATGAATGACCTTTTGGAAAAGAAAAATATTGAAGGCATTTTGACGACACAGTATGACATTGCACTCAACGGTTCTGAAGTCGCCGGTGGTAGTATTCGAAATCACAACCCTGAAGCACTCAAAAAAGTTTTTGAAGTTATGGGATATGCCGATGAAAGAATCGAAAAGAATTTTGGTCACATGCTGAAAGCTCTTGGTTCTGGTACGCCTCCGCACGGTGGCATTGCGTTTGGTTTTGATCGCTTCATGATGATTCTCCAAAACGAACCAAATATTCGTGAAATTATTGCATTTGCAAAAACCGGCGAAGGAAAAGACTTGATGATGGATTCTCCGTCAGAAGTTGATGCACTCCAGCTTCGCGAACTTGGCATAGAACTCAAAAAGAAGAAGTAGAGATTAATGTAATAAAATATTCGTTGACTTTTTTGGGGTCAGTGATAGATTGTCATTCGGCATAGTTCTTTCACTTCAATAGACGAAAACACAGAAAGGAGGAAAGATGGATTCTCGCAGTCAGCTGCCAGGGAAGATAGCTTTCTTCACCTGTGCATTCGTCACATCCTGGACAGTCGTTCTTACGACTCACGGTGGTGGGGTTCTCCCGCTCATACAGGTCCAAAGCAACTCGGCGAACAGTGAATACTATGTGAGCCATGACCCTCTGGACCAGTCAGACGAAGTCATTTTGGGTTTTGTGGAGGCCGCAGGTCTCGTGACCTGTCGGTTGCTTCTCGTGAGTTCGTTGATTGAATATACTTTTGGATATCCTAACGGACATCCGAAGGTGCGTCCTCCGGATTGTGTGTAATTTCTCCTGAACACAGTGTGTGCAGGAATGACCAGTTTCATAAGTAAGGGCCCACGCGTATGCCCCTGCATGGGCCCTTTTTCTATGGGAAATTTTTAATAAAAAACCACCCCTCAAAAAAGGAGTGGTGATAAACCTGGGCAACTTTTGTGCTACATCGGAATTGTGTTCGCAGTTTCGTTGCGGTATCGATGAAACGGGCCGCATGTGCATGGTCTTGAGTTGCAGCGCTTATGCTTGCCGCTGTAGTTCTCTTGAAGCTCTGTGTCGAGATCGATACCCAACAAGGAACAGATTGTAAAGATCCAAGCGAATGTGTCTGCGAACTCTCGGGCAATAATGTTGGAGAGCTCATCTGAAGAGATCTTCGGGTTATTGATATCGATAAGGGCCGTGTCTCCTACCTCGCCAATTTCTTCTGCAAGCCGCATGACCGCCGCGAGCAACCCTCTTTCTCGATTGTTCTTCCCGTAGAGTTTTTCGAGGTGTTTGCACCAATCATTGACTCCCCAGGTCAACTGAACAACAGAAGGTGGGGCATAGGTGATGTCATTAGTGCGGGCAGCTGGACAAACACACGGGATTGCTGAACACCAGCTACAGCCACCGCTGTGAGGATACTTTGTAGTGAGTGACTCAACGATGGGAATGTTCCCGAAACTTCTCGCAAAGTTACTTGTTCGCGCAAAGATACTGGCGAGTGCGCGCCCCAACCCTTCTTTGTCAGTCACACCACGACGTAAGAGTTTAATCAGGTGTCTCAGCGACCCATTCAGAAAGATGAATCGATCGCCTCTGTCTGGCATGTACATCCGATTGCGTTGCCCGAAAAGTTTGAAAAGCTCATCAAAACGTTCGTTCAAAGTCTTCGTTGAGGTCTCCCTTCCCATACCGAGTCTCCTTACGTTGTATGTTTGTACTGTTTTTGTTTTGATCCAAAAAAACTATACTTTTTTTTAAAAAAAAGTCAAAAATGCCCGACTATTGTTCGGTATCAATCTCTACTCGTTTACTCCCGAGCCAGTTGACAAAAAACCACATATGATATATTATGTGGTTCGTAATACATCTCTAGGTTTTGTTTGGAGTCCGCTCTAAACGTTGAGGCCATTGCGCTTTTTCTAAAAACTCTCGAGACAGACTAGTCGAAATTTATATGACTGGCGATTGTTACATCGAGACACTTTTTAACGTCTCTTAGAAAAAATATGCAACCACATTCAAATCCCTCGAATAATTCGGGGCACTCATATCGAGGCAACAAACCACGTTTTAGTGGTAATTCAACGTCAAAAGTTGGCGATAGCATCAAGGGCCGAACTTTCGCGCGCCCAAGTTTCCATAGTGGAAACAAGTCATCGTACCGAGGCGGTTCACGAGGTCCATCTCGAGGTAATTCTCGCGGTGGCCGAAGCGAACGAATCGATTTTTCACGATACGTGAACAAAGCTGTGATCACCGAAGAAGTTGTTCACTTCAAACCAGATCACAAATTCGATGATTTTCTTATCCAAACTGATCTCAAAAATGCCATTAAGACAAAAGGATATCTTGATCCAACTCCGATCCAAGACCGAACAATTCCACATATTCTTAAAGGTCAGGACATTGTTGGTATTGCCAACACCGGTACCGGTAAAACTGCTGCCTTCCTTATTCCACTCATCAACAAAGTACTTTTGAATCGCAAGGAGCAAATTCTTATCGAAGTACCAACTCGCGAGCTTGCAATTCAGATCGACGACGAGCTTAAGGGCTTCACAAAAGGCATGAAGATCTATTCTGTCTGTTGCGTTGGAGGTGCTCCAATCGGCCGTCAGATTTCTCAGCTCAAATACCAATACAATTTCATTATCGGTACTCCCGGTCGTATTAAAGATCTCGTTGAGCGCAAAATGATCAAGCTTCCAGAATTCAAGACACTCGTCATGGATGAAGCTGACCGAATGCTCGACATGGGCTTCGTAGCTGATATGCGATACGTTGTGTCGCTTATGTCAAAAGAACGTCATACACTTTTCTTCTCTGCAACACTTTCTTCTGAAGTTGAAAAACTCATCAAAGAATTTCTCAAAGAACCTGTTCGAATTTCAGTAAAAACTGGCGACACGTCTAAAAACGTCGACCAAGATATTATAAAAGTTGAACGTGGTACAAACAAAATCGATATTTTGCAGGAACTCCTTAAGCAAAAAGAATTCAGTAAGGTTTTGATTTTCGGCCGAACAAAACACGGTGTAGAAAAACTCTCAAAAATTCTTACAGATAGGGGATTCAAAGCGCAGTCTATTCACGGCAATAAAAACCATTCAAAACGACAGCAAGCGCTCGGTTCATTCAAAAACAATATGTCACAGGTCCTTGTTGCAACAGACGTTGCTGCTCGAGGTCTCGACATTGCGGACGTGAGTCATGTTATTAACTTTGATATTCCTGCAACATACGACGATTACATTCACCGCATTGGCCGAACTGGTCGTGGAAACAAAAAAGGTAAGGCGCTCACATTCATCGAATAATTTCTGAATACCACCATGAGTCACATTATCGACAAAAACAAATTAAGAAAATCGTTTCCTGGAAGTGGAAATTGGATTGAAAAACCTCGACGCTCTGAAGTGCTCGTGTGTTCATCATGTAAAGGAAAATATATTAAAACTCGAACAGGTCAAACAACGTGTGTTCGTTGCCTCGTAAGAAGCGTTCGAAGTTAATCCTTGCACTCCTACTGTGCTAGAATTGGCCCATTAGTAGTAACGTATATTCCTATGGCTCTATATAGCGTCATGCATCTCGTTGGTCAGGTTCTTTTTGGTGGGTATTTTATCTATTCTGGAATTCGTCATTTTACTGAACACAAAAACTTCACCGCATATAGCGTGTCGATGAAAGTGCCAAGTCCAGCTCTTGCTGTATATGCCACAGGTGCATTACTTCTTCTTGGAGGTCTCGGTGTGATTTTAAATATGTATACACACATCGCACTCTGGCTTCTTGTGATTTTCCTTATACCAACAACGGTCATGATGCACGCATTCTGGAAAGTAACCGATCCTCAAATGAGAATGGTCAACAAAATAAATTTTTTCAAGAACGTCGCACTTCTCGGTGCTGTTCTTTGGATGATGTAGCTATTGCGTGACGATAAATTTTCCAACCATTCCCATTTGTCGGTGAGAGCCAACTGAACAGTAAAATTCGAATGTTCCAGTTTTGTCTGCCATAAATTCGAGCACTTCGGCAGAATCTGTAGAGCGGATAACTTTTGTGCCAACGTTATAGCCTTCGATTCGAAGGTCATGCATTCCACTTGAAGAAAGGAAGGTAATTCGCACAAGTTCACCCTTCTTTACGCTGATTTGATTCGGAGTAAATGCAAAATTTTTGCCGCTCACAGTGAATTCTCGGATGACGAGCGGAGCTACACCAACGTCGACGTCAATGTTTGTTGTTGTCTGTGTAGGATTGGTTGTTTTGGTTGGAGTTTTTTCTGTATTGTTTTTGGTTTCTGACTCTGTGTTTGTGGTATTTGGTGTAACAACGGGTGTAGGTGATTTGAAATAAAACCATCCACCAAGTGCTAGAGCTAATACAACAACGCCTGCCAAGATAGTGTTTTTTGTCATGTGTATAGTGTTAATTGAATAAGTGTAGTCCTGTACCTCGAAGTATAACAAATTGCCTTGAAAAGGGCAGGTGAGGCGCGCATAATGAGTATGTCTTATCATTAATCTGCATATATGGAAGAGAACAATAATACAAATGGAAGGAAAGTGGTCATCGCTATCGCGGTCGTTGTTCTTCTTGCTGTTGGTGTCACGGTATATTGGCAGTTTTTCAGAAAGACACCAACAGAAAACACTCCTGCTCAATCACAAAATACTACTGAAGAGCCTTCATCTGATGTTCGTATTATGACCGCATTGCACCAGTTTAAAAATGGTAAACACACAATCGTCGGTCAAACTGATCTTCCAACTCCGTGTCATATTTTGAATCACACGGAAAGAATTGCTGAATCATTTCCAGAGCAAGTTACTGTTGCTTTCACTACATCTTCAAACAATGCTGACGTCTGTGCGCAACTCATAACATCAACTCGATACAAAATCGAATTCACTGCGAGTCAAAATGCAGTTATTGGTGCAACATGGAATGGCGCACCAGTGCAATTTAATCTCGTTCCTGCTGGTCCAAATGATAATCTCGATACCACCGATATTTTTATCAAAGGCTAATTACATTACGTGAATAAAACATCAATCGCAGTTTTCGGAGGTGGATGCTTCTGGTGTACAGAAGCTGTCTTTAAAATGCTCAAAGGTGTGCAGTCTGTGGTGCCGGGCTACGCTGGTGGCGACACTGGTAAGCCGACATACGAACAAGTTTCAACGGGAACTACAAATCATGCCGAAGTTATAAAAATTGAGTACGATCCAACCAAAATCTCTTTTGAGGATTTGCTGACGGTTTTCTTTGCTTCTCATGATCCAACAACTCAAAATCGCCAAGGTAACGATGTTGGTTCCCAATATCGTTCAATAATTCTCTATACGGATGACGAACAGAAACAGACGGCAGAAAAATTTATTCAAGAGTTGAATGCTTCTTCAGAATTCGGCACGCCAATTGTAACGGATATCGAACCTCTCAAGGAATTTTTTGAAGCCGAAAGCTATCACTTGGATTATTACGCTAAAAATAAAGAACAGCCGTATTGTGAGCTTGTCATTAATCCAAAGCTTGAAAAGGTCCAGCAGAAATTTGCTACACTTTTAAAAGATAATTAACACACCACTATGAACGATGCACATAAAAAAATAACTCCTGAATCTGAAAATGTGTGGAAAGAAAAACTTACACCAGAGCAGTATCGCGTGTTGCGTCAAAAGGGAACAGAGGCGCCCTTTACTGGAAAGCTTCTTGGGGAAAAGCGCCAAGGAAAGTACAACTGTGCTGCCTGTGGTCAGAAACTTTTTGAATCAGACAAAAAATTTGATTCTGGTACCGGCTGGCCGAGTTTTGATGAAGCAATTCCAGGAGCAGTGCGTTTTGAACATGACAGCGCGTACGGTATGGATCGCACAGAAGTTCTCTGTGCGCAGTGCGGTTCTCATTTGGGACACGTGTTTGAAGATGGTCCTACAAAGACAGGTAAAAGATACTGTTTGAATTCTGTATGCTTAGGGTTCGAAGAGGAGAAATAGCGCGTGATATAATTTCCGTATTCTATTAATGTATCTATAGCGAATAACATGAACGACACGATATTAAAAGTTGATGAACTTAAAAAACTTCGTAAGCCAGTTCGGAACGCAAATATTGAGCATCGCGAAAAGTTCTCTCCGCTTGAAGGATTAGCTTTCTATGTAACGGAAAAAGTTGGCACAATGGGGTTTTTCTTTATTGTGACTGGCTGGACTCTTGCATGGCTCGCTTGGAATACGCTTGCGCCTGAACAATTTCGTTTTGATCCGTATCCTGCGTTCGTTCTCTGGCTCTTTTTGTCGAATTTTATCCAGCTCATTTTTTTGCCCCTCATTATGGTTGGGCAAAATCTACAGGGCAGGCACGCTGAAACTCGTGCTGAAAACGATTTCAATATAAATATCAAAGCAGAGCGAGAAATCGAGACAATTCTTCTTCATTTGGAAAGCCAAGACGAGCTTATTCTCCAGATTTTGCATCATTTAGAGGCTCAAGAAGGAAAAAAGGTCTAAAGTTTGGCATTTTTTGTATCGAAAGGAAGTCAAATTTGATAATACTTTAGCGGGTATATCAATATAGCGCCCATGGTATTATATGTGGCATGGTTTTGCTTTTACAAGAGGGAAGGCCCACTCCTCGTCATGGTATGGGCTCATCAAAACTTCGACCGAAGCGTCTCTTTTTATTCCTTGTGCTTACCGTTTTTCTCCTCGTATTGATCATTAACGTGTATGTTTTTTCGTATGGAAAGAGATACATTCTCGACAGCACTACAAAAACGCCATTTCCTGGAAGCGATGGCGTAGTGTCGGTAGCGATTGTGTTAGGTGCCAGCGTGTACAGCGACGGCACTCTTTCTCCCATGCTTGAAGAACGGGCAAAGACAGCCCTTGAGTTGTATAAAAATGGCGTGGTTAAAAAACTCTTGGTAAGCGGTGACAATCGGGTGTCTTCATACAATGAAGTGATACCGATTCGCGCCTATCTGCTCGATCACGATATTCCGGAAGAAGATATTTTCACTGATTTTGCGGGTTTCAATACGTACGACAGCATGTATCGTGCCAAAAAGATTTTTGGTGCAAAAAACGTGCTCATTGTGACTCAACGATTTCATTTGCCGAGAGCAATTTACGCCGCACGGCATGTCGGTTTAAATGCGTATGGTGTTTCGGCAGATATTGAGGGTGCGTATTTTGAAAATAACGCCCGTGAAGTTTTGGCAACTACAAAAACGTTTATAAAGGTGGCTACACATGCGAAATCCCTTTTTCTTGGTCGGCATATTTCTATCGAAGGTGATGGTCGAGACAGTTTGAGATAATTACTATTTTTTTACTATATACTTTATCCATGACATGGCTTCTCGCGGGTATCATTCCACCGGTTTTGTCTGCTCTGGTTAATCACACTGATAAATACCTATTATTAAAAACAAAGCATAAATCTTCTGTGAATGTGTTGATGGTCTATTCAACACTTTTTTCTCTGGTTATTTTGCCTTTTCTTCTTTATTTTTCTTGGTCACATTTATTTTTAAATTGGACACAAGTTGGTGTGCAAGTCGCTGGAGGCATTTTCCTCACACTTTCAATTTATTTTTACTTAATTGCACTCAATAAGGATGAAGCCTCAGTTGTGATGCCTTTTGCAATGCTTGTGCCGGTGTTCGGTTTTGTTTTGTCTTATTTTATTCTGGGGGAAGTTTTGTCAGCCACACAAGTAATTTCTTGCGTATTGATTATTGCAGGTGCCGCAATTCTATCGTTCGAGTTTAATGAAGAGAGAAAAATAAAAATTAAGCACGGTGTACTTGTCTCAATGATTGTGTGCACTGTTTTTCAGGCCGCTCAAGAAACACTTTTTAAATGGGTAACAATTGAAAATTCTTTTGCGGTTTCTGTCTTCTGGTCCCACATTGGTATAACAGCATGTGGTTTATTCTTAATCTTAACTAAAAAGGGACTATTAAATGAATTTCTGGAGTCTGTTACTGTTAATGGAAAGACAATATTTGGTGTGAATTTTATATCCGAGTTTGTTTCATCCATTGCTTATACTGTCCAAAATTACGCGGGACTTATTGCACCCATAGCCATTGTTATGACCTTGAACGGCTACCAACCAGTTTTTGTATTTATTTTTGGAATAATAATGACAATTTTATTGCCAAAATTTGTAACAGAGAAAATTAAACTTAAACACCTTCTTCACAAGGGGATTGCGATTGGAGTTATTTTGATAGGTACTATTTTGATAAGTCAGACTCTGTAGTTTCTGTTGTTCCCTTGCCAAAAAACAGTTATAATTATGTACTGATATGAAAATGGAGTTGCCTAATAGAATATTCCTCATCACACTTTCCTTGTCAGTCCTGATGGTAATTTTTTCAACTGGGTTTATGTTTTTGTGGCAAAAAAAATACAATTTTATTGTTGAGGCGGCTTGCACTCCCTCCTCTAATAATTGTTTTCATCGTGATTGTGGTGAATTTAGTGATTGCCCTCCCAATGCTCTAGAGGATTACAGGGTTTTTGTGGTGTCGGCTGTTGATTTTAATAAGTGCGGTGATGATTCCTGTGTTCGAGAGTGTACAACCGGATCCTTTCCTTGTTTGGAGCGTTTTTGTTCCGAACAAAAGGGTGAGACGTGTTTAAGCTTTGAAAAAAAAGATAGCTCACTAACGGAGAGTGGGGTAGAAAATTTTGATCCTGATGATAATTCAGGATTTGAACCAGACGGTAGGGTAATCTCGTTCTAATTCCATCTTCTGATGAAACCTCAGCCCGATTACGGAATGCAAGATATTGAATCTCTTGTTTGTGATCGGAAGCAATTTGAAGCATTTGTATATACGCCAGTAGATGAGGCGCTGGCAACTATAAGAGAACGAAGAAAGGATCCAGAGTTGGAAAAAAAAGTAATGGATTTTTTAAATGGAGATATTCCAGAGCCTTTTATGGGTGGGGTTAAGGCAGTACTGGTTAGGAACGTGGTTACTCCAAACTATGAGACCGTACGATTTCTGGATATTGTTGAGGCACTAAGTGGAGTTCAGCCACTTTTGGCAGAGTATCCAGAGGATAAATTTGTACCTAGTAATAATCTAAAGAGATTGCTGTGTAAAATTGGTTTTTATGTGGGCAGAGATAGAAACGGAGCCCTTATACTGGATCGTGTGGGGATAGTGAATTTTGACGCTATTAATGGAAGTAAAATGTCCCAAATAAAAACTCTATGGGGACAGCCACTTGTAGATTTTCACCATGAGTTTTTTTTAAGTACTTGTAGCGACATTCATAGTGACCAACTTTATGATATTTCAAGTTGGTATAAGCGTCGGGGAGGTGATGCAGACAAGTATTATTTATCCCTTCTTTGTCTCTTTGTTAAACATGGTATTTTGTTTGAAAATTTTCTTCTAGAAGATCCAGTAGAGGCATCTTTTGCAAAAAATGTATTCCTTCCAGCCTATATTAGGTTGTGGAATTTAATCGGTGAAAAGCCGCTTATTGTTTCTCTTGAACCAACAAAAATTGAAGGTGACAAGTTTTGGTTATGCTACCCTTATATCTATAAACATATATTAACTGCTAAGCTCAATTAATGATTTCTATTTATTGATGGGTAATTGTTGTACAATAAATCAATGAGATTTGACACATGTGCTCTAGCTTTAGGTGATAATTGGCAGGGAATAATTAATATTGCGTATTATTCACATATAATTCCAGTTATCCTAGCTCTTTTTTTAGGTATTTATGTTGTATTGAAGACTAAATTTTCAAAACTATCCACAATTTTTTTGGGTTTCTCAGTTTGTTTTTCGTTATGGTTAATAGGAGATCTTATTGCGTGGGTGTCGCCTAATTATTTCCTCGTTTACTTTACTTGGTCGTGGCTTGATTACGTCAATATTGCTTTTTTTGTTTTCGGTACTTATTTCTTTGGGGTTTTGGCAAGGGGTAGAATTTCTGTGTTAGAAAAAGTAATACTGATTGGTGTTAGTATTCCAGCCTTTGTTCTCGCTTTTACGGGTAATTCAGTGGTTGAGTTCTATCAACCAGTGTGTGAAGCTGTTGTTAATAACAGTATTACATTCTATAAGCTTTTTGCGGAATCAGTTTTTGTGCTTCTAATCATCTTTTCTCTCGTTTCTGTGTGGAGAAAATCAGACAGAGCGAAAAAGATTCAATTATCAGTGGTTGCTATTGCGACCCTCTTCTTTTTTGCGGTTTTTTCTTCTACTGAGTACATTGCAACTATTACCAATATATATGAAATAAATTTATATGGTTTGTTTGTTCTGCCTATATTTTTGATCATTATGGTGTTTGCAATTACAAATCTCGGGGTTTTTAAAATTAGGTTTATTGGAACCCAACTTTTGGTTTATACATTAATCATCATGGTTGGTTCCCAGTTTCTATTTTTGCAAAATTCAACTGACGCGGCTCTCAACGTTATCACTTTGGTAATAACAATATCTTTTGGTTTAGTTCTTTTAAGAAATACCAAAAAAGAGCTTGAGGCAAGAATTCAAATTGAAACTCTTGCTCATGATCTTGAGGCGGTGAATGTTCGTCTTAAGGAATTGGATAAACAGAAAACTGAATTCGTGTCTTTTGCGTCACATCAGCTTCGAGGTCCACTTACTGCAATTAAGGGGTACGCTTCGTTGATTCTTGAAGGTGATTACGGATCGATCACTGATGACTTGCGAAGCAGTATAAAAATTATTTTTGATTCAACAAAAACACTAGCAACTGTTGTCGATGATTATTTAAACGTCTCGAGGATTGAACTTGGAGAAATGAAGTATTCTTTCTCTGTGTTTGATTTAAAAGAACTGGTCAGTGGCGCTCTTGATGAGCTCAAACCAAATATCGAGAAGGCTGGTTTGAAACTCGAGTTTAATTTTAATCCTGGAGATGAGTATATGGTGCGGGCTGATGAAGAAAAATTTAAGCAGGTTATTCTTAATCTTGTTGATAATTCTGTTAAGTACACTCCAAAAGGTAAAATTGCTATTTCTGTTGAAAATATAAAGGGAAAAATAAGAATCTCTATTAAAGACACAGGTATCGGTATTTCAAAAGAAGTGATATCAAAACTATTCAGCAAGTTTAAAAGAGCTGATAATGCAAGCAAAACAAATATGCGGGGAACTGGCCTCGGTCTCTTTATTGCTAAGGAAATTGTCACAGCCCATGGAGGAAATATTTGGGTGGAGTCCGAAGGAGAAGGAAAGGGTTCAGCATTTATTGTTGAATTGGATTCTGTTAAGAATGTTTAGTTTTCGGTTTTTTATTCCGCTGGATGTTTTCTTCATGAAGCCTTTCTGATTCTTTCCAAGCTAAGTCAAAAATATTTTTAAGTGTGTCTGCGATTTCCTGACTCTCTATAACGACAATAAGTGGATCTTGTGAAATAAACTCTATTTTATCCTCGTAGATCGATAATCCCAAAATTGTTTTTTTTGAGTGACTAAATTTTTTTTCAGGTATGATGGAAAAAAAATCAGTTGAACCGTGTTTTTTGTAATCAAGGACAACTGACTTTGAGTTTCGATTGTTGGGGGTAATCACTTGCATTTCCACTCCAGATTTTTTTAAGTGTGCCGTATCTTTTTTAATGTAATCTGGAGGTAAGAATTTTTTAATATTGGACAAGTCTTCAAAAACTCTAAATTTCCGCATCCCTTTGAGTGTTTGTTCGTTAAATATTGTGTTGTAGGCCGAATCAATGGCTTGTTGGTCTGTTAGTGTGTAAATTTGTACCTTCGGCCTCAACTTCGTATCTTTATGAAGTGTTCTCAATTCTGGGAGCACTTTCTCAATTCCATCTTTAATATTGCTCTGCTTCTCCAGCTTTTCTTCTGCGATTTGGAGGAGTGTTTCTGGGGAGGAAGCGGTGTATCCTTGGATTTTTTTGTCGGTAGTCATGTTAACAAGACCCTTCTTCTTCAAAGATTCAATTACGACATATGCAGAGCTTCTGTTAATTCCAGATTTTCTTGAGATGTCACTTACTCCTGCAATCTCAAGTTCGAGAAGGGTGAGGTATATTTTTGCCTCTTTTTCGCTCAGTCCAAAGTCTGTAAGGGTTTTAAGAGGCACATGTTGGTGTGTGCTGACAGTTTTTGTGTACCTGTGGTCAGTCATAAATTGTTGTTAGTGTACGGCAACAATACCTACAAATCAAGCTGTACGCAAAGGCTATTTTAGTTAAGGAATTGCAACACTTTTTGACGCGCTATGCATACGTTCTCGTTACATTGTTGTGATTCAACAACAAAATACTAACGTAATACACTTTGCGACAGTTATTTAATTCAACTTAATTAAAATTTTATTAGCGATTTTCTAGTCTTGTGCCATGAACACAAAACAGATATGCACGAATATAAAAGCAATGAAGAATATCGAACAAAATGATCGAGGTTTTACACTCATCGAAATTTTGTTGGTTATGGGAATTATTGCAATTTTAGCTGCGGTTGTAATTGTTGCCATTAATCCTGCGCGTCAATTTGCGCAAGCAAGAAATTCGCAAAGAACAAGTAATGTATTTTCAATCCTTAACGCCATTAGTCAGAACATGGCGGATCATCAAGGTGTCTTTGATTGCCCTGCGGGAGCAATTCCTACCACCGCAACAGAGATAAAATCATCGGGTGGGTACAACGCGCTCGATTGCCTTGTGCCGACGTATCTTCCTGCGCTCCCGTTTGACCCAAGCGCGTCAGGGGCTCATTTTACGTCATCAACCGATTACGACACGGGGTATACGGTCATCCGATCGGGCTCAACTGGGCGTATCACAGTATCTGCTCCGGAAGCCCACACAACCGGTGAATTGAATAGGGAAATATCAGCCACTCGTTGATCGTGATTAGATTATTGACAAATGATGTATATGGGTGTATAATGTTAATAGATTATTGAAGACAGGTGTGAGTGCTCATCCCCAGAAATACCCAATTCAAACTTTCGGAAAGGAATCTTGTGAAGACCTTCATTACCCGTTCTCTGTCTCTTGTTCTTGCTGTGCTCCTCGGAGGTTGTGGTCTGTATGATCAGAACCGCGCTGACTACTACAATCCACCAGCGTGCGTGCATGTTACAAACTACGACGTGCGCTATAACAACGGAGTTCGTTTTGGTCCAACCGATGTTGGATACAGGAACTACAGCACGAGTCGCGGTTGCAGAAACTGCGATCGCTGACTGGTGTAGGACACAGAGTCTGTCAGTCAAACCCGAACACATGTGTTCGGGTTTTTTCATTAAGGAAGGTATGTTACGCTGTGGTAAATATCCCTATGAGTCAGAAACCAAAACCACACATTGTTATTCTTGGGGCTGGATTTGGTGGAATATATTCTTTTCTTCATCTTCGTACATATCTGTCAGCAAAAGAAGCAGATATTACGATCATAAACCGAACAAATTATTTTCTTTTTACACCTCTGTTGCATGAGGTCGCAACAGGTGGGCTTGCCCATCATCAAGTGACTGAATCTATTCGGGCGATTGCTCATAAAAAAGGCATAACTCTCCACGTTGCTGAAGTTCAAAAAATAAATACGAAAGAAAAAACAGTTGAAACGTCTGTGGGTGTAGTGCCGTATGACTATCTGATCATTGCAACGGGTGCAACTACGGAATTTTACGGCACACCGGGTGCTGCAGAAAAAACATTTGTACTTAAAACACTGCAAGATGCAATTCGAATAAGGAATCAGTGCATCGACACCTTTGAAAAAGCAGTTGAAACAAAAGATCCGGAAATGCGAAAGAAACTTCTTACGTTCGTACTTGTGGGTGGAGGTGCGACAAGTGTTGAACTTGCGGCAGAAATGGCTGAACTGTTCTTCGATACGCTTTTGAAATTCTTTTGCGGTAAAATCCGAAAAGAAGAAATAAAAATCAACCTTGTTGTTGGTGAAAAAGAAGTTCTCTCAAGTTTTCGTAAGGGGATGAGAAACGAAGCACAAAAAGTGTTGTCTAAATCTGGTGTTCATGTCAGGACGGGTGTTCGTGTGACGAGTATTGATGATACCGGTGCGATGCTTTCTGATGGTTCACGAATTGAAACAATGAATGTCATGTGGCTTGGAGGTATCAAACCGAACGTTCCTGTTGCAGATGTTGAACTTGGAAATCCTAAAGCACGCGGACGAATTATTGTTGATACAAATTTGCGAGTAAAAGAGCAACAAGCAATGTATGCGTTGGGTGACGTTGCAACGTTTGAAACTGAATCAATTCCAACACATGCTCAAGCTGCTGTTCAGGAAGCACCCATCGTTGCCAGAAATATTATTTCGGAAATTAGAGGTAGGCAGGTTCGAGCAGTGTTTCAGTATCGACCTGTTGGTGACCTTGTTTCGCTTGGTCAGTGGCATGCGATCGGCTACCTTTTCAATATTCTCTGGACCGGCCCACTTGCATGGTTTATCTGGCGAACAGTGTATCTTTTCAAATTTGCTTCATGGCCAAAACGCATAAAAATTGCTGTTGACTGGACTATTGATATGTTTTATCCCCGTGACATCACCCGGACTTAGCGTTAGAATTTCATCATTACAAGTTAATGTCTGAATATGGTACATATTAAAAAGAATCAGGATTTGGGTATGCTCTTACTTCGTTTGGCAGTCGGTGTTGTCTTTATTGCTCACGGGTGGTCAAAATTCAACATGATGACTGACACCATCGCGTTCTTTGGTCAGCTCGGCATGCCAGCAATTTTGGTCTACGTTGTGGCGCTTATTGAATTCTTGGGCGGTTTGGCACTTGTGTTCGGTCTTTATACTGACATTGCTGCACTTCTTCTTGCTATCGTCATGGCTGTGGCACTCGTGTACGTAAAGATGATTAAATTCAAGGCCGGATTACTTGGTGGATACGAATACGACCTTGTGCTTCTTGCGGCAAATCTCGCAATTCTCTTCGTTGGAACAGGAAGTCACACGGTGAGAAAGTTGTTGAAGAAGGGAATGTAATTATTCTCCAGACTCTAGTGTAAGAACATACCCTTCAAAAGGCATAAGTTCGAGAACTTGATTTGAAATAGGAGAAGAAAATCGAGAAGCCGTAGAAAATACTATCTGCGGCTTTTTCGTATACGGCGGAAGTAATTCGCGTTCAATATTTGCCCCAAAGTTTATTGAAATAAAATATCGTTTATTGCCAAGGCGGCGCTCGAAAGAAAGAATGTTCGAGGCATTAGAATTTACGGGGATGTATTCACCGGCGCGAAGGATTTCATGTTCTTTGCGAAGTCTGATGATTTTTTTATAAAAAGAAAGTACGGACTGCTCGTCGTGTTGCTCGTGCTCAACATTGACGGTTTTGTAATTATCGTTGACTGGTAACCATGGACGGTGCGAACTGAAACCTCCGTACGGGGTTTCGTCCCACTGCATCGGTGTTCGTTCGGGATCACGACCTCCGTGATATCCCGAAAAGATTTTTGCCACAATGTCTTTGAGAGCGTCGTGGGGAATTTTGGTATTCGTCATACCAATTTCGTCTCCATAGTATATAAAAGGCATGCCAGGCAAGGTAAATTGAAGAAAGGCCGCCATTCGAGCTTCAGCTTCACCGATTCGGCTCGCAACACGATCTACGTCGTGATTACCAAACACAAAATTTGGCAGAAAATGTGCGGGGATTCCAAGCAAGTACTCATCAATTATTTTTTTGTATTCCGGTGCACTCCACTTTTTATTTATGAAATTGAAATTGAAAATAGTAAATCGATCAGATGAATATGCGTTCTGAAGTGTGTGAATACCTTTTGGATCCAAATAGGCTTCACCGACAATCATGATGTCCTTGTGTCGTTCAAGTGTTTCTTTAATGAAGTCGCCGAGTAAGCCAGTTTGGTCGAGGTCACCGACGCTGTGAACATGAACGAGGGCATTATATGGATCATCTCCCTTTTTATTGTAGAAAACATTCACGGGATCTTCGCGGAGTAATTTGTCTTCAATGAAGTGCAAAAAAGCGTCAATGCGCAATCCATCGACCCCTTTACCAACCCAAAAGTCGATTACGGCGCTCATTGCTTCGCGAACTTCCGGGTTTCGCCAGTTGAGGTCAGGCTGTTCTTTGAGAAAACTGTGCAGGTAGTACTGATGAGTAGACGTATCGAGTTCCCATGCCGAACCACCAAATACACTTATCCAATTGTTTGGTGGACCGTCATTTACTCCATCTCGCCATACATACCAGTCACGTTTTGGATTATCCCGTGAACTTCGTGATTCAGTGAACCATTTGTGACGGTCTGACGTGTGATTGCCGACAAAATCGATAATAAGTTTTATATCTCGTTTGTGGAGTTCTTCCACGAGTTGGTCGAAATTCGGCATCCCGCCAAAGATAGGGTCAATATCCATGAAATCTTCAATATCGTATCCGAAATCGAGCATGGGGGATCGGTAAAAAGGACAAATCCAGACAGCATTTATGCCAAGAGAATTTTCGGAGCCATTAAGGTAATCGATTTTTTCAATAATACCCGCAAGGTCACCCTTACCGTCTCCGTTTGAATCTTTGAAACTTATTGGATAAATCTGATATGTAACAGCATTTTTGGACCAATGTCCGTCCGTGTTTTTTCCCAGATTTTCTTTGTGAGTCATGAACGTGGTAGTTCAAGTATATCAGTAGGGAAAGGAGCGTGATAGAGACAGGGTCTTGTGTATATTTACCTTATTTTGTAGTAAAATGGAGATCATGCCGTTTTTGTTCAACTCAAAAACCCGGCGACGGGTTTTGTTTATTGCTCCAGAGGCTAAACCTTTTGCGAAAGCGGGAGGCTTGGGTGAAGTCATTTTTGCGCTCCCTCGAGCGCTCGAGAAAATTGGCTACGACGTTCGCGTTATGATTCCTCGCTATGCTGGTATTGATCCCGAACAATTCCATTTGAAAATGGAATACGCTGGACTCGAAGTTCCGACAGACAGTGAAAGTGGAAAGGAAAACGAACCCGCGCACTTGATCTGCAATGTTCGTAAGTATGTTCCTGACCCAAAAAAGCGTGACCAGGAAAAATTACCTGTTACAACCTACTTTCTCGAAAATGAGGAATACTATGAAAAAAGGTCAAACGTCTATGGATACAGCGATGACACCGTTCGATGGGCGCTTTTGTGTCGCGGCGTTTTAGAATTTTTCCGAGTTTCAAACGAATGGACCCCAGACATTATTGTTGCATCCGACTGGCAAACAGGTTTTCTTTCGAATTATCTTAAAACGTATTACAAGCAATATCCAAAGCTTGCCCACATTGCGACCGTATTCATTATTCACAATTTGTATTATCAAGGGATATTTGATCATCGTTTTGTTTCGGAAATGGATTCTGATGATGGGCAGTCGGCTTTACCTTCCATTTTTGACCCGCGTTTTTTGAAAATGAACGGAATGCGTCGCGGAATCATGTATAGCGACACAATCACTACAGTTTCTCCAACATATTCCCGAGAAATCATGACCAAAGATTATGGTGAGCTTTTGGAAGATTTGCTCAAAGAACGCCGTTCTCGTGTGCACGGTGTATTGAATGGAATTGACTACGAAGACTTTAATCCAGAAACTGATCGTAATCTCGTCAGCAACTATTCAGTAAAATTGTTGAATCGACGAGCTAAAAATAAACTCGAACTTCAGACAAAATTTGGTTTGCCAAAAGACGAAAATGTACCTGTAATCGGCATTGCTTCACGGCTTGTTGAGGCGAAAGGTTTTGACCTCATGTTCGACATACTCGAGCCGCTCATTAAAGAGCTTAATTTTCAACTCGTGGTGCTCGGAAGCGGTGAAGCTAAATACATGGGTTTTTTCAAGGATTTAGCTGAACGAATGCCAAAAAATGTTGCAGTACATTTGTCTTTCGATCCAATCCTTCCGCGGCTCATCTTTTCTGGAAGCGACATGGTCTTAGTTCCTTCAAAATTCGAACCGTGCGGTCTCGTGCAGATGGAGGCGATGCGCTACGGCGCTGTGCCTATCGTACGGAAAACGGGAGGTCTCGCTGATTCTGTTGAAGGTTTTGACCCACTTACGGGCAAAGGTACCGGTTTTGTGTTTGAAGATTTTAATTCTTTGTCACTTGCCATTGCTATTACGCGTGCGTGCGAGCACTATAGAAACCCGACGGTGTGGAAGGGAATCCAAACACAAGCGATGAATTCTAATTTCTCTTGGGAAAATTCTGCTGAAGAATACGCGCGAATTTTTGAAACAGTTTTGAATTCTAAGTAGTTTTACTATCTAAATAATACCGACATGTACTGGGCAAATTTTCTACATATATATCAACCTCACGATCAGCGCCTCGATGTACTCGATGAAATTATTACCCAGAGTTATCGTCCGCTTTTAGAAGGAATTCGATCGCGTCCGCATGTACGGCTTACGCTTAACATCAACGGTGCGCTTATGGAGCTTTTCGACAAACATGGTCACCATGACCTCATCGATATTCTTCGTGAGGTAAGTAAAGATGGACGAGTTGAATTCACAAGCACCGCAAAATACCATGCGTTTTTACCTTTTCTTGATCCGGAAGAAATGGTTCGACAGATTAAGATTAATAATGAAACAAATTCTTTTTTCTTAGGTGAAGGATGGAAGCCTCGTGGTTTCTTTCCACCAGAAATGGCATTTGATGAAAGAATTGTACCGATCATCGACGATCTTGGTTTTTCTTGGATTATTCTTGATGAAATTGCCCATGATGGAGTTCCGGGAAATGCTCATTTTGATGTTCTGCACAAAATTCCAAAATCCAACTTGCGGGTTTTCTTTAGAGAAAGACGTTTGAGCAACCTCATCATGGGAGCGATTGTTCGTTCACCAGAGTCTCTTCGTGAAGCAATGAAGGATGATCTTCAGAAAAATCGATACGTCATTACAGCGATGGATGGCGAGACATTCGGTCATCATCGTCCTGGGCTTGAAAAAACACTTTTTGAAATTTTCGATACGAAGGATTTCAATATGGTGCGGATCTCCGACATTCCAGATCATTTCAAAAAAGAAGTTGAAATTATGCCCGTAAAATCGACATGGGCTTCGAGCGCTGCCGATATCGAAAAGGGAATTCAGTTTCTTACCTGGGCTGATCCTTCAAACAAGATTCATACATGGCAAAAAGAATTTACCGACCTCGTATTGCAAGAAGTCAAAAAAGTATCTCCCGACGATCCTGCATACAAAGATATTCGACATCGAATGGATGTCGCGCTTGCGAGTGATCAATTTTTCTGGGCATCTGCAAAGCCGTGGTGGAGTGTTGAACAAATAGAAGGTGGCGCGTATTATCTCCTGGAAACAGCACGAATGATACCCGGCATTTCTCCTGAAGTGTTGAAAAAAGCACGAAGTTTATATGAAGACATTGTCTCTACAGGTTTTCAGTGGCAGAGAAGTGGCAAAATTCGAGCTATGTACGAAGAGCAATACTCTGTGCATCGAATACCGTTCAAAGAGCGAACCCTTGAAAAGGGTGGCGAAATAGCGACAGAATTTGCTGCATTTACAGACATGATGAAAGATTTGGAAAAGAAAGCATCGGCTTCTGGAGAATATGAAAAAGCTATTTTGTGGCGTGATGCGGTGTACAAACTAGAACATAAAACGGAAATCTACGATGCGATTAATGCGATTGATTTGTTGAGAGTACATATTCCAAACGACATTGTAGAAAAAACACTCGCGAAATATAAAGAAGACTATCGAAAAATTCGCGGCGGACAACCAGAACAAAGAGGAAATTAAATTGTATCTATTTTAGGCTCGGGCCAATTCGTCTATTTTTGCTGCAAGGATAAAATCATTTTCGCTCAACCCTCCAATCGAGTGGGTAGAAAGCGTAAACGTTACTCGGTTCCAGTTAAAGAGGCGGATATCCGGATGATGATTTTCTTGTTCAGCAATTTTACCGACACTGTTGATGAACGTAAGTGCTGAAGAAAAATCTTTAAAGAGAAGAGTTTTTTCTATATACTTGTCGTCGACAATTTTCCATTTGTCGAGTTCTTCGAGGAAATGTGTTGCTTCACCAGACGGAAGTTTACCGGTTTTATCTTCACAGGCGGCACACTTTTTCTTGGCGAGTTCACTCATTGTGCTAGTACTCGTTGCGAGCAGGGGCGTTTTTGATGATGTTCAAGATCTTATCTTCGTCGTCTTCGATGGTAAAAAGTGAAAGATCGGTGTTGTCGATCATTCCCCGGCTTAAAACATTTTCTCGGAGGAATGTTTCAAAGTTTTTCCAGAACTCTGACCCAAAAAGAATTATTGGAATCGATCTGATTTTTTTGGTCTGAACAAGAGTAAGGATTTCAAACAATTCATCGAGCGTGCCATAGCCTCCAGGGAAAAAGATGAAAACTCCAGAAGAAAATGAAAGACAGACCTTTCGAGCGAAAAAATACTGAAGCGTGACGTGGTTTGTGAGGTAGATATTTGTAGGTTGAACGTCTGGAAGTTTTATTGTAATGCCGAGCGAGTCGCCTTCAGCTTCAAATGCTCCGCGATTTGCTGCTTCCATAACACCTGGACCTCCGCCGGTGATGACGGCATATTTGAGTTCTGAAGCGATTCGTTTGGTAAGGGAAGATGCTTTGTGATAATACGGATTATCTTCTGTGGTGAGTGAAGAACCAAAAATAGTCACCGATTTTGGGTAATTTTCAAGAAATTTAAAACCCGCTTTAAATTCTGTATCAATTCGGTTGATTCGTTTGCGAACTGAAGCTTGAATTTGAGCTCGAGTCATTTCCATCGGTACTTCAGTTTTTCCTTCCTGTTTTTTTTCTGTTTCCATAACTGTTAATTGTAAGGTGGGTGACCCATAACGGCAAGTCTGTGGTGGTGTCTGTCATTTTGTCACTCTGTAATTTGAGGTATACTGTAGCGGTATTACAATTATTCGTAAATTTACTATGAAAAAACTCACTCGAAACCAATGGATTGCGGTCACTGTTGCGCTTGTGGTGATAATCATTTTCTTCACAACTGGACACACACTCGTTTCATTTTTTAGTAGTGAAGACCAAGTAATCAATCAAGAACAAACCATGGACTCAATGCAACAACCAGAATCAACATCAACCCCAGAAACAGCATTTTCATCTTCAGTTGCTGGTTTCGAAATTACTGACCTCGTTATGGGCACGGGAGCAGTCGCAGCGTCTGGAAACCTTTTGACCGTAAATTACAGTGGTGCATTTACCGACGGTAAAGTTTTTGATAGCTCATATGGTCGCGGCACTCCTTTCCAATTCACACTCGGCGCAGGACAGGTTATTCAGGGCTGGGACAAAGGATTCGCAGGTATGAAAGTTGGCGGAAAGAGACGATTGGTAATTCCTGGTGACCTCGCGTATGGTCCTGGCGGCGTTCCTGGAGTTATTCCTCCAAATGCAACACTTGTCTTTGAAGTTGAATTGCTTGGCGTTAAGTAAGTGAGTCTCAAATTTACAATTGAAAAAACGCTCGACGGGCATATGGGTCGAGCGGGAAAAATAGAAACAGAGCACGGAGTTATTCATACTCCGGCTTTTGTGCCTGTGGCCACCAAAGCAACCATTAAGTCCCTAACTCCGGAACAAGTGAGCGACCTTGGAGCGCAGGTTGTGTTGGCCAACACATATCATTTGTATCTTCAGCCAGGAGATGAAATTGTTCGAGACGTTGGTGGTCTTCAGAAATTTATGAATTGGAATGGCCCGACGATGACTGATTCCGGGGGATTTCAAGTTTTTTCTTTGGGCGCTGCATACGGAAAGGGTTTAAGTAAAATCTTAAAAAATAAGGATGAGGAGCTTTTGCTTGCGAACAAACCAAGTCGCGACGAAATAAAAAGAATAGCAACTATCGACCCCGATGGAGTAATGTTTCGTTCACATTTGGACGGTAGTGCTCACTATTTTACTCCGGAGAAATCGATGGAAATTCAGCACAACCTTGGCGCTGATATTATTTTTGCATTTGATGAGTGCACCTCGCCTCATGAATCGAATCATTATCAGCGTGAAGCACTCGACCGTACGCATCGCTGGGCTAAACGGTCTCTTACTCGACATCAGGAATTAAAAAAATCTCATAAAAGTAAAACCTCGCTGTTTGGAATTGTGCAGGGTGGGCGATCAGAAATTCTCCGCAAAGAAAGCGCTGAAGTGATTGGCGGTATGGATTTTGACGGTTTTGGAATCGGTGGTTCTTTTGCAAAAGAGGATATGACGACTGTTGTTGAATGGGTGAATAGTTTGTTACCAAAAGAGAAACCTCGACACTTGCTCGGTATCGGTGAACCCGAAGATCTTTTTATGGGAGTCCAAAACGGCGTCGATCTTTTTGATTGCGTTGCGGCCACTCGTATTGCACGAAATGGGGGACTGTATACTCCACATGGAAAAATTAATCTGATGAATGCAGAATTTGTCCGAGATTTTAGCAGACCAGACGAAACCTGCGGTTGCTATACCTGCAAAAATTATACAAAAGCCTATCTTGCACATTTGTTCCGCGCTGAAGAAATGCTTGCGTCGACGCTCGCGACAATTCATAACCTCTATTTTATTGTGCATCTTGTCGACAACATGCGAAAGGCGATTCACGATGGAAATTTCTTGGAGTTTAAGGAGGAATTTTTAGGGAGGTATATAAAAGTGAAATAAAAAACCGCCTTGATATGACTCAAGGCGGTTCTGGGAAACAAACACTTGATCGCTTTTTCAAGCAGTAGACGGATCGTTTCCCAAACTCTGGGTCAACATGCGACTCGTCCTTTCGGACACTGTCAACATCGACTCCAGAAAATCCTCACCTGGCCGGATAGCCAGGTGAGGAAGTGAGACAGCTCTCATGCAGCTTTTCAAGCACGTTCGACTTCGTCTCACTTTTTCACACACGTTGGACAAATCAAGGCTCGTCATTTCTGACATGGCTGCTAACGTCCAACTAGAAATCCTTAAGTCTTAGGGAACTGGCTGTCCGGCTCGTTCCCGTACGGTCACGGTCGTCTCTTCATTGTTTTCTTTCGGATCAGGAAATTCGGGTTCAGTGGGTTTTTCGGTCTTGCGTCCTTCAAGTGCCCACCATTCCCGCCACAGCATTTCAACGAATTTGGTTGCGGTACGCCAGAGGGCCATTTTGTGGATGTGGCCGTCAGTGTACTTTTTCTTACCACCTTCGCCCACAATGGGTTCCGGATGTTTTTCTCGAAGTTTGGCTTTGTAGGAAAGAAGAACCTTGCCCCAATGTGAAGCGGGGCGTTTGTTGAACTGGTCTGTCAGGAGGTAAAGTGCCTGGCGGGCATCAGGATGCCAGTTAGCAACTTCGCCTTTTCTGTGTCGAGGAAAACTTCCGTTGGGAAGAACATGGGCTCCCATGAAAGCCTTGAGCTTTGCGTCTGTCTTGAACCTTCTAATGTCACCAACAGCGGCAATGACGCGTGCTGAAATGAGTGGACCAACACCTTCGATTGGTTCGAAGATTGTGGTGTACACATCGAGCTTTTCGCAGGCGAGCCGGAGTTCTTTCTCCATTTTCTTTTCCTCCGAAAGGAGGGTTTCGAGAATTGTGTCACTTGCCTTTGCCTCATCAAAACTATCTTCAATTGAGCCTTCAGGAAATTGACCCGCCTCGCTTAGAAACACACTGCCGATATGTCGTTGACGAAGCCGTTGTTGACATCCGATTCGTGCGAGTAGAACCTCGTTCCGTGACTGAAGGGTTTCGGAAACACGTATGAGATCCGTGTCGCGAGGTCGAACCAAGTAGAAAAGTTCGGGTTGGTTCGCATAGATCTCTGTGAGAAATTCAGCATCGTCTCGCGTGCTCGCAAGAGCCCTTCGTTTTTCTGCAACAGCAAATGGAGGAATCCGATAGACTTTCGAGCCAACATTTTTTCCTCTATTGGCAAGCGCGAAGGCGAGTCGATTGCCCGACCCACCAAGCATCATGACAAAAGTGTCACCATCTTTCATACCGTCGTAAGACACTGGCACTTTGGACGCGACTTCAAAAGAATTTTTATCGACGTTACCGACATGTCGTGACGGATAGTTTTCTATCGCATCATCTTTCTGCTTGATCTTGATCCATGTAATGTGGTGACTCGGGAACATGAAGATATCTTCCTCTGCGGTGATCGCTCGCCATTTTGTAGGCAATCGTCCCAACACAAAGTCGAGTTCGTCATTTTCTGTTTCCAAGTTATACGTGGTTGTGGCTCCTCCTGCAGATCGGATGAAAACTGTTGTAGGCCGTGCTTCACCTTCAACAGTTTTCTTGACTCGGTGCTGGATTCCAATACATCTTTGGATTTTTTCAACAATTTGGGACTCTGACATGCGATTCTCCTTTTCGTCCTTGTGGGACAGGTGTGTGCCGAACATGCGGCGGAGAAAAACAGATACTGCTATTCACAAACCAACAAGGTGTGTGAAGTTTTTTGACTGGGTAAGGATTGTGTGTGAAAAATATCAATGAACTATGCCGTGCAGAATTTAACAATATTTTTGTAATTCGTCAATATCCTTCTGTATTATAGGGTGAAATAAAAAACCGCCTTGATGTGACTCAAGGCGGCTCTGGGAAACAAAGCTGGTCCGCTTTTCAGCAGGGTGTTGGTCGTTTCCCAAACTCTGTGTCAACGAAGCATACGTCCTTGCGGACAGCTCAAACATCGACTCCAGAAAAATTCCCCATTTAACCGTGAGGTCGAATGGGGAGGTGAGACAATGCGACACGTCGCCTTTTTCAAGGCGTTTGTTGACTTGTCTCACCACACAGACAGTAGACACGCGATCTCTCGAATAAACCAATTCACTGGTTCTGACGTCTACTGCATATGGTCAAAAAAAAGACAGTGGAACACATGTGCGAGCGAGTAATGTTCACGGGCATTGTCGTCCCACTGCCTATGGAAATGGGGAATAGAGATGAACAACACTTCCATCGTCAATATGACATTTAGGCATTCGTCCATCATCCACACCCAATTTCCAAAAATGGTGAAAAGACAATTTCGGTTCTCGTCCAATTAAGGACAAGGTGACGGGCGTCTTTTCACCAAGGAACATATCTAGCAATAAAATAACAGTCATTACCATTTGTGTCAAATTTTACTTTTCATACTATAATATCTCCCATCCATGTCCAACTTCCAATTAAAATCTGAATTTTCACCCCAAGGCGACCAGCCGAATGCTATTAAAGAGCTTACGGAGGGTGTCAAAGATGGTCTGCGCCATCAGACGCTTTTTGGTGTAACAGGTTCAGGAAAAACATTTACAGTTGCAAATGTGATTGCAAACATCGACAAACCAACACTCGTTATTGCTCATAACAAAACGCTCGCTGCTCAACTTGCCCAGGAATACCGCGAATTTTTTCCAAACAATGCCGTACATTATTTTGTTTCGTATTATGACTACTATCAGCCAGAGGCATACATGCCCGTTACGGATACATATATAGAGAAGGAAGCCCAGATCAATGAAGAGATCGACCGTTTGCGCCACGCATCAACACAAGCACTCCTTACCCGCAAGGACGTGATCATTGTTGCGTCAGTGTCTTGTATCTACAGTTTGGGTAGCCCGATCGAGTACGAGAAGATTAATATGAAAATTTCGCGTGGACAGGCAATTGTTCGTGGAGAATTTATGCGTGCACTCATCGCTCTTCATTTTGAAAGAACGAATGCTGATTTGCTGCCTGGTCTTTTCCGTGCCGTCGGTAACTCAATAGAAATAATGCCAGTTAACGAAAAAGTAGTGTACCGAATTGAAATTGCAGACAATACAATTGCCCATATTCATAAAGTTGAGGGTGTGTCGAGCCGTATTTTAAGTGAAGTGGAAACATTCTTTCTTTTTCCAGCAAAACATTTCATTGCAAATGCCGAACAGCAAAAAGCCGCAATCAAAAGTATTGAAAAAGAACTTGCCGAACAACTCAAGGTTTTTAAAAAAGAAGGAAAGCTTCTCGAATATGAACGCCTTAAGCGCCGCACGAGCTACGACCTCGCCCTGATTCGTGAGATTGGCTACTGCGGTGGTATTGAAAATTATTCCCGGCATTTTTCCGGCAAACTTCCCGGCGAAGCAGCCGAATCCCTTCTCGCATATTTTCCACACAAAGCAAACGGCGAACCAGATTTCCTTACCGTTATAGACGAGTCGCACGTAACCGTTTCCCAGATTGGTGGAATGTACAACGGTGACGCCGCTCGAAAGAAAACTCTTATTGACCACGGTTTTAGGCTGCCTTCTGCGCGAGACAATCGTCCACTTAAATTTGAAGAATTCGAAGAACGTGTCGGACAGGTGATTTACACCTCTGCAACGCCGGGGCCATACGAAAAGGAGCACAGTCAAAAAATTGTTGAACAGGTGATTCGTCCGACAGGTCTTATTGATCCTGAAGTTTCCGTCTTACCGGTTATTTCAAATGGTGCGTATAAAGGTCAGATCGGGGATTTTATCGATAAAGCGGTTGAGTATATAAAAAATGGTCATCGAGTGATTGCGACAACACTCACTAAAAAAATGGCCGAAGATTTAAGTGAATACCTCAAGGAAAGAAATGTAAAAGCAGAATATTTGCACAGTGACATTTTGACGTTGGAACGAATTGAAATTCTTACTCGATTCCGAAAAGGAGAATTCGACTGTTTAGTGGGCGTGAATCTTTTGAGAGAAGGTCTCGATTTGCCCGAGCTCGCATTTATCGGTATTTTAGATGCCGACAAAGAAGGGTTTTTGCGTTCAGAGACTTCGCTTATCCAGATCATTGGCCGAGCAGCTCGAAATGTGGAAGGTCGCGTTGTTCTGTATGCTGACCGCATTACCGGTTCAATGAAGCGGGCAATTGATGAGACAAATCGTCGCCGTAAACTTCAAGTCGAATACAATACAAAACACGGCATTACTCCAAAAACGATCAGAAAGAAAATTCAAGACATTGCCGAAACAATGAGAAGCGAACACTCTAAAGCCGTTGCGAATTTGTTGGCAATCGATGCTGAAATTTACAAGAAAAAGCCAAAAGGCTTAATGAAAGAAAAGAAAAAACAGATGGCAGATGCGGTCAAAGCGCTCGATTTTGAAACCGCGGCGATTCTTCGAGATGAGATAGCTGAATTGGAAAAAGGTTCGTGATATAATTTGCAAATAACTATATTTTTGTGAGATTAGTTCATCAAAATAAATTCGAATCAAATCGATGGATGATCAAGGCGCGGTGGTTCTATGCGCCAACTCTTTTCTTTATGGGTCTTTTGTCGAAGCTCGACCCACTCGGTAGAAATTACTTCCCAGTGCCTGTGATGCTTTTCTTGTTCTTCTCCTTTATTTTGACGAACGTCGTGTTCTATAAGCTTGTTCAGTACCTCGAAACGAACAACAAAAAGCAGTATCTCAATATTCTCGCGACAAGTCAGATTTGTACCGAATTGCTTTTCTTCATGATTATTCTGCATTTGTCTGGCGGTGCAGAAAGTGTTGCGCCGATTTTCTTCTTCATTCCAATTGTTTCTTCGATTATCCTTTTTGATGTTACTGGCTCACTTATTATTGCCTTTGTTTCCGGTGTGTTCGTGAATAGTATCGTTGTTCTCGATTATTACGGCATCCTTAAGAACGTTCCGGGCTATCCAGGTTCTGGAATTATGAGCAAAGACCAGTTTTTGGTCGCACTCACTGCTACTATCACAATTACTGCGGTCTACTTTATCGTTGGTGCGCTTACCGGCTACCTTGCTGCGGTTATTAAAAATCGCGAAGCCCAGCTTTCTGAAAGCAAACGCCGAGCGCAACTCCAAGCCGAGCGTCTCCGTCTTCTCAACGAAGCCTACAACAGCTACGCTCGCCAACTTGTTCGCAAGGATCTTGACCTCACAAAGCAAAACGAACGCTTTACCCAGCTCGACAAAGAAAAGTCAGAATTCGTTTCGACAGTGTCGCATCAGCTTCGTACACCACTTTCTGCGATTAAGTGGACACTTGATACCTTGCTTCGAAGTGATGAATTCGGCTCTTTGACAGTCGAACAGCGCGCGCTTCTCATGAAAACGTACGAATGCAATGAACGCATGATTAATCTCATTCGAGATATGCTCGGTGTTGATCGTATCGAATCCGGCGCACTTGGTTTTTCATTTATTGAAATCAGCATTGTTGATCTCGTTAACAACATTATTGAAGAAGTTGATTCTCAAGCAGAGCGCAAACATATTAAAATTGTGCTTAATAAAGATGAAAATCTACCGAAAATTTCTGTTGATCCGCAAAAAATGCGTGCAGTGTTCCAGAATCTTATTGAAAATTCAATTAAATACACTAAAGCGGGCGGTACGATTACTATTGAATTTCACATGCAAACACCCGAAATTATGGGAGTCAAGGTTATGGATAACGGCATTGGTATTCCAAAAGACCAGCAGAGCAATATTTTCAATAGATTTTTCCGAGCGGACAATGCAAAAGCGCTTGACCCTGAAGGTTCCGGCCTCGGTCTCTTTATTGTGAAGACGATCATTCAGCGGCATAAGGGGGAGATGACCTTTGAAAGTAGTGAAGGAAAGGGAACCATATTCCACATCACATTGCCTTTGAAACATTAAATGGGTGGTATAATTATTTACAATAAATAGATATATGGCAAAAATTTTAGTTATCGAACAAGACGTCTTTTTTGGAAACGTTATCCAGCAAAAACTCAAAGAGTCTGGATACGAAGTAATTGTTGTTAATAACAGCGTTGTTATTCTCGAGCAGGTTCATTTGGTAAAACCAGATCTCATTGTGCTCGATTTGGAACTCACCGGCACCAACCCTTTTGATTTTCTTAAGGAAAAGCAAAACGATCAACTTCTCAAAGATATTCCAACAATAATTATTTCTCAATCTGGTGACCTTTCAGAAGTAAAGAAAGCACTTAACCATGGTGTAAACGATTATCTCGTTAAAGCCCAACTCAATCTCGACGAATTCATTTTGAAAATTAAAAGTCAGCTAAGCAAACCAAAAGCGGGAAAGACTCTCGAAAACGCTCTTGTTGGTAAAAAGGTTATGTGGGTTGAGGATGATAAATTCTTGAGTGATTTGATTTCCCGAAAGCTCGGTCATCAAGGTTGCCGTCTCATGTATGCAACAACAGGTGAAGAAGCTCTCAAAATTCTCGAAACAGATATTCCTGATGTGCTCATTCTCGACATTCTTCTTCCTGGTATCAGCGGCTTTGATGTTCTAGAAAAAGTTAGATCTGGCGAAAAAACAAAAAATATTCCCGTCATTATTCTCTCAAACTTCTCTCAAAATAATGAAGTTGACCGTGCTATGAAACTTGGTGCTAAAAAATTCCTCATTAAGGCAAGCATTGTTCTCGACGATTTGGTTCACGAAATCCAAGCTGTTTCTGCAGAAGCTAAATAGTCCCGGATTAAGCAAATCTTGTAGCTGTACGTAAACTCCTGTACTATACCCATACCTACGGCGCGAGACGCCGGGTTTTGATATTTCATATGGAAAAAAACTCTAAAAACAACGAAAAGGAGATCGCAAATGACAAAATTATCGTTCGTGGAGCGAGAACTCACAACCTCAAAAACATCACTGTAGAAATGCCTCGCGGCAAAATGGTGGTGTTTACGGGTCTTTCTGGCTCTGGAAAGTCGTCACTTGCCTTCGACACGATCTTTGCGGAAGGGCAGCGGCGATACGTTGAGTCTCTTTCTTCATATGCTCGGCAGTTTTTGCGACAAATGCAAAAGCCAGACGTCGACGAAATCATTGGTCTTTCTCCTGCGATTTCGATTGATCAAAAATCTCGTTCAAATAATCCTCGTTCTACGGTTGCAACAATTACCGAAATTTTTGACTATCTTCGAATTCTCTACGCTCGCATCGGTCGACCGCATTGTCTTATTTGTGGGAATGAAATCCAGCGCCTTTCGAACGATGAAATAAAAAATTTTATTCTCGAAAAAATAAATGCCCGTCTCAAAACTGCTCCAAAAGAAAACGATCGTCCGCTCAATTTTCCTTTGTATGTAGAAATTTTTGCTCCACTTGTTCGTGGTAGAAAAGGTGAGTATTACCAGCTTCTCTACGATCTTCTTGGAAAGGGATTCAGTGAAGTTGTTGTTGACGGTGCTCGCAAAAAACTTCGCGAACAAATTATTCTTTCAAGAAATAAAACTCACAAGATTGATGTCTTGGTGGATCAAATCAGCATTTATGATTTCAAAAATCCAAAAAGTGGTGCATTGGAGCGTTTAAGTGAATCACTCGAACGAACCCTTACAGAATCCGACGGCTTGGTGAGAATCTCATTCCATGACATGTCGCCTAAAAAGGGTAAGGAAACCGTGGAAGTTCCCGAAGAAGAATTCACCATGTCTTCTAAATTCTCATGTCCACGAGATGGGTATTCATATCCAGAAATTGAACCACGTCTCTTTTCTTTCAATTCACCCTACGGCGCTTGTCCTGAATGTCATGGTCTTGGAACCCGACACTTTTTTGGCAAAGAACCGTGTCCGAAATGTAACGGTGCTCGACTTCGTGAAGAAGCGCTCCATGTCCTTGTTGATGGAAAAAATATTGTCGATTTCGTATCCATGTCTATTGGTGACTGTTTTGAGTTTCTTAAAAAAATTAAAATCACCGCACGCGAACGAAGTATTTCAAAAATAATCATTAAAGAAATAGAGTCTCGACTCGAATTCATGATTAACGTCGGTATTGAGTACCTTTCGCTCAACAGACGTGCGCATACACTCTCCGGAGGTGAAGCACAACGAATTCGACTCGCATCCCAGCTTGGTTCAGGGCTTGTTGGTGCGCTCTATGTGCTCGACGAACCAACGATTGGTCTTCATTCAAGAGACAATGATCGATTAGTAAAAACACTTCATGAACTGCGAAATCTCGGGAATACCATCATTATTGTTGAGCATGACGAAGACACTATTTTTTCTTCGGATTACATTGTAGATATTGGACCAGGAGCAGGAATTCATGGTGGTGAGGTTGTTGTGTCTGGTTATCTCGATAAACTCCTTACTGCAAAAACAAATGAATCAGAGTCCCTTACTCTCGACTATTTGCGTGGTGATAAAAAAGTAGAAGTCCCAGAAAAGCGACGGGACAATAATTCCGGCAGTTTAGTGGTGCGAAACGGTAATATTTTTAACATTAAAAATATGAACGTTGAAGTTCCCCTCGGAAAATTTGTTGCCATTACTGGTGTTTCCGGTTCAGGAAAATCTACATTTCTCTATGAAATAATCCATAAAAATCTTCAGGCTCGATATGACCGACGATACCGCTCCGCAGAAATTTTCAACTGCGAAAGTTTTACCGGCACCGAATACGCAAGCCGAGCAATTCTTATCGATCAGTCTCCAATCGGTCGTACGCCACGTTCAAATCCGGCAACCTACACGGGTGCGTGGAGTTTTATTCGTGAGCTTTTTGCTGAAACATCAGAAGCCCGAGTTCGTGGATGGAAAGCGAATCGTTTTTCTTTCAACGTCAAAGGCGGCCGATGCGAAACCTGTCAGGGTAACGGCATGATTGAAGTTGAGATGCACTTTTTGCCGACGGTGTACGTTCCATGTGACGTCTGCGGTGGAAAGCGTTTTATGAAAGATACACTTGAGGTTAAATATAAAAAGAAAAATATTTACGAAGTTTTGAAAATGACCGTTGAAGAATCACTCGAATTCTTCAAGGATATTCCGGCTATTTATGATCGTTTGAAAACGATGAATGAAGTCGGGCTTGGATACCTCGAACTCGGTCAGTCAGCAACAACACTTTCTGGTGGTGAAGCTCAGCGTGTAAAGGTGTCCTCAGAACTCTATCGCCAGCATGTACAAAAGACTATTTATCTTCTCGACGAACCGACAATCGGTCTTCATTACGAAGACGTCAAAAAACTCATTGAAATTTTAGACAAGCTTGTTGATCGTGGAAATACAGTTATCGTTATCGAACATAATATTGATATTATTAAATCTGCGGATTATGTAATAGACATTGGTCCCGAAGGGGGAGACCAAGGTGGAAAAATTGTTGCCAAAGGAACACCAGAAGACATTGCTCGATCAGAAAAATCGTATACAGGACATTATTTAAAAAGAGCACTCAAGAATAAATAAAAAAAGCCGCAACCCAACAAAGGAGAAAGGTTGCGGCTTTTGGGATCCCACACTTCAACAAGAAGTGCGTAGCTCTCACGGTTCCGTGGCCGTAAGAACGTGGTAACTATATAACGTGAATGTGTTCTGTCAAATAAATAAAAAGGTCGCAATCAGTCCACGGGTGATGAGCTGAATGCGACCTTGAAACGTTACCCCTACAAGGGGCACACCTGTTCGCTGGCGAGGATACGCTTGCGAACAACACAATAGTACTTTTAAAATTAGTGTTTGTCAACAAAAAAGAAAGTACGGTATACTTTTTTGTCAATAACATGGTTTCGGTCATTAATATAAAAAAACTTCCTGATTCACCGGGCGTGTACCTTTTTAAAGGTAGTCGCGGCAAGATTCTGTATGTCGGTAAGGCAACGTCACTTCGCAGTCGGGTGCGAAGTTATTTTGCTGGAAATATTTTAGAAACTCGCGGACAGCTCGTTGAGCAGATGGTCTCATTGGCCAAAAAAGTAGATTTCATCGAAACCGACACGGTGCTCGAAGCGCTTATTCTTGAAGCGAGTTTGATTCGGAAATATAAGCCTCACCACAATACGAAAGATAAGGATGATAAAAGTTTCAATACGGTTGTAATTACAAATGAAAAATTTCCCCAGGTATTGATTGTTCGAGGAAGGGAAGTTGAGCAGACATACGCAAATCCGAATTCATATAAGGCTGTATACGGACCGTTTCCAAACGGGAGTGCCTTGCGTGAAGCGATGAAGATTGTTCGGAGAATTTTTCCATATCGAGATCACAAATGTACTCCGTTTGAAGAATCGCCCGCTGGTGTATTACCTCGACCCTGTTTCAATCGACAGATTGGCTTGTGTCCTGGAGTGTGTACAGGAGAAATTTCTGTGAAGGAGTACGGGCAGATTATGAATCATTTGATGATGTTTTTCGATGGTAAGAAAAAGCAACTTCTCAAAAATCTTGAGAAAGAAATGAAGGAATTCGCAAAAAATGATGAATTCGAAAAAGCAGCGAAGGTCAAAAAAACAGTATTCGCAATCCAACACATTCAGGATGTGGCACTTATTCGTCGTGACAAAGATCACAGATTTTCTACAGGAGATTTTCGAATCGAAGCGTACGACATTGCTCATCTTGCGGGAGATTCGACCGTTGGCGTCATGACCGTTGTGATAAATGGTGAAGCAACACCCTCCGAATATCGAATGTTTCGAATTCGCCACACGATTCGAGGAGACGACTTGAAGGCATTAGGAGAAGTTTTGTCTCGACGTTTTTCTCATCCCGAATGGGGGATGCCCTCACTTGTGGTAATCGACGGTGGACTTACGCATCTTCGTTTTGCAGTTGATGTTTTGAAAAAAAATAACATTGTTGTGCCCACAGTATCTGTTGTTAAAAATACAAATCACACACCTCGAGAGGTTCTACAAGACAGTGAAGATACAAATTCTCTTGTCACTAACCACACTGCAGAAATTTTTCTTGCAAACAGTGAAGCGCATCGTTTTGCGATTAAATATCATAAAAATCTCCGGACAAAGAAATTTTTGCCGTAATTCACTTTTACTTTTTCCAATTAATTTATCGTGTACAATATGGGTACCACTATGGCTACTCAAAATCAAAGTAGAAAACTCCGAGTCGGTGTTTTGCGTGGCGGACCATCAGACGAATAC
>CAZBJL010000002.1:0-128311 GCA_964492195.1 uncultured Candidatus Saccharibacteria bacterium
CCTGCCCAAAAGACCTTCGGTCTTTTTTTAAGTAACACTAACCACGTTATGCTGTGCGCCCGGCAGGATTCGAACCCACAATAACGGTTCCGAAGACCGTTGTGATATCCATTTCACCACGAGCGCGATAGTGCAACTATACTGAAAATTAGCCAAATATCAAAACATGGACTAGAATTTTGAACATGAAACGCGCACTTATAGGCACTACTTTTGAAATTCCCGAAGACGTCGCGCGGATAACGCGGTCTCTCAAAAAAGCTGGGTTCGAAGCGTATCTCATCGGCGGTTGCGTTCGAGATTTATTTTTAGGAAAGAAACCAAAAGACTGGGATGTGACAACGAACGCAACTCCAGAGCAGATTGTCGCCACATTTGAAAAAACTTTTTACGAAAACGAATACGGAACTGTCGGCGTTGTAAATGAAGAAACAAGCGACGAAACACTTCGAGTCATCGAGGTAACCCCGTACAGAACAGAATCCACATATTCAGACAGTCGCAGACCAGACTCGGTTTCTTTTAGTAAAAATCTCGAGGACGATCTCAAAAGACGCGACTTCACGATAAACGCGATTGCGTACGACGTTGAAGAACAGAAAACAATCGATCTCTATGGGGGATTAAGTGATTTAGCAAAAGGCTCTCTTCGTGCAGTAGGGAAAGCGAGAGAAAGATTTGCGGAAGACGCACTGCGAACACTGCGCGCAATTCGCCTTTCTGCGGAACTCGATTTTGAAATTGAAACTGAAACAAAAAAGGCAATTCAAGATGAAGCGCATTTGCTTTCAAAAATTTCTAAAGAAAGAATTCGTGACGAGTTTATTAAAATGATTATGTCAGACAGCCCCGCAGAGGCGCTCACACTTACTCATGAACTTGGTGCGCTTCAGTTTATGGTTCCGGATTTACAAAAAGGGCAGGGAGTAGAACAAAACCAAGCGCATTCTTTTGATGTCTGGACACATTTACTCAAAACACTTTCTCATTCGGCAAAAAAGAAAATGCCGTTGCATATTCGACTCGCTGCAATTTTTCACGACATCGGCAAACCTGATACTCGACGCTTTTCAGAAGAGAAAAAAGATTACACATTTTACAGTCACGATGTCGTCGGTGCACGAATGACTGCAAAAATTCTTAAGGATTTGAAATTTCCAAAAGATTTGTCGGACAAAGTTGTAAAGCTTGTACGCTGGCACATGTTTTTTTCAGACACAGAACAAATCACAAACTCCGCAGTGCGTCGGCTTGTCATGAACGTCGGCAAAGAAAATGTCTGGGATCTTATGGATGTGCGTTCGTGTGATCGCATTGGCACAGGACGACCGAAAGAAAGTCCGTATCGTCTCCGCAAATATCATTCAATGATCGATGAAGTCATGCGCGACCCAATTTCCGTAAGCATGCTCAAAATCGACGGCAAGAAAATCATGGATGTTTTACGAGAACCACCAGGACCACGAATCGGTTACATTTTGCATGCGCTCCTTGAAGAAGTACTCGAGGATCCAAAGAAAAATGATGAAGGAACTCTTGAAAAAATGGCGATACACCTCGCGAAGTTGAGTGAAAGTGAGCTTAAAAAAATGGGTGAGGCGGGGAAGGAGAAAAAAGAAGAGGAAGATGAGAAAGTTTTGAAGGAAATTCGGAAGAAGCATTGGGTGGAGTAAGTTTTCAACCCACCCCTCCAGGAGAGCGCATAAATTCTACTGAATTTTGCTCCTCTCGGTCGCCTTCGCGACCTGCGAACTCTCCTGTCAGGGTGGGTAGGAGAAGGAAATGCAATTTAATTTCAAAGAAAAACCCCAGCCTTACTAGCTGGGGTTTTGAGTTTTTGACTCAAGAAGAGGAAGAGAAAGTGAGTTGTATTTTCTCGCTGTCGACGACGAGGTTGTGAATAGCGTCAGCCAAAGCCAACATCGCGTATCCGTTCGCCGCCGCAATTTTCTGTTCCGGAGTCACGAGCGCGTCGGCTGGTATGGAATCGAGCAGATCCGAAGCCTTTTTTCGTTGAGCAGGGTAATCCACCTGGCCCACGGTAAGCTGAAACGCATCAGTCAGGCCAGGAGAAGGATCTGGTGTGCTTTTCTGCACAGTATCCAATGAACTACCATTTTTACGCACCTTGTCTCGAAGCGTATTGGGATTCAGATCGATTTCCTGCAAAACTGTTCCCGCCAAACCCTTTCCCACCCACATCAGGCTGAGCAGAAGATGCTCTGTACCTAGTTTAGGATGCCTGAGAATCGTCAACTGTTCAGCTACGGCACGTATTGAGACTTCCACAACCACTGTTGAGTAGGGCAACTTACCCATCGGCACCGCCTCATATCCCTTTCTCATCAAGGATATGGTTTTGTCACGGATTTTTCCGATATCGAAACCAAGACCTTTGAGAACAACTGCCGCCCCGCACGCTTCGTTGGATAAAATCCCCAAGAGAAGATGTTCTGTTCCGACTGCGTCATGATTCCATTCCAAGGCGATCGCGTTTGCCGACGCCATCACTGCTCTCGCCATATCGGTGTAATTGCTGTAATCAGTGGACATGTGAGCTCCTTCGTATATTTTTGTCTGAAAATCTGAAACCATGCGGCTTCAGAGAACGTTCTGGCACAGTTTTATCATTGAAAAATAGGTGCGTCAATGCATCCTCCTCTTTTTTTTGACAACAAAAAACCGCCCAGCAGTTCTATGAAGAAGTGCAAAGGACGGTTGAAAGCACCGCCCAGCAAGACACAAATGAGTCAATATCCTATTTTAAAAAAGATAGGGTGGAGATATATATATTCTCTAAATGTATTCTAACCAGAATGGCCTTTCATGAGTTTGGCCAACTCGTGAAAAGAACAATGTCAGGATTTCAATCTCTCGTCTGCCAGTGGGAAACAAACAGACTTTGAAAAATTCTTCCTGAACGTCTTGAGTAAACATATCACATATAAAAGACATTCAAAGACAAAACTGTGGACAAGTGTATTTTTATTTCTGTCCTTTAAAATTCCCTTGGAGATTAAACCTTAAAATCAACATCGAGGAAAATAGGGCAGTGATCAGATCCATAAAAATCCGCCATGATTCCTGTTTCTTTTATATGCTTAAGGACATCTGGAGTTGAGAAAAAATAATCAATTCGCCATCCGACATTTCTATCTCGAGCAAATGTTTTCATATCCCAATATGTGTATGCGTTCACTGCATCCGGGAAAAAATGTCGAAACACATCGACGTACTTTTTTGAAATAACTTTGTCGATCCAGGCGCGCTCGATCGGCAGAAAACCGGTGTGAGTTTCATTTTCTTTCGGTCGGGCAAGATCGACTTCTGTATGCGCAGTATTTACATCTCCGCAAAAAATAATGTTTTTCTGCTCTTTTCGGAGTTTTTCGATGAATTTGAGGAACTGATCGTAAAAATCGAGCTTGTACTTGAGCCTTTCTGGTCCGCCGCCGCCATTAGGGAAGTAAACCGTAATGAGTACGAATTCCTTAAAATACACAGCAATAAGGCGACCTTCGTCGTCGAGAGTTGGGGAACCCATGAGGTATTGGACCTTTTCTGGGACGACTTTGGTGTAAATAGCGACACCGCTGTAGCCCTTTTTTACCTTAGGGAAGTCAAAAAAGGAGTGGTAGCCAGGGGGATTCCGAACACCGTCTGGCAACTGATCCGGAGTAGCTTTTGTTTCCTGCAAACAGAAAATGTCGGGGGAGAGAGCCAAAAACTCTGCCCATTTGCCTTTTTTATGGATTGCTCGGAGGCCGTTCACGTTCCAGGAGATGATTCGCATATAGACATGATAGCAAATATATAAAAGAAAACCGCCAGAGGTCCGAAGACCTGGCGGTTGGAGTGCTTTTGGTGTGACTGCGAAGTATCGAGTCACTACCTCTCGTGCCTTTTCGCAACAGGCAAGCCGTTGAGGTATGTAGCCAGCGTGATTGCGAACACGTTTCTTTCACGCTGTATCTTGGGACTAAGAAAACCTTCGACATCAGCAGCAGCACTGATGGTCCAGATTTGTATCTTTTCAGCTACGGAAATCGCCTTATCCCTAGATATATCCTTTTTGCGGTCAACGAGACCAAGAAGCTGACTCACGACACCCGCGTCCATCCCCTTACCCAAGAGCATCTCGCCAATTGTCATTTTTTCCCTCCTTTGAGTTGTGGAGTTGTGCGATTCTGTCTACCAAGATAGTATCACATTTTTTTAATATGTCAACTATCTACCCCCGATTATGAAACTTCTTATGGATCTCCTTTAAATGCTTATCCGTCACGTGCGTATAAATCTGGGTTGTACCAATGTTGGCATGACCGAGCATGATCTGAACAGAACGAAGGTCAGCGCCGTTTTGGAGTAAGTCCGTAGCGAAGCTGTGGCGAATAACGTGCGGCGTGACCTTTTTTGTAATACCCGCCTTAATGCCGTAGTGCTTAATGACCCTTTCAACAGAGCGCGGAGTGAGCTGAAGAGTCTTTTTACCTTTAGAATTCTTGCCATTTTGAACAAAAAGGGAATCATCCATGTCTTTTCGAATTGCCAAATATTTTTTTATCGCATCTTTTGCATCTGGAGATATAAAAACGACCCGAACTTTTTCGCCTTTTCCCCGAATAGAAAATTCATCGCTCGCTAAATCTATTTCCCGTGGCATCGAACAGAGCTCGGAAACCCGAAGGCCAGTCGAAAACAAAAGCGCCAAAATAGCTTTGTCTCGCAACGACTTTTCGTCGCTTCCATCTGGAGCTTTCATGAGCCTCTCGAGTTCATTGCGAGAAATAAGGTCGAGAGAACGTTCTGGGGTCTTCGCAAGCTCTATTTTGTCGGGGGAGAGGGACTCAACGCCACGTTTCATGAGGTATTTAAGAAAAGAACGCAGCGCAATAAGGTAATAATTCTGGGTTCTTTTTTTAAGGGTCTCGTTGACGCTTCGACCTTTTACTCTTACCGACTGTCTATTGAGCCAGAGGCGGTACTCGCGGACGATGTCTTCGGTGATCTGTGTCGGTTTTTCTATTTTTGCGAAATTAAAGAAACGATCGAGGTACCGTTCGTAGTTTTCAACAGTTTTAAGGCTTCTTCCACGCTCAATTTCGGTATATTCGAGAAATTGACGTTTAAGTTCAGGAAGTTTCATCACCACATTTTAGCATTTTTAGTGTCGGAAAATATAGGTTATTCAAGACAAAAACAAAAATATATGGCGGTGTTTTGATAAATTTGAAAAGATAATATATATTATCTTTGGAATTGAAAACGCCCATCTCTTAGGAGGAAAAATGAAAAGGCAGAAAATGGTTGAAGGGTCACCCAAGGCCGACGACGGCACCCGGCACGGAGACCAAATCCCTGGAAGCAAATTGTTTAGGATGTTTTGTTCTAAATGCCAGGATCCGATGAGAGTAGTAAAAGTCAGATCCTCTTTCCAGAAAGACAAAAGAACCTGTAATGACTGCATTGGGGGTAAGGAATTCAGCAACCACAATACCGCCAGAAGAAGTATGGGACTAAGGACTGGGGGAGGTAACTCGAATTGATGGTGGCCATGGTAATAGATAAGAGGTTTCGCAAACGCCACACATAGAAAGGGGCGCGAATGGAGCTTTTCTTCAGTCCGGTGTTCCTCTGGGTCATCACTCTCGTCATCGCGGTCGGAATTGGGGTGTTTTTAGAATGGCGAGGGCGAGGTCTGGGCCAAAAAATAGGCAAAAAGGTGGATGTAGAGCGACAGATACATGCCGCGAAATATGAGTCAGCGAAGGACCAAATGAGAAGGTACTGGTTCACTGCGGCAACCGTCGAAACAGCTCTCTACATGACCGTTGTTGTGATTTGGTTTATAAAGCACTCATAGGGCAAAAACAGCCCGAAACCCATCAAATGATGGGTTTTTCTTTACACAAAATTCACGGTACTCTCCTAGGACACTCGCTAAAAATCTTGCAAAAACAGCCCATAAATGCTATCGTTACCTCGCAATGTTAACCAAAACAAAAAAGAACAAGACGATCTCTACTCACAAGGTTCATGATACCGACACCGGTTCACCTGAAGTTCAGATCGCTTTGCTCACCAAAAAGATCGAGGAATTGGCTAATCACCTCACTAAAAACAAGAAAGACCTCCATTCTCGCCGTGGTCTCTTGGTCATGGTTGCCGACCGTCAGCGTCACATGAACTACCTCCTCAAAAAGAGCCCTGAACGCTTTAACGAATTAATGAAAAAGCTTAACCTCAAAAAGAGAGCCGTCTAAATATACGGCCACATAAATGTCAGTCATCAAGCACAAAGGTCAGCGGGTAGGAATCTTTATAGACACCCAAAACCTCTACCACAGCGGTAAAAATTTATATAAATCTAAGGTCAATTTCGGTCAAATTGTGAAGGACGCCCTCGCGGGTCGTTCCCTCATTCGTGCAGTTGCATATGTCATCACCACAGAATCCGGAGAGGAAAAAGGCTTTTTTGATGCATTAAGCAAAGTTGGTATCGAAACAAAAACGAAGAATCTCCAGATTTTTTCAAGCGGAGCAAAAAAGGCTGATTGGGACGTTGGTATGGCGGTGGATGCAATCAAGCTCGCACCGAAGCTCGACACAGTTATTCTTGTTACCGGCGACGGCGACTTCGTACCTCTCGTTGAATATTTACGAGAAAATCAGGGCTGCCAAGTTGAAGTTGTTTCTTTTGGAAAATCTTCTTCTGCAAAACTCATCGAAGCAACCGACGACTTCCTCGACCTCGACTCGAACCCGCGTCGCTACCTCATGATCGGTGGTAACGCTGGTGGAAAAAGAAAAAGCAGCGGAGAAGTTATTTCTTCAGAAGACACACAGACCGAATAAACCTCGCTCATCTATACACAACAAACATCGCCCCGAAAGGGGTTTTGTTTTTATTACAAGAAAATTCCAAACGTGTTGGATAAATTTTCTGCTAAAATAAACGTAATGAATCCTGAAGAGAGCCTCACGCTCAATGACAAAGAAATAGAAAAGATTACAACAACCCTCAACAAAGCAGGGAAGCGAGAATTTGGTGAGAGCTTTAAAAATGCTGCCGCTCGCACTCGCGAAAATGTTCCACCAGCACCTGCACAAAACGAAAAAGAAAAATTTCTTTCAGCAATTCAAAATCCGGCTGAACCTGGTGTTGATGTCACAACACTTCACGCAGACAATGCGCCGCTCGAAAAAAAAGAATTGTACGCGCTCGTTAAACCTGTTCGCACATATGAACGCGACATTGCTGAAGCCATCCGAACAAAAAATGAATCTGTTGCGAGCGTAAATATTGCAGCGCAAAAAAAGAGAGAAGAGAAAGGTGAAACACGTCCTGCAAAAATGGAGAATGCTGCAGGAAAGGGTTTGTCGATTCTGATCAGCGTCGTGTTGCTTGTATCTGCGGCGGGAATTTTTGCTCTTGTATATTATTTTTATTCTCATCGTCCAGCACCGATTATTGCGACTGAACTTTCAATTCTCGCCACAGATGAAAAACAAGTGATCGACATTACCGGAAAATCTGCAGTTGATGTGCTAGTTTCTGTTGCAAATGAAATTCAAAAACCAATTCAAGTTGGCAAACTTACAAGAATCGAACTTACAGAAAACAGCGAAAGTATTTCAATAAAAAAATTCTTTGAATTGTTTTCAGCGAATGCTCCCGCAACACTTGTCCGGGCAATCGGACCACAGTGGATTTTTGGTTCCAACAATGCCGGCACCAACGAACCATTTATTTTTGTGAGCGTTAATTCTTTCAACACTGCGTTCGACGGCATGCATCAGTGGGAAAAAACGTTGGCAAAAAATCTCGGACCAATTTTCATAAAAGAGGGAACAATAATTCCTGAAACAAATACAATCACCGGAACAAATTTCACTGACGTTGTGATCCTCAACAAAGATGCGCGTGCACTCAAAGACAACAACGGAAATATAGTTCTTCTCTATTCTTTTTTGGATCAGAAAAATTTACTCATTACGAGCAACGAAAAAACATTTCGAGAAATTTTGAATCGATTTTTTGCTTCACAAATTGTCAGATAGTTGTGACTTTTTTTGCAGATTGCGCTCATATTCCCACTTGATATGATTGGGGTATGAATACAGAACACACACAAAAATTCAAAAGCAAACTCGAGGAAGAAAAGACACTGCTCGAAAGCGATCTCAAATCTGTCGGTCGAATCAATCCAGAAAATCCTGGCGACTGGGAAGCGATCCCTGCTGACCTCGATGAAACCACCAAAGCCGACACAAATGACGAAGCGACACGACTCGAAGAATACGAAGACAACACCGCTATTTTGAAACCACTCGAAAGCCGTTACAACGAAGTCAAAAAGGCGCTCGAAAAAATTCATTCCGGAAAAGGTTTTGGAATCTGCGAAGTCTGCAGCAAACCAATCGAAGCTGACCGACTTGAAGCAAACCCTGCCGCACCAACCTGTAAAGAACATATGAACTAACGGACGTTTCTAAAGATTCACCCAAAGACCCCGAAAGGGGTTTTTGTTTTGAATTGAATTCTTTTACCTTACCCACCCTGACAGGAGAGTTCGCAGGTCGCGAAGGCGACCGAGAGGAGCAAAATTCAGTAGAATTTATGCGCTCTCCTGGAGGGGTGGGTGAAACTTTAACCTTTCTTAATCAAAACTTGATCTCGGCTATGCAACCATAGCATTGACAGAGAGCGCTCCTACTGGCTCTCTGTTTGTCGACACAAATTACCCATAGTTTCATATGTTTCACAATGAGCTTTGCAAAAACGCACAGCGGGCAATCGTATTACCTCAAAGGACAGATAATAGACATCGAAGTAGATCTTTCGCGCGGTCTGCACACGTTTTCTATTGTTGGTTTACCAGACAAGGCGGTCGAAGAAGCGAGGGACAGGATTTCTGCTGCAATAAAAAATTCTGGTTTCATTTCTCCCAAACAGAAAAATCATCGGGTTGTAATTTCTTTGGCACCAGCGCATGTCAGAAAAGAGGGTTCGCATTTTGATCTCGCAATGGCGTTGGGATATTTGCTTGCAAGCGAAGAAATATCTTTCAACACTGATGGAAAAAATTTTGTTGGTGAACTTTCTTTGGATGGCAAGCTTCGAAAAGTTCGCGGAATTTTAGCAATTGTTCTTGAAGCAAAATCTGCAGGCTTCAAAGAAATATATGTACCGACAGAAAATATTCCGGAGGCATCGCTTGTTGATGGAATAGATATTTTTGGCGCCTCAACTTTACAAGAAGTTGTTGAGCATGTGTGCGATAAAAATAAAATTAAAAAAGTTGAATCGACAAAAAACGTAAAAGATTTTCTCGAAAAAAATGGCGAGAATCCGGATGAAACAAAACGTGTATATCTGGAACACATTGTCGGTCAGTCACTTGCAAAAAGAGGACTCGAAATTGCCGCTGCTGGCGGACACAATGTCATCATGTCTGGCCCACCCGGAACAGGAAAGACAATGCTTGCGAATGCACTTCGTTCGCTGTTACCAAAACTTTCTTTGGAGCAAGCACTCGAGGTGACATCAATTCATTCGATCGCTGGACTCACTTCTGAACTTGTTTCGAATCCACCGTTTCGCGCTCCGCATCACACGGCTTCATACGCATCACTTGTTGGCGGCGGAACAATTCCAAAACCCGGCGAGATCACGCTTGCACATCGCGGTGTACTTTTTCTTGATGAATTTCCGGAGTTCGGCCAAAAAGTAATCGAGACACTTCGCCAACCACTCGAAGAACATGTCATCCATATTTCTCGGACAAAAGGCAGCGTATATTTTCCCGCGCATTTTATTTTAGTTGCAGCGATGAATCCATGTCCGTGCGGTTTCAATACGAGCAAGAAAACAAAATGCACATGCACACTGTTGGACATGACTCGATACGGTAAAAGAATTTCTGGACCAATTGTCGATCGCATCGATCTTTCAATAGAAGTGGGCGACATTGAATATTCTGACTTCCAAAATATTTCCAATAAAAAAGTAAACGAAACTGAAAACGCAATCAAAAGAATTTCTTTAGCTCGGCAAAAACAATATGAAAGATTCACGTCGCTTGATCGCGGCCCGGCGTTGAACAGCGACATGAGTGGCGATGATCTTTCACGCATCAGTAATCTTTCTCCAAAAGCTGCGGAGACTTTACTCAACGGAGCAAAATCTTTTAATCTTTCGATGCGTTCGTACCACCGTGTCTGGCGAGTCTCCCGCACCATCGCCGATCTCGACAGCTCGCACGACATACAAGAAAATCATGTACTCGAAGCATTTCAGTACAGAAGAAGTAATTGATATGCATTTTGACTTCAACAGGCAATAGTGTTACTTTTTTGCCGGATAGGTGACACTGTGTTGCCTTACGCACATCGGCCATAGCGAGCCATTCCTTAAAGGAGAATCGCGTGTACAAAAGATTAATCATTATCACAGACCAAAGATTGAGAGAGGGATTCCAGAGCGGGGAGCATGGGGCAAGATACTTCGAGGCTCACCTTCGAGCTCTCCAGGTGATTCATTACATTGTTTCAAAAGCTTCCCCAAACCCGAGTCAGAAAACACTCGACCCAAGCAACAAACTTGAGTGGCTTGGAATACCTGGCGAACCAAACAACGGAGCCTTGAGACATGCCTTGAATAACTGTGTGAGGGTAGAAGCACTGATCTGCTTTGACCTCTACTGGCGTGGCCTGACAACACAAGTGAAAATGCTTCGAGGTAAAACTCAATTAGCACTTCTTGTTTTTACGGTCGACATCTTCAAGGGAGAAGGTTTTCAGAACGTAACAGTCAACAGATGGGAATTTACAGCTGATTTACTTCAGCAACTGTAATGCACAAAGCCCCCGACCTTGGGGGCTTTTTTATACAGTCTTCAGAGGATGGATAAAAAACCTAGAATGGATTCTTCGCACCGCGGACTTCGAAGTGAACGTGAGGACCTGTTGAACGACCAGTACTACCGAGGTAACCAATGAGCTGACCTTGGCTTACATTCTGTCCTTGAACAACGAGTGTTTCATTAAGATGACCATAGAGAGTTTGAGTACCGTTTGGATGAGAGATTACAACATAGTTTCCATAACCGCCGTTGTAACCAGAGTTTTTGCTGACGATAACTTTTCCACTTGCTGAAGCGACAACGTTCGTACCGAGTGGCGCAGCCAAATCAACACCGTTGTAACCATGAATGCCTTGTGTCTTTCTGTAACCACTTGGAATTGGGGAAGTGAAGTAACCAGCAAGATTTTTACCCGCACTTGCCTTTGGAGTAACAGTTGAACCTGACTTTGTAACCGGTGTTGCGTCCCCGTTAGGAATAATGACAACTTCGCCCACAGCAAGCTTTGAATCTGCAGAAAGGTTGTTGAAGCCTAAGACTTCTTCGAGGTCGCCATTATGCTTTTTTACAATGCTCTGAACTGTATCGCCAGAAACAACAACGTGTCGGATACCAGACACAGGAAGGATGACGAGGTTTTGACCCGGAGTGATGGTGTTATTTTTAATATCGTTTGCCCAAAGAATCGTATTAACTGAAACGTTAAACATCTTTGCGATCGCCGAGAGGGTATCGCCTTCACGAACTACATATGCACTGATCTGATCGCTCTGAGTCGTGTCCGAAGATTCTGCCTGATATTCGAGGGCGTTACTGTCAACAATCGCAATATCTCCACCACCTACAGCGAACTTCGAACTCAACGGTGCTTCGAGGATAGCGAGCGTTTGAGAGTTATATTTGCTGCTTGCACTGTTCGCACTTGTTTCCTTATTTCCTAATACATCAGAGATAAATGAAAAAACACCCGCATCAGCTCTTTTGAAGCCGGGCAAGATGAAAGCACTTGAAGAAACTGCGGCCAAAAGCAGAACCCCGAGTGAAACCCTTATTAAATGTAACCCCCTACTTCTGCGACTTCGGGAACGGGGTTTAGTTGAGAAATCTAAAATATGCTTAGTTTTAATGATAATTTCGCGTCTCTGAGTAAAAATGGCTCTGTTGAGCCGTTTTCTGTCGCCAAAATCTTAGTACTCGACTATTATACGCCTGTCGGTCAGTCGGTCAACGAACAAGAAAACGAAATGTGGATAACGTCCAATAGACAGTAAAAAATGGCTCTGTTGAGCCCTACAATGGACTGTGTGATATAGTTGAATTCTGATGGAAACGTATTTAAAAGATTTGAACGAAAAACAGAGAGAAGCCGTCCTCCAAACCGAAGGACCGGTTTTAATTGTGGCAGGAGCAGGCGCCGGCAAAACGAAGACAATTACGTACCGAATTTTTCATTTAATTAAGAGCGGAATCTCTCCCAGCCGCATCATTGCGATCACTTTTACCAACAAAGCAGCGAAGGAAATGCGGGAACGAGTCGAAAAACTCTGCATGGCAGACGAAGCATTAGCCAAACTCTACCTCGCAGGCGAAAAACCATTCATCAATACGTTTCACGCACTCGGCGTTCATATCATCAAGCAAAACTGCAAAGAACTCGGCTTGCCGCGGTATTTTTCTATCACTGACAAAAACGACAGTAAAAAAATGATCAAAGACGCTCTCGTCGCTAAAAATTATGATCCAAAGCAATACGACCCCGCAAAAATCATGCATGCCATTTCAAAAGAGAAGGGAACTGGCGTAACAGCTTCAGCGTATGCTGAAAAAATCGGTCAGGAATACTTTCCGCGCGTTGTTTCAGCAGTATGGCTTGAGTACGAACGGCTTTTAGCCCAGGAAAAAGCCCTGGACTTCGACGACCTTCTTCTTGTAACTGCCCAATTGTTGAAAAAAAATGAACAGGTGCGTAAACGCTACCAAGACCTCTGGCAGTACATACATATAGACGAGTACCAGGACACAAACACCGTGCAATATCAGATCGCTCGGCTTATTTCCGAGGCACATAAAAACATTTGCGTCGTCGGCGATGCGGATCAAAACATTTATTCATGGCGTGGAGCAGACATCGCAAATATTCTTCGTTTCGAAAAAGATTTTCCAAATGCAAAAGTTGTCCTGCTTGAAGAAAACTATCGTTCTACAAAAACAATTCTCGACACTGCAAACGAAATCATCAAAAAGAATAAAATTAGAATCGAAAAAAATCTCTTCACCAAACAGGGAATGGGGGACAAGATCGGTGTTTTCCAAGGTTGGAGCGAAACCCAAGAAGCATTTTTCGTTGCAAGCAGAGCACTCGCGCTTATTGAAAAGGGGATCAGCCCAAACGAAATTGCAGTACTTTATAGAGCAAACTTCCAATCACGAACTCTTGAAGAAGCATTCATGTCACTTGGCGTGCCGTACGCAATGATCGGTGTGAAATTTTTTGAAAGAAAAGAAGTTAAAGACGTGCTTTCATTTGTACGAGCATCTTTGAATCGTGATTCATGGTCAGACATCGGCCGAATCATAAACGTTCCAGCGCGAGGCATTGGTGCCGCAACAATAGAAAAACTCCGACTCGGCCAAGGCGACAAAATTTCACCAGCGATCCGAAGAAAAGTTGAGGTGTTTTTAAGCCTCCTTGAAAGAATTTCTGAAAAAGCAAAAAGTTCTTCAGCTTCTGAAACAATAAAATTTGTTTTGAAAGAATCTGGTCTCGAAGACATGCTCAAAAAGGGACCCGACGAAGATCAAGAACGTTTTGAAAACTTGATGGAACTCGTAACACTTGCGTCTCGCTACGATGAGTTGCCACCAAACGAAAGTATTGAAACATTTTTAGGCGACGCATCGCTCGCTGCAGAAGAAGAAAAGCCTGGAGAAAAAATTGATGCAGTAAAACTCATGACAGTGCATTCTGCAAAAGGTCTTGAATTCGACTTTGTATTCATTACCGGTCTCGAACAAGATTTGTTCCCACATAAACGAATGGGGCAGTCTGGAGGAAGTCCGTACGAAACAGAAGAAGAGCGCCGACTTTTCTATGTCGCCATCACTCGTGCGCGCAAAAAAGTTTTTCTTGCATACGCCGCAACTCGGACAATTTTCGGCGAGCAAGAAGTTCATTCTCCGTCTGAATTTTTATTCGACATTTCGCCTCACCACACCGAAAAAGAATTTTTAGTCGCTCGTGACACCGCCAGTGATGACGATTTTACTGACCCTGAAAGAACAATAGAAATCTAATATGGAAGCAAAAAAATCTCTTGGTCAAAACTTTTTAACCTCTGAAGCAGCGGTGTATAAAACCGTGCTAGCCGCGAATATTTCTCCAGGTGAAATAGTGCTCGAAGTTGGCCCAGGAAGAGGTGTGCTTACCACAGCACTTCTCGCTGCAGGTGCCAACGTTATCGCTGTTGAAAAAGACAATCGGCTTATCAGCGAACTTTCTACAACATTTGAAACCGAAATAGCGTCAAAAAAATTAACTCTTTTGGAAAACGATATTCTCATCTCTGAACCAGCAGAACTCGGGCTCGGGGAAGGGAACTACAAGATCGTTGCGAACATTCCGTACTACATCACTGGCCAATTTTTGAAAAAATTTCTTTCGTCACCGAACTTTCCCAACACTGTCGTCGTTCTCCTTCAAAAAGAAGTTGTTGAACGCATCGTCGCTGCAGACAAAAAAGAAAGCATTCTTTCCATTAGTGTAAAAGCATATGGTGAGCCGAGAAAAGTGACAGTCGTAAAGCGTGGCAGTTTTTCACCAGCGCCAAACGTCGATTCAGCAGTTATCGCGATCGAACATATTTCTAAAAATCTTTTTAGTACAATCTCCGAAGAGAAATTCTTTGAAGTCGTTCGTGCGGGTTTTGCTCACAAAAGAAAAATGCTCATTTCAAATCTCACCGCAATAGCTCCACGAGAAAAAATTCAAGAAATTTTTACCACACTCAACCTCAATGAAAAAGTAAGAGCAGAAGATTTAAAAGTAGAAGACTGGAAAAAAATCGCAGAAAAAATTTAGAAAATAGGTGAGGTTCCCACGGTAGGCGATATGACTCCAAGAGAAGGAATAACAATCTTTACAGGCTCGGCATCTATCTGGCATCCAAAAGCAAAAGGCGTATACATACCGAGCACCCACATACCCGTTTCAAAACCGAGATTAAAACTTGCATAGGCTTGCGGAGTCCGTGGGTCGTACACATACAAACCACCTGCCGGACCAGTCACGGTCAGCAAAAAATTATTTGTCCCGTTGCAATAAAAAGAATTCACAACAAGGCCGCCGAAGGGAACAAGGCCTTGGCCTTTTGAATATTTTGAAAAGGAGTACACACCCAAAACAATTACCACAAAAACAAGTATCGCAATTGCTATTTTTTTATTTCTCGAGAAAGTCATACTTAAAAAATATAACACTATTATCTAACCTTCATTATAATCTGGCTCGCTGAAGTATTTTTACTTATTCCATTTGTGTTCACAACGGTGAGGTTGATCGGCCACGAGATACTCTCTGTGTCAGACGTTGCAGAACTTCCCACGTATGTCGGCCGAGAAATCGTGAAGGTGATTGTTTTGCCGTCAGATGATGCAAGATTTTTAATCACTCCCAAACTCGAACTTATGATATTTCCTGTGGAGGTAAAATTCTTACCTGTAATAGTGATCTGCTCGCCAAATGTCACTGTTGCTGGTTCGATTTTCTCAATAGTCGGAAGAACTGCGCCTGAAGTAGTAACCATGAACGGCATTTTGTTGGAAACTTTTCCTCCAACAGAAACAGAAACGTCGTATCGACCAGTTTGAATTTCTGGAATTTTGAACGTGATGTGGTCAGAATTCTGATCTGAAAGGTTTTCAATTTTTTTATTACCGAGACTTACCGTACTTGTTTGAGAAAAACCGCTTCCACCAATCGTTACACTTGAACCGACAATGCCGGAATATCGCGAGAGGGAAGAAATGCGGAGCTCGTGAGAAACCTCGGCGAAGCCCGATAAGTTTATATTCGGAAGAGTCGAACTCGAACTTTCTTCAACCGCAACACGTACTGGTGTCTGTGCAACCGACGCATTAAGGAGAATCTGGTTCAATGTGAGCCTCGTCCAAAGACCGATAAACCCCGTACCAGCTATTTGCCCCGCGGGACGAAGAATCTCTTCTCGGTACTTGTTTTGGAAGCGAATTACTGCCGATTTCGTCGATTTTCCAAAATAAGAGGTCTCATTTCCTGGAGAACCGTTGCCAGTTACGGAAACTCGAGTCGCTGGATCGATATTTAAAAGCTTTTGGAGCTCTCGAACGTCTGCGCCACTGTCTCCCTCACGCAAATCTCGCAAAAAAACGAACGGGGTAGCGGTTGAACCTGACTGTGCAGAGGCAATTGGAGCAAAAACACCCTGAAATCCAAGAAAAATAATAAGAATGGTAAGGATTGGAAGCGAAAAACTGAAAAAATTTCGAGAGAAATACATATATGTGAATAATATAACGCGGAAGCCACTCTAAAGCCATCAATATCCCCTGGAAAAATCAGCTTTACAAACAAATTACTGATATAATTTCCTCATGGGAAGTGTGCGTCCAAGTAAAAAAATCTTTTTTCTCGTTGTTGCCTGCATAATTGGTGTTGGTACTGTTGGTTTTGCTGTCTTTGCATCAAAATCCAGCAATTCTACAGCCAAAACTCCAACTATTACCGTCGACAACTCCAAAAACATCGACTCGATCACAGCTTCAGTAAAGGAAAACTCAAAATTAGATACAGACAATGACGGCCTCGCCAACTGGGAAGAAACCCTCTGGGGAACAGACCAAAACAAAGCCGACTCTGATGCCGACAAAACAAATGACGGAGACGAAGTAAAAGCTGGCAGAAATCCTGTCGTTGCAGGCGCAAACGACAAACTACAAAATGGCCTGCCGACTGCCAAAACAGATGCGATAAAAAAAGTTGATACTGACACAACCGAAACAGGGCAGATCAGCCGAGCATTGTTTGCAAGTTATATCGAAGCCAAAAAAAGTGGCGCACCGATAGACGAAAGTATTCAAAATAAAATAATCACCGAGGCATTTTCAAGTAAAACACTCGATGTTACTGCAAAACAATATACATCTAAAGAAGTAAAAATTAGCACTGACTCCGATCTTAAAAAGTACGGCAACAGTCTCGGTGTCGCTTTTTACGCAGGGAAATCACAGGACACGACTTCAGAAATCGATATTCTCAACAGCGCTCTCACCCAAACTCCAAAAGATATCGAAAAACTCGAACCAATAGCAAAAGGATACGCAGCGATTCTTAAAAAGCTCGCAGCAGTTGCAGCACCAAAGGAAGTTGCAACTCTTCATTTGGAATTATTAAACAGTACGAGCCGAGTCCTCGGAGACGTGCAGGCATTCCAAAGAGTTTTTGAGGATCCATTCGTTACCTTGAAAGCGGTTGGAAATTATTACGCCGACATTGCTTCATTCCAGAAATCAATTGCCGACATCGAGGATGTTTTCACAAAACAGGGAATTACTTTCAGCAACACGGAGTACGGATACGTTTTTGTTCATACGATATAATAAAGTGGTACAAGCATTCGTGAAAAAGCTCCTCTCAACATATAAAAAAAGTTTAACTCTCTCCTTCATTGTTTTTGCTGTCTGCGCATTTGTTTTTAAAGCAGGGGAAGCAAAAGCGCAATTCGTACCTGTGCTCGACAGTGCAAACTTAGCTCAAAACTCCATTACAGCTGCAAACACTTCTGCGGTTACTCAAAAAGAATTAGTTCTCGACGGAATCGTAACCGCTGCAGCAAAAATTGTCATCAGCAACATGACAAACTCGATCGTTACGTGGATCAACTCTGGTTTTCAAGGCAATCCTGCATTTATTACAAATCCTGAAAGTTTCTTTACCGACGTCGCTGACCAAATCGCTGGTAATTTCATCGCCGGGACAGAGCTCGGCTTTTTGTGCGAACCGTTTTCTCTCGACATTCGAATTGCCTTGGCAGCAAATTACTCTTCTACATATAGACAAGCAAATTACTGCCGACTTTCAGATGTCGTAAGTAATACAGAAAACTTTGCCAAGTTCACAGAAGGGGATTTCAGTCGCGGTGGCTGGGATTCTTGGTTTGAAATTAGCCAAAATCCGCAGAACAACCCAATGGGCGCATATCTTTCTGCCCAAACAGAACTTTCAATTCGAACTGCGCGTGGTCAATCGATCAAACTTTTGGAAGCAAACTGGGGTCAAGGTTTTCTTTCATATCAAGAATGTCTCGCAGAAGACATCAACGGAAACTGTGTTGAAAAAGGCCCAATCCAAACACCAGGAAGCGTCATCGAAAGCCAGCTCGAAAACACTCTCGGTACCGGAGTTCGCCAGCTCGAAATTGCTGACGAAATCAACGAAATCGTAAGTGCTCTCGTCGGCCAACTCGTCCAAACAGTCTTTACCGAAGGTCTTTCAAGCTTTAGCTCAAGCGGTTCAAACTACAATTCTTTGAGAAGTAGTGCGGCTGCGCCAGTGTCCACACTCCGTGTAACCTGTTCTGCAGACAGAACAAACGTTGCGGTAGGCGACACCGTCACATGGAGAGCATATGTATATGGAGGCGTTGGTGGTGGATCTACCACATACCTCTGGAGCGGAAACGGGGAAGTGGATGGCGCAACGGGCGACACTGTTGAGGTGGTATACATAGAAGCAGGAACACGACGCGCTTCAGTCCGTGCAACAAAAGCCGGACAGAATACATTCCAAGCCTGTTCTAATTCCGTAACGGTCCAATAATATGCGTACCTTTTTTAAAAACAAAAAATGGATGAGCAACGTGCTTAAAAAAGCCCCTGTTTTTTGTTTTGCATTTTTACTTTTGTCTGTCACGACGTACGCTGTCGTTCATCCGCTCTCTGCAGGTGCCGAATCTTGGATCCCCGGAGTTGATTCAATCGGCGTTGCAATTGTTTCTTCACTCAACGGTGTCTTGTCTGCGATAGCACAAGCAATTTTGTATCTCACAGGCTGGATTCTCTACGCTTCCGGCATAATTTTGCGGGAAGTCATCGAGCTTTCTATTTTCAGAATGGCGGACATTGTGAATTCTGACGGAGTCCTTTCTGCATGGAGAACATTCCGAGACATCGCGAACATGATGTTCATTTTTATCCTTCTCTATATTGCCGTCGGTACAATTCTCGGTTTGGGAAATATAAATCTCAAAAAGATGCTCGCACGAGTTGTGATCGTCGCTATTCTTTTAAACTTCAGTTTCTTTTTCACAAAAGTTGCAGTTGATGCATCAAACATCGTAACGATCGGTTTCTACAATCAAATCATCCAAACCAAATGCGGGCCAGACAACGGCACAACAGGGGACATCGGTTCTGCATTCATGTGCAAAATGGGTCTTACTTCTTTCTGGAGTCAGGACACTCTCGTAAAAATTGGTGAGGCAGAAGACGGCAACTGGGCAGCAACGTTAAAAATCGTCACGTCAGGCATCATGGGCTCTGTATTTTTCCTTATTGCCGCTTTTGTATTCATGGCGGCAGCAATCATGTTCATTGCTCGTTTCATTGCCTTCATTTTCTTATTCATGCTTTCGCCGCTTGCGTTTGCCTCAATGGCACTGCCAAACGACAAATATTCGGATCAATGGAAAGAAAGTCTTATAAGCAATTGTCTCTTTGCTCCAATTTTCATGCTCATGATTTGGGCGGTGCTTAAAATTTTGAATGCAGTCGCGATTGATCCCGCAGGCTCAACATTGGCCAACGCAGTGACGGGTATCGGCGGCGGCAAACCAAGTCCTGCTGCAGGCCTCGTTCTCCTTAATTACGCAATCATTATCGGCATGATCATTGGATCTCTCATGGTTGCCAAAAAATTTGGAGAAGCAGGCACAAAGGGGATATTGAAAAGCATAAGTGGAGTGCAAAATTGGACACAAGGAAGACTCGGTAGAGGAGCAGTGCGAGTGTCTGGTGTTTCAACAATCGACAGAAGGTTGGGTGATTCTCAATTCGGCAAGTCATGGGCGGGCAGAGCGTTCCGTGGAGCAACGACTGGTTTGGCAACAAACTACAACTTTGGTGACAAGAAGGGTGGATCTGTTCAGAAAGTAGATAAAGACAGAAAGAAGGTTCAGGAAGACTTGGCAAAGGATGTAATCAAAGGAACAGAGAAGACTTTGGACAAAAAGTTGCCTGAACTTCGAACAACGCGAATAAGCACACTCACTGACACCCTCAAGCAAAAAGATACAGAACAATTTGCAATAGAGAACGATGCTGAAAAGTTGAGAATTGAAATTGCAAACGACGAGAAAACGTACAAAGAATACACAACCAGAACAGGCAACGAAATCAGCAAAGAAAATCGCGCAAGTCTTGATGATAAAAAACTAAGACTCAAGAATCTCTCACAAGGTGCAAATGATTTGGGCAATCAAAAGAAGAGCACAGAAACATTGATTAAGACAACTACCGAGAATGCCGAACGAAAAGCTGTCGCAACAAAAGATGAAAAAACTGAATGGCTCCCAGGTATTCAGGAAAAGAAAATAGAAGAACTGGAAAAGAAAAGTTCTTGGGTTAACCCTTTGAGTAAGATCCTTCTCGCCTCATACCGAGCTGATAAAAAGAAAGCTGCCGATGAATTGAAGAAGCTCATGCGTGGTGCCAGCCAGAAGAGTACTGAAGAAATTCTCAAAGACCTTCTTGCTCAAACAGGAGAAAAACCAGAAGAAAAGAAGGAGGAGAAAAAAGAACCTAAGAAATAATCAACATGATGGACGAAACCAAAAAACTTTTAAAAGAATACTGGGAATCAGCTCCAACTGAAAACCAATTGGTTATACAAAACATCATCGACCATCCGATGGTCATAAGTTTGATGGCAACAAAAAATAAAGTTGATCCTGCAAAGGCGTCGAATCTCCAAAACGAAATGATCCTTATCCTTCTTGGTCTTGAGCCTGTAAGCAGTTTTAGGGCAAACCTCGTTCGCGAACTCGATATTTCCTACGACCAAGCATTGAAAATTGCTTTCGACGCCAACGCACAGTTCTTTGGAGGAGTTATGGAAACTCTCAAACAAATGGATGTTGCGATAAAAAATATCGAAAGTGAAGATGTAGGTGAGGAAACAACAGAACGGACTGCACGAGTAGAAACAGTTCGAACTGGCCTCGAAACCCACCCGGACCGAATGATCCCAGACCACAACGAAATGGAAAGGGTAGACGGCATCCACCTTCACAGCCAGTCCGTTATGCCAGATTCTGCTTCTGTTGCAGCATCTTTGAGCAAACCCGCTCCAGAACCAGTTCGATCTTCGTTCTTTCACCACAATACAGAACCAAAACCAACATTTGGCAGTATTATTGATCAAAAATTAAGAAACATTGTTCGCTCTCCAATGACAAACACGAGCGCTCCAACACTTTCAAGCGTCTCGGATGTGAAAGATGAAGAAAAAGGGAAGAGTACAAACGGATACAGCGGCAATGATCCATATCGCGAACCAATACAATAAATGAGATTCCAAGTTCCACAATTCACTGAAGTTGAGGACAAAATAATCGGTCCTCTTACGTTTAAGCAATTCGTCTACCTTGCTGGTGCAGCAGGAGCAATTGCCGTGCTTTTTACTTTTTTACCCAAATTCCTCGCGATTTTCCTCGGACTTCCAATCGCCGCCTTTGGAGGAGCGCTCGCATTTTATAAAGTGAACAATCAATCTTTTATAAAAATGGTTGAGTCTTTTGTTACATACACTGTTGGAAGAAAATTGTACCTCTGGAAACACGAAGAAAAAACAGTCGCTCCAGAAGCTCGCAAACCGATTGACCCAAACCTTGTACCGAAACTTTCTGAAAGCAAATTACGCGACCTCATGTGGAACCTCGACGTAAAACAAGGCGGAGACCCGACAACAGGAGAAGGGAAGTAACTTCTGGTCATTCCCGCGAAGGCGGGAATCTATCTGGGATTACGTAAACTCTTGAGAGAAATGTTTTGGTTCTGATAACTCTCTGGATCCCCGTTTACACGGGGACGACATATATTTTTAAGATATAATTAATTCATGGCATCAGTAAATGCGAAGGCAACTCAAGAATATGTACCAATAAAAGAAGTCCGCGATGGCATTATCGTCCTCAAGGATGGATCACTCCGCGCCCTCGTACTCACTTCATCTATTAATTTTTCTCTCAAGTCTGACGACGAACGTCAGGCGACTATTTTTCAGTTTCAAGATTTTCTCAATTCGCTCGATTTTTCTGTACAAATTTCGATTCAGTCTCGAAGACTCGACATTCGTCCGTACATTGCCCTCCTCGAGCAAAGAGAGAAGAAACAAAGCAATGAACTTATGAAAATCCAAACTCGAGAATATATCGAGTTCATCAAAAGTTTCACTTCGAACACCAACATCATGACGAAACATTTTTTCATCGTCATTCCATACTCGCCAGGGCCGCTCCAGAACAAAAAATCTGGAAATAAATTCGGTGCAGGACTTAAAGATTTGATGCCAAAAGGTAAAAATACTGAACAGGCAAGAACAAGCGAAGACGTTTTTGAAGAATACCGAACCCAACTTGAGCAAAGAATCTCCGTCGTTGAACAAGGCCTCGTACGATGCGGGGTTCGTGTTGTCGAACTCGGAACAGAAGAAGTCATCGAACTTTTTTATAAAATATTCAATCCTGGCGATGCTGAAAAACCGATTCAACTAAATCAAAACCCACAATAATATGTCTATCTTTGGAGGATTATTCAAGAAAAAGGCGACACAAGCTGCACCAGCACAAGTTGTTCCTTTTTTGCCGCAGCAAATGCAGCAGGCCGAGTCACTCGAACTCAAAGACATCATTGCTCCGAGCGCGCTTAAAGTCGGACCTCGCGAGCTCAACCTTGGTGACAAATTCGTCCGAACCTTTTTTGTTATTTCATACCCGCGCTTTTTAAATGAAAGCTGGTTTGCACCGATCATCAACCTCGACAAAGTTTTTGACGTTTCAATTTTTGTGCATCCAATCGACACCGTTGCGGCACTCCGCCAATTCCAAAAAAAGGTTGCTGAAGTTCAAAGCCAGATTCACGAGAGGGAAAACAAAGGCATGGTTCGCGACCCAATGCTCGACACTGCGTACCAAGACCTCGAATCTTTGCGAGACAGTCTCCAGCAAGCTCAAGAAAAGCTTTTTGAAGTTGGACTCTACATTTCTATTTACGCAGAAACAGAAGCAGAGCTCGACAGTACAGAGTCGGAAATAAAATCAATCCTCGAATCAAAACTTGTATACGTAAAACCGGCACTTTTCCAGCAAGAACAAGGATTCAAAAGTGTCATTCCGATCGCTACAGACTTGCTCGAAGTTCATTCACGTCTCAATTCTTCGCCGCTTTCGAGCCTTTTCCCATTCATTTCTTTCGACTTAACCTCCGACAAAGGTATTCTTTTTGGCATCAACCGTCACAACTCAAGTCTTATTCTTTTCGACAGATTTTCTCTTGAAAATTACAATTCGATTACATTTGCAAAATCTGGTGCCGGAAAGTCATACGCAGTGAAGCTCGAAATTTTGCGCACGCTTATGTTCGATACCGAAGTTTTGGTTATCGATCCGGAAAGGGAATACGAATACCTTGCTGAAGCCGTTGGGGGCAGATATTTCAAAATTTCGCTCAACTCTGAACATCACATCAACCCATTCGACCTGCCCGTTCCCGGCGCAGACGAATCTGGCGCATCGGTGTTGAGATCAAATACCATTAACCTCATTGGTTTGTTTAGAATCATGATGGGCGGCCTTACTCCTGAAGAAGATGCGATTGTTGATGCCGCAATTACCCAAACCTACGCACTCAAAGACATCACTGCAGATTCTGATTTTAGAAATATCGAACCGCCACTTATGTCAGACTTTGAACTTGTCCTTTCTGGTATGGAAGGAGGGGAGTCTCTCGCACAACGACTCACCAAATATACAAAAGGCACATGGGCTGGCTTCATCAATCGTCCGACAAACATCGACATTAACAAAAAACTTGTCGTCTTTTCTCTCCGAGACATGGAAGACGAACTCAAACCGATCGCAATGTACATCATCATGCATTACATCTGGAATGCGATTCGCAAAGAGCTCAAGAAGCGCCTCCTCGTTATCGATGAGGCATGGTGGATGATGAAATCAGAAGACACTGCATCATTCCTTCTTTCTCTCGCAAAACGCGGCAGAAAGTACTACCTCGGTCTCTCAACAATCACTCAAGATGTGGACGATTTCATGAAATCTCCCTACGGCGTGCCGATCATTACCAATTCTTCGATTCAGCTTTTGCTCAAACAGTCACCGACATCAATCGATCGGTTGCAAGAAACATTCAACCTTACTGATGAGGAAAAATATCTCCTTCTCGAATCTGGAGTAGGGGAAGGCATTTTCTTTGCTGGTCTCAAACACGTCGCAATTAAAATCATCGCATCGTACACCGAAGACCAAATCATTACGTCCGATCCTTCACAAGTTTTGTCTATTCAACAAGCAAAAAAAGATCTGGCTGAATCTGAAAGTTAAGTTTCTCAAAAATGAATCCACCGAAAGAAAGAATTTCAAAAGAAAAAGGCTGGATGATGATAGGCACTGCCGTACTTTTTGATGTTATCGGGCTTATTCCTTTTGTAAACATTGCGGCAGACATTGCATATTTGATGCTTTTTCCTGCGTGGTTTTACATGCTCGGTGCCTCTTTTGTAAAAAAACCAAGTATGTTGTGGTGGACGATTGCAACGAGTGCCGTCGGTTTTATACCTGTCATCTCGACGTTCCTTCCAGAACTCACCGTTGGAGTAGTCCGAAATGTCCTGTACGTGCAAAGGGAAGACCGTAGAGCAATTGCTGCGTATAGAAAATCTCAAAGTAATATGGTTGAACAACAAAATCCGAATCAACCACAACAAACGGAAAATTCTCCACAGCCAGCAGCCGAATCACGAAGTGTTGATGGTATTCGTCGCGCTGCATAGGGTACACACAACAGAAATAGGGAACAGTAGTGTTTGGAAAACGTGTTAAAATATTTCTATGAATTTGTTCGTTAAACTCATGAAACGTGGTATCGCTCTTTTTTGCTTCGCTTTTGTTCTTTTTTCTTTTTCTTCTCTTGCAAATGCCCAAACAGAAGCACTGCGAGTAAGTGTGTTGCCTCAATATCCAGGTCCATTCGAAAATGTCTCGATAACCGTTGAAGATTTTTCAAGAGACCTAAACAAAGTTGATATTTCCTGGACAGTAAATACGAAAGCAGTTCAGCATGGAGTCGGAATGAAACGCCTCGAACTCACCACAGGAGCACTTGGTAGTGTGACCACCGTCACCATAAACATGGGCGGAGTGAGCAAAAAGGTAACCATTCGCCCCGCAGTTGTTGACCTTTTGTGGCAAAGCGACACCTACACACCACCTTTTTACAAAGGCAAAGCACTTCACGCAAGCCAAGACCCGATCACTGTCGTTGCAGAGCCGTTTTTTGTCGACAGCAAAGGCGCACGACTCGACCCTGAAAAACTTGTCTATAAATGGAAGCAAGATGACACGGTGAATGGGGCACTTTCAGGATTTGGTAAAAAAACCTTCAAAATTACGCCATCCATCCTTCCTAAACCAATCGATATTGAAGTTGAAGTGTCTTCTTCCGACAATTCCTACCACGCTGTGTCTTCAATCAGCATTCCAAACACGAATCCACAAGTAATTTTTTATGAAAATAAACCACTCTATGGAATTGATTTTGCTCACGCATTAAATAATTCTGCTTTTGAAATTACAGAAAACGAAGCGCGCATCACCGCAGTTCCATTCTTTTTCTCAAATCAACAAAATCAATTTAATTTACTTTCGTACAACTGGACGCTTAACAGCAACAAGGTAGACCAAGAGGGGAATGAGGTTATTTTGAGGAAGCCGGAAAATGGAACGAGCGGCCAGTCATCGATCAATCTCAATGTTAAAAACTTGGAGAGGTTCATGCAGGCAGCAAGTGCCAGCTTTACTGCAAAATTTAACAATCAAGCCTCAACGCAAAATAGCCAAACCATTTTCTAACACATGAAAATCTCCACAAAAAAAATTACACGAAGTCTCTTGATTGGCTTTTGTGCGTTTGTAATCCTCTCACTCCCTCTCGCTTTTACATTTGCACAAGAAATTAACTACGTCCCACTCGCACCATTGCCGGGAATAGGTGACACAGGGCCCGTCACGAGCTTGTCTTCATACCTTGTCTCGGCATTCCGCCTCATTATTGGTCTTGCGGCATTGCTCGCTGTCGTCATGATCACGCTCGGAGGCATACAGTACATGTCTACTGACGCCATCAGCGGAAAAAGCGAAGGAAAGGAGAAAATAACAAATGCATTAATTGGTCTATTTCTCGCCATCGGTTCTTGGCTCATTTTGTACACTGTGAACCCACGAACACTCGATTTCAACTTAAACATTTCACCGATTCAAACAGTTACCACCAACCCAACAAACTCGGGAGTGATGCGAAAGTTTATTAAAGAAAGATTTTGTTTTCCTGAAGGCACAACGTCGATTGCTGAAGCACACGCAACACAATTTACAGAATTTCCTTATAGGGTATCTTCAGCTACAGAAAAAAATGAGGCTCGTGTTGCGTGTGCACAATCTTTCCCAGCCAACATGAGTCAAGGCCCGGCAACAAGTAATTGTCCTGGGGCCTCACAAGAAGCGGTGTACTGCACTGATGTAGAAATCACCGCGAATAGTTCCGGCCCCACAATACAACACGCATGGGTAAAGAAACTTATCTGCCACCCTACAGCAGGCAACACAGAAACCACAACAGAAGTCAGCGGGGGACGTTTTCCGTACGAAACAGGGAATGCAAACGCGAGAACTGACGCTATGGACATGTGTACAGCTGCAAACCCAACCGTTCGCTCTGACACACCGCCCGATCACTGTGGCAACACCGCACGATCAGAAACAATCCAATGTTTTGATGAAACTATTTAGCTCACACACTCATGCTCAAGAAAATTTTTAAAATCTTACTCGTTCTCATAGTTCTCACCGCTCTTGCCTTGGGAGCGTTTTGGTTTTTCAATCATCGGAACAATGCCACGAGTGATTCATTTCTTTCCAACATTAGCGTTGGCAACTTCTTTCCGTTTGGACAGGGGACAGTTGAAACACCCGTAACCCCAATCGAAACAAACAACCCCACAAACCCCGACACAACCTCGTCTCCAGGCATCCCCGTACTTCCACCAGCATTGTGGCAGATTTCAAACCAACCACAGTCAGGGGCAATTGCTTTTAACGCTTCAGGAACTCCCACTGTTCGCTACATAGACAAAGCAACAGGCAATACATTTGAAGGTGCTTTGAGAATTTTAGGTGTAAAAAGAATTACAAACACAACGATTCCAAAAGTGTACGAAGCACTCTGGCAGCCAAACGGAAATGCACTCGTTCTTCGTTTTCTCATAAATAAAGACGAAACAATCCGAAGCACATTCGGCAAATTATCAACGAAATCTGCGAGCTCAACACCAGCAGGGGAGGAAACTTTTCGAGAACTTGCTGTTTCATTTCTCGCAGACAACATCACAAGCCTTTCTGTTGATCCATCGAGTGGCGCAATTGCATATGTTTCTAAAAATCCGACTGGTTCAAGAATCTATGTCGCAAGTTCCAACGCCACTAATCCAAAACAGATTTTTGAATCTCAAATAAACGATCTCTCGATTTCTTGGGTAAACAGCACGACTTTGGCGGTCCTTAGCAAACCAAGCAAAGACACTATTGGTCAATTCTATTTCCTTAAAACAGATTCAGGAAAACTTGAAAGGGTGCTTGGTGGTCAAAACGGCCTCATGGCGTTAGCCCAAGCCGATGCCAACACGGTTGTATACTCATGGACATCGGGCACTTCAATACAATCTGCACTATTTAACAAAAAAACAGGGGAGAGAAACGCACTCCGCTTTGCCGTCATCCCAGAAAAATGCGTTTTCTCAAACAAATCTACAAACCTCTACTGTGCTGCACCAAAAGCAATGCAGTCCAACAACCTTCCAGACGATTGGTATCAAGGCCGTATCACATTTAACGATTCATTCTGGAGAATTAACACAACAACAGGTGCCGCTGACCTCATTACAGACCCTAAAGTTGCCGCTGGAACAGAAGTTGATGCAACAAACCTCATGCTCGATCCAAACGAAGAGCATCTTATATTTACAAATAAAAAAGACTCCGCTCTCTGGGGTCTACGAATCGGGGCAGGGAATTAATTTTGTTTAGCACACCATCTCGCAGCGAGGAAGGATCATGTGTTGAGCGAAGCCTGCGACGCGAAACACATGTCCGAACGCAAGCTGCGTTGGCGAAAGCCAGTACAACAGCCTAGATCTTCTACTTATCTGAAACCAACGCAACTGCAGGGTTTGGAGATGCCGTGGTATCACTCGTTTTTGCAACGGATCGTCGAATTACCAACTCCTGACCAATCGTAAAGAGGTTGCTTGTGATCCAGTACACAGCAATCGCACCAGAAACCGTCCACGAAACGATAAATGCGAGAACAGGGAGCATGTATCTCATCTGTGTGCCCATACTTCGGGTCAAATCGTGCTTAAATTTTTCTTCTTTGGTCATATTTTCCTTCGCAGGCTTACTTGAAACTGGGGGAATAGAAAATCTGATCTGAATAAAAGACGTCACACCTGCAAGAATAGCGAGAATCAAACTCTTTCCAGAAATATCGAAAAGGCCTAGGAACATTGTATTGATTACGTGCGGCACTGAAACGAAAGAGTAGAGAATCGAAGTGTTTATTTGGTCAAAACCAACAATGAACACTCGGTAGAGAGCAAAAATGATCGGCAACTGAATGAGAATGAGCACAACGCTTGCGAATGGATTGATTTTATTATTCTTATAGAGCTCCATCGTCTTGCGAGCGTATTCTTGTTTGTCGTTTTTGTATTTTTCTTTGAGGTTAGCGAGTTCTGGCTCAACTTTTTTCATTTTGAGCTGGGTGGTGACGGCCTTTTTGGAAATAGGGAAGAGAACAAGCTTTACAATGATGGTAAAAATAACGATTGCGACGCCGGCATCAACCCACGGCAATACATCCATTAAAAAAATCAGACCGTTATAAAGCGGGTTAAAAACAATCGTGTGGTAGAGAAATGACATTCGGTTATCTTACGCGAAAATAACTTGTTTTTCAAACAGAAAGAATGCGGGCACGAGTGAGAAGTTCTTTTATTTCTTGAGCAATGTCTTCATACGCACGCTTTTCACCACCCTTTTTTACAGACACACCAACAAGGAAGCCAGTAGCTACGCGGGGGAGGAGAGGTCGGATAGCGCTATACACCCTCCGACGAGTTCGATTTCGCATTACAGCTGTTGGTGCCACCTTTTTAGAAACAGAAACAGCAAAACGCGTATCTCCGTCGGTAGACTTTAGAATTTTGAGTAAGAAAAAGGGTGAAGATGTAGAACCACCCCGTATAAACACCTCTCGGGCGAGCGCCTTGGGGATTCGTTGCTCTCGAGAAAGCATGAGGAGTAATTAGACCGTAACTCGCTTACGACCCTTTGTACGACGACGGGAAACAGTTCTTTTACCGCCGGCAGACTTCATTCTCTTCAAAAAACCGTGGCTTTTTGAGCGTTTTCTCTTTTTGGGTCTGTAGGTTAAACCTTGTTTCATATATGAGTGAGATATTACAATGTATTCAAAATTAAATCAATATTCGATCAAGAAAATTCCAAAAAATACAAAACTCACACCCTATCCACAATTTGTGAACATACAACTTGAACTTAAACAAGTATTATAATTCCACATCAAGGATATAATCTACTGCTAACGGACAATGTCTACTGAAAACAAAAAAATTTGGGATAACGTTCTGGTTGAAATGGAACTTTCTGTTTCAAAGCCCAATTTTACGACCTGGTTTCGAGACACTTCTATTTTTAAAGTCGAAGATGGGGTAGCGTTCATCAGCGTTCCCAATAATTTCGTCAAAGACTGGCTCTACAAAAAATACCACTCAACAATTCTCAAGATTTTACGCACTGCGGCACCCACCGTTCGCTCTCTTGAGTATTCCGTAAGCCGAAGTGATGCCAAAAAGCGCAGCCCAGCCGAAGATCGTCCTTCTACAACCTCGTTAATCAACAACGAGCTTCCTCTAAGCGATTTTTACATAAACAAAGAGGACAATCTCAACCCTCGCTATGGTTTTGACTCATTTATCGTCGGGCCGTTCAACGAACTTGCATACGCAGCTGCCCAAGCTGTCGTAAAAAAGCCAGGTATCGTCTACAATCCGCTCTTTATATACGGAAACACTGGCCACGGCAAAACCCATCTCATCCAAGCAGTAGGGAATTACCTCAAACACATGTACCCAGAGATGCGAATTCACTACGTCACATCCGAAAAATTCGCGAGTGACTACGTGAGCTCCGTTCAATCCGCCCAAAGCAACCCAAACCACTCCAATAAAATAAGCAATTTTAAAGAAAAATACCGAAAATACGACGTTTTGATCATGGATGACATCCAATTCCTCTCAAAAACCGAGAAAACCCAAGAGGAATTGTTCCACCTGTTCAATCATCTCTACGACAACAACAAACAAATCGTCTTTTCATCCGACAAACACCCAAATTACATTCCCAATCTCGAGGATCGCCTTCGTTCTCGCTTCGCGGCCGGCATGATTGTCGATATTCCTGCCCCAGACCACGAGTCGAGAATTGCAATTCTCAAAGCAAAGCTCCGAAACCAGGAATTAATCCTTTCAGATGAGATCATAGACTTCGTTGCAGCGTCAGTTTCTACAAACATCCGCGAACTTGAAGGAGTTTTGAACGCTGTCATCTGCCAGGCACAGCTTAAAGGAAGAGAACTAACCCTCCAGGAAACAAAACTTCTCCTCAAAAACAGTGCGCGACCAGCAAAAAGAACCCTTTCTACCAAAGAAGTCATTAAAATCGTCGCTGATTTCTACAACATTGAAGAATCAAGTATTTATGAAAAAACCCGAAAGAAAGAAGTTATCCGTCCTCGCCAAATGACGATGTATATCCTCCGAGAAGATTTCAAAATCTCATACCCGTCGATCGGGGAGAGACTTGGCGGACGCGACCACACCACTGTTATTCACTCATGCGAGAAGGTAAAAGGCGACCTCAAGGTCGACCCAACTCTTGGTCAGGAATTGAATCAGATTCGAGCTCTTATCACATAAGCTGGGGATAAGGTATTGATAAGCTTTGGAATAGTTGTGAGAAAGCCTGTAGATATCTGGAAATTTCTCTAAACAAGGTGTGGATAAAAAAGCATCGAATCCCCAGATTTCAAATTCACCCACATACAGTTATATTTAATTCACACACGATGGGGACAAGAATTCACAAAAAACCCTTGAATTTAAAGAGAATTAAGCACTTATCAAGATATCCCCAGTCATAGTAATAGTAGTAGTATTTATATATAGATATATGAAGACCGAATGTGTAAAAGAAAAGTTAACAGCGGCGGTAGCACAAGCTGAAAAAATTACCGGGAAGAATTTATCTCTTGCTGTTCTTGGTTGTGTATTTCTTGAAGCAGGAAAAAATACACTTTCGATTAAATCTACAAATCTCGATCTTGGTATTGAAATAACAATTCCAACTAAAACCGAAAAGGAAGGGAAGGTGGCAGTGCCCGGGAATATTTTATCTGGTTTCCTTAACAACTCTCCGTACGAAAAAAATATAACCCTTGAAACCACAGACACAGGTCTTCTTAAAATCACTACAGAAAAAACTTCCACAACTATTAAATCCGTAAGTCCTGATGATTTTCCTTCTATTCCACAGGTTTCAGACGAACAATCTTTTAAAATTAAAGGATCAGACTTTGTACGCGGTTTAAAGTCGGTCTGGTATAGCTCTTCGGTCTCAAGTATCAAACCCGAACTATCGAGCGTCCTGGTGCGTTGTGACGACGATACGCTTGTGTGTGCGGCCACAGACTCCTTCCGTCTTGCCGAGAAGAAAGTAAAACTTAAAGATCAAAAACCTTTCGACAGTATTTTGATTCCCTTTAAAAACGTTCAAGAAATCATTCGAGTACTCGATGCTTCAGAGGAGGATGTTCTCTTTTGTGTGACTAAAAACCAAATTTCTATTTCTTACGACGGTGTGTATCTCACATCTCGCGTTATCGACGGTGTTTTTCCCGATTATCACCAGATTATTCCAAAGGAAAACCAAACAGAAGTTATTGTTCTTAAAGACGATCTCATTCAAGCCTTCAAAATCGCTAATATTTTCTCCGATAAATTTAATCAGGTGAATATGAAAGCTGAACCGTCAAAGAAAACATTTGAAATTAAAACAAATAATGCAGATTTGGGTGAAAGTGTGAATAAAATCGATGCAACATTTAAAGGTGATGACGTTGCGGTGAATTTTAATCACAAATACGTTACTGATTGTTTTGGTTCGTTGAGCGGCGACAGTCTTTCTTTGTCTTTTAACGGTTTAAGTCGTCCGCTTGTGATTCGTGGAGTAGGTGATCCATCATTCTTATACCTCGTGATGCCAATGAATCGATAATATATGAATCATATCGACGGTTTTTTTAGTAAATTCAAAAGTGCTTTCGCCAACATGGCGAACAAAAAGGAAATCGTTGCCGCTGTCTGTCTTGCTCACAGCAAAACCACAATTCCTTTGTCTGGTATTGAAATCCAAGGTCCTGTGCTCAGGCTTAACATTAGTCCTGCAGCAAAAAGTGCTATCTTTATGAAAAAAACAGAAATTTTAGCTGAACTTAATCAAAAAATTAAACCCGCTTTGTTTGATATTCGCTAAGGGTGAGCGTTCTACCTATTAGAATTGTTTGAAATTCCATTTGCTGTAGCCCATGCTTGGACGCCGTATTCCCAATATTTAAACTGTGGATCATCAGAAGGGTTTGAAGGAATCGGACCCCGAGGATCGTTTTTATCTACCCAGTAGAGGATAGAGTGAACTCCACCAGAAAGAATTTCACCCAGGTCTTCGACCGGAGTAGAGTCTCGAGCAGCTCTGTTGGTGTCTGTATCGACGACTGAAGAAATGCCACCTTCCCATCTTCCTCGAAGGACAGGTTTTAGATCCAAACCATTTTCTACGACGGGTCTTTGGAATTTTGTATCAGGAACTTTTTTGAGTGCTTCTGCCATGACGTTGTGCCAGTACGGAGCAATAATAAAGGCCGCAACCTTTCTTTCCATCGAACTGTTGTCATTGTTTCCGGCCCAGGCGGCGATAGCGATGTCTGGGGTGTATCCGACAGTAATCGCGTCTTTGTAGTCGTTTGTGGTACCGGTTTTCACCGCAACGTCACGTCCTGCAAAATGAAGAGGGGAATTATATCCAAAGGCTGGAGCGCGAGCTTGTTCGTCTGACAATACGTCAGAAATTTGTTCGGCAATTTTTGCATCGAGGACACGAGTTGGGTTTGTTGTTGATTTTTCCAAAGTGTTTCCGTTTTTATCTTTTACTTCAAGAATCATGCGGGGTGCATTTCGTACACCTTCGTTCGCAAAGACGCTGTATGCACTTGTGAGGTCGAGGAGAGAGACTTCGCCACCTCCAAGGACGAGTGTGAGGCCGTACTGGCCGATGTTTGTGAGGCTTTGGATTCCCATACTCTGTGCAAGTTTGAGTGTGTCAGTCATACCTGAAAGATAAAAGGTTTTGATCGATGCAATGTTGATCGACTGGGCCAACGCATCTCGCATGCTCATCGGGCCGTGATACTTTCCGTCGTAGTTTACAGGCATGTAGCAGTGTGACGATGAGTTGATTGGTTTTCCGTCGACAGTACATGTTGTTGAAAATTCTGTTGGAACGTCGAAAACAACAGTTTCTGGAGTAAAACCTTTTATGAATGCTTCGGCATACGCAAATGGTTTGAAGGCAGAACCCGGCTGACGATGAGCGGTGGTGATGTTGAAGTTACCGCTGATTTCTTTGTCGAAATAATTTCTTGAACCAACCATAGCGAGAACGTCGCCAGTTTTGGGTTCAATTGCGACGAGGCCAATGTTTTCTGCGTTAAAATTCTTTTTATTTTCTGTTGCTTGTTTCAGAGCGAGTTCCTCGGCTTTTTTCTCGAGGTCGTAGTCGAGTGTGGTGATGACGCGGAGTCCTCCTTGTTCGAGAACTTGTTCGCCATATTTTTGGACAAGTTGGTTTCGAACTTCCATGACGAAGTGTGGCGCTTTTATACCGAACGCTTCTTGTGGTTGGAAGGTTACGACTTCAGCTTTTGCTTGGTCATATGCATCTTTTTTAATGAAACCGTTTCGAAGCATTTCACTCAAGACAAGATTTTTGCGGGCGTCGAGTTCTGCTTTGTGTGAACCGTACGGCGAATAGTATGTCGGTGCTTTTGGAAGTGCGGCGAGGTATGCAGACTCGGCGAGGGTAAGGTCTTTTGACGATGTCGCAAAAAATGCTTGGCTCGCTTCTTCAACGCCGTACAAATTTCCGCCGAAGGGGATTTCGTTGAGATAAATGTTGAAAATCTCATCTTTTGTGAGGATTTTTTCGAGTTTCGGGGCGAGTACCCATTCTTTTATCTTTCGTGAAATCTGCTTTTCGTCAGTCAAAAGAGCGTTTTTGATGACTTGTTGTGTGATCGTTGAACCACCTTGGTTGTAGCCAAGGCCTGTGATGTTGGCAAACACAGCGCGAAGGATTGAGGAAATTCTAATGCCGTTATGTTGGTAGAAGTTAATGTCTTCGATAGCCAACACAGCTCTTTTGGCGTTTGGTGAAATATCTTCAAACGGAACCACGGTGCGTTTTACGTTTTGAAATACGTCGTAGAGGAGCACTTCGCCGGTGCGATCATAGATTTTTGTGGATTGGGTAACCGCACGATCCTGGAAAGATTCGAGGTTTGGAATTCTCCAGCTCGAAATCCAGAGCAAAAAGAGAGCGGCGACAAAGACAAATACACCAGCTCCTACTGTTGCGGTTCGGAGCGCAAAAGGCTTATTTATTTTGGGGATTTTGATTTTTTTCACAGTTTTTCTATTTACCCGCGCGACACACAACAGAAGTAATAATAAAATCAATATTATCACAATCACTTAAAACATATTTCAAATATGCTAAAGTAGAGCCATGTTTAAGAATTTTTTCTCAAGTTCCGCTTCTGGTGCTTCGACGGATGCCGGTATGATACACGAAATCCTCACTCGTGGCGTGGAGGAGATTTTTGTTAAGGAAAATCTGGAAAAGCGTCTCCGATCAGGCAAAAAGCTCCGAATTAAGTTTGGAATTGATCCAACAGGCAAAAATATTCACCTCGGTAATGCAATTCCTCTTTTAAAACTCCGCGCATTTCAGAATCTTGGACACAAAGTTGTGTTGGTGGTGGGAGATTTTACAGCACAAATCGGCGACCCGTCCGACAAACTCGAAAAACGCCCAATGCTTACTGACGCGGATATTGCCCAAAACCTTATCGGATACAAAAAACAACTCGGAAAAATTATTGATTTGAAAAAAGCTGAAATCGTTCATAACAGTTCATGGCTTTCAAAACTTACATTTGAAGAAATTTGTCGCTTGGCGGAAAGTTTTTCTGTGCAACAGATGACAAATCGACGTAATTTTAAAGAGAGAATCGAAAATGGCACCGAAGTTTCGCTTCGAGAATTTCTATATCCGCTCATGCAGGGCTATGACTCCGTGATGACTCGGGCGGATGTTGAACTTGGTGGTTTCGATCAATTGTTTAATCTAAAAGCAGGCCGAACGATTCAGAAACATTATGGAATGGTTGAGCAGGATATTGTCGCAGGCAAAATGCTTCTCGGTACTGACGGCAGAAAAATGTCGAAATCGTGGGGAAATACGATCAATGTCACCGACGAACCAAACCAAATGTTCGGCAAGGTGATGGCGATTCGAGATGAATTAATGCAGGATTATTTTTTGCTTTGCACAGATATGCCGCACGCTGATGCAGAAAAAATCGGTGCGCGAATCGAAACAGGGGAAAATCCTCGAGATCTCAAACTTGATCTCGCAGAACGAATCGTAACGTTGTACTGGGGTGTAAACGCTGCAAAAAAAGCTCGAACGGATTTCATTGAAACATTTAGTGAAAAGAAAATTCCAACAGACATCAAAACGGTCCACGTAAATCCTGGCACGAAGCTTGTCGATGTCATTCTTTCCGAAAAACTTATTGAATCAAAAACAGAATGGCGAAGGTTGGTGGGTGAGGGAGCGGTGACTGATGCCGAAGCAGGGGTTGCTGTCACAGACGCAAACGGTGTCGCTGAAGGAAAAACATATCGGATCGGAAAGAGACGCTGGATAAAAATTGAAATAAAGAGTTAATAAAAACCCCGCACTCTGCGGGGTTTTTAACTACATATCTTTTTCCTCTTCTTCTACGGGGAGATCTTCTCCTTCGACGTGCATACCACTTGCAGTGAGTTCGTCCTCACCGTCGTTGTCTAAGCCGTCGTCGTAGACTTCCATTGCATCACGCGTATCCTCCATGTTTATTTTGAAAAAATTTACTTTTATAATTTACAAACTATGTTGCCCCCATGTTGTATCAAATTTAAAAAAACTTGGCAAGAAAAAACACATGTTTTTGTCGATTATTGCTTTGCAAATTTGCTGTGACGACACGCAAGGTGAGTGAGTCCGACGGCGATTGCATCGTACTCGTCGTCTAGCTTTGGTTTTTTCTCCATCTTGATGAGCCGGGAAACCATGTCGGTGACGTGAGTTTTGTCGCTTCGGCCGTAGCCTGTGACCGCAACTTTTACTTCTATTGGTTTGTAGTAAAAAACTTCTACGGCAGAGCGCGTGGCTTCATAAATAATGACCCCGAGAGCTTGGGAAACGAGGAGGGCGGTCGTTTGGTTTTTACTAAAGAAAAGCTCTTCGATAGCGAGGGAATGAGGCGACCATTCTTGTATGAGCTTTGAAATCGTTTCGCCTACAATACCAAGTCGTTTTTCGTGCACATTTTTTCGGTCGGTGGTGATGCAGTCAGAAAAAAGGAGAGTTGATTTGCCGTTTTCTTCTTTTATCACTGCAACGCCAAGTCTGTCATAGCCCGGGTCGATAGCGAGAACAATATGCTCGGAATGTTTCATTCGGCATTAGTATACACCGCTTGAACATCGTCATTTTCTTCGAGTTCGGTGATGAGTTGGTCGAGTTTTGCTACGTCTTCGTCCGCAAGTTCCATTGTTGTGTTTGGTTTCCAGCCTTCAGCGGATTTTTCAAATGCCCACGATGCTGCGCCCATGCCGGCGAGTTCGTAGCCGTTTCGAGAAAGAATGTGTTTTATTTCTTGCACCGCTTTATTTTTGTTGTCGGTAAGTGTGTCGATGATGAGCGCGCATCCGCCGGGGCCGTAGGCTTCGTACATTGCGGACTCCATGACTGTGGAATTGTCTGTTGATTTTTTTACTGCGCGGTCGATGCTGTCGTTTGGCATATTGATAGCTCGCGCACGGTCGATGATTGCTTTGAGCGTGGGGCTATTTTTGTCGCCTCCAACTTTTTTCGCTTCGACGGTAATGAGTCGAGAAAATTTTGAAAAGGCTTTGCTTTTTTGAGCATCTGTTTTTCCTTTCTGTCTTTTGATTTGCGCCCATTTATTATGTCCGGCCATAGTGGTTTATATAGTAATGGAAGGAAAAATCGAGGGCAAGCGCGAGGAAAATATGTTGACACTGCCATGCCAATAACCGATACTTTCCGCAGATCATCGTACACATTCAAAAAGGAGGTAAAAATGTCACACACCGATTTCCCGTCAATTTGCACTGCCTCTACCCATGTGGCAGTTGTCGTGTGTGTCACGACATTTTTTGAGAGAGTGCTCAACAACGAAACGACGAGTTCAGTACCCGAAGCGGCACTTTTTGCCCTCAAGGAGCGGTTTTTCAATCCCGTCCTCGATGGAGTTCTGATCGGCCGTGGTCATGTGAAGAAGGGTGCAGATCACGGGTTTGCAATTCAAAATTACGGAATTGCGTTCCGCGTGTTCCAGGCTCTCACCCCATGTAGATCGCAGGCCCAGATCGAGAAGGACATTGAGCCGAAGATCGAGCTGTATTCGAGCCTTACCGAGAAAGCCCGCAAAGGACTGCTGAACCTGAAGGATGCGTGCACTCTCAAAGATCTCAATGAAATGCGTTTGTTTTTGCGAGAGCTCGCAAAGCAAGGAGGAGCACATCGGCTTTCGTGTGGAGGATCCTAGAAAACAAAGACCGTTCGAGTGGACGGTCTTTTATTTTGCTTCAATACTTTACAAACATGTTTTAATGTGATATTTATATTGCAGATCATAGAGGCAACACACAACACAGGAGGTGAATTTTGGAAGATCTGCTTACCAGAGAAGATCGGCACGAGAGGGAGAGGTCGATAAGTGGAGAGATGAAGGTATTCTTGGATCGCTTGAAAAATAGGGCCTTGCTTCAACACGGAGAGAGTTTGCAGATAAAGGTTGTTCCGCAGCAAGGCCCTGATATGTTTGTGTACACAACAATTACTCCTCCGGGTCCGCTGTTAAGGACTGAAAATCCTAATTCTTACTCAAAATTTACAGGGAAGGTTCTTACCGAGGAGGACTGGACCATAATCCTCAACCTGCCATGGCGAAAACAAGCGACGTTGGTGAGGGAACTGAAAGACAGAAAGAACAACCCACCAAAAAAGAGAGAAATTACCCTTGCTGTGGTTGGAAGCATCAACCGCACTTTTAGGAATAATAAATCTCCCTATCGCCTCCGAGTGTCTCAACGCAGTAGGGATTCAGAAGAAGGTCACTACGCAATCGTTCATGTTTCGTGATTCCCAAGCCCGTCCGAAAGGTCGGGCTTTTTTTATAGCAACGCCCCTCGTTCGTGTGGTGGAGAATCGATATGTTTGTACGCAGCGTCAGTTGCAATGCGGCCGCGGGGAGTGCGTTCGATGAAACCAATCTGTAAAAGGTACGGTTCGTTAAATTCTTCGACGGTTGCTTCTTCTTCGGAAAGGGAAGCGGAAAGGGTGTTGAGCCCAACGGGGCCGCCTTTGAATTTTTTAATAATTGTTTCGAGAATTGATCGGTCAGATTGAGTGAGACCCATTTCATCGACTCCGAGGAGACGAAGAGCTTCGTCGACAGATTTTTTGTCGAGTGGACGTTTGTGGATCTGGGCATAGTCACGGCATCGCTTCAAAAGATAATTCGCTGTACGTGGTGTGAATCGGCTTCGTTTTGCAATTTCTTTTATTGCGCCGTCATCACTTTCTACGCCAAGAATTTTCGCCGAGCGACGAACAATTTTTTCAATTTCGGCGTCAGTGTAAAATTCGAGTCGGAAAATACCGCCAGAGAAACGACTTCGAAGCGGAGCAGAAATCATGGCGATGCGTGTTGTTGCAGCGACGAGTGTAAACGGCGCGAGCTCAAGTTGAATCGTGCGCGCTGAAGGCCCTTTACCAATAACGATATCGAGTTGGCCAGTTTCCATTGCAGGGTAGAGGACTTCCTCGATCGCTTTGTTGAGGCGATGGATTTCGTCGATGAAAAGTAGATCTCCGGGTGCGAGGTTTGTAAGGATAGATGCAAGATCGCCAACTTTTTCTATTGCAGGGCCAGACGTAACTTTTATTTGCGTGTTGGACTCTTTGGCGATGAGGTGGGCGAGCGTCGTCTTACCGAGGCCTGGCGGGCCGTAAAAAAGAATGTGTTCTGGTGGATGGTTTCGACCCTTTGCAGCAGACAGAAGAATTTTTAAATTTTCTTTTATAGAATGCTGACCAATGTATTCATCAAAATTCTGCGGACGCAGTGTGAGATCAAGAAAAGAAGTTTCTTTTTTTGTTTCTTCGGTAATCTCGTTTTCTTCGTTCTGAATTTTTGACATATTGTTTGAGTTTAGAAAACCGGGAGATCAAGCACTCGCACAAGTTCTTCTATCGTCGTGACTCCGGTGAGGACTTTGAGTATTCCGTCTTGATTCATGTCGAGGATATTTTGCGCAGCTGAAGCTTTTTTTACTTCGCGTTCGCTTGGGCTATTTTCCACAACTTCTTCGATGACTGCATCGCTCAATATCGCTTCAAAGATTCCGATTCGGCCTTTGTAGCCGGTATTATGGCATTTGTCACAGCCGGCAGCTACCCACATATTTTTTGTTTGAACTCCGTCGGTGTATGTTTTGTCAGTAATTGTTCCTAACACCATATCGACAAGCTTTCTGTCGGTGTTTTTTATTTCCGTTTCCTTTTTACAGATCGGGCAGAGCTTTCGGACGAGTCGTTGAGCCATCGCAATGCTCAAAGACGACGTAATAACTTTGGGATTTACACCGAGGTCGATGAGGCGGGGGAACGTGCCGGCTGCGTTGTTAGTGTGAAGTGTTGAAAAGACCAAATGGCCAGTGAGTGCGGCGTTAATCGCGATCTCGGCAGTTTCATTGTCGCGAATTTCACCAACCATGATGACATCAGGGTCTTGGCGGAGCGCTGAACGCAATCCTTCGAGGAAGGTGTAGCCTTTTTCGGAATCAGTTTGGGTTTGGACGATGCCGGGCAAATGATATTCGATCGGATTTTCTATGGTGATTATTTTTATTTCCGGCGAATGAATTTTTTTCATGAACGCGTAGAGTGTTGTTGTTTTTCCGGAACCTGTTGGGCCGGTATTCAAAATCATGCCGTTTGGTTTTTTGATTTCGTGTTCGAGGATTTTGAGAAGGCGCGGATGAATGCCGAGTTCTTCGAGAGGAACTGCAATGGAATCGGGGTTCAAAATTCGAAGTACAATTGTGTCGTTGTAGGCACCTGGCAAAAGGGACGTTCGGATTTCAACTTCGCTGTCTTCGTACTTGATGCTGAAGCGTCCGTCTTGCGCTTTGCCTTTTGTGTTTAGTTTTAAATTAGAAAGGAGTTTGATGCGCGACAAAAGAAGGTTGTACGTGTCTGGGTCGAGACCAATGATGTTGGTGAGGATACCGTCGAGACGATAGCGCAAACCAACGTGCATTTCTTCTGGTTCAAAATGAATGTCTGATGCTCCAGTTGAAAGTGCTCCGGCAATAATGATTTCAAAAAGGCGAGAAATTCTGTAAATCTTTTTTGAAGCCAAAATTTCTTTAATGAGTGCGGTGATGTCTGGGATACTTTGGACTTTTTTTGTGAAATCAACAATTTCTTCGTTGGAAATAGTGAGCGCGCCGCCTTTTGTTTCAAAAGAATATGAAAGATCTTTGTAGCGTTCCCAGACTTTTTTCAAACTTTCCATTGAAACGAGAAATAGTATCGGCTCGTAATTTCGATTTTTCAAATCCTCAATGACGTCGATTGTTGCGGGGTTTTTTGGTGACAAAATGCCGAGTCGAACTTTTTTGTCGACCATGTGAAATGGTGCCACGTTCGCAGCTCGAGCCACGTCTTCTTTAATAATACGAAGCGCATCAATGTTTACCGGATAAATCGTGAGGTCGAGGTAGGGTAGGGCGTATTTTGCCGAAAGGATTTTGGTGAGATTTTCAGCTTCGAGTTTTTTGAGCTCGTCGATCCGATCATTTTGTTTTTGCTCATCAAATTCAAGGGCCATATGACATAAGTATATTGTCGGAAGCCTGTTTTCACAATGAATTGCTGGTCTGTTTTTGGCTGTTCAAGCATTTGACTAATCACTTTATTTATGATAATATAAATAGAGAGTTCCATACACAAAATTTCACTAGGGAGAATTGATATGAAGTGCCTTGCCGTATTGTTTTGTCTGATTGTTTTCTCTGTTACTGGTTGTGGCCCAAGTCATGGCTACGTCCGTACAGGGAATCATGTGCTCGTGAGCTACGACGATTCCAATACGGTTGTTGTGAAGAACAACATCGGTGGTGCGGTTCTCACAAACCTCTCCGTTGGAGGCAACACAGTTGCTTTCGAAGGTAGCGGGGGTACAATCAAGCAAATCGAGCTTACTACTGGCCAGGAAATTTCAGTCGGCCTTGGGTATACCGGTCAGTATTCAAACTGGTATATCGAGGTTAAGGCCGACGTCTACGACCTTTCCGGACAGTACCTCGGTTTGGCTGTGAAGGAGATTCCGCTCCGACACAGCTGGAATGGAAATGGCTACGGATACACCGAGCTCGTCTCGAAGCTCTGCGTCATCGACGCCTTCAAGCCGGTGCGAAGTATCGAGAAGTCAAAATATTAGCTCCTTTGTGAAGCCCGTCTGGTCTCTGCTTATGTAAATGGCAGAACCAGGCGGGTTTTTTATTTGTGTCGCATGTTACAATCACCCCATGAATTCCGCTCCGCTTAAAATTTCCGAGACTCAAAATATGGCCCAAAACCTACTCCAGCGCGTGGCTAACGTTTCTCGGGCGGGAGCGCTCGTGGTCGGCCTTTTTGGCGATTTGGGTGCTGGCAAGACTACATTTATGCAGTTTTTCGGTGCTTCTCTGGGCGTAAAAGAAAAAATACTAAGCCCAACGTTTGTTATTGAAAAAATCTACAAAATTGATCATGCGGATTTTGATCACCTCATTCACATCGACGCGTATCGTCTCGAAAATTCAAAAGAATTGCTTAATTTAGGTTGGGAAGAAATCGTTGCAAATCCGCGCAATATCATTTGTGTTGAATGGGCAGATAAAATTGCTGATTTACTTCCGCGTGGTTACGTTTCACTTCGTTTCAGCCATCACGACGAAGAAAGTCGTCGCATAACTCTCGACAATGTCTGAAAAAACAAAAAAAAGACTCGTTTTGCTCGACTCGCACGCGATCATTCATCGGGCGTATCATGCGTTGCCAGAGTTTGCGTCTTCGAAAGGGGAGCCAACGGGAGCGATCTACGGTCTCGTTTCGATGCTCATAAAAATAATCACGGATCTTTCTCCGGATTACATTGTTGCGGCGTACGATGTCCCATCACCGACACATCGACACGACGTGTACGAAGGATACAAAGCAACGCGAAAGAAAATCGACGATGCACTTATTGCTCAACTCATTCGTTCGAAAGATGTCTTTACGGCTTTGAATATTCCGATGTATGAAATCAAAGGTTTCGAAGCCGACGATATTTTGGGTACGATTGTTGAAAAACTAAAAACTGACAAAGACACTGAAATCATCATTGCCTCTGGTGACATGGACACGTTCCAACTTATTTCTGGAAAAAAAGTTCGCGTGTACACATTGCGCAAAGGTTTGACTGACACGATTACATATGACGAAGATGCTGTGAAAGCACGTTTTGGTTTTGGTCCGGAACTTTTGCCTGACTACAAAGGTCTTCGTGGTGATCCTTCCGACAACATCATTGGTGTTCCAGGAATTGGCGAAAAGACAGCGACAGTGTTGATTCAAAAATTCGGCACGATCGAACACATGTACGAAAAAATAAAAGCTGGTGAAAATATTGTTGACGGAGCGATTAAAGAAAGAACCGTTGAACTTCTAAAAACCAACGAAGACGAAGCTCGATTTTCCAAAATGCTCGCAACCATTCGTCTCGACGCACCGGTTGAATTTGTATTGCCGGAAAAACACTGGCGCGAGGCGATCGAAATAGAAAAAGTAAAAAAACTTTTTAGCGAACTCGAATTCAGGTCTCTTCTTGATCGTTTGCAGAGTGTAATGAACGGTGCAGGTAAAAAAGAAACCCAACAACCAACCGAGCATAAAAAAATACCAACGAGTAAAAAAACCACTGATGCAGGGAAGGGGACGCTTACGCTTGGTGGTGAGGTTGCGGATTTACCCGCCGGTGTTACCCAGGAAGACGTCGACACCGTTGCGCTCGCACTCTGGGTTGTCGATTCTAATATTTCAAATCCTGGCATTGCGGAGATTTTAAACTACGCGAACACAGATTCTTTTGAAATTGCTAAAGAAAAAATTTATACAAAGCTGAAAGAAGGAAGAACAGAAGAGGTCTATGAAAAAATCGAATTGCCACTTCGTCCGATTGTTAAAAAGATGGAAGTGCGTGGTGTAAAAATTGATACCGACTATTTAAAAAAGCTTTCTGTTGAATATCACACCGAGCTCGACAAGCTCCAGAAAAAAATCTGGGAATATGCTGGCGAGGAATTCAACATCAATTCACCAAAACAGATGGGCGAAATTCTTTTCGGAAAAATCCTCCTTCAAACAAAAGGTAAAAAAACAGCAAGTGGAAACCGATCTACAAAAGAATCTGAACTCGAAAAAGTTCGCGACGCTCACCCAATCGTGCCGCTTATCCTCGAATACCGCGAACTCCAAAAGCTTCTTTCAACATACATAGACAGCATTCCGGAAAAAGTTGCACCAGACGGCAGGCTCCATGCAAAATTTATTCAGACGGGGGCAGTAACTGGTCGACTTTCTTCTCAAGATCCAAACCTTCAAAACATTCCGATCAAAAGTGAACTCGGTCAGCGAATTCGCAACGCGTTTACATCTGAAAAAGGGTTCGAGCTTGTTGCGTTTGATTATTCGCAGATCGAGCTTCGCATTGCCGCATTCATGTCTGGCGAACAAAAGCTTATCGATATTTTCAAAAGCGGGGGAGATGTTCACACAGGTGTCGCATCTTTTGTGTTTAACGTACCGCCAGAAAAAGTCGACAAAGAAATGCGCCGCCGAGCAAAGGTTATTAATTTCGGAATTCTCTACGGTATGGGCGTGAACGCACTTCGAACAAACCTCGGAACAGACAAAGACGAAGCAAAACGTTTCCACGAAGAATATTTTAAAAATTTCAACACGTTGGCGGCATATCTCGAGCAAACTAAATACGAAGCGGGAAAAACTGGCTTCACAGAAACATTTTTTGGCCGACGACGACATTTTCCAGGTCTTCGTTCCAAACTTCCGTTTATTCGTGCATCGAGCGAACGCATGGCGATAAACGCGCCACTTCAAGGAACAAGTGCCGATATCATCAAGCTTGCGATGATCAGAGTGAATGAATATATTGAAAAAGAAAAACTCGAAGACAGTGTTTCTCTTATCCTCACAATTCACGATGAATTGGTCTATGAAATTAAAAAAGAAATCGTTGCAGACGTTCGCCAGAAAATAGTTGAAACTATGGAAAGCATCATTTTGCCTGCAGAAATAAAAGGTGTGCCGCTCGTTGTTTCAAGCGCCGTTGGAAAAAACTGGGGCGAGATGAAGAAATAATATGATTTATTTTGTTACAGGCGATGGTCGCGAAAAAGTCCAAAAAACTACACATGGACTTGTTGAAGCATTGCAGAAAAAGCGTCCCGACGCGCTCGTCTTTCGAATTGGGGAAGGTGAATGGGACAAAGACACCTTCAACGGTATCGCATCTGGGCAGGGCCTTTTTGAGAAAAAATATATTATCGTTCTTGATTCTGTTTTTCAAAACGAAGACGCGGCAGAGTACCTAAAAAGTATTCTTGGAGATTTACGTTCGGCTGAACACGCATTTGTAATTTCCGAACACGCACCAAAAGCTCCGATCAAAAATGCAATAAAGAAATTTTCAGAAAAAGTATGGGAAGTTGCAGAAGCCGAAAAAATTTCCAAAAAAGAATTTAATATTTTTTCATTAACAGACGCATTGGGCGAGCGAAACAAAAGCCGACTCTGGACGCTTTACCAGAAGGCGATTATGGATGGATCCGAACCAGAAGAAATTCACGGCATTTTATTTTGGCAGGTAAAAAGTCTCCTTGCTGCGGCACAAAGCAAGGATGCAGCGGAAGCTGGGCTTAAGCCATTTGTGTGGGGGAAAGCGCGAGGATTTTTAAATAATTATTCGCTCGATGAACTCAAAAAGATATCGAGTAACATGGTGAGTTTGTATCACAACTCGAGACTCGAAAGTGTGCCACTCGAAGTTTCACTCGAGGAGTTTGTGTTAAGTATTTAAAATCTGAACTTCTTAGATTTGTAAGTTTATTTCTAATCCGTTACAATTTCGCAGGAAATAGGGTGTCTGGCGCGTGCCGGGTATTTCCTTACATGGCTCTTTAAAAGAAGGATGAGGTGAACAGTGAGTGCAATCTCTACTGTGGAGTCTGGGCCAAGAGCCGTTCAGTCACTCGGTTGTTTGAGGCAGGTCACGGGTGCAGAGAGGGTGGTCATTCCAGCTTTTCGGAGCACACGAACAATCGCAAGTGCGTTTCCGGAAGTTTTCAGTTTTGTGGCGAATGATTTTTTGCGTCCTGACGTGAACATTCCGCTCGAGGTGAATTCTCTCGACACGTCTGTTCGGGTCTGTGAACCATTTCGTGAGTGCTCGTTCGAAGAGATGTTCGGTGATTTCAACCCCGCGAGATACGATGAACTCTGCCTTTCGCAGGCGCACATCGTCAATTTTTTCCTTATTCCTGGTGTCGAACAGTTGTTGGCCAAGGTGGAGCCCATCACGTTGTTCCTTTTGAAGGTGGAAGACAGCTTCTCGGTTGTGAAGGTGTGTACACTTCCGAGTCGCAAACAGGAGGCGTCGATGTATCCACTCTCGCTTCTTCGCAACTGGAAGAGGATCACACAGATTCGAGTCGTCGTTCCGTGCTCGTTGTCGCCAGTTCCGACTTGATCGTTTAAACCCCCAGACATGTTCTGGGGGTTTTTGTTATGCCGGATTCTATTTTTAGAGTAATATGGCCTAGGAAAAATGAATAGCTGTGTGCTGTTCGTGTCGATCTTTAACAAGGAGAATGAGATGCGTTTTCTACTATCGCTGTTTGTTGTTTTGTCTTTCGTTATTCAACCAGCTTCAGCTCAAAGGTATACGGTGACCGATTTGGGAACACTCGGGGGTGGTTCTAGTCGAGCTACTGGAATCAATAATTATGGGCAGGTTGTTGGGTGGGCGAATACACCCAATGGATTTCAGCGGGCGTTTTTGTACACGAACGGTTCAATGCAGAATCTTTCACTCGGCGGCGCATCCAGTGTTGCTAATGGAATTAATGATAATGGACAAGTTGTCGGACAGTCCGAATATGTTAATGGTTTTGGTATTAAACACGCTTTCCTGTACTCTTCCTCAAATGGTGCAATGCTTGATTTATTTGCTTCATCTGGCAATTTAATTAACGGTTACAGTAGTGCTGAAGCGATCAATAATAATGGGGAAATAGTCGGGTGGCATTTTCGAGGTGTTGAAGTTCATCAAGCCTTCAAATATTCGGCTGGGGTTTTGCATGACCTAGTAACTCTTACGGGCTCTGGTCCAGGTTTTAATGGAAGTAAGGGGATCAACGATGTTGGTGAGGTTGTGGGCTATAGCTGGGCCAGTGTCGATCCAATTGTCAGCCACGCATTTCTTCATGTTGATGGAGCGGCGCGTGATTTGGGAACCCTCGGTGGTTCCTTTAGTATTGCTGTAGGAATTAATCTCACCCGACAAATAGTTGGGTGGTCTAACACTACAAATAACGTCTCTACTCATGCGACGCTCTGGCAAAATGATATGGTACGAGATCTGGGAACTCTTGGAGGGGATTATAGTTACGCAAACTCAATTAATGTAGGTGGGCAGGTGGTAGGTAGTTCTTCAAGAGCTGATGCGACCTATCGAGCTTTTGTGTATCTAGATGATCAAATACAAGACCTGAATGATCTGATTGACCCTAATCTGGGTTGGACTCTGCTCGATGCAACTTCTATAAACAACTCCGGTCAAATTGTTGGTTATGGAACAAATTCATTGGGTCAAGAACATGCGTTTCTACTCAATCCTGTTCCGGAACCAGCGACCTTGTTGTTCGTTACGTTCCCTCTTCTTATTTTTCGGCGTCAACGATAATTGTTCTGTGTGTAAAAATAAACTAACCCGGCGATTACATCGCCGGGTTTTTTTCTTTACTAAATTTTTAATAGTAGTTTTTACCTCGTGTCGTCACGGATAATTTCCTCGCCGACGCCCTGGATTTTTCTTGCTTGTCCGCCCAGCAGGATTCGAACCTGCGACCAAGTGCTTAAAAGGCACCTGCTCTACCAACTGAGCTATAGGCGGATATTTTGTGGTTTTGTGCGCAATTCCTCCTGTAACTACCAAAACAGCTATAGGCGGATTGTTCATGTCTACACCTTGTAGACGCTCCGAAAATATAACGGAATAAAGGCGAAAAGTAAAACGCTACTCACTGCGGTCGATTTACAACGGCAAATCAATTGCGAGCGAACCTGCTCCGAGGAAAAGGAGAGAAAGTCCGATTACTGTTACCAAAACAGCAAGCCAAAGTTCCTGAAAGGGAATTGTGGTGCCGTTCGTGCGTTTTTTAAACCATTCGACCCACACAAAAAGGAGAGCGAGAATGCCTGCGACTTGGGTAAAAAGACCAACAAATAAAAGTACGCCGATTATAATCTGAATTTTTGCGAGAATGGCAGCGACGGTGTACGTGCCGAGTTTTTTATTTACCCAGAGCGCATTCCATCCCATGCTGTCTTCTTTGTGACGGCGGATGCCCTGCAAAACAAAAAAACTACCGAGCGCTATTCGTAAAACGAAAGGGGCGATGAGGGAATAGGTGAATAAATCTGGAAAAATTGAAAGCATGGAAAGAGTATATCATTTTCCTTTAAGAGTGTACTATGCCCGTATGAAAAAGAGTCAGCCAGCGAGAATAATCCTCCACGACATCCGAAGTTCCCACAATGTGGGGTCTATTTTCCGTACGGCGGATGCGTTAGGCATTGAGAAAGCATACCTCACTGGTTTTACGCCGGCGCCACAGGATCAGTTTGGTCGGGACAATAAAGAGATCATAAAAGTTGCACTGGGCGGAGAAAAGTCAGTTGCATGGGAAGCAGTAAAAAATATTGGCACAGTTATTAAAAAATTAAAAGCAGAAGGGTTTAGAATTGTCGCAGTTGAACAGCATGCGCGGTCAGTGGATTATAAAAAGTACAAAATATCTAAACCGACTGTATTTATTTTTGGAAATGAAGTTAATGGCGTGCCAGAAAAAGTTATTTCACTTTGTGACGATGTGCTTTGTATTGATATGAAAGGGAAGAAGGAGTCGCTTAATGTTTCGGTGGCGTTTGGAATTGCTCTCTCGAGAATTTTGAATTTATAATTTTAATATGTGTACGTATCAACCACTAACCCTGCATTGTCGAGGAGTTGGATGTTGTCTCTTTTGCTAAGCCAGAGAAGTTTTGTGTGGCCTGCATAAAATCTCCATTCGTGGGTCAAAAAATCTCTGTCGTATTGATGATTCGCAACACAGCTTCCGTAATTTACTTGGGTTTCGAGAAAATCTTCACACGAACGACTTAAATCTTCAGGAAAATCGTTGTCATCGGGAATTTTGCATCGAGGAAGATTGTCGATGTAATCGAGGCATTCATTATCTATTGTATTTGAAAGTGCGGGAGCGTCTTCACTCACTTCTGGACAAGAACTTTGTAGCGCAGGACGAAAGTTTCGTATTTCTTGGAGATAGCCAGCGCATTTATTTATTCGAAATGAAATACCAATTGGAGAACGACCTTGCTGAACGATTATCTGTGAATTTCCCGCGACAACGATCGATCTTTCTATTTGAGAATTTACACCAGGAATATTTACTGCATTACCGATCACAATCTCACTTCCTGTAACGGTGCTTCGCAATCTCCAGCCAGAAAGCAAAAGTTCTTCGCCATCGTTGAAGTTTGTGTCTAAAACAATGTATTCATTCAACGAACCAGCCTCATTTACTTCAGAAATTGCTACTTTGTATTTGTACGGCGAATCATATCGATTTTCTACATATTTTTGAACGTCTCTTGAGAGAATAGAAACCTGCTGTGAAATGTCTTCGACTTGCTGTGCGGTGTCGGCTCTGCTTTGGCTGGAAGAATTGTCGTTGATCGGCACAATGAAGCCGTTTTCGTCTGTGTAGTGACCGAGGCCACTGTTTGTTTGATACACCGCAGTACTCGTCGCATAATATCCGGTGCCAAAAATCTTGCCGCCGGTGATGACACCGAGAACAATGAAAAAAATAATTATTAAAATTCCGAGAGTGTCGCTACTCATTTATTTTTGCGAGATTTTTTAACAGCATCTGTTTTGAAAAGTGTTTGATGCTTTGGGCAAAAATGGGCACTTCTGCCGCCGATCTTCGCTCTTGCAATTATGCCTCCACAGCTCTTCCGAAAGCAAATCTCGCCAGTGTGTCTGTATGCATGATGTTTGTTTTGAAATTCGCCAGGAGTTCCTTCGATGTTTCTGTAATCAGAATCCGAATCACCGCCAAAATTTATTCCTTTTTCTAAAACTAATTTCATTTCTTTAAAAAGTGATTTCAGAAATGGTTCCGGAACATCAGCCGGAGCCGAAAGGGGATGAATGCCTGCTGTCCAGAGCATTTCATCGGAATAAATATTACCGATGCCGGCGATCACGTGTTGGTCCATGAGAACTGATTTTATCGGAGCGTGAGGTCTCTCAAGGATTCGCACTTTAAATTTTTCAAATGAGAAATCTTTTTCTAATGGTTCTGGGCCAAGAACAGAAATATCTGGCAACATGCTAAGTTCTTTTGTCGGAAAAATAAAAACTTTCCCGAACTTTCTTAAATCCGAAAAAACTAAATGTTTTTTATCCGACAGTGTAAATACAAGCCTGATGTATTGGTTAAACGGATCTCGAAGCGGACCATCGTTCTTCGCATGCCATTCATTTTTATGTGTATCGAATGTGTAAGAACCGTAGAGCAAATGCCCGGTCATCTTCATGTGAACGAGAATAGTGTGATGGTTTGAAAGATGAATGAGAATGTTTTTGCCTCGACGTTTGGCCTCAAGGAACTTCGCACCAGAAACCGCTTCGCGAAAATTTTTAAAATAATGAACGTTTTTTATATTTGATTTTCCTTTATGAAATGGACTGTTGTAGCTCGACCATACATCAGTGATGGTTTTGTTTTTGAGTTTTTGGTTGAGGCCCGTGACAGTTGTGTGGACTTCTGGGAGTTCTGGCATGCGGTAAATGTAGCTTCAAGTAGATATAAAGTAAATATTCAGATAATTCATTGACCTTCCTGGCTCCGCATGACAGTCTTAAAAGAGAAACGTGTAAAAATATTTTTGAGAGGAACCACAATGAATGAACGCTATTGGTATAACGGTCGAGTCGCTGGGATCATGTACGGCTTCGTCGTTTTCGGAAGTATTATCGCTCTCGTTATCCTTTGTATTGTAAAAGCAACATGACCTCGTACCGCTATGCATCTGTGTAGCGGTTTTTATTTTCCAAATTGCTTTTCGAGTTCTTCGCGTGCAACTGTCGCATCACTCCACGGAGTTTTTTTGCCATGAGCTTCCATAATGTATGGGTCAGTACCTTTGCCGGAAATGAGGACAACGTCGCCAGCGTGTGCGAGCGAGATCGCTTTTGCAATTGCTTCACGACGATCCATGATTATTTCGCAGGGCTTTTTTGTAATCGCTACGCGCATTTCCTGGATGATTTTTTGTGGATCTTCGTCGTACGGATCCTCGTTGGTGAGAATGATGTGGTCACAATACGTGTCAGCAATTTTTGCCATTTCTGGACGTTTCCACGTGTCTCGGCCGCCGCCTGTATTGCCGAGCACACCAATCTTTTTTTGATTCGGAAAGGCTTTGTAGAGTTTTTCGAGTGAGTCTGCGGTGTGAGCATAGTCGACATACACACCAAAATTTTGACCAACGTCAATTTTTTCAACACGTCCGTCGATACCCTTTATATTTTCAATTCCTCTTTTGATTACCTCGTTTGAAATTCCTAATGCTTTGGCGAGTGTTGCAGCAGCGAGCGCATTATATATATTGAAAACACCGATGAGTTTCGGTTCCATTTTTGTGTTATTGAAAGTGAAGAAACTATTTTTCTCGTCGGTGGCGTATGGCTCGGCATGTGTAAGAGAGTATAAAATTTTTGTAGGAACTTTGAGGTTGAGAAAGAGGGAAGCGTTCGGATCGTCACCGTTTACCACCATTACTTTATTCGGTTTTTTAGATGATTCGATGAGTGTGCCGATCGAAACTTTTGCTTTTTTATAATTTTCATACGAACCATGAGACTCGATGTGTTCTGGTGAAAGGTTCGTAAATACAAATGCGTCGAGATCGATCCATTTGTGTCTGAATTGCCGCGCGCCTTCAGAAGTCATTTCAACAATTGCATGAGTGCATCCAGCTTTTTTTGCTTCAGAAAGAAAATGTTGAATGAAAAAGCGTCCCGGCATCGACATTTTGTAGAGATTTTTTTGTGAATTGTCACCGATTTTAAATCGAATCGTATTCGACACAGCTGTTTTGTGACCGGCTGCTTCGAGAATGCTGTTGATGATTTCTGTCGTACTCGATTTTCCTTTTGTGCCTGTAACGCCGATCACATAAAGTTTGCGGGAAGGGAAGCCATACACGACTGCGCCGAGAAGAGCGATGCTGTAGTGGTACATTGGTTGGAAAAATCTAAATACTCGTCTAGGAATAATTTTTTTGAGAAATTCAGTCATTTTTATTTATTACTACCCAAAGATTTGAGCGCCTTTTTAACTTTGTCTCCAGCAGAAATATTTTCTCCAGAAAGTTTTTTGAGGGCTTCGCGAGCTTCGCGTTCAGAATATCCGAGCGATTTGAGTGCCTCGAGAGCGTCTGTCTCGCCACGGAGATCTTCTTGTTCGGTTTCGCCGTATACAGAAAGTTTTTCTTTGAGTTCGAGGATTATTTTTTCAGCGAGTTTGCGGCCGATACCAGAGACTTTGGTGAGGTAGGCGAGGTCGCCAGAAGACACTGCTCGGCGGAGTGTTTGTGGGCTTGCGACGTTTACGATACCGATTGCAGTTTTGGGCCCAATACCCGAAATATTTATCAAAAGTTCAAAAAGACTTAATGAATCTTTGTCAGGAAAGCCATATAAATCAAGGGCATTTTCGCGTACGGCCAGGTGAGTCCAAAACGAGGCCGTGGCGCCTTCTGTGGCACTGTGGAGCGCTTCATCGGTGGTAAAAACCTTGTATCCAACGCCTCCAACGTCCAAAACACAGAATCTAAGGGCTTTATCGATAACCTTTCCGTGGAGGTGTGAAATCATTGGGGAATCATAACAAAATTTGTCACTAACCGCGACATGTGTTAAAGTACCCGACACAAATATGCCGATCACAGAATCAGCCAAAAAAGCCTTAAGAAATTCTCGCCGAAAGCGAGGTTTTAACATGGCTCGAAAAACAGCACTTTCATCTTCTATTAAGAAATTTAGAAAGCTTGTTGTTGCAGGCAAAATCGAAGAAGCCAAGAAAATGGTTCCAGAAGTTGAACAAGCAATAGACAAGGCAGCAAAAACTAACCTCATTAAGGGAAACAATGCGAGCCGAAAGAAGGCCCGACTTGCTGCGTATCTCACGAAAAGCGCAAAAGCAAAAACTAAGTAATAAAAAACTCCCTAGTCAGGGAGTTTTTTTGATTCAAAAAGGAGAGTGAAAAAATTAGCGTCCAATGAGATCGAGCATTTGTCCGGCCATGGTGACCCAGATGATGTGGGCTGCAGCTGCACCAACGATAAAGCCAGTTAATGAAGAGGCGACAGTTCGGCCGATTTTCATCGGATACTCTCTCTGTTCTGTGGAAACGAAATCTCTAAAAATTTTTTTCATATGTTATGTATAGCTGATAAATACTTTAGGTATTATACATCATAACATTTAGCTACTATATGCCCTCGGTAGGCCGCGAGTACGCGGTCGACCCTTACAGGGTCAGTACCCATGTCTCTCACAATCTATGCCCTCGGCAGGAATCGAACCTGCATTTTGAGTTCCGCAAACTCATGTTCTATCCATTGAACTACGAGGACGATAAAAACTACACACGAATGAACTTCGACAATGTACTACAAAAGACGCCCCTAATCCAATCAAAAACCAAGATGTTCCATGATGAGCTCGAGAAGTGGCTCGCTTTGCTCGTATTCTGTTATTTTGGTTTTGAGGAATACACGAAGCTCTTCTTTCTCAATTTCTGAAAGACCGTCGACAGGAATAATGACGTGCGGCATGAAAAATCGCTTTGTTTTGATGAGAAGGCGAGGGTGTTCGTGGTGTTCGAGCCAAAAAGATTCAAGGTTTGCGTACGAAAAAAGATATTTGCTGATTTTAATTCCGGCGTCACTGATTTCAATATCGTTTTCGTCTGGCAAACGAGCGGCGTACATCAAAAGAGAGAAGGAGGCGAGGAGAATAAGGATCGCAAGGAGAATGTTGCCAAAAATTATCGCTGTGGCTGCTGATGCAATCGTAATGATGCCGACAGTCCAGTACCAATCAGCACTTTTATGTCGATGATGATACTCGACAGCTTTAAAACGGAACGAAGTCATTCGTAAATTGTAGCACACGAGAAAAAAGCGAAAGATGTCTCACTAACACACCGTACGATTTAATTATTTTGCGTTCTTGTCTGCCTGATGAATGCCAAATGTATTGCCTTCGGTGTCGAGGAAATATCCTTGCCACGCCATACCGACGAGAGCAAACTTCGGCATCGCAACGATACCGCCATTTTCCAAAATCTTTTTTGCTGTTTCGTCGTAATTATCAACCTGCATGGTGCAGACAAATGCATTCGTACCACATTCTTTTTCGGCGGTTTTTGCGGGACGTTGGAGCATACCGCCGTTAATTCCTAATTCCTTGCTGTCTTTGTCTGCGGTCATAATCATCCAGTATTCTGTTCCTGGGTTTTCCCATTTTTGAAAATTCCAATCAAAGGCGTTCTTGTAGAAATTAATCGCGCGTTCCGGGTTGTCTACTTGAATTTCAAAATGTACTGGTCTGTTGCTCATGATTTTAAATTTAAGAATAATCTTGCCTGCATTATAGTCTACCTTCTGAAATAACATCAAATGTTTGAAAAAGCATAACGTTGTATTTTTTTATTTTAAATTTATCTATAATGAATACATGTCACTACAAACATTTGAAAGAGCATTTGATATTCGACTCATTCATTTTTTCCGAAGAATTTTTATTCCTGTCGCTCGGTTTGCATTATTCGCGGTTTTTTTCTGGTTCGGACTTTTGAAAGTGCTTGGACTAAGCCCGGCAAGTGGGCTCGTCCAGCGTTTGTTTGAACAGACTATCCCATTTATGTCGTTCGGTACGTTTCTTATTTTGTTCGGGCTCTTTGAATGTATTATAGGCGTTCTGTTTCTTATACGAGGAGCGGAACGGATCGTCATTCCACTTCTTTTTGTTCATATGATCACAACGTTTGGTCCGCTCTTTTTATTGCCTGAAGAAACGTGGTCTGGGTTTTTGGTACCAACACTCGAAGGTCAGTACATCATTAAAAATCTTGTGATTATTGCGACAGGAATAGGTATTGCTTCCCATATGCATCCGATGCATATCAGCACGAAAAGGTAAGTTCTTAATTTTTATAAAAGAAAAGGCCCGAACTTTTTGTTCGAGCCAATGTTGTGTGAGGTTATTCGCCCACGTAAGCAGCGGTGAGGCCGCTTTTGTCGCGAACAAAATCCTCAGCTTCTTTTTCGTGAAAGGTGGCCCAGCGTCTGACCGCCATATCAAATTCTCCTCGTTTTGTGCTGTCCTCCGTGAGCTCCATGCATTGTTCGGGTTTGAGGTTCGCGATTTTCTTGACACCTTCGACCAAGCTTGCTGGCCAGTGGGATGGGTTGGTTGCAAGCAAGTGGGGAATGAGCATTCCTTGTCGGTCTGTGTAATCACGAGGCATTGGTAACTCCTTCTGTGGTTTTCAGGTGTGCGGCGGCTTTTTCGACCACCGTGCGAGTGATCCGGGGATTTTCTATGGCCGTATTGCCATACGCAAAACTCTGCCGTTGTTCTTCCATCTCGGTCGGGGTCATTACGTGCCCTCGAGCCTTTGCAACAAGCATGTCTAATCTGGTCTCCACAACTACCTCCTTTTTAAAAGATTCCATATTCAATAGTAAAGATTTGTGAAAAAATGACAAGAAAATACCGACCTTGTCGGTATTTTTATGTTAACAGGGGATTGTTGATGTTGTTAAAACTTATTATCTGAATAATGCAAAGGCGGAAACTGTGGTACGGGAAATTATCCCTGAACCAAAACTTTAAAACCACCATATGCCATCTTTTTCATATCAAAGGGCATTTCCATCTTCTTGCTGTCTGCATCCTGTGTTTTCATATTTTTCATTACTTTTGCGTTTACTTGATCTCGATGAGCGCGAGACTTGAACGTAATGAAAGAAAAGAATACGACCTCATTTTTCTTCGCTTTCGTTAATTGGGGAAAGGGAAGCGCCCACTTGGCACTCATATCGTCGGCGATACATTCTTTGTAGTCTAATGCACCATATTCTTTCCACATGCGAGCGCCCTCAAGGGCCATTTTTTTATACACTGCGAGTTTGCTTTTCGGAACTACGAGTACAAAACCATCTACGTATTTTTCTTGTGTAGTCATGTGTGTATCTGATTAGTAATGATTAATTATACCCATTGCCAGAATTAAAATAGCCCGGAAAACCGGCTATTTTAAATTGGCGGAGGACCGTTGAGGCCGTTAGAACTCATTGGTATACTTCCTAGCATGTTCACATATCTTATTTTTGAAATATTGTCAGGGGTTTTTGGAGTCATTGCCCTTATTGTCTTAGTTATCCATTTAATAAAAAAACCTGCAATTCGCGATATTGTAAAAAAACCCGGCATTTACGTCCCTTTCGTTTTGTTCGTGATCGCTCTTTTCACCGGCCTTATCTCCAACCGCACATACGCACCAGATTTTGCCATGCCGGCGTTCATGCACTCTCATGCTCCTGGCGGTTTACCACCGTCGATTCCTTTTTCTAAAATTTTTGATTTCTTTCAGCACGGAAAAGATTTTGCGAGGGTCGCTGATATTGGCGCCGATCCAAACGCCGTTCCGAGTGAACCGCAACAGTCAGACGTCGATGGAATTGTGAGAATAAAATTACGAGCGCAAGAAGTGATTTCAGAAATTGCCCCAGGAATATATTTTAATTATTGGACGTACAACAATCAGGTTCCAGGACCGATGCTTCGGGTACGTGAGGGTGACACTGTTGAGGTCGAACTCACCAATGACTCAACAAGCCTGCATGATCATAATATTGACCTGCATGCGGTTACTGGTCCCGGTGGGGGCGCAACCCTTACTCACGTCGCGCCGGGGGAAACCAAGACTTTCCGGTTTAAGGCGCTCAATCCTGGTTTGTACATTTATCACTGTGCAATGCCAAACGTCAGCACCCACAATTCACATGGGCAGTATGGGCTAATCATGGTGGATCCGTTGGATCCAACTTTAGCGCTGTCTCCGGTCGATAAAGAGTTTTATGTTTCCCAGGGTGAGCTTTATACCGAAGGTCAGCTCGGCAAAAAAGGACTTGTGCCCTTCGATAGCAATGCTTTGCTTGCGGGTGTGCCAAACTACGTCGTGTTTAATGGAAAGGTCGAAGGTGTGCCAAGAATGCAGGCAAAAGTAGGGGATAAGATAAGAATGTATGTCGGCAACGGCGGGGTGAATTTAATTTCTTCATTTCACGTCATCGGAGAAATTTTTGACACGGTGTATCCAAATGCAAGTATCGGCGGAGCGCTTGAGCACAATACTCAGGCGACAGGTGTGCTTCCTGGCGGGGCTGCTATTGTTGAGTTCACCACAGACGTGCCAGGTAAGTATTTGTTGGTTGACCACGCGCTTGCGAGAATGAACAAGGGCGCCTGGGCGGTGCTCGAGGTGTCTGGTCCGGAAAATCCAGAGATTTTTAGTCAGGTGAACGGCGGGTCTAAAGACGCCCACGTCGGAAGTATGGAGGCGAACTAGTTATAAAAAGAGCGACCGTCGTCGCTCTTTTAAATGTGCGGGAGTGGTTAGATGCGTTTAGAACTGTTAATTGGAAGGAAATAAGGCATGAACTCCAGTTTAGTGGAATTTTGGGTTTTATACCATTACTCCCAGATGTCGCAGTCTAATTTTCCGAAGCAGGGACTTTTCTTTTATTCTAGAAGTTAAATCCAAAAAAATGTAAGCTGTTGCCTATGCTAGCTTTTATCGACGAAACCGGAGACCACAACTTAACTGTAATTGATACACAGTATCCTATATTTGGACTCGGAGTCCTTCTGATTTCTGAAAATGAATATTTGAAAATGGATGCTGAAGTAAATTCTCTCAAAAAAAAGTTTTTTGCAGACGACGGAACCTTTATTCTGCATTCATCAGAGCTCAAGCGACCAGTTGATAAAAGGTCAGATGAACGGAACCTTTGTATGTTAAAGCCAGAAACTCGTACCTTGTTCTATAACGAGTTTGATGAACGAATCATAAAATCCTTAGATTTCAAAATTGTCACCTGTTTTATTTTGAAAAAAAGAATGGTTGATAGATACGTGTATCCGGTAGACCCGTACTATCTTTCGTATGAAAACTTGCTTAACAGAATTATAAGACACGGTGGTCAAATGAACACGATGTATGTAGAAAAAAGGGGGCCTGAGCTTGATACTGAGTTGTTGTCGGAACACGAAAGATTAACAAAAACAGGCATCCACTCTTTCTCAGCCGAGTCTGTATCTACCAAAACCAGTCTTAACCTGGTGAGTAAAAATAAAAACATGAACGGATTACAGGTTATCGACCTCGTCCTTTCTTCTTTAACTCGCGCTGGGTTGGGGAAAAAAGACAAAATGATTGGCAATGACCTTAATCCTGAATTTCTTAAAATAAAATACGCTTGCCCTGCGACAGTTTTCCCCAAAAAACGCATGTGATTTAGTACAAAAGCAAAGGGACCCCCCGCTAGGCAGTGAGTCCCTTATGCGCTCTCAGTCTACTCTATTTAGGGTCATTTTTCAACAAAAAAGACATTTCGAAACTGGGTATCAAAGCTTAGAAAATAAGTACCATTTCAAGTCTATTTTAAGCCATTTTCTACTGAGTTATTGCGAAGGAGGTTTTATTCTCACTGTAAACTAATGTAAGGTGTGGGAGAAAATATGACCGAGCGCAATAAACGAAAACAGGACTATTTACCGGAGGCAGATTTGTACATACTCTGGCTTTTGTGCGATGCGAATAAAATGTTCAGAAAATCAAGAATAGTTTTCGGCGACCTCACAGCTCTTGGCTCAAGCGAAATGCTTTCGGTCGTTATCACCAAGAATCTTTCTCGTGCCTTCGGCTTTGAACTTAAAGATTTTGAACTCGTGCGAGGTAAGTACGCTTTCGATGGTTTTTGTGCTGACAAATATGAGAAAAATAAAGAATTTTGCGAAAAGCATCCCGACAGCACAATGGCAAAAGCGTTAGCCAAAATACATGAAGGCGATTTTGATTTTGAAGATGTGGAGAAGGCGAATTTTCGTCTGAATGGATACTTGGAGTTCATTGAATTTTCTCCTCAGATTTCAAAAAAATCTAAAAAAACAATTTTGGACTTCATGTCGCGTTACCTTACTGACTATGTGAACGACGGGCTCAGGCCAGAGAAAGAAAATTTCTACGAGTTCAACAAACAACTCCTTTTTACATACGGATTACTGAAGAAATACATCGACCAGTACGGGAATAGTTTTGTTTTTGAAATAGCCCAACTCACGGTGAAACCGAACGAGTTTCCCGAGCAAAAAGAAAGCCCTTACCTGCCGGTTCACAACCTGCTTGCCCTGGAAGCAATGAAGTTTATCGAGATAGACCAGGTTTGGATTTCTGATTGGGAAGTGAATCCTGAAGAAGAGCGGGGTACTTACAAGGTACGAGTGAAAATAAATCAGGCAATGATTGATTTCTTTGGCGATTTTGACCCAAAAATCACTTACGATTTTGGTGAAAAAACGAAAGACGACTCTGCTGTAAAAACTGATGATGCTGATGCGAAACTAGAATTTGACGGTGTCACTAGAACGCTGTTTTTTGCCAACACGTCAATTCTTATCTCGAAGCAGTCAGAGAGTGACCCGTGCAAGCTAATGAAAACTCTTTTCAAGGATAAAAATAAGGTTTGGGCTAATGATGAAATATTGGAAGACTGGGGCTACTCTTTTGACGATGAAACATCGAAAAACAAGGTCTATCAGGCAGGCAAGGCCGTCAACCGGATTGTGGCTCAGGATACGAAAATAAAAGATTTCCTTGATGTTAGTACAAAATCAGTATCGATAAACAAAAAATATTTGAAGACCTAAAAAGTTTACAAACTTTTGTAAACGAGCATACGAATAACCTGAGGGCACACCCTAACAGGTTTTTTTATGTCCGACGAAAATATTATCAACGAAGAATCAAAACCGGACTGGTCGTTAAAAGAACTTGGCGAAACAGAGCGAAATAATTTACTCGGTTTTTTCGCTCTGGGTTTTAAGGTCGATAGAAGGGTAAATCCACATTTGTACAAAAAAACAGATGAGCGCTACGGAAGCTTAGAGTAAAAATAGCCATGTTGGACACTGTCGTTCTAAACGTGCCGAGAGGGTCGTATAAGCTCAGACCCGAAGCGTTTACGCCAAACGCAATCATTCTCAGGATGTCTGGGAATTATCTAGTGAAGTGCGTCAATAATCCGAGTGCCGCCGACAAGAAAGCCGGAATCTATAGGCCACGTTTGACCTTAATGAAAAGGATGACACGAAACGGTAGCGAAATACCGCTTAAAATCGAGTTCTCTGTGGCAAAGATGCTTTATGGAAATAATGTTGACGAGGTGGAAGAAATCGACTTTGAAAAAGTTATTTCGGCACTACATGAAGCAATGATTGAAATGCAGGTCTATGTGTCGCACGAGAATTTAAGAAATGCCAAAGTGTCGGCTTTTCATCCGTCAAAAAACGTTAGGCTTACAGACGGGTACACTTCAAGCTTCGTGATTACTGAACTCCGTAAGGTTGATGTCAGTAAGAAAATGGACATTAACCGTGACAGCTTCAGGAATAGTGGACATTCGCTCCAGTTCTACACAAACTCCCATTCGCTTGTTGTGTACGACAAAGTTTACGACCTTAAAAAACCCGAGAAACGAGCTATGGATAAAAACCAGAACTCACTTCAACTTTCTCTCTTCGACACACTAACGAAGAAGAAAAAGACAGAGGTCTTGCGTATTGAAGCTCGACTCGCAAAAAAAGTTAAAATGAATGCGATTTTGAGAGGGCTGGGACTCAAGGAAAATCCAACTTTTGCAGATGTTTTTAAGAAGAATGTTTGTCAGAAAATACTTCTCAATTACTGGGATGAAATCATTGTGGGTAAAAATCTTTTCTTGTTCGATGTTGAGAGCAATCCGAAGAAAACCCTTGATTCCATTTTCAAAAATAAGCCCAAAATAAAACCAAAAGACGCTCTGTACCTCGTGGGTCTCAGGGTTCTCAGTAAGGGTGGAATCAGAGACACGAGGTCGGTTGTCGAGCGGTATTCGACACCTCGAACTTGGTATCGGATAGCAAAAGATTTGAAGTTTCTCGACGACATTTCAAGTAAGACCTACCACGGTTGGGTAAGACAAATAAAAGATGCGCTCGATGATTTCGTACCATTCCGAATATCCACGGCCGAATGATTGGCTTGTAAAGAATTGTAAAGTATAATTATTGACATCAAAACATAAAACCATGAAAGAAAAAGACTTTTACACAGCAAAAGATTTAGCGGAAAAACTGGGACTGAACGTGATGACCATTTATCGTTACATCGACTCCAAGAAACTTGGAGCATATAAAATCGGCAAGGAATATCGGATAGAGAAAGTCGAGTTTGAGGCGTTTTTGAAAAAGGTAAGCACTAAATAAAATGGCCGGATTATTCAAAAATAAAATCATAAAAGGAAAGATTGAACGGTTTGAAATACCCGATTTTGACCAGAAGCTCTCGGTAGTTAAATCCTGGTCTGATGCCTACAATGCAGGGGAACTTCAAAAGAAAAATGAGACCCAGTGCGAGCAGGCTTTCAATCAAGATTTTTTCATAAACATCCTTGGCTACTCGGCTTTTCCAAAAGAAAACTACACTATTCAGCCTAAAGACAATGTGGAAAGTGGAGGCGGTCAGATGCCTGACGCAACGCTCGGCTATTTCGGCAAAGAGGGAAAGCGTGTTGTGGCCGTCGTTGAAATAAAAGACGCCAATACATCTCTTGATAAGTCGCAGTATCGGGAAGGTAGCCTGAGTCCAATCCAGCAGGCTTTCAAATACAAACCTCAATTCAAGGAGTGTGGTTTTGTTATAGCTACGAACTTTTTTGAACTCCGATTATTCCGAGATAATCAACTCGATTACGAAAAATTTACACTCACGGAGCTAATCGACCCAAAAGATAATTATTACAATTTTCGCAAATTCTTTTTTCTCCTGAATGTTCAGAATTTTGTAACGGAAAAGGGGCAGACAGAAACCGAAATGCTTCTTTCGGCTATTCGTGTTGAGCAAGAAAAAATTACGAACCGGTTTTATGCGCAGTATAAGGAACTCCGTGAAAGTCTAATTACCGACATCGTAGAAAACAATAAAGACATTAAGCGGCCGGACTTTTATGGTTATATCGTTGAAAAGGCGCAGAAAATTGTAGACCGAATAGTGTTCATATGTTTCTTCGAGGACTCCGGATTGTTGCCAGAGAATAAATTGGTCGAGGTTGTTGAGTATTCGCAAAAAAGCCAGTTGAGCGAACCGATTTGGGAAACCCTAAAAAAGTTCTTTAAGGCTGTAGATGAGGGAAGTGACCGGTTGGGAGTGCCGAACGGATATAACGGTGAACTTTTTAAGCAGGACAATGACCTTGATAGGCTGAAGGTAAGCGACTCAATTTGCAAACGCTTCATCGAACTTACGAATTTTGATTTTCAGGAAGACCTCTCGGTTAACATTCTTGGTCACATTTTTGAGCAATCTATTACCGACCTTGAGAGACTGAAACAGTATTCAGAAGCAAGCACAATCACTGTCAGTAAAAAGGACACAAAGCGTAAAAAGGATGGAATTTTTTATACACCGGAGTATGTTGTTGATTACATTGTTAAAAACTCGTTGGGTAAATTCTTGTTTGAAAAAGAGACCGAAATTTTACAGAAGTTTAATCTTGACGACAAAAGGGTAAAAGAAGCTGGCTACAATAAAAAATTGGCACAAGCGTACTCGGAGTACAGTCAGTTTTTGAGAGGCGTGAAAATTCTTGACCCCGCTTGTGGCTCCGGAGCTTTTTTGGTAAAAGTGTTCGATTACTTACTTGCCGAACATAAAAGAGTTTTCAAGGTCGTTAATGAAGCGGAGGGACTAGACGGCAATAGCGCGTTACTTTCTGAAGAGAGTTACATAAAGCCGATTTTGGAAAACAATATTTTCGGTGTAGACCTTAACCCTGAGAGCGTCGAAATAACCAAGCTTTCGCTATGGCTCAAGTCGGCTCAAAAAGGTCAGAAGCTTATTACGCTCAAAGGAAATATAAAATGTGGCAACAGTTTGATTGATGATTCGCAGATTGCAGGTGAACGAGCTTTCAATTGGTCTGCCGAGTTTCCATCAGTTATGAATGAAGGGGGCTTTGATGTTGTCGTTGGTAATCCTCCATATGTATTTGCCCGCGGTGGTAATTTCAATGAAAAAGAAAAGGAATACTATTACGGAAAATATAAGCTCGCAAACTATCAGATAAATACCTTCCTTCTTTTTATCGAGTTATCCAGGGGTTTGTTAAAGAAAAATGGTGAACTCGGTTTCATTATCCCGAACAACTGGCTCACGATAAGTTCCTTCGCGCCATTGAGAGAATTTATCATCAAAGAAAATGGCGATGTTCACATCTACAATGCGGTAGATAAAATATTCAACCAAGCCAGTGTAGATACTTGTTTGTTGTTTTTGAAAAAAGCTGAACCAACTACTGTCGTTCTTGGCGAACTTACAGCAGAAGAGGTAACGGTCGTGTCTGAGTCAAAACCCGAAGCATTTTTTGGCAACGATTTTATATTGAGAATTGCTCACAAAGACAAGGTAGCAATAAAGTTTAAAAATTGTATTTCTTTGAAAGAAATTGCAACCGTAAAATCAGGGCTGAAAGCTTACGAGGTTGGAAAAGGTATCCCACAGCAGACGAAAGAAATGAAAGACACTCGAGTTTATCATTCGACGACATCTAATGGCGTGGATTGGCTTAAATACCTAGAGGGAGCAGATGTTGTCCGTTATCATCTTGGTTGGTCTGGCGAATATATCAAATATGGTCATAACCTAGCGGCTCAAAGGAGTTTGGAGCTATTTAATAGCCCAAGAATTGTGGTTCGCCAGATACCCTCGCGGCCGCCTTACTGCATAAATGCAATTTATTCAAAAGACATATATATAAACGACATCAATAGCCACAATATTCTAAATATAAAAAGTGATTACCCTTATTTATACGTTCTTGGTGTTATCAATTCGGCGTTGCTGTCTCACTGGTTTGTAAATACCTTTGATAAATTCCAGAGAAAGATTTTTCCTCAATTTAAGGTTAATGAGCTTGAGCAATTTCCAATCGCAGAGGCGACGGATAAGGACAAAAATTCACTAGAGGTTCTTGTTGGAAATACAATTTTGGCTAATGACGAGTTCTACTCAAAACTTAACAAGAGCAAAGAGCTTTTACGCATTGAGCTTAGTCTTGAAAAATTACCGACAAAACTCAATCATTTCTATGAATTTTCATTTGACGAAGTGCTCAAGATTTCAAAAGCATCATTGAGTTTGGATAAAAAATCAGAACTCATGGATTTCTTCACAAAACAAAAAGACGAACTAAAAAATCTTAACGGTCGAATCGTTGCTTTAGACCAAGAGATTGACGAGCTTGTCTATAAGGTCTATGGGCTTTTAGCCGACGAAATCAAGGTTGTAGAAGACTTCAAAAAGAACAAATGAAAGCCATAATCCTCGCCAGAGTTTCGGATAAAAAACAGGACTCAAACGAGGCTCAACTTTCACGAATACTTTCGTATGCCAAGAGTAAGAATTTAGAAAAATGGAAAGTTTTTGAGCTAGAGGAGTCGTCCACTAAAGGTGTTAGAAAAAAGTTTCAGGAAATAATCGACATCATCCGAGCATCCAAAGAGATAATCGCGCTTGTTGTTGATACGGTAGACCGACTGCAAAGGAGTTTTCAGGAATCGGTTGTTTTCGACGAACTTCGCAGAGAAGGAAAGGTAGAAATACATTTTTTTAGAGAAAATTTAATCATCAACAAAAAATCGAATAGCGCAGACATTCTTCGTTGGGATATGGGCGTCATGTTCGCCAAAAGCTACGTGTTGCAACTCAGCGACAACGTCAAAAGGAAGCAGGACAAAATGCGAGAAGATGGAGATATAACCGGAGCGCCGCCAATCGGCTACGAGAGTGTATATAACGAAGCAGAAAAGAAGAGAAGAATCGATGTTATTCCAGACGAAAAAGCACACTACATCGTTAAAATTTTTGAAGAATACGCAAAGGGTGACGTGTCAGTAAAAACACTTTCAGAACGGATGTATAACGTCGGCTTGAGGAGCAAGACTGGCGTGAAGGTTAATCACGCAATGATTTTCAAAATTTTGAACGACACTTTCTATCACGGTGAAGCTTATTCGCGTACGCACAAACTCAGGTATCGTCACAAGTTCAAGTCAATAATCACAAAGGAACTTTTTGATAGATGTCAGGCTGTGATGGCGAAACACAATAAAGTACCGACAAAATATGCCTCGATGCCCTTTATGTTCGGAGGAGGCTCTGTTACGTGCGCACATTGTGGCGGTACTGTCGGGGGACAACTTAAAAAGGGTAAATACGTCTATTACAGTTGTTCTGGGTACAAGAAGTGTAAGAGGGTATACGTAACCGAAGAAGAGCTTGTGGGGCAGGTATACGGCGTTCTAGACAACCTGGAGCTACCTGATGACAGGATTGAAGAAATCACTGCCGGTCTAAAGGAAATCGGCGAGAACGAGAACAAATTTTATCGAACCAATATAACCGGCCTCAGGGCGGAATATGACAAGTACGATGCAAGAATAAAGAAAATGTACGAAGACCGGCTCGACGGACGTATTACGGAAGATTTGTATGACAGTTATTTAAGAGAGTACAAAGAAAAACAGGCTGAACTCTTGAGTCAGATGCAAGACCACTCGAGCGCTGACGAACAATTCTATATAACCGCGAATATGACTTTGAATATAGCCCAAAGAGCCAAAGAGATATTCTTGAGTTCTGAACCCGAGGAGAAAAGGCAATTTTTGGGTTTTCTACTTCAGAACTGTACCCTAGACGAGAAAAAGCTATATTTCTCCCTACGTTCACCCTTTAATTTCATATCGGATTACACCGATAATACTACGTTGCGGAGGAGGTGAGATTCGAACTCACGGTCCCTTGCGAGACTCTCGTTTTCAAGACGAGCGCGTTAGACCACTCTGCCACTCCTCCATATATTATTTTGTTTCACTCACAACCTCTTCTTCTACTGTGTACTTTCTCGCAATGAAATAAATGTAAATTATTTCTAAAATTCCCACGGTGTTGGCGATCATGATTACGATAAACCACCACTTGTGCGAAAGGCGAGCTGCTTTCCAGAGCGCGACGCCTTTCCACGCGAGGGTCCAGACAAGAATCGCTATCAAGGCAATTGGATTTGCTTGAAGAAATCCAAGAATTCCTGAATCTTCGCCTGAAGCGAACTGTGTAAGTACATCCATCATATTTTTGCTTGAAACTGCCGAAGTGCTCTGGCGTTACTGCCGGAGAACACAGGCGAGTGTCCTTTACTATACCGAAATTTTGCCTGTTCGCAATCAGATGTACAATGGTCGCATGACACGATTAATGGGAATTGATTACGGTTCGAAAAGGGTTGGCATCTCTCTTTCTGACGAAAGTCACACGATTGCGATGCCAAAAGCGACATTTCCCAATGATCGAAATCTTTTTGGTTCAATAAAAACGCTCTGCAAGGGCCATGATGTGGAAGCGATTGTTATTGGAGAATCAAAAGACTATAAAGGAAATGACAATCCAATCATGAAAGACATTACTTTTTTTAAAGGCGAACTCGAGCGCGAATTACATCTTCCGGTTTACCTTCAACCTGAATACATGACGAGTCATGAAGCGGCTCGAACACAAGACGACAAAACACTTCTCGATGTATCTGCCGCAGCACTTATTTTGCAAAGTTACCTCGATAAGAAAAAATAGGTTTGTTTGTATTTGTATTTCTACCCCAATAAACTCCGCCGGGGCGGGGCCCGCTCCGGCGGAGTTTATTGAAAAAAACACATGTTATAATTTTTTGAATGAAGAGTTTACGTTTCTTTGATTTTTTTCCGCCGCCGAAATTCCTTGTCATGCCTGCTGTCGGCATTTCAGTTGAGAGTACTGCTCTCCGCGTTGTTTCATTTGAAAAAAAACACAACGCACTTACGTTGAAAAGTATCGATGAAATTAAACTCGAACCCGGAGTAATCGTCGCTGGTGATATTGCCAAACCCGACAAACTCGTAAGTGTGCTCAAAGATATTCGAAGCACATACGGCGCTCATTTTGCCCGCCTCGCATTGCCAGAAGAAAAAGCCTACGTGTACGAAACCGTTATTCCATTACCAGAAGAAGGGGATTTGCAGGATGCGGTTGAATTTTCTCTCGACCAAAATATTCCACTCAAAGCAACAGACGTTGTGTTTGATTTTGAAATTATCGAAGGACCATTTGCAGTAAATAATGTGCAGTCTGTCCGCGTTGTGGTTTCGGCGTATTCAAAAGGTGTTGCTGAAACATGGGTTGAACTTTTAAAACAGGCGAGGATCACACCTCTTTCTTTTGCTACAGAATCGCAGGCAGTGGCTCGGGCTGTAGTGCCGCACGGCGACACAGAGGCGTCTCTCCTTGTTCACTTTTTGAAAGACAAAACAATTATTGCGATTTCTTCTGGAGGTCTTGTGCGGTTTACAACAACGGTTTCTTCTTCGCTTGAAAATTCCGACAAAATTCTCAAATCTCACGAAGGTGAAAAAATTGCCGAATCTGTTGAGCTTCTTTCTGTGTCTGACGAAGTAAAAAAAGTGTATTCATATTGGATTTCGAGGTCTGGAGTGAAATCAAAAAATGATTCAGGAAAAATTAAAGCATTGGTAGTGAGTGGCCACGTCGGAGACATGACTGACGTTGCGGATTATCTTGGTAAAAATATCGGAATCCCCGCACGACGTGGGAATGTCTGGGTAAATGCATTTTCTCTCGATGCTGTCGTACCATCGATACCGTTCGAAGAGTCTTTGCTTTTTTCTGCTGCGATCGGCGCGGCATTGTCATAAATATATGCTCAATATTCTTCCGAGAGAACAAAAAATAATTTTGAGAAAAGAGTATCGACTCCGACGCATTGCAGTGTGGCTTGGACTCGTACTTGTTTCACTCGCAGTTTCACTCGTGCTTTTAGTGCCCTCGTATTTCATATATAGAGTCAAAGCAGGGGACGTTCGAGGTGAGCTCGAACGTTCGCGAAAAGTGTTGGAGGCCGATCTTCAAACAGGGGAATCGGCTGCAGAAGTTGCGGAGGCGCTAAAAAATGTGGAGGAATTAAAACCGTTTACTCCTCGCACGTCTGTTTATTCTTTGATGCGAATTTTTGAAGGGAAGCCACAAACGATTCGAATTCTCGACATCACATTTCTTGCAAAAGCTGTCGACAAGCCAACTATTGTGCTCCGTGGTATTGCCGCTGACCGTGAAAGCCTCACCACGTTTAGCCGAGCACTTGAAAGTCGTTCAGAGTTCGGTTCTATCGACTTGCCCGTTTCGAATTTTGCCAAAGAGCGAAATATCGATTTTTCTATGACTATCACCGTAAAATAAATGAAAACGCTTTCAACAAAAAAAATCATTATCATTTCCGCAATTCTGATTGTGGTATTAATCGCAGGACACTTTGTGGTGTTTGGATTTATAAAAAATTCTGCAACGACCGTTTCTACATTGGAGCGCGATATTAATTCACTGCAAGCTCAAGCAGTTGAGTTTTCAAAATACAGTCCAGAAGATCTCAAAAAACTCGCCGAGTCTGTGAACAGTCGAATTATTTCGCACACAGATTTTGTTAGTTTTATCGAAAAAATTGAGGCCACTGGTCGGGTACAGAATGTTCCCGTCATCGTTCGGTCTGTTAACGTTGAACCACGAAACATTGAAGACACCGCTGATGATAAAGAAATCATGCGTCTCAAACTTGAAACAACAGGAACATGGGAAAATACCCAGCGCTATATTAATTATCTCGAACATTTGCCGTACAAAATCGCTATCACCAACCTCGGCCTTTCAATACTCAAAACAGAAGGGAAGGCGAGCAGTACGCCGACCTGGCGTGGGCAAATTGAATTAACTGCACTGAAATTCAAATGAAACTTTTCAATAAAGAAAAAAAACCAAGTAAAAATATCGTAAAGCCAAAGTCGACTATGGCGGAAGTTACGATGCGCGATTGGAAGTTAATGCTCATCGTGTTTACCGTGCTCATTGTGTGCGCCGTTGGGATAGACGGATATCTTTCAGTACGGGTGAATAGGGGCGACTTTTTTGTGGTGGAGCCGGAGTCTACAGTTAACCCAGCTACTGCGGGAAGGAAGAGTCTTCTCGATGCTGACAACTTTTTTGTGAATCGGGAGAAGGAGTACGAAAACTTCAAAGCCTCTGCCGTGCCCGAAATTGACCCCTCTATATAGCCCTGGTATATTTCGACAAGGTCCTCGTAGCTCAACGGATAGAGCAGTGCTCTTCTAAGGCATTGATGTAGGTTCGATTCCTACCGAGGGCAGAGAATTTGCGTATAAATTGTTATGAGATGGAATTAGACGGCCCTATTTTAGACAAAATTAAAATCTCTTTTTCAGATAACGTGGATTTTTCGGAGTATCCATTTTCTCTGGACATCGTTAGAAATTTGAAAGATATCGTTTTTTCGTCACAAGTTACTTTTTTTATTGGTGAAAACGGAACGGGTAAATCAACCATTTTGGAAGCAATAGCGAGTAAGTCGGGATTTGGCAGAGAAGGAGGAAGTAAGAACATAAATTTTAACACCGCAGATAATTCCTTTTATTCCGAAATTCAAAAGTTGTCGGATTGCATGACGTTGTCCTGGAGGAAGAAAACAAAAGACGGGTATTTTTTTAGAGCAGAAAGTTTTTTTAATCTCGCAAATCACATCGATCATCTTGAGAAAGAAGGAGGTCAGCGCGCCGGGGTCGCATATTCTCCCTATGGTGGGAAGTCGTTACATAAACAATCTCACGGCGAGAGTTTTTTCTCTTTTTTCAAAAATAGGTTAGGTGGCGGAGGGTTTTATATTCTTGATGAACCAGAAGCAGCTCTTTCTCCGCAACGTCAACTTGCTCTACTGATCATAATAAATGATTTGTGTAAAAATCCTGAAACACAATTTCTTATAGCTACTCATTCTCCGATATTGCTTGCGTTTCCGAATTCAACTATTTATTCATGTGATGGAAGTGCATTAGAGAAAATCGACTATAAAAAAACTGATCATTACGAAATAACCAAAGGGTTTCTCAATAATCCGGAGCAATACTTAAAACGTTTATTGCGGGATTAGAGTATTTCAGGATAATTAAAACAACCAAACTTTAACGTTTGGTTGTTTTAATTAATGTGCGGGCTGAGGGACTTGAACCCCCGACCTTCTCAGTGTAAATGAGTTGCTCTACCAACTGAGCTAAGCCCGCATGACGTACCTTCGATTTTCAAGAAAGCTGATTACCACTGTCTAGTTCAACGACCTACCAAGACAGCTAAGCCCACATTCTTTTAGTCCGCATTGTGTTGCGGTCCTGTGAGAATACTAGACAAAGCCGATTTTTTCAACTGGAGCAGGCGTGCTAGTATCAAAAAATGAAAATCCTGGTTCTCTATGAAGACGACAATTACATAATTTTCAACAAACCGGCTGGATTGGTCGTGCATGCTGACGGACGAACAACTGAACCCACGCTTGTGGATTGGCTTATGGAAAATCGCCCAGAAATGAAAGATGTAGGCGAACCAATACTCCTTAAAACAGGGGAGACAATCGTGCGTCCTGGCATTGTTCACCGTCTCGACAAAGATACCTCTGGTGCAATCGTTGTTGCAAAAAATCCTGCTGCGTTTGCTGACCTCAAAAAGAAATTCCAAGACAGAGAAGTCGAAAAAAAATATCACGCATTTGTGTACGGAAATGTAAAAGAAGACGATGGAATTATTGATCGACCAATCGGCCGGAGCAAAAGCGACTTCCGAATGTGGTCTGCCCAGCGTGGCGCCCGTGGCGAAATGAGGGAAGCGATCACTCATTACAAAGTGATTACTCGGAGCGAACAGGCAGCACTTGTAGAAATTGAATTAAAAACTGGCCGAACACATCAGATCCGTGTCCATTTTAAGGCAATTCATCATCCAGTCGTTGCAGATACTCTGTACGCACCAAACCAAGCTCCACTTTTTGGCTTTGAACGTCAGGCGCTCCATGCGTTTTCGATCTCTTTTACAGGAATTGATGGTAAAAAAATCTCGGCAGAGGCTCCGTACCCGACGGACTTTAAAAAGGCTGTAAAGCTCATTCAAAACGACTAAGATTTGCCCTCAAGTGGCTATCATGTTACATTATTGACCTATATGAATCCGACGGAAATCAAATTTTCAACAGTCAATATGGCCGAGCGAAAGAAGCTCGGTATTCGTTCTGGAGACACCGTGAAGGTCTGGCAGAAAATCCAGGAGAAAGACAAGACTCGCGTTCAGGCTTTTGACGGCCTTGTTCTTGCGGTAAAGCACGGTCTTGAAGCTGGTTCTACTTTCACTGTTCGTAAAGTTGCGAGCGGTGTTGGTGTTGAGAAAATTTTTCCTCTCTATTCTCCTATGATCGACAAGATCGAAATCGTAAAACGTTCAAAAGTTCGCCGTGCAAAGCTCTACCACGTTCGTGACAAAGCCGCTAAAGAAGTTCGCCGCCAAATGCGCCATACTCGCGCAGAAAAGGGTGGTGATGTTTCTGCTGAAGAAGCTCCTGTTGAGAAAACAGAAGTCGAAGCAAAATAAGTAAATTAGGCGAGGTCTCTGCCTTGCTTGTGTAAGCTCTCGTTTTTACATATCATTTGTCTACGCGCAGGTGGCGAAATTGGTAGACGCACTACCTTGAGGTGGTAACGCCCATCGGGCATGGAGGTTCAAGTCCTCTCCTGCGCACTGGTTTTTTATGGTGGCTATAGTTTAGTGGTAAAACCCAAGTTTGTGGAACTTGAGTCGAGGGTTCGATTCCCTCTAGTCACCCTAGTTGGGATTTTCTTAAAATAGCTTTATTTGGTAAGGGCTTTTTAGTTCTAGCCGCTTCATATACAAGATTGATTTATTATTGTACCCTTGTCTTATCATGAAAAACTTACAAAGAGGATTTATTGTCCCACTTTTAATAGTTATTGCTGTTTTGGTGATTGGTGGAGGAATTTATTTTTATTCAAAAAATAAGGCCAAAGATATCACCATTGATACACAAAATTGGAAAATCTATACAAACACAAAGTATGGATTTAGTTTTAAATATCCTGAGACTTGGTTTATACGAGAGACGCCAGACAAAACAAATGTAGATTTCTCCAAATCCGAACTGACAGCAAACGACCCACAGGGAGCGACAAAGGTTTTTGCAAAATTTTACATAAGTACCCCTCTGTATTCAAATAAAGAAGGATCTGCGCCGACATACTTTACTGCACAGGGATACTTTAAATCGTATTATCCAGAACCTGATCCTTTTTCATTCAGTCCAGAGAATAAGATAGTAAGGGGATGGGACAACATATCAGGCATTCCAGTGTTTCATCATTGGGTTGCCAGCGATTCACATTTTCCATTTGATAACAGATATATGTTTTTTACGGATAATACTCTGTACGATTTTGTTTTGTATGCTGGAACTAGTCATCAACCTACTACGTATGAGCAGAGTGATGATGCGCTCATCAAGGAAATTATCGGTACTTTTTCCTTGAACGATAAGACAAAAGCATTTGTTAGGGCTGACCAATCAAACTAAAACGTCTTAAGAGTTGGAATATAAATCGTCGCATCATTCCTCCTCTCAAACCCAGTTCTAACGTCCTCTAGTCACACCAATGAAGAAAACACAAAAAATTTTTATTGTATTCTCGGTAGCCATTGTCCTTATTGGCGTGGTCGGGTGCTTTTCCTTTATCTCCTTTATCGGAAAATCAAAAAACAATGATGTGGTAGCATCGTGGAAGTCGTACACATACGGTTCAAAAGAATCTGGAATTTTGCCTGATATAACCTTTAAACTCCCTTCTTCAACATTTGGGGGTGATCCATTTATCTCCTCTCGAAGCACAAATCGTCCTGAAAATATTTCCCAAGATTGGGGAGGATTTATTGGATTCGGCCCTGATGGAGATATTAGCGACGATGTGTTACGTATAGAATTCTTTAAACGACAAAATTCTGAAAATACTTTTGAAAGTTATGTTTCGAAGTCGTCTTCGGGTGGTTGGGATTCAATAAAATATTTTGAAGTAGATGGTCGTAATGCTGCTCGTGTGAGGTTTTTATCTCCATCACATCGTGACGCTGATATAGGCTGGTATTTTATAGAACTGTCTGATAAAAGCATCCTAGCAATCTCAACAGGTGGTGATAAAAAACTTTTATACGATGATGATCGAAATGGTAATTCCACAAGAGATAGAATTATCTCCACGATTGTTATCAGTCACTGATATGAAACAATTGAATCAAGGTTCTAAACCCATCTAACCACCGACCCATGTTAAAATAGTTTACTTGTGCCTACCAAAGAACGTTCCTGCGGGCGACCGTACGTAAATTATTTCGGTAGAGGATTCGAGAACTCTTATAACATTAATCTGTTATTCATCTAATAAATAAAAATATGCAAACAAAATCAGTTGTAATTGGTTTGGTGGCAGGGCTGGTTCTAGGTTTACTGGTTTATCCTACGGTTTTTCAAGGTAGAGGAATGATGAATGGCAGATTTTCGTCAAATGGCACGAACAACCAAATGATGGGCAATATCGATCGTCATTTTATTGAGCAAATGATTCCACACCATGAAGGGGCGATCGAAATGGCAAAACTTGCGTTAGAAAAATCAAAACGTCCAGAAATGATTTCTCTTGCGAAGGGAATTATCGAGGCTCAACAGCGTGAAATTACGGACATGAAGAAGTGGTATAAGGATTGGTTCGGTGCAGACGTGCCTGTGACAAGTCAGCACATGATGGGCGGTAACATAATGAGTGGCAGTAACTCGCACATGAGTAGCATGAGTGGAGACCTCGACAATCTCAAGGCCGCAAAAGATTTTGACCTAGAGTTTATCAACCAAATGATTCCACATCACGAAATGGCAGTAATGATGGCAACGATGCTTAAGGGTTCAACCGATCGACCTGAAATGAAAGAACTGGCTGATAATATTATTTCATCTCAAACCAGTGAAGTTGAGATGATGCGTTCTTGGGCGAAGGTCTGGAGTAAGCAGTTATAATAGTTCGCAACTTATCCACCTAGGCGCAAGATTTTTGAAATTGCCATTGTTACAATTATTGGTATGACAAACGATAAAAAAATAGAGTGGATTTTGAGGATTGGTGTTGCGGGGGAGTTCTTGGGTCATGGCGTTTTCGCTTTACAAGGTAAGGCAGATTGGATTACCTGGACAGAGAAATTGACTGGCATGGGTCACTCTGCCGCCGCAACCTTTATCTTAGTCGTCGGGATTGTTGATGTTCTCCTAGCTTTGTTAGTTTTAGTAAAACCAATGCGTCCGCTGTTGCTTTGGATGGCATTTTGGGGTTTGTGGACCGCGCTCGTACGTCCACTTGTTGGTTTGCCTGTATGGGATTTTATTGAGAGACTTGCAAATTGTGCCGCTCCTCTTGCTCTATTTTACTTTTATAAATCTAAAAAATAAAAGCAGGAATGTAGATGGTTGCGTCGTTTTTCTGCTCAAATTTAGTCCTAACTAAGTGCTTCGCCTTATCCACGACGGCATCCCAAGGAGAGAATGTGATATTCTCAGAGCGTGCGTTCTCATTTTAAAAAAGTAAAAAATTGGATTGGTAGGCATGAACGTAAACTTGCCTCGCTCGCTCTTTTTTTGGGCTTTATTCTTGACGCTTTAACATTGCGTCGCATTGATAACCTCTACGAGAACGCGGTCTTTGCCTTTTATTTTCTTATTGTTGGATTTTCTATTTTTGCCATAAATTATATTGAAGCTGGGAAATACGAGAGGGAATGGGTGGGTCGAACACATCCTTTCTTACTCCTTCTTACGCAGTTTGCCTTCGGTGGTCTTTTCAGTGCTTTTTCAGTTTTTTATTTTCGCAGCGGGTCTCTGTTGTCGAGCTGGCCGTTCATCTTGATTCTTTTCGCATTGCTTGTCGGAAACGACCACCTTCGTAAACAGTATGAACGTTTAATTTTTCAAATTTCGCTCCTGTTCGTCTCGGTGTTCTTTTTTGCAATCTTTGCGGTACCTGTGGTGTTAAATCGTATGGGCCCAATTATTTTTGTCATGAGTGGAGTCATTGCGCTCGCTTTCGTTATTGTCTTTGTGTATGTGCTCGGCCGTTTTGTGCCGGAGCGAGTTATGCAAAGCAAACGTTCGCTTATGTATTCTGTTAGTTTTATTTTTCTATTTATCAATGTACTTTATTTCACCAATCTCATTCCACCGATCCCACTTTCTTTGAAAAATGTCGGTGTCTATCACTCTATTCAATACACCGGGAGTAAATATATTGTTGAAGAAGAGCAGACGGCTGGCCTTCTGGCTTTGCGGATTTTCAAAAACATACATATTAAAAAAGGTGAGCCCGTGTATGTATACAGCGCGGTTTTTGCACCGGACAACATCAGTACTACCGTGGTTCACAATTGGCGATATTTTGATTCTAAAACAGATAGTTGGATTTCGGTGAGTCGGATTCCTTACACAGTCATCGGTGGTGTGGATCGAGGGTATCGCGGGTACACCAAGAAGTCGAACCTTGCAGAAGGTCTGTGGAGGGTCAATATTGAAACTAGCCGTGGTCAGGTCCTCGGTCGAGTGACCTTTGAAGTGGTTTACGACACCTCGTCTCCTCAACTTGTGGAGAAGGTTATATAGATTGATTCTCACATTCTTCACCTTGGACGCACGAGATGATTGATTTTATTCCGTTGTTTCTCCGTCAAAATGTTCTTTGTCGGCTTCTGCTTCAGCTTTTGTTTTGTGAATTACGCCGTCACGGTGATGGGGTGGCATGTAGAGAGTATAAAGTTTCATCGGGGCGGAATCTGAGTTACGTATGTTGTGTGTGGCGCCGGCAGGAACAAGGATAACGCTCCCGTCAGAAATATCATGAGAGTTGCCATCAAGAATCGCTTTGCCGACACCCTTTTCAACACGCAAGAATTGATCCACGTCGTGGACTTCTTCACCAATTTCTTCTCCTGGAAGAAGTGACATCAAAACGAGCTGACTATTTTTGTCCGTGTAAAGAACCTCTCTGAAATTGTTGTTTTCCAGAGAAAGCGTTTCGATGTTTGAGACGTAGCCTTTCATGAAATCTATAATATCACATTAGTTAATTAGCGACTTCATGATAAGGGGTGGAAGATAGTTTTTACCTTGCGCACAAAATATAGATAACCGATAATTAAATTACGTTTCACGTAGTTTTTTATGCTTACTAAAAATAATTCTTTTCGATTAGTAAAAGGAGATTCTTTGAAAGAAAAGGAAAAAATTCCTACCGCGGTTATTTCTTCGTCGACTGAGAAAAAACATGTTCCAGATGAAAATAAAAGAATTTTTCTAAAAGCGCTTGGTGTTGCAGGAGTTGGAATTGCTGCATCTCAACTTTTACCAAGGAAAGCAGAAGCACTTGTGATGGGTAGTACGCCTTCGTCGAGTGTCGTTGGTCTCAAAAATGCAAGCAATACTCGGATCAATCCTGCGACCGAAGAAACCCTCGTCTCACTATTGTCAGGTCAGAGTGTTGAAAAATTGTCCATCAACTTGTCTGCGTCGGGTAACGTGTTGGTGCCTGGGTCAGGTAATAAAATTAGAGTGTACGCTTCGAGATTTTCATTAACTGCAGACGCAACGTCAGTTTCATTTCGTTTTACTGCTGGTGGAACTGATCATGAAAAATATGTAACACCAAAAACCGGTGGACTCTATGGTGCAAATAATCACCCCAACTATATTGAAGGGGGAGTGGACGAAGTTTTGTATTGTGTAATTTCTGGCACAACAACAGTGCAAATTAATGTTGATTATTTAGAAGTTTAATTTTTTTGTACCTTATACTATAGTCATGGCAAAGCGCGCAATTGAACATATTTTTACAGGAGCAACGGTACCGTACGAAAATTACGATGCTGATAAAACGATGTTGGGAGATTTGATCGAGCAGTACACCGGTGCTCTTGCGACAGACAATTTTGCTGGACCTGCAAAAATTGGCGTCGCTCGTCCTTTCGAAACAGGAACATCGATCCCGGGAATCTTTCCACATGTTATTTCGTGGGGAAACAAAGAGGGCTTTTATTCTACTGGCACAGTTTCAGTTGCGGCCACAGCGGTTACCGGATCGGGGACTGGTTGGCTTGCCAACGGAGTTCCGATTGGTGCCCGTATCGGCTTCGGTTCAACAGATCCCGCTAGCATAACTACCTGGTATACGATAACGGCAGTAGCTTCAGCTACGGCTCTAACAATAGGTAGTTCTGCGGGGACGATCGCCGGAGGTACCGCTTTTGTTATAAATAAGGAAATTAAAAAAGACTGGGTATTTTTGGCTGACGGTATCGCTGCATCTGCAATTCGTCGCATTACATGTTTTGAATACGACAGACTCACATCGCTTTTTTCGTGGAGAGGTTTCATCACTATCACATACGCTGCCGGTGGAGGTAACCAAACGATTCGTGGAATGCGAGCGGTGTATGAGACGTACACTACAGGAACAATAGGTGTTTCAGGTGCCACGGTTACTGGTTCCAGCACAACGTGGTCAGCAGATCGAATTGCTATTGGTTCACGTATTGGTTTCGGTAGCACGGATCCAACACAAATATCTACGTGGTACTACATCAACGCTGTTGGTTCTGATACCTCTATTACTATTCAAACAAACATAACCGCGAGCGGTACTGGTGGAACCGCGGCAAATATTTCAGTATCGTCGAGTACCGCCTATGTCATTGAGGATTTGAAAATTTTAACTGCCACTACCACTGCTACGAATATAAACGCAGGTGGTCTTACAATGGTGAACGGTCTTTCGTATGACGATTTTGCTGTTGGAGGTACTACCATTGCTGCGGCAACAACGGTGGATAAAACAAAAGCCGCATATTCTCTTGTTGATCTCGATTCGGTGTATTCAACGGGAACAATAAACACAGTTACCAATTCAACAACAGTTACCGGTTCTGGAACAACGTGGGTGTCAGCCTCTCACGTGGGTTGTATGATCGGTTTTGGTTCAACAAGTCCCGCCTCGATTACAGAATGGTTCACTATTACTGCGTTTACGTCGGGTACCTCCATAACTATTTCCTCCGCCACCACTGTCACCAACGGTTCAGCGTATGTGATCGTTGGTGGAAACGGTATATCCTGCGGTTTGGCGATGGATGATCGTGATAGTTGGACACAACAATATGCATACATCATTGAGCTTCAGGGAGGAACGACACCACAGGTGTATAAATATAATTTCCGAGTGAACCTCAGTACCCTCGGAAACGTAGAAGCGGGAAAAGCTGCAGCTGCGTGGGTGCTCACAACCGGTACCCAGACGCTTACTGGAACCGTGACACAAACAAATAATGGGCGAATTGGAACGCTCGCTCATGGTCCTGGTTCTGGTACGAAGTGTTTGTATTTCGCAGCAACAACAAGGATTCATCGTGCTCCACTCGCTAGTATCACCCAAGGAAGTATTACGTGGGTCGCGGATTCGATGACAGAAGTACCAACAGGAGGATCGGGAACGTATACCTTAACGAGCTTGATGACATCAGTAGAAATTGCCGATCAGATCGATCGACTTATTATTACTTCAACAGGAGCAGGCGCGACCGTTGCCCATCATCGTGCCTACATTACAAAATACGACGCCTCTGGTTCGTACCAATTTGACCATATGTTTTTGGCAGATACTGCACAACAAGACCAATCTACTGCAGACTCGACCTCTACACCCCACCCGAGTTACCAGGGAGCCGCTTTGTCTGTGTGGTCACAGGCTGGTCTTGTATATATTGTTCGTACCGGACTTACAGCAACGACGAATATTATGTACGCTGTTCCGCTCGGTGCTGATTGGCAGTACGCGGATGGTACGGTAAATCAAAGACTCATCACACCTTCACTTCCTACAACAAATGCAGAAAAACTATCCAGGGTGTTTGTAAATAATGCTGATTATCTTGGATCAGGTGGACTTACGTTGCCGACAGAACCTTTAAGAATTTATTATCGAACAGCGGATATTACTGATGATTCTGGTTCCTGGACACTCGTAGACACTACAGGAGATTTGTCTGCTGCGAACGTCACGACCGAGATACAGTTTGCAATAGAATTTCGAATGATCGGAGCATTGTGTATTCCAAACCGTGTCTACAATCTTTGCTGCACGTACGAAGACAACACAACTGATAGTCACTATCAGCCGTCTGTGGGCCAGTCATCTACAACTGGAAAGATTTTTGCATGGAGATTTTCAACTGCATTCGGTGGTACAGTACCGACATTGCGTATCAGGCTCTACAATGCTGAAACAGATGCGGAATTGCTCGATGACACAACAACGGCTTCTGCTGATGGAACGTGGGGAAAATCAACAAACGATGGGGCAGGGTGGGGTTTATACGACGCAACGGACAAGGGAAATGAAACGACGTACATTCGGTATACCCCAACGGTCCTTGCTGACAATATAAAAGTAAGAGCGCTTCTCACTCAAGCATAATTTATGATCCACATAGAAAAAGGAGAATTCGTAGCAGAAAATCCGTCACTAAAAGTAGTGACTAATACTGGTGACTACGAAGATACAGCTCTCATTGAATTTAAGGATGTGAACTCCGAAGACGAACTTGTGGCAGGTGCGTACCAGGCGCAGTTTGTGAAATACGGAAGCCTGGTCTACAAGTTCAATGATCCAAAAAGTTTAGGAACGGAAATTTTAAGAATTGATCCAGAGTCGACTCACACAGCGGCGTCTTTTGTGAGAATGAGTAATGAACTTTTGGATCAGATGAACGGGGGAACTCTGGAGTCGGATTCTTTGGATAAAATGATTCCACAAGAACCGGTAAAACCAAAAGAACCCGTTGTCGAACCAGAGGTGGTTGAAGAAGAAGATGATGAAGATGAGGAGACAGAACCAACGGACACTGAAACGCGTACCACTCCGCCCGTTGTGATAATTCCAGATACGATTCCTGCAACGACGACCGTTCCAATCATCGATACTTCTACTACAACACCTGCTCTTCCTGATATTTATACACCAACGTCAACTTCCACAATAAAGTCAGACGCAGTCGAGGAATTACTAAGAGAAGAAGGATCGGATACTCCATCGGTAGCAAATGAGATTGTTGCGTATGCAAAAAAGAAAGTTAAGAAAAACATTAGGAAAAAGTTAGGCCTTAATTAATATGGCTATCACAGATGTAATTTTTCAATCAGGTGATAAGCAGGATTTTGTTGTGGAACTACCAAGTGCCACGTACAGCGGCACACTCAAAGATGTCGCTGTAGAGTCAGGAAGTACGCAGTACCTTTTGCTCGAAGTCCCTCTTGCTTCAAGTAGTATCTTCATCATGTCAGAATAGGCGTGATATTCTAGGGTTTGTGGAAAGGTTCAAAAATTTCATACACAAATTTACTCCGTATCTCGAAGACATACGAAAGCGTCTGTATTTTACTGCGGTTTTCTTTGCAGCATTTTTCGTAATAGGATTTTTAGCTACCAGTAGGATTTTAAGAGCGCTGGTTTCAATTTTTGATATTCAGGATGTTGCCATTGCAACCACGTCTCCTTTTCAATTTGCTGATCTTTCTATCGACATTGGCCTTTTCAGTGCGTTTCTAGTATCTCTGCCAATTTTCATTTACAACATTTTTGCCTTCTTGCGACCAGCTCTTAGTAAAAAGGAAAGGGGAATATTTTTTCTTATGATCCCGCTTTCAATTTTTCTTTTTGCTTTAGGGTTTATGTACGGTTTTTTAATTTTGTACTACGCACTTATGATTTTGGCTCAAGTTAACGTACGCATAGGAATTCAAAATATTTGGGATATTGGAATGTTTTTGACACAAATCGTCCTTACTTCGGCGTTGCTCGGGGTGTTGTTTCAGTTTCCGCTTGTCATGACGGGTCTCATCCGTGCCGGCTTTCTAGATGTGTCTTTTTTAAAGAAAAAAAGACGAGTGGCGGTGTTCATTATCTTCATTTTTACAACTTTACTTCCCCCAACTGATGGTCTATCATTAATGGCAATGGCGTTACCGCTTATCTTACTTTACGAAATTGCAATTCTTGTAAATTCGGGTGTGAGAAGGCAAAAAGTGGGAGAAGTTTCGATATAATCGTTGATTATTAATTTAAATAAATAAAATGCTCGGAAACATTGGCACAAAGGAAATAATAATCATCGCGATTATTTTCATCATTCTGTTCGGTGCAAAGAAAATCCCGGAACTTTCTAAAAGTCTTGTAGAATCAATCCGACATCTTCGAGGTGCGTTCAAAGATCTTCCTGAAGATGCTAACAAGAAGAAATAGTTTTCGTTTGCTCTTTCGTATTTTTAAAATTTAAATGTCTGTTCGTGCCCCTTCTATTTCCAATGGATTGCGTAGAGTGTCCATATTCACTTGGGCATTAATTATTTTTTTATCTGGGGTTCCAGCAGTTGTAAATGCAGCGTATGAGCGATACGGAACCGGGGAAACGGCCGTTGTCGGCGAATTTGTGTATGACGATGATTTTGTGGCGACGACGACCCCTTGTACTGTTTCAATATATGACCCATCGGGATCTTTGATTGTAAACGCGGCCTCCATGACTGCTGATGCAAATGGTTGGCATCATTACGACTATTCAGTTCCGTCTTCGGGTCCAGAGGGTACGTGGCCTTCATCAATGACGTGTGGCAGTGTGCCGACAGGTGATCTGGTAAAGCTAGATAAGACGTTTGTGGTTGGAGCGACTTTTGTATCAACTTCCACGTTGGCGACTTCTGTATGGACGAGCACAGCTCGAACTTTGACATCGTTCGGTACGCTTGTGGCAGATGTGTGGAGCAATACAAGTCGAACATTGACTGGTGCAGGGCTAAATTCAGGATCACTTGCAACACAGCTTGACGTTAACAACGCGTCGTCTTCACTTGCGGCAACCTTACCTGCATCTATTTGGGCAAATCCAACTCGTTCACTTACAACGTTCGGAACATTGGCTGCAGATGTGTGGGCAAATAGCACACGCACATTATCTTCCGGCGGCGTAACAGCAGTTTCAACTGACGTATGGTCATTTGCAACCCGTAGACTTTCAGACGCCACGCTTGATTCTGGTTCGCTCGCAACGGTTTCAAATCTTACAACAGCAAGCTCATCTCTTGCCGCTGTCGTAAACGGAACTATTTCAACTGCCTCAACTTCTTTGGCAGCTGTAATAAACGCGAATACAGATACTCAAGCGTCGACAATAACTTCAGGAGTTAATTCAAATACAAATGCTGCAATTCTTAGCGCAACTTCATCTCTTGCCGCTGTCGTAAACGGAACTATTTCAACTGCCTCAACTTCTTTGGCAGCTGTAATAAACGCGAATACCAATTCTCAAATTTCAAGTGCGGTTGTGACTATCAACAACAATACAAATTCAACTGTCCTCACGGCATCTTCTTCTCTTGTTGCAACTATTCCTACCGCGGTATGGTCAAACAACACAAGATCACTTACAACGTTCGGAACATTGGCTGCAGATGTGTGGAACGTAGCTACGTCATCTTTTGTGACGGCAGGGTCAGTGGGTCTCCAGTTGGTAACAAATCTTGATGTGCCTGTTTCAACAGCAGTGGGCAGTGCAGCACCAACCGCTTCGGACATTTGGAGTTTTGCGAGTCGAACACTTACAGACTCAACGCTTACTTCTGGTTCACTCGCAACATTGGCGAACGTAACGAGCGCGTCGTCTTCGCTGGCGTCAGCGGTTAGTGCAGGAACCGCAAGTGTCAATTCAAATACAAATGCCGCTGTGCTTGTAGCGTCAACTTCTCTCGCAACAGTTATTAATGCAAACACGAATTCACAAATATCGAGCGCAATCGCTACGATAAACAGCAACACAGATTCTCAAGTTCTTACGGCCTCGACATCGTTGGTCGCCACTATCCCTACGGCTGTCTGGTCGAGTACGTCACGTTCATTAACAACATTCGGAACATTGATTGCAGATATTTGGACTAATCCAACTCGTACGCTCACATCCGGGGGTTCTCTAACGGCAGCAGACGTCTGGTCGTTTGCAACTCGTCGTCTTTCAGACGCTTCGCTTGATTCTGGTTCGCTCGCAACGGTTTCAAATCTTACAACAGCAAGTACATCTCTCGCTGCGGTAATAAATGCGAATACAGATACTCAGACATCAGGAATAGCTTCATCGGTTAATTCAAATACAAATTCAGCAATACTTAATGCGTCTACGTCGATTGCGTCAGGCGTAAATGCAAATACAAATGCCGCAATTCTTGGCGCAACTTCATCTCTTGCCGCTGTCGTAAACGGAACTATTTCAACTGCCTCAAGCTCTTTGGCATCTGTAATAAACGCGAATACAAACTCTGTGGTTCTCGGTGCGTCCACATCGGTTGCTGCGGTTGTGAATACTAATACTAATTCCCAAACATCTGGAATCGCATCAGCAGTTAACTCAAACACGAATTCCATTGTTGGTAGCGCTTCTACATCTCTCGGAGTATCTCTCACCTCGCTTCCAGCTTCCGTGTGGGCATATAGCTCACGTTCACTTACAACCTTTGGAACGCTCGTTGCGGATATTTGGGCAAACGTAACAAGAACACTCACGTCATCAACGGGCGCTACATGGTCTATGACAGTTTCTGATTTTGGAACTATTACAGCAGGAAGTAATTATCTCGCGACACTCCACACAGTTTTTGACGGTACTCTTACTGATGCCGACACTGTTCCGACAGTTACTCTCTATGATCCTAGTCGAAACGTGGTCGTGAGTGGGGTATCTATGACTCGTGTTTCTGCGGGTACTTATACATATTCATACACGACGTCAGGGTCTGCAGAAGCAGGAACGTGGGAAACAGTATTTTCTGCGACCGTAGAAACAGGAAAGACGTTGGGTGGTAACGATTACTGGGAGGTTTCTTCAAGTCCGGCGCAAGTAATTATTAATAGTATTTCAGACAACACAGTGCCGTCCATCGAAGCAAACGTTACGATAACAAACGAAGGTTTGACTGGATATGAATATCAATACGAGTGGTGCGTGGTTTCAGATATAAATAATTCTTGTGGAGGCGGAGATGACATTTTCCACGCAACTGCAGCAAAATTTATTAACCCTGGTGAAGATTTCAACACAACGCTTACCTCGACTGTTTCTTCTGTTGGGGATTACTACTTTAAAGCCGTGGTCTATTTCGGGACTGAAAGTTCCGGTGCTTCAAGGTCTTTTTCCGCAATATCAGACTCAACGTCACCGCCAACTACTCCTAGAGGAGGTGGTGGAGGGGGCGGTGGTTCGTCCGGTTCTGGGGTTGTCCAAACACAGGGATGTCCGAACGCTGATTTCAACTGTGACAACAGAGTAAACTCAATTGATTTCTCGATATTGTTGTACTACTGGAAGGCAACTCCACCGTTTGGAAATGCAAGCACGGATATGAATCATGATGGTAAAATAGACTCAGTTGATTTCTCGATATTGTTGTATTGGTGGGGTAATTAATTAAAAAATGAAAAATATATTCAATATAAAATTTATAATCTTTGCGGTTTTGTTCAGTGTATTACCTGCGAGCGTTTCTGCGGCGACTGTGTATCTGGAATCTTCTCGAAACACCATATCCGTCGGTGACACTGCTGTTGTTGCTGTAAAAATAAACGCAGAAGGGGGAGTGCTTAACACTGTGGACGGCGAAATAGGTATGAAGTCTCTCTTGAACAATGTTGTTGTGCAGGAGTTCAGTTTATCTAATTCCTCTTTTGGTTTGTGGCCGCGAACTCCTTCACTTTCTACCGACGGTAAAACAGTTTCTTTCGTTGGTGGTGTACCGGGAGGATTCAGTATTGAAGGAGCAACCCTTTTTAAAATGATAATTGAAGCGAGAAAAGAAGGTACTGTAATTATTAGTCCGCAAAATATTTCTGTCTTTGCTAATGATGGTGCGGGCACAAAAATGCCCGTTACTATGAAAAACTTGGCAATTCGGGTTGTGCCAAAAAATCCCAACACTCCTGTACAAAATGACTGGGCTGGAATTGTGGCACAAGACGCCGTTGCTCCGGAGTCATTTATTATTGTTCTTGGACAAGACAACTCACTTTTTCAGGGTAAAAAGTTCGCATTTTTCAGCTCTGTCGACAATCAGTCGGGGATAGACTATTACGAGGTCTCTGAAAATGGCAGACCCGCAGTCCGAAGCGGCAGTACATACGTCCTCCAAGATCAAAGTGAAAACGTAACTCTTGATGTTGTTGCGGTTGATAAGGCTGGAAACAAAAAAACGGCATCGCTTCGTTCCGGAAAAGACGGCATCGCGTGGCCTTTCGTTATTGTTGTGGTGATCCTGGGAGTTATTGGTAAATGGTTGTACAGAAGATGGAAAAATAAGAGAAATGCTTCACGCGTTCTTTAAAAAAAATACGGGCGGTTTTGTTCTTCTGTTCGCTGTATTGTTAAGCTGTTCTTTTCTGTGGGCAGATGTTGCTCACGCCGCAACTATTTCTTTTTCTCCCTCTGTTTCAACGGTGTCTGTCGGTAATATTGTTACCGTAAAAGCGTTGGTGAACACGGCTGGAAAAGCTATCAATAATGCCGACAGCATTATTCAGTTTCCTTCAGATCTACTCGAAGTTATTTCTGTAAGTAAGGGCGGATCCGTTTTTTCTCTTTGGGTAGAAGAACCTTCATTTTCTAACCCATTAGGTCGGGTAACTTTCAATGGAGGTCTTCCAAATCCTGGCTTCAATGGTGTAAGCGGTGAAATGGTTTCAGTTGTATTTAAGGCGAAAAAAACTGGTGTAGCGACGATTGCTTTCTCTGATTCCGCCGTGCGTGAAAACGATGGTCTCGGAACAGACATTCTTACTGCAAAGCAATCAACAACACTCCAGATTGGTGCGAGTGTTCCAGTTGTTCCTTCATTGGCAGGCGTCCCCGTAAAACCAACAGTTACTTCTTCAACTCATTCAGAGCAGGAATCTTGGTACACAGAAACAACCGCAATATTAAGCTGGGTTATTCCGAGCGGGGTCTCATCTATTCAAACTCTTCTCACCAAGAATCCAAATGAAACACCAACACTTACGTACGACAGTTCTGTATCACAGCGTACCGTTACTGATATTGCTAATGGTGTTTCATATTTCCATTTGCGCTACATGAATGCCGCTGGTTGGGGACCAACAGCTCATTACAAAATCCAAATCGACAATGTGTCACCTGACGCCTTTCTACCCCGTGTCCGTATAGAAAATAGCAAAAATATTGTGGTACTCGATGCCACTGACGCTACGTCTGGGATAGATTCATATTCATTACAGATCGATAATTACCCTGCACTTACTGTGCGGAAGGATTCTATTAAAAATGGTGAATATGAACTCCCGGTTCAAACTGTAGGAGATCATAGCTTGCAGGTTGTTGCTTACGATAAGGCGGGGAACAAAACCGAAGCGCATACATCATTTTTAAGTCCACAGATAACCGCTCCGAAAATAGTTCTTTCATCGGAGACAGTTCAACGTGGTGAAAGCGTGATAGTAAATGGAACGTCTGCGTATGCACGAGTACCGGTTGAAGTATTTACTCAAATAAATGACAAGAAGATAAAAGTTTACAGCGCCACAACTGGTGACGATGGATCGTTCACGATTACTTCAGAAAAATTAAATACGAGCGGATCGCTTCATGTGTGGGCACAACTTGTATTTTCAGAAAGCGTACAGAGTCCACTTTCTGAAAAAGTAGAAATGCAGGTTGATGATTCTCTTGTAGTTCAAACAAGTCTGTCGCTTATTTACACTCTTGCGTTTGTGATTCCAACAATAATTCTGATAATAATACTTACATTTATCATGTATCTCGGTTGGCACAAGTTCTTTGGTTTGCGACGAAAACTTCAGGATGATTTAGATGAAACGGTAAAAGAAACACACAAAGCATTCACTCTTTTCAAAGAAGAACTTGGTTTGCAGTTAGAAAAACTAGAGAAGATAAAAGAGGATCGAGATCTGAATAAAAAAGAAGAGAAGATATTCAAACAACTTCAGTCAAATATTGATGATATTGATGAGTTTATACACAAACGCCTTCGAAAAATCACATAGATTCTTTGTCGATCCTTTGTAAAACGCCGCCAGTTACGTGCGCTTGGATAATTTCCAACTCTTTGGTGGCAGTAATTGAGTATTCGATTGTTATTATATTGTCTGTGATATAAATATTTTTTGGAACCACTTCATCTCCTAGAAAAATAAGATTTGTGCCTGTGTAGCCGGTCTCACCATTCAGAGCAGCGGCGAGATAGTAGAGCATTCCTCTGGAATCATCATTTCTATTTATTATAAAAGCAACATCCTCTTTTCCGTCACCGTCCAAATCACCCCTTGCTTCGGTGCCGAAATATTGTTTCGGAGTTTTATTTGTTGCTTGCAAGACGGTTGCTGTGTGTGCAAAAACATCATCTACAATGACATGCTTTTTAGAGCCGGCATTTTGTTCTGCAAAAATTAAGCCTCCAACAAGGAGAATGATTGGAATAATAACGTAAGCGGCGCGAGTTAATTTTTTAATGATTAAACCAACAATAGCTCCATATAAAGTGAAGACTGTGACGAAGAAGGCAAAGGATGTTATCAAAACTTGATTTTCTGGAATGTGAAATTGTACAAGAAGGGGACGAAGCGATATCCAGTGCAGCGCATGACCAACAAAGCCACCGTTGCTTATGAGAAAGGTTGTGTATGCGGCCACAACAACCCCAATAAAAAACCCAATAATACTTGTTTCAAGAACCGTGAGTCTTTTCATTTCAATTATTCTACCTCATTAAAAACTAGTCCGCGAGATCGGTTTTGTAATGTGTTTATGGCCGTGTCCAGAAATTTTATTTTCAATAACTTTTCTTCAAAACGTCTTTTTTAAAATGTTTGAGATATGCAACTAAAATAAAACTTATTATTACCATGAGAAACCACGAGGTAATTTTATTTGTCGAAACGACATTCCACACATGGACCTGATCCGGATATTGCCAGGCACCAAAAAAGGTAGAAATATTTTCGGCAATCCAGATGAAAAAGGCAATCAAAATAAATCCAAGATTTAGCGGCATCCATCGTCTTTTGTCTGTAACAGTAAAGTACACTCGCGTTTTCCAAAAGAAAATAAAAACAGCAGCGATAAGAAGAAGGCGAAAATCATACACGTAATGGTTCGTGAAAAAATTGATGTATATGAGTGCGCAGAGAACGACGCTCCACACGTAATGAGTGTAGTGCGTCAGTTCGAGCTTCATCACTTTCCACGACTGGCTTATGTAGCTCCCAACAGCGGCGTACATGAAGCCGCTATACAGTGGCACGGTCCCGATCTTAAAAAAGGCTGCTTCTGGATAACCCCACGAACCGATCGCTGGATTTGTTTTATAGAGTTCAAGCATGAGCCCGATAATATGAAAAAGAAAAATAACCTTAACTTCATCTTTTGTTTCAAGGCCGAAAAAATACAAAGCGATTTGAATTAATATTGCGGATACAAATAAAAAGTCGTATCTCGCAACGCCAAAGGGGGGAAGCGTCGTTGAGAGAAATAAAAGAACGAAAAAAGACCCAGCAAAACATGCAGCGCGAGCTTGTTTGATTCCGAATATAAAAAATTCTCCGACGAAAGATGTGAACATATCGACATCGTATATCTCTCGAGGTTAATTGCAATAGTTTCAAAACCGCACCCGATAATGCAGACGTTTGACACTCCCAATTTTTATTGTAATTATGTGCGTGCACGTTCTTTCACATACACACAGTAATTCACTCAATATATAAGGAGATTCGCATGACAACCTCTGGGCATGTTGGAAGCTTCGAGAAGGCATTGGAAAGTGCCGGTATTCGTATCGTTCCCATCGCAGGAAACGCTCGTCCTCATGATTTGATCACGTCCGAAAAGGAAACAGTAGAACGTGAGGTCAGAGCACGGGGCCTCGTCGGTCTCGGTGATTTGTTTGTTCGCGGGGTGTGGCGTTCCCGATCCGTCGATCAGTTTTTCGATCGCGCGCTTCGAGCGGATTTACCGCAGAGGTTGGCTACCCATCCTCGTGTGATTCTCAACCACTTCAGGCAAAAAGTTTTCAATTTCCAGAATCGTCCGCACGCACGATCGAATGTCGAACGTCACTACAACCTCGGCAACGATGTGTTTGAGGCGACGCTTGATTCGTACATGCAGTACACCTGCGGGTATTGGAAAAAAGCAGAAACACTTGAGTTGGCTCAAAGACGCAAACTCGAGCTTGTCTGCCGCAAACTCGGCCTCGAGCCGGGTATGATGGTGCTTGACCTTGGATGCGGCTGGGGCGGCTTCGCGCGGTATGCCGCAGAAGAGTTCGGTGCACAGGTCGTCGGAGTCACACTTTCTGTTGAACAAAAGAAGTTTGCAGAAAACTTGTGTCGTGGGAAGCTCGCGGAATTTCGTTTGCAGGATTTCCGCGACGTGCGTGGGCAGTTCGACAGGGTGGTGAGCATTGGCATGTTTGAACATGTTGGGCCCAAAAACCTTCGCGCTGCCGTGCAGGTTATCCATCGTTGTTTGAAAGACGATGGGCTCGCACTGCTCCAGTTTTTTGCTTCGAGGGATTCGTTCCCGAACAGAAATCACTCCGAAGTCATGTGGATTAACGAGAACATTTTCCCTGGACTCGTCGTGCCAAGTTTGAAACAAATCGGCGCGGCGATCGACGGGTACTTTGTTCTTGAAGATCTGCACAACTTCGGGGCCCACTACGACAAGACACTCTTGGCCTGGGCCCTCAACTTCCATAACCATTGGCCAAACCTCCAGCCGAAGTACGATGCTGCTTTCTACCGGACTTGGATGTACTACTTGCTCTCATGTGCCGGCGCCTTCCGTGCTCGCGAATACCAGCTTTGGCAGCTCGTTTTGAGCAAAAACGGTGTGCCGGGCGGTTACGTTCGTCCGGACGTTCCGTATTGAACACTTCGTCCCACCCCAACCAGAAATGGTTGGGGTTTTTATATATGAGAAGGGAGGGGATATTGCTAACTCTCGACAAAATGTGGCGTGATAGAATTATATTGTCGCAATTAATAATCATATTAGTAGTAATTTATATGACAGGAAAAAAATTAGCTCTCGTGTTTGGTGTCGTGTTTGCACTCGTGGGTGTTATCGGTTTGCTCGGAGGATTTGGCATTGTCGGTCCTTCAGGAATTTTTTCAACTGATTCTATTCATGATTGGGTTCATATCATTTCTGGTGTCGCATTTCTTATCGTTGCGTTCGCAGTTCCAATGCATTCATCAATGGCGATGAAAGTGTTCGGTGTCGTGTATCTCTTGGTGGGGGTACTCGGTTTCTTTGGAAGTCCAGTGTTAGGTTTCCTTGAAGTAAATTCTGCAGATAATTTTCTTCACATCGTTCTTGGCGCAGTCATTCTCTGGGCTGGTTTCGCATCTTCAAAAAAAATGGCAGCCCCAATGTCAATGTAGTTTAGTTTTCGATTCTAAAAGTTTTTCAAAAAAGCCCCAACGGGCTTTTTTGCTGTTTTCGGTATTCTCCGACTTTTTTTGCATAAAAAATATACGGTATAATAACTTCACACATAGAAATAAATTATCAATATCAAACACATATCATGACATTTAAAAATATTATTCTTGGAGCTTTTGTTTTTGTTGCTGCGGTTTTCTTTGGTGTTTCTGCTCCTTACGCTGCACAAGCACAAACAACGCAGATTGCGGCATGTAGTTTCAATTCCAACCTTGAAGTCGGTTCTGTTGGTGAAGACGTTCGATGCCTTCAGAAATATTTGAATGATCATGGTTTCAAAATCGCCGAAAGTGGTATAGGTTCTCCTGGAAATGAGACAACAATGTACGGCGGTCTCACAAAAGAAGCCGTCAAACGTTGGCAAGCTGTCCGTGGAATTACTCCCACAGGCACTTTCGGTCCGCTTTCAAAAGAAGAACACCTCAAACACATTGCTTTTCTTTTGACGAATCAACTCTCTTCGATGAGTCCTAATACTGTCACTAACACGACACCGCTCACTCCGCTCGTTGCTGCTACAACTCCAACGGTTACCGAAGATAGCAGAAAACAAGACGAAGCTCGAACTGCAATACAAGATGCCCGCGAAGCGTTAGAAAAAGCAGAAGACGATGTTGATGACGCTGATGCAGAAGATATTGATAAAGAAGACGCCCAGGATGACATCGATGATGCTAAAGATGATTTGCTCAAGGCGCTTTATTCGTTTGTCGATGAAGACTATGATCGAGCAATCAACGAAGCAGAAGACGTTACAGACTCAATGGGGGACATTTTGGATGAACTCCATGGTGACGACAGCGATGCTGAAGAGGCGATTAACGATGCACAGAATGCTATTGATGATGCAGAAGACGAAATCAACAACGCGGATGACGATGGTGACCACGTAGACGAAGCTCGAGACTTACTCGATGACGCAAACGACAAACTAGACGATGCGAACGATGCCTTCGACGACGAAGATTTTGACGAAGCAGAACGTCTCGCAAAGCAGGCAGAAAATCTTGCCGATGATGCTGTTGATGCAATCGGTAACTAGTTCAGGGAAGAGTATTGCGAACAGATTTTTCTTGACAGGAATTGTCGGGGGTTTTTCTATACTTGTTTTTCAGGCTCTTGACAATGTATGTACGAGGTTCACTATATAGAACTAGTTGTGTCTCGTTCTTTTCAAGACCTCTTTTAGATCGGAAAGGAATCTAGTCATGCGTCGAAAAATCCCCGTTTCTCTGTCGATGTTTCTCGCGGTGGCCACGGCAATTTGCTGCCTGCGCCCCCAGCCCGTTCGCGCGGACGATCCCACTGCCGTCTACAAGGAGGTTGCTCAAAGTAGCGCACCCATTGTGCTGAACCCCGGCGCTGCACACCAGTTTGCCATCGCATGGGCTTCGGACGTTGGGCCTGTCGTGTCGATCAACGGCACGGAGATCCACAACAACTTTGTCGACTTCGGCGAGAGCTCTATTTCTTTGACGAGTTCGATTCCAGGCGACGACAGCAAGATCGTCATGCGGACCGAGATCACCATGGGTGATGATGGAGAGCTTGTTGTCGTTGTGTCGACTGTTGCGGGCACTGGCGCCAAGCGGTTTACCCTCACTCGAGCTGAAGGAACCTCTACGCCAATTGTTGCCAATGCCGCAACGTGCACGTGTGTTGTGCGTGGTCCGGGCGGACCGCTCATTACATGCACGGATGCCATGTGCAACGATCCGCAGGATTGTCGAACTGCTGGCAATGGAACAACCGCAGGCACATGCCAGTGGATGTCCCAGACAGGTGTCGTCCAGAAGCCAGTGACGACCTCCCTCCGGCCCGTTACGAGTCTGCGCGGTATCTTCGCACAGTGAGCCGAACCTAGCCCCCCGAGAACGGGGGGCTTTCTATTGACTAGTGGCAAATAAAGGCGTATTATTTATACAGAAAGTTTTTTACATCCATAGAACCAAAATCGAAAGGAGTCATCAATGCGAATCCTGTTTTCTGTTTTTGCTGTCTCCGTCGTCATGTGCGTTTCTTTCCTGTACCTTTTTTCTTGTGACTCGGCTCAACGCTCTTCGAAGTCTGGGGCTGATGCTCGGCCTTCGAAGTTGCAGATCGCTGATCAGATGGAAAGCGCTATTCGGAGGGCTCAATACATCGAGTTCACCGAGCATTCCACACAAGAGAAAACTGACCCTGCTGATACCCGACAAGTTTTGAGCGGCACAGAACCTCTTACGGTGAAAGGATTCATGACGCTCGGGCGTTTCAAGACGGAAGTCTACGACAAGAGTGGTCTGCTCATGCACATTTCTCTTGCGGATGGCGTGATGGAAGAATTCGTTCGCGGCAATCCAATCGCCGCGTACAAGGCTCCGTACCCAAATGGCACGGACAACCTCAAGCTCGAATCTCCATTCAGCTGTCGAGTCGGTGGCGACATCTTTAGCTGGATCGTGACGTATCCAAACGACCTCCAGCGGGTCATGGACCGAGCGGCAACGATGCGCGTGAAGATTGAAAAAGGCGTTCAGCTTCCAGACGAAGAAGTTCGCGGTCACGACTGCTACGTTTTCTGTCAGGAAATTGTCGTTGATGACAAAAACACCGTGAAGCATATCGTTCAGGTCGACAAGTACTCCTTCCATATCGTTGGATGGAGTACGAGCCAGCCGGGCGTTGTGCGTTCCCGAGCGTACGAGATCAACACTTTCGACAAAGTTCCCGTGGACATTTCGTGGAGAAATATTGGCGAGCCTACAAACACCGCCAATAAATAAACGTGTACCCCTGCTTTCACAAGCAGGGGTTTCTTTTCTAAAATATTTCTTCAGTTCTGTGTAAGGTAGAATAGGGGAATACAATAATCTCATTTCAATATGTTCAGTCTCATTTCTTTTATACAAGTAGCCGGCTACATTGGCGTTGGTGCAGTGATATTTGCAGAATCTGGTCTTTTGATCGGCTTCTTTCTTCCTGGCGACAGTTTGCTTTTTACGGCTGGACTTCTTGCTTCGCAGGGATATTTAAATATTTTTTTACTTGTTACAGTGACTTTCTTTGCTGCGGTGATCGGCGACAGCGTTGGGTATTCAATAGGAAAAAAAATTGGCCCGAAAGTTTTTACGCGAGACACCTCTTTTTGGTTTCACCCAGACCATATTACGCGAGCAAATGTATTTTTTGCGACGTACGGCGCCAAGACGATAATTTTGGCGAGATTTTTACCGATCATTCGGACGATCGTTCCAGTGCTCGCAGGAGTAGGTGAAATGAAATATCGAACATTTTTTTTAAATAATATTATCGGCGCTTTGCTTTGGGCAGTTGGTGTCGCCCTTGCTGGATTTTTCCTCGGTCGTTCGGTTCCAAATGTCGACCACTACTTACTGCCAATTATTATTTTCATAATCGCGCTCTCTTTTTTACCAACAATTATTTCTATTTGTCGGGATGAAAAACAGAGGAAGTATGTACAAAAACAAGTGAGTGAATTGATTAAAAGAATAAGAAAAATGTAATTTGAAAGTGCTGTGTTCCTAAGAGCGGATGTGTGTACGCCTATTGACATGAGTGAAACAATTGCACAATATGAATGTACAAATAATGCGTGCGACGAAGTAAATGTTCGGGGCTAAAAATAGATGAACAATCAATCAAAAATTCTTTCCACTAAACCAGGTAAGGATTACGAACTTCTTGATTCTGGCGAAGGTGAAAAACTTGAGCGTTTTGGTGCGGCTGTTTTGCGCCGTCCCGACCCGCAGGCATTGTGGCGTAAAACATTACCGACAGACCAATGGAATGCCGCTGATGCAATGTTTGTAAATTCTGGTCGCTCTGGAACATGGAAGAAAAAAACTACCTTGCCAGATTCATGGCCTCTTGAGCTTTCCGGTCTTCATTTTTCAATATCACTTTCTGCGTTCAAACATACAGGGATTTTTCCTGAACAATCCGAAAACTGGAATTGGATTCAAAACGTTATTGAAAAAGCGGGAAGACCTGTCACTGTTATTAATCTGTTCGGTTACACAGGTGGAGCAACACTCGCTGCTGCTAAAGCAGGTGCTAATGTCTGCCACGTTGATGGTTCAAAAGTTTCTGTAAATCGCGCGCGGGAAAATGCAAAAATTTCTGGTTTGGATTCAAAACCGATTCGTTGGATCATCGACGATGCGATGGCATTTGTAAAAAGGGAAGCCCGTCGTGGCAATTTTTACGATGGAATTATCATGGATCCGCCGTCATACGGCCACGGTCCAAAAAAGGAACTTTGGAAGATAGAAGAACATATGCTCGAACTCATTTCTGAATGCAAGAAAATCCTTTCGCCGAAACCTCTTTTTGTGCTCCTCAACGGCTATGCCGCTGGCTATTCTGCAGTCGGGTATAAAAATATTGCTTCAGATTTGATCGGAGAAAACAAAGGACAATTTGAGTTCGGTGAGCTCACACTTGAATCAAAATCCGGCAAACTTTTACCTGCAGGAATTTTCGCACGGTGGCGTTTGGATGTATGATTAAAGCCGTAGAATTCTCATGAAAATAAATCGAGTTATTGTGATGACTGGTTTGGTTGGCGTCATTTTTGTGGCGATCATCGGCCTTTTTGTATACACCACATTTTCTCCTGGCAAAACTGTTGATCATTCAAATGATATAAAAGATCCTTTTGTGGAACCAACACCTCAATCCACTACAACGGTAAATGTCGAAACCATCGATACTGTGACTCCAACAGATTCACATAGTGCAATTGATGATTGTATTGAGCTCAAAGCAAATGAGGCTCGCGGAAAACGTTACGAACGTGGCTCACTTCTCGTAACATTCCGAAGCGACGTCGCGTACGGTCTCGCAGTAGAAAGTATGGGTTTGTTGGATTTGAAAACTGAAGTTTCAGATCAAGCAGAAAACAATTTCGATCTCTATCATTGGCTTACTGTGTTTGTTCCGTCAGGCGATGAATTCAAATGGCAGTGCGTACTCGACACCTCTGAAGGCGTCAAAAAAGCCAACCTCAACATCACATTTGATTTAAGACAGTAACTCCCATTTTCTCGGGCGGATTTTGAAGAATGTAATAGAAACAGTCAGGCCGCGTCTCAATGAGCACGTGGTACAGTTAATGTGTCGCAGACGCTCGTTTATTAATAATAATTTACACATATGTTCAATACACCCGAAGGAAATAGACTCGTGAAGTTCGGTTCGTTTGTTCTCGTGACGCTCATGGTGTTTCTCGTCGTTCAGGCAATTTATACTCTTAGATTAACGTCAGAAGTTGGTGAAAATAACATGCCAACAAATGTTGTTACGGTGAACGGCATGGGCGAAATCATTGCAGTTCCTGATATTGCGATGTTCTCTTTCGGCGCACAGGAAAAAGCAAAAACAGTTTCTGATGCCCAGAAGCTCGTTACTGACAAAATCAACAAAGCACTCGCAATCTTGAAGTCTGCTGGCATCGACGACAAAGATGTGAAGACAACAAGTTACAATATTTCTCCAAACTACGTGTACTCACAAGCTCCATGTACTCAATTCAGCTGTCCTCCAAGCCGACAAACAATCGACGGATATGAAGTGAGTCAGATGATCGAAGTAAAAGTTCGTGACACTTCAAAGGCTGGCACAATTCTCGGTAGTCTTGGTTCCGCACAAGTTACAAACGTAAGTGGTTTGAACTTCACTGTCGACGAAATCGAAAAAGTTCAGGCACAAGCACAGGAGAAGGCGATTGCTGATGCAAAAGAAAAAGCAAAAGTTCTTGCAAAAAATCTCGGTGTGAAGCTCGGTGATGTTGTGAACTTTAGCGACGGTAGTTATTACCCAGTCTACAACATGGCTATGTCTGCAAAGGGTGGCATTGGCGGTGACCTCGCTGCTTCTCCAGAAATTCCAACAGGTGAAAATAAGATCGTTTCAAATGTTTCAGTTACGTATGAGATCGAATAAGTAGTTACGGGATAAAATACAGTTCAAGACGAACACAAAAACCGCTTCGAGTAAAATCAGAAGCGGTTTTTTGTTGGGTGGAAACTGACATTGACAGCTCCACTGAAAGGAGTATTATATCGACATCGCCCACAAGGGCGGTTTTTAATACCGAAAATAATATGAAAATTGTTGAATATTTAAGAGACACACGAAGTGAACTCAAACACGTAAGCTGGCCGACTCGTAGTCAGGCTATCGCTTTTTCTGCAATCGTTGTTTTGCTTTCCGTTGGAGTCGCAGCGTTTCTCGGTTTCTTTGATTTCATTTTCGCTCAAATTATTTCTAGATTTTTTATCTAAATGTCAAAACAAAAAATCCAAGAGGGTCGCAATTGGTATGCAATCCATACATATGCTGGATATGAAAACGCAGTGATGCGTAATTTGAAACAGCGCATTGAATCATTGGGAATGGAAGGTAAAATTTTTAACGTTATCGTTCCTACAGAGAAAAAGATCAAGGTAAAAGGTGGTAAGCGCGTTGTTGAGGAAGAAAAAATTTACCCAGGTTACATTCTCGTGGACATGGCTGTAACTGACGACTCTTGGTATGTTGTTCGTAACACTCCTCGTGTGACTGGTTTCGTTGGTTCTGGTGTGTACCCAGTGCCTCTTAGTAAGCTTGAAGTCGACGCTCTTTTTGCTCGGGTCAACACTGACACTGCAAAACATATGATCGATTTGTCTGTTGGAGATGCCGTTAAGATCGCAGACGGACCGTTTAAGGATCTCGAAGGTAAGGTGAGCGAAGTCGACAGCGAACGCGGCAAAATCAAGGTTCTTGTCGCTATGTTCGGCCGCGAAACGCCAGTCGAGCTTGATTTCTTGCAAGTCAAGAGGATTTAAGTTATATTTGTTTCCTCAATACTATGGCCAAAAAGGTTGTAAAACAGTTAAAAATGATCATCGCCGGCGGGAAGGCCGTGCCAGGCCAACAGCTTGGTCCAGTTCTTGGTGCAGCCGGAATCAACATCGGTGAATTCGTAAAGCGTTTTAACGCTGAAACAAAAGACCGAACAGGCGAACTCGTTCCTACAGTTGTGAGCGTTTTCGATGACCGTACATACAAAATGGTCTACAAGACCGAACCTGCAAGTCAGATGATTCTCAAAGCTATCGGCCAGGAAAAGGGTTCTGGAACTCCTAATACAAAAAAGATCGGAAAGATTACTAAAGCTCAAGTTCGAACAATCGCCGAGAAAAAGATTCCAGATTTGAATGCCCACGACATCGACGGAGCAATGAAGATCGTCGAAGGTACCGCACGATCGATGGGAGTTGAAGTTAAGGGATAAATACAAAAAGAAAACCGCTGGTGAGAACCAGCGGTTTTTTGTTATTTTTTTCTCTCCAGAATCTGAAATGCGAAGCCTGGATGCACCTCGTTTTTCACGACATCAAACATTCCTTCGTATTCGGGGAAGAAAGCATCTGCGCCTTCAACTTCTTGATCCACGACTGTCACGTAGAGCCGCTCGATTTTTGGAAGGGTAAACGTGTAAATTTGCCCACCACCGATGATGAAGACTTCGTCGTTGCCAGGAGAACTCTCTGCAACTTTCAAAGCTTCTTCAAAAGAGGCAACATGCCATGCGCCCTGTGTCGGACTTGTGTCGTCATTACTCATAACGATGTTTGTTCGCTTGGGCAGAGGTCGGAATAACGCCGGAAGCGACTCCCACGTTTTTCTTCCCATGATGACTGGATGTCCCTCAGTAGTTTTCTTAAAATAAGCCATATCCTCTGGAATTTTCCAGGGAATCTGGCCTTTTCTGCCGATCGCTCGGTCCCTTCTTGAAATTGCTACTATCGCGCTTAGAATCATTTGTGTCTCCTGTGTAAATAAGTACAATTAACCCAACGAATACTACCATCATGCCCAATTTAGACAAGATTTTGGATACGGATACTCATTTAAAAGATCGTTTCGTTCCTGATTATTCTGTACTGCAAAAGTTGGTTAAAGAATTAAAAAAGAGAAATAAAAAAATTGTTTTGACGCAGGGTGTCTATGATCTTATTCACGAAGGTCATGCGCTCTATTTGGAAAAAGCTCGCGAGCACGGCGATGTATTGATTGTCGGTATTGATTCTGACGAATTTACTCGCCAGAGGAAGGGTCCGAATCGCCCGATTGTTCCGCAGACAGAAAGAGTGAAGATGCTTATTCATTTGCGACACGTGGACATCGTTACGATCCGCGAAGCGCACCATGGAATAGGGGATCTCATTCGTATTGTGGAGCCAGACGTGCTCATTACTTCTGCAAGCACTGCCGATTTTACCAATGAAATGAAAAAAGAATATAAGGGTGTTGCAAAAAAAATTGTGACTTTGCAGCCACAATCTACTACTTCTACTACAGCCAGAATCAGAAATCTCACTATTGATGGTGCAGAAAGTTTAGCGAAGGAAATAAAAACACTCACGGATAATTTTTTGGAAAAAATTAGAAAAATCTAATGAAGAAAGTGGTTATTTTGTACGCGCCGGCACTTCATGAAGGATATGTCCGGTTTTTTAAAAAACACGCCGACGCGGACTTTTTTTTGATCAGTGATGAAATTCGTGCAGAGATTACAAAAGAAATTCCATATTATGGTCGCGATATTCGAGCAATTTCTTCTGTGGAGATGCTAAAAGCTCTCTCAGGCCTTGGCTTTAAAGTGAAAGAAATTGATATCAAAGAAATTCAAAACTCAAAGGCTGAAGTTATTATGCCAGACGAAGATATTTCTCATGAAATTCATACAAAGTTTTTCCCAGATAACAAAGTTACTTTTGAATCAGTGTTTCTTCGTTGGGATAGAAAGATTTCCACGACAGAGTTTGAAGTAAAACCCGATCGAGTAATTTCTGAAAATGACTTTGATAAGGAAATGGTTCGTACCGCAGTCGCAGAAGGTCAAAAAAGTTCTGATTGGTGGAGAATGGTGGGGGCTCTTGCTGTTAAAAATGGAAAAATTTTGTTTTCGAATCACAATACCCATATGCCACGTCCGGACAATCCGAATGTTCTCGGGGATCCGCGAAGTAATTTTAATGCCGGTGAAGCTCAAGGTGTTTTTACCTCAATTCATGCCGAAGCGTCTATCATTGCCGAAGCTGCGCGGAAGGGTGAAGCGCTCGAAGGTGTTCATCTCTACGTCTCTACATTCCCGTGTCCAAACTGTGCACGGCTTATCGTTCGTTCTGGTATAAAAAAAATCTTCTACACCTCGGGCTATTCGCTCGTTGATGCAGAAGATATTTTGAAAATTGGGGGGGTGGAAATCGTTCAGGTAAAACTCTAACCAACACGTACGAGTACCGGTTCTCCTGTGTCTGGGTCACCAGACACGAGCTGTGCGTGTAGGTGAGTCACTGTTCCGCCTGTGTAGCGACTGTCCCCAAAGCGCATCATGAGAGTTGCACCGGGGATTTTTAGTTCCTGTACAAGTTCGTTCACCATCGTCCGCAATTCATCCCAGTCGTGTGGACCGAGATCCTGGATCGAGACAAAGTGTGTACGATGAATGAAGAGAAGATGATGCTTCGAACCTTTGTATGGCCAACGATTTTCTGTCGCGAGCCAGTGTTTTCCTTGTTTGAGGATTGGTTTCCCATGCTCGTGTTCAAGGTAGTCTGCGCTGCAGAACGGGCAAAAGTTACCCTTCGCGATACGCTGAAGTTCAGTAGCTTGCTCTGCTGTGCGAGCATTTTTTGTATCTACTTGTTTTTCCATCTTTTTCTCCATATTTCGAAAGTATTGATTTAATTACACTGGTGTAGGAATTTTGACTGCTGGGTGCGGATCGTAGTCAGTCAACACGAAATGCTCCGGTCGAAAGTCTTTGATGTTCGTGATGTCTTTCACCGCATCGAGATCGAGTTTCAACGTTGGAAGGCGTTTTGGTTCGCGAGCAATGATGTCCTTCACCGCATCGTACTGAACTCCATAAATGTGCGCGTCCGAAAAGGTGTGTACGTACTCTGTAAATTGGTAGCCCATCAAATGAGCCACCATGAGTCCGAAGGCTGCGTAGTTCAGCATGTTAAACGGCACACCGACGGGCATGTCACAACTTCTTTGGAAATGATGAATCCTGATTTCCTTTGTTTCTGGATACGCAAATATGTGAATCCATCCGTGACATGGTGCGACAACGACTTTGCGCGTAAGACCTTCGTGCTGAATCGTGTACTGTGGAATCCAGGGCGAAATGAAATGCGTGCGAAGAAATGGCCGTTCGCGCAGTTGTTGCATGACGTGGTCGATCTGGTCGAAGTGTGGGCCCTCTTTGGTTGGGAAGTGGGTCCACGCTGCTCCGTATGAGCCGTCGCCGAGGTCGCCTTCTGGAAGGTTAAAATTCGCGCACTGTTCTTGTGTTACCCAGGCTTTCCACCACTTACAGCCGAACTTTTCGAGGTCTGTTTGTGTCCGAGCACCGTTCAAAAAAGCGATGCCTTCAGCGAGTCCACCTTTCACGAGTTTTGACAAGTCACGGTCTGGAATCAGCGGAAATCCGTTGCGCATGTCGTAGTGCATTTGCATGCCGACGATCGCTTTCGCTTCTCCACCTTGGATAGGATGCATAACGGTGCCGGTGTCCAAAATCTTTTTCAGGAGATCTCGATATTGTGTATCGGGAGTCCTTTCTTCGAATGGTTTGTACGGGATTGCTTCCATGGTTTCTCCTGTTAATGTGCTCATATTATCTCTGTTCTCGGGGAACTATACAACAGGAGCAAAAACCCAACAATAAAGCAGTATCAGTATTTTTGTGTTACATTATTTTCAATATTCCCACCATGAAAGACAAGGTAATCCAAAAACTGATAGAAGCAGAAAAAGGCAGACAATTCAAAGTCATCAATCTTATCGCCTCCGAAAATTATGTTTCTAAAGATGTCTTAACGGCTCTCGGTTCTGAACTCACAAATAAATATGCCGAAGGGTACGCCGGCAAGCGCTACTACGGCGGACAAATTAATATAGATAAGATAGAAGAATTGTGCATTGAACGCGCACTCGATCTTTTTAAACTTTCGCCAAAGCAGTGGCATGTAAACGTTCAGGCACTTTCTGGTTCGCCGGCAAATCTGGCAGTGTATGTTGGTCTCATTTCTCCGCATGCAAAAATCATGGGCATGAGTCTCGACCAAGGAGGGCACTTAACCCACGGTCACAAAGTGTCTGCAACGGGGAAATTTTGGAATCAAATTCCATACGGCGTCGACATGAACTCTGAAGTTTTGGATTACGAGGCAATCAAAAAAATCGCCCTCGAACACAAACCAAATATTATTGTTGCGGGTTTCACCGCATATCCACGGGTCGTTGATTATAAAAAGTTTCGTGAGATCGCTGATGCGTGTGGAGCGTATCTCCTCGTCGACATGTCGCATACCGCAGGCCTCACCGCTGCAGGTGTGTATCCGAGTCCATTTCCATATGCTGATGTTGTCACAACGACTGTGCACAAAACACTTCGCGGTCCGCGCAGCGCGCTGATTTTTGTAAAAAAAGACGAACGTGAACTTGATAAAAAAATCGACAAAGCTATTTTCCCAGGGCTCCAAGGTGGTCCGCACATGAATCAAATTGCGGCGTCGGCGGTGGCACTCAAGGAAGCAGCAACTCCGGCCTTTAAAAAGTACGGCGCGCAGGTTGTGAAAAATGCGAAAGCCCTTGCGGGAGAATTAAAAAATCTTGGTTGGAAAATAATTTCTGACGGCACAGATACGCATTTAATTTTGGTGGATACGTGGATGAAGGGTAAGGGGTTGCCTGGTAAGGAGGCGAGTGACCGGCTCGAAAAAGCAGGAATTATCGTAAACAAAAATACAATTCCATACGAAACTCGCTCACCGTTCGACCCGTCTGGTATCCGGCTTGGAACTGCGGCAGAAACAACTCGCGGTAAAAAAGAAAAAGACATGATCGCAATTGCAAAAAAGATCGATAAGGTTTTACGGAAATAGGGTAACGGTGAGTGCTCATAAACTGCTACAATTAATGTATGTCGCTGACTCTCAAAATCGTCCGAATGGATAAGGATGTACCTCTACCAAAATACGCACTTCGGGGCGACGCTGCGTTTGATTTGCTCGCGAGCGAAGCTATTACTTTCAAGCCTGGAGAGCGAGTTCAGGTAAAAACTGGTCTCAAGATGGAAATTCCAGAGGGCTACGTTGGTTTTATTTGGGATAAAAGCGGTTTGTCGCACAAGGGTGGTCTTAAGACTCTCGGTGGGGTTATTGATTCTTCATACCGCGGAGAAGTGATGGTTGGGATGATTAATCTTTCTGATGCGTCATATACTTTTGAAAAGGGTAATAAAGTTGCGCAGATGTGTATTCAGAAAAAAGAAGAGGTTACAATTGTAGAAGTAGAAACATTGTCGGATACGGAGAGAGGAGTGGGCGGCTTCGGAAGCACGGGCAAATAATTTTATGATCGATATTCGGGAAATAATTATAGAAGAATTAAAAAAACTTTCTCTTTCGGATAAGAGTGGTGTTTTGGAACGTCCGAAGAATTTAAAAAACGGAGATTTTTCTTTTTTTGTAAAAGATACGGGTGTTGTATTTGAAACGTTGGCACTCGAAAAAATAAATCACGAATATATTGAAAAAGCAGAACCCGCTGGCCGATTTATAAATTTCCACCTTTCAAAAAAGTATTTTGCGGATTCATTAAAGGAGATTGTTGGAAACCCGAAAGATTTTGGAAAAAATAATTCACTTGCTGGGCAAAATATTATTATTGAATACACGGACCCGAATCCGTTCAAACAGTTTCACATCGGGCATTTGATGAGCAATGCAATCGGCGAATCTGTTTCACGGATTGTTGAATGGAGTGGTGCGAATGTAACCCGGGCAAACTACCAGGGCGATGTTGGTCCGCACGTTGCGAAAGCGATTTGGGGAATGAAAAAGTTGGGAATTACTCCTGCCGGCAGTGGCTTCAAAAAACTCATTAGTTTTTTGGGAGTAAAAACATCTGAACATGACGCAATACTAAAACTCGGCGAAGCATATGTACTCGGCTCCAACTCCTACGAGGAAAATCCAGAAATAAAAAAGGAAATCGACGACATTAATAAGAAAATTTACGAAAAAACCGATCCGGAAATTAATGCACTGTATGTATGGGGAAGAAGGATCAGTCTGGAACATTTTGAGGAGATATATAAAAAACTCGGAACGAAATTCAATTTGTATTTTTTTGAAAGCGAAACAGCGCCACTTGGCCTTTTTGTTGTCGATGAACTTTTGAAAAAAGGAATTTTGGAAAAAAGTGATGGTGCGGTTGTGTTTCGCGGTGAAGAGTACGGTCTCCATACTCGAGTTTTTATAAATTCCCAAGGTTTGCCAACATACGAAACAAAAGAACTCGGTCTTTCAAAGATGAAGTTTGATCGCCAGGATTTTGACCAGTCTATTGTTGTGACGGCCAGTGAACAGAGCGATTACTTCGCTGTCGTGCTCAAGGTTTTGGAATTTGCCGACCACCGCGCGGCGAATAAAACACGTCACGTGAGCCACGGCATGATGCGTTTTGCAGAAGGAAAGATGTCTTCGCGAAAGGGAAACATTATCACGGGCGAATCTTTGATCGATGACGTTGAAAAACTTGTTCAAGAGAAAATAAAAGACCGAAAACTTTCACAAAAAGAAAAAAATTCAGTTGCAGAAATGGTTGCTGTTGGTGCGATCAAATATTCCGTTCTCAAACAGTCTCCCGGCAAAGATATTATTTTTGATTTCGCAAAATCGCTTTCTTTTGAAGGGGATTCTGGTCCGTATGTGCAATACACCTGCGCGAGAATTCATTCTCTGTTAAGGAAAGCAAAAGAAGCGGGAATTGAAGAGGGCTTTGATAGTCGAGAAGCGCCCGGCGAACTCGAGCAATTGCTCGTTCGTCTTCCTGAAATTGTTGAAAGAGCGCAGAAAGAATATGCACCGCAACTTATTACAACTTTTGTAATTAATCTCGCTTCAGCTTTCAATCATTATTATGCAGACAATGTGATCGTAGATCCAAAATCTACCGAATCTCCGTACCGTGTTGCGCTCACGCGTTCAGTAAAAAGCGTACTCGAAAATGGTTTGTACTTGTTAGGTATCAGTGCGCCGGAAGCAATGTAATCTATGTAACATGAGACAAGCTACAAATTGTTTCCTAATAGGTGCGAACGGAAAGATTCTTCTTTCAATGAAAAAACGTGGTTTTGGAATTGGAAAATGGAATGGTGCGGGCGGCAAAATTCAAGGACAAGAATCAGCGGAACAAACTGCGGTCAGAGAGGTTCAAGAAGAAGTCGGAGTGATTGTTGAAGAAGGGGATTTAGAAAAAGTTGCCGAAATAAAATACAGCAATCCAGATCCAAACTGGGGCATGTTTGTGCATGTGTATATAACCAGAAAATGGAAAGGCGAGCCGTCAGAAAGTGAGGAAATGAAACCAGAATGGTTTGCAGAAAAAGATATTCCATTCAAGGATACATGGGCAGACTTTCCACACTGGTTTCCGAAAGTTCTAGAAGGTAAAAAATTCAAAGGCGAATTTGTATATAAGGCGGACGGGGAAACTGTAGATCATTTCGACATCACTCCTGTTGACAATCTTACTCAATTATAGTACATTACGCGGAGTTCTTTGATGAAAATTGTGACGAATCTTCCTCGCTTGTTGCGATTGGATGAGTCACACATGGAAACGAAAGGTGGAATCGAGATGATGAACGGAGTACTGTCTGCGTCTTCGGCTCGGAGCACTACACGTGTGGCGAGTTTTGCTCCCACGATGAGTGTTCTGTTCGGCTGTGGTCCGATCACTGTCGCACAGTTCGAAAAGGCCTGCGCGAAGCAATCACGGAAGATTGGTCGGTGTGGCCTGGAAATTCTCAATAATCCCGGATTCCAGGCTACCGTGGTGAGTGGCAAGCTCAACTTTGTGGTTGTGACTGCCGCTCAACTCGGGGTGGACCAAGCTGGGGCGAATCTCTTGCAGATTCACACCAGGGCGTCGAACTGGGGACTGAATCTCTGTCCTCCGGATACGGCTCTTCAACTGCTTCTGCAGTGCGACCAACCGGGTGCTAGTTTGAGAGGTCCAGAGAAGGGCGTTTCGTGGAATGTTGCCATGAGGTCCATTCAGGACTCGAACGGCAACCCGAAGTGTTTCAATATCGCCCGGAGCGACACGGGAAAGGAGATCTTCGTCAACGCCTATAACGGCAACCCTCTGCAGAAGTGGAACAACGGACATCGGTTCGTGTTCCAGACGGAAGAGCCCGTCTTGAGTTCGGGTGAGTTTTCTTGATCGTGACCTTTCGATCTTCCACACAGCGTGATTTTCTTCTCATATGAACAATGCAGCCCCGAGTAATCGGGGCTTTTTTATTATTTCTGTCTTCGACAAAACACTCCAAAAAAGCTAGTATGTGGGCTACTATGGCTGATTTCCATAAAGAAAACTCAAAAAAGGACAACACGCGTTCTGAAAAGACCATATCTCCTGACGTTGTAACTCATAAAGGCCCTGTTGCGCTTGCAGAAGAAAAAGTTCTGGAGTTTTGGCGCGACAATGACATTTTTCAAAAAAGTGTAGACAAACCAGCTCCAAACGGTGACTATGTTTTCTACGACGGTCCACCTTTTGCGACTGGTTTGCCTCATTACGGTCATATTCTAATCAGCACAATAAAAGATGCCGTTCCGCGGTACCAAACGATGCGTGGAAAGCGTGTCGAAAGACGCTGGGGTTGGGATTGTCACGGATTGCCGATAGAAAATATCGTGGAGAAAGATCTCAAGGTTTCTGGTAAAAAAGAAATCGAAGCACTTGGTATTGATCGTTTCAACGAATACGCTCGAAGCAAGGTTTTGAATTATGCCGACCAATGGAAGGAAACGATCGAAAGAATCGGTCGCTGGGTCGACTACGATGGTGCCTACATGACGATGGACAATACATTCATCGAGTCTGTGTGGTGGTCGCTCAAAGAAATTTGGGATAAAAAATTAATTTATGAAGGTACGAAAGTTCTGCCGTACTGCCCACGGTGCGAAACGCCGATCGCCAATGCCGAGATCGCAATGGACGGAAGCTACAAAGACATTACAGATATTTCTGTATACGTAAAACTCGCGATCGAGAACGAACCAAAGACGTTTCTCATCGTTTGGACGACAACACCGTGGACTCTTCCAGGTAACACTGCAGTAGGAGTAAACGAAGAGCTCGACTATGTCATCGTCAAATCAAAAGACGAATACTATATCGTTGCTAAAAATAAAACTTCTATTTTCAAAGAAGAATTTGAAATTGTTGAAGAAATAAAAGGCAGTGCGCTTGTCGGTAAAAAATATACACCGCCATTTGAGTATTTCTTAAACAAAAATTTCCCCGAGGGTGCAGGCAAAAAAGAAAATGCGTGGAAGGTCTACTCTGCGCCGTACGTAACCGCAGAAGCCGGGTCGGGAATCGTCCATCTTGCGCCTGCGTATGGTGAAGAAGACATGGCGCTCGCCAAGAAATTTAATATTCCTTTTGTACGCCACGTTGGGCCAGACGGAAAATTTATTTCTGATGTAACGGACTTTGCTGGCCTCAAAGCAAAACCAAAAGAAGATCATCAGTCATCTGATGTGCTCATCATAAAAAATCTCGCAGCGAGAGGTCTGCTTTTTGCTAAAGAAAAAATTGTTCATTCATATCCGCACTGTTTCCGCTGCGAGACACCGCTCTATTACTTTGCAATTCCGGCGTGGTTTATAAAAATTCTCGATGTTAAGAAAAACATCATCAAGCAAAATGAAAAAATCCACTGGATTCCTGATCATTTAAAACATGGCCGCTTTGGTAAAAGTGTTGAGGGCGCACCAGACTGGAATATTTCTCGTAATCGCTACTGGGCAACGCCACTACCTTTCTGGAAATGCGCAACATGTGAAAAAGCAGAATGCGTTGGTTCGCTCGAAGAACTCACAAAACGTTCTGTTGCAAAGAATGAGTATTTTGTCATGCGACATGGTGAAGCTGAAAACAATGTCCTCGGTATTTTGAGCGCACTCGCAGATAATCCGCATCATCTGACAGAAAAGGGTCGTGCTGATGTTGAAAAAGCATCCAAAGCTCTCAAAAAAGAAAAGTTCGATGTTATCGTTTCTTCTCCTTTTGTGAGGACAAAAGAAACAGTGGAAATTATTGCTCAAGCGACTGGAATAGAAAAAGACAATATCTTTTTTGATGAAAAACTTGGTGAGCATAATTATGGAGATTTTAATTTGAAGCCGATCCAGACGTATCACGACTACTACACTTCTTTCGAAGAAGCATTTAGCAAAAAAATTCCAAACGGTGAGTGTTTTAGCGATACCAAAAATCGAGTTGGCGAACTTCTCTACGGTCTTGAAAAAAGATTTGCAGGTAAAAAAATTCTTCTCGTTACTCACGAAACTCCCGCATGGCTTTTATTTGCCGTTGCGCGAGGGCTTGATGTAAAAGGTTCTATGAAGTTGAGCGGGGAACATGAAGTGTTCATCGAAAATTCTGAAACAAAGCCACTTGATTTTTCTCCAATCCCACACAATAAAAATTTCGAACTCGACTTTCATCGTCCGTACATCGATGAAATTACGTTTGCGTGTTCGTGCGGCGGTACGATGCATCGCGTATCAGAAGTTGTCGACGGCTGGTTTGAGTCTGGTTCAATGCCGTTTGCACAAAGCCATTATCCGTTTGAAAATAAAAAGAAATTTGAAGAAAATTTCCCAGCAGATTTTGTCGCGGAATATATTGCCCAAACTCGAACATGGTTTTATTACATGCTTGCGGTTTCAACGATCATTTTCGACAAAGCACCTTTTAAAAACGTTTTGACGACAGGTACGGTCTTGGCTGAAGACGGAGCAAAAATGTCCAAGTCGAAAGGGAATTTTCCTGATCCAAAACTTATTTTTGATAAATACGGAGTTGACGCATTGCGCCTCTACTTGCTTTCTTCGCCGCTCATGAAATCCGAGGATCTTAACTTTTCGGAAAAGGGTGTCGATGAAGTGTATAAAAAAATAATTCTGCGCCTCAAAAACGTCGTCACGTTTTACGAAACATACAAAGGCGAAAGACCTACAGGTAAAATCACAGAATCTGCACACGTTCTTGATCGTTGGATTACATTGCGTTTGAGCGTTGTTGTTGCAGAAGTTACTTCGGCGATGGAAAGTTACGAACTCGAAAAGGCAGCCGCTTCTATTGATGGTTTTGTTGAGGATCTTTCGGTGTGGTTTTTGCGCCGCTCACGAGAGCGCCTGAAAAGTGAAAACAAAGCTGAACGAGACGCCGCGATCAGTACTTTTTATGCCGTGCTCATCGAACTTTCAAAAGTAATCGCTCCGTTTGCGCCGTTTCTTGCTGAAGAAATTTACAAAAATCTTGGTGGCGAAAAGGAAAGCGTTCATCTTGAAGACTGGCCAGAGACGCGGGTTTCTTCTGTCGACGACGTCGTGCTGCTTTCTGACATGCTCGAAACTCGTCGCGTGGTGAGTTTTGCCCTCGAAGCACGCGCACAGGCAAAAGTGAAGGTTCGTCAGCCGCTTCAAACACTTGTCGTTAAGTCACCACTTTTAAAAGATAAAAAAGAATGTCTCGAACTTGTGATCGATGAAGTGAACGTAAAAGAAATTACGTTTGATGCTGATTTGGTATCTGAAGTTGCACTCGACACAAAAATAACTGACGAACTCCGCGAAGAAGGCAGCGTCCGTGAGCTTGTTCGTTTTGTCCAAGACCTCCGTAAAAAATCTTCGCTTAAGGCCGGCGAGCTCGCTGAAATTTCTATTTCTACACATCAAAATGGTCAGCAGATTGTTAAAAAGTTTGAGTCAGAAATCAAAAAAGCTACTGCAGTTTCTAAAATCACTTTTGAAGAAAATCTCGAAGGCGAAAAAGTAGAAATCGACGGAATGAATTTTGAATTAAGAATTAAATAAATTGTATGAATAAAAGAGTTTTCATAATTCACGGGTGGGGAGGTAATCCAGAAGAAAGCTGGTTTCCGTGGTTAAAAAAGGAATTAGAATCAAAAGGTTTTGAAGTCACCATTCCTGCATTACCCGAACCTGAAGAACCACGAATCTCCACGTGGATTCCTGCTATCGCGAAGGCTGTAAAAAATCCTGACGAGCACACGTATTTTATTGGCCACAGTATGGGCAACCAAGCGGTCGCTCGGTATCTCGAATCTCTTCCCACCGAAATAAAAATCGGCGGCGTGGTTTTTGTTGCTGGGTTTTTTAAAAGCCTCTCCGGTTTAACAGACGAAGAATTAGAAACAAGAAATCATTGGCTCGACGCACCGATTGATTTACAAAAAGTTAAAACTCATTTCAGCAAAAGCGTCGCTATTTTTTCTGATGACGATCCTTTTGTACCGCTCGAAAATCGAGATGAATTTGAAAACATCCTTGGTTCAAAAATCATAATCGAAAAGGGAATGGGTCACATTAATGGCGAAACGCATATTTTTGATCTTCCATCTGCACGCGATGCGTTGCTTGAAATCGCTGCGTAAAAGGTAATGCACTATCACACTCACAACACCCCAGGTTTTATTTTGGGTAGTTCACCCTCGGGGGAAGCGAGTAGGTATGTGTACGTGTTTACACGAGATTTGGGTTTGGTTGGAGCGCACGCACAGAACACACGAAGTATTAATTCCAAACTTCGATACGCACTCGATGCTCCTGCCCGAGCGGTTGTTTCGCTTATTCGGGGTAAACACATGTGGCGCCTTGCGAACGCAGTGCCCGACAAAGGCTTTTATTCTCTGTGGCGCGAAAGTCCGGAAAAACAAAAACTCTGTACCCGAACTTTTTCTCTGCTCAAAAAACTTCTCGCTGGAGAAGATCCAAACCCGGAGCTATTCACAACAGTTGATACTTTTTTAACTTTTCTTGAAGGTAACGATTTTTCCCACGCTGATGATATAAAAAATATCGAAGCAATAATTGTGTTGAGAATTTTGTATCTTTTGGGCTATGTTCCAGAAAATGAAGCACTGAAGCAGTTTTTTGAAACTAAAGAGTGGGATGTTGAAATAATTAACGCAATGTCTGACCACAGAAAAGAGGCGATTAAGGTTATTAATGAGTCGCTAAAAGAGACGGGGTTGTAGGGTTGACAATACTTTTTTAAGTAAGCATAATGTAGAGAGTACTTTGAATAGCGGTTAGCTTTCTTCGCATGTTGCGGGGGAGGTAAGCTGCATAGAAAAGGAGGTAGCCAGTGGCTGCCAAGACAATCAGTGTAGAGCAGAGGTTCGAGTTGTTCTCCAAGTTGGGCGCGAATACGAAATGGGATGCACTTGACCCAAGTGTGGTTCAGGCGCTCATCGACAGTCCGCACAATGCAGGGCTTCAGTTCACGAAGTTCCTCTGCAACGGTGGCAGGGTAACGTACGAGCTCAAGGCCTTCCCGACGTGGAAGACCATCAAGCTCGGTATGGGCCCCAAGACGGGCAACGACTTCAAGAAGGCCATCAAGGCTGCTGGAATGAAAATCGGCGACTGGGCGAACGACATCATCGGCAAGCCTGCCTTCAAGGCAGGCGACACCGAGCAAGAAGTCGACCTGGTCAACATGTCGGTGGCTGAACTCGGCTTCAAGGGTAGTGCGACCTACAAGCAAATCTGCGACAAGGCCATCGAACTCGGTCTTGAGCTCTGTCCCGCAGAGGTTGGCCCGCAACTGCGTCTGCAGTACACCGACCAGCCCATGAACGAATGGGTCGTCGTGGTCATGGAAGCCATTACGGACTCGGGTGGCGACCTCGACGTGTTCAGCGTCGAGCGTGATGACGATGGTACGTGGCTCCTCGGCAACGACGGCCGCCCTGACCAGGTCTGGCGTGATAACTTCCGTTTCGTTTTCGTTCGTCGCAAGTGATTTAACAAAATCACTAAACGTATTCCATGACGTCAACAATGGAAAACCTCGCAACTGCGAGGTTTTTTTCTTACTCGCCTACGTCGGGCGCTGCTCGTGATATAATTTTTCCATATGCCCCCAAATCCTAAAAATGAGCGCATAGGTGATCTTGAACGTGATTTGTACTCTCGCGATGCACAGCCGATAACGGCAAAAGATCGCCCCAACCTTTCTTCTCATGAAAAACAAGTTCTCTACGGCTGGAAAGAAGAAAATAAGCTCGAAACGGACTCAACAGCTGAAGCAGTAAAAATGAAACAAACAGACCACAAAACCAATTTAGTGATGAAATTTTTTATGGCCTCGGTGCTTTTCTTTTTGGTTGCAGCGGGTATCGCTGCGTATGTCATTTTGGGTGGTTTTAACGTTATTTCTTCAAACAATGTGGATATTTCGGTCCAAGGTCTCGTTGCTGTCGACGCAGGGCAGGAACTTTCTCTCGACATAATCATCAAAAATCGCAACAATGCGATTCTTGAATCTGGAAACGTGTACGTGACGTACCCAGAAGGAACTCGAACTGCGCAGGATTTAACGAAAGAACTCACTCGTGACCAACTCGACCTCGGCGTTGTTCCTGCGGGTGGCTCTGTTACCAAAACAGTCAAAGCCGTGCTTTTTGGTGAAAAGGACAGCGTGAAGCACATAAAAATTAGCATTAATTACAAAACCCAGGGTTCGAATGCCGATTTTTCTAAAGAAAAATCATACGACATTTTAATTAAATCTTCGCCGGTCATTATGACGACAAGCGTTCCGCAAGAAGTAAATTCTGGTCAGGACGTTATTTTGAAAATTGATGTTGCTTCAAATTCGAATACTGACGTGCGAGATTTGCTCGTCCGAGCTGAATATCCTTTTGGCTTCACATTCACAAGTGCCACTCCGAAACCGACGTTTGAAAACAACGTCTGGAGCCTCGGTGACTTCAACCCAAACGAAAAACAAACAATTACCATCCATGGAAAAATGGACGGTCAAAATGAAGAAGAAAGAACATTCCGCTTCATGACAGGTACTTCAAACAGTACTGATGAAAATCAAATCGCGATTAATTATATTGCGACCCAGCAGTCTGTTGTCATCAAAAAAGCATTCATTGATTTAACATTGCGTTTGAACGACAAACTCGGCGATGCGGTTGTTTCTGCTGGCGACAGAGTACAGGGTGTTCTCACGTGGTCCAACAATCTTCCAATCGCGATTAACGATGCGGTGGTTAAGGTCAAACTTTCTGGTTCCGGTCTCGACCGCCAGAGAGTTTCTCAAAGCAATGGGGGATTCTTTAATTCCTCTGACAATACAATAACCTGGGACAAAAATTCTCTCTCGAGCCTTCGAAATATCGACCCCGGTACGAGTGGTTCAGTAAATTTCACATTGTCTGCACTCCAAGGTACGCAGCAACTTTTTTCTCAAGGCCGTAACTTAAATATTGTGATGGATGCAAGTGTTGCAGGTACGCGTGTGCAAGGCGGCGTGCCACAGCAGATCACTTCTGCTTTGTCTGGTCAGGCAAAAGTTTCTACAAACCTCGCTGGCAGTGCAAAAATTCTGTACACAAACGGAGCATTTAGAAACACGGGCGCCATGCCGCCAAAAGCAGAAAGAGAGACAACGTACACAGTTGTGTTGAATCTTTCAAACTCTTTTAACGATGTTGCAAATGCGACAATCAAAACAAAATTACCTCCGTACGTTCGATGGCTTTCTAACGTTCTTCCTTCGTCTGAAAATGTTGTCTACGACGAATCAACTCGAACTGTTTCTTGGAACGTTGCAGATTTGCGCGCGGGTGCAGGTTATACTAATTCTGCAAAAGAAGTCGCGTTTCAGATTTCTTTTAAACCAAGCTTAAGCCAAGTCGGCACAACTCCAGACCTCACCGGGCCGTTTACCGTCAGTGGTACAGATCGCTTTACGGGTGTGAGTGTGCTTCTCACAAATCCTGCGCTCAATACGAGACTTACTGCAGATTCTGGATTCAGGGACGGAAATGATAGAGTTACCCAGTAAAAACATGGCTGAAGAAAAAAAAGCAGAAAACGTAATGGAAAATATTATTTCGCTTAGTAAGCGACGCGGTTTTATTTTTCAAGGTTCCGAAATCTACGGCGGTCTTTCTGGTACGTGGGATTGGGGACCATACGGTGTTGCGCTCAAAAATAATATTAAAAATTTGTGGTGGAGTCGGTTTGTAGAAAGTCGAAGCGACATGTACGGTGTCGACGCGGCACTCCTTATGAATCAAAAAGTCTGGCAGGCGAGCGGACATGTGTCCGGTTTTTCTGATCCTTTGGTGGAATGCACAAAATGTAAAAGGAGATTTCGTGCTGATCAGCTCGAAGGTGGCACAGAAAAATGCCCAGACTGTGGCGGCAAACTTGGCGAGCCAAAGCAGTTCAACATGATGTTCAAAACGCATATTGGCGCCGCAGAAGACGATGCGTCTATTTCATACCTTCGCCCGGAAACTGCGCAGGGTATGTTTGTGAACTTCAAAAACATCATGGATACCTTCCACCCTAAACTTCCTTTTGGTTTGGCCCAGATCGGTAAAGCGTTTAGAAATGAAATCGCTCCGCGCGACTTTATTTTCCGGGCTCGCGAATTCGAGCAAATGGAAATTGAATATTTTGTCCACAAAAATAATTGGGAAAAGTCTTTTGAATACTGGCGCACAGAAATGGTTCAGTGGATGAAAGATATTGGTCTCGATTCAAAAAAAGTTCATGAACTCAACGTTGCAGACGGCGACAGAGCACATTATTCGGACAAAACAATTGATTTTGAATATGAATTTCCATTTGGAAAAAAAGAACTCTATGGTCTCGCATATCGTACTGACTTTGATTTGAAGAATCATTCAAATGCGAGCGGTGTCGATCTTTCCTATTTCGATGAAGAAACAAAAGAGCGATTCATTCCGCACGTGATCGAGCCGACGTTTGGTTTGGACAGAACCGTGCTCGCTGTGCTCTGCGAAAGTTATCGCGAAGACGAACTCGGTGGAGAGAAACGAGTCTTTTTGAAATTGCCAACTCATTTGGCGCCTGTCAGAGTCGCGGTCTTCCCATTGCTCAAAAATAAACCCCCTCTTGTTGAAAAAGCTCGTGCAACGTTTGATCTGATCAAGAAAACTATTCCAAATGTTATTTTTGATGACAACGGTAACATCGGCAAACGCTACCGCCGCCAAGATGAAATCGGTACGCCTTTTTGCGTAACGATTGATTTCGAAACACTTGAAAGCGACACAGTCACTGTTCGCAATAGAGATACAGGAGTACAGGAGAGAGTGAAGGTTGGGGAATTACAAAAGATTCTTTCTGTGTAGTTTTTACGTATGGACCTGACGGGAGTTGAACCCGCAATAATCAGTTGGTAAGACTGACCACCTAAACCGTTAGCGGGCCCATGGACGGGATTACCAATCTCGCCCGTAAATGCACACTAACAGAAGCACATCAAAATTCTCATTAAGAAAAATTAAATTTTAGACAAACAAAAAAGCCACCGCAGTACGGTGGCTTTTTTGGTGTTCAGTCTTACCAACACGAGCATTATATACGAACAGTTTTTTGGGTCAAGATAACAAAAACCACTAAAATGGGTTTTTTGACTCTTACTAATGGTTCAAGTAAATACAAAAAAATTACCCAGTCAATATTCTCACTGGAACTTTTTTCATGCTAAAATCCGCCTATGAATTTTAAAAAAACTACACTCAAAAACGGTTTGCGAATTATTACGATGCCTATGAAAGACACACCGACAGCGACGGTGCTCGTCTTAGTTGAAGCAGGTTCAAAATACGAAACGAAAGACATTAACGGACTTTCTCATTTTCTCGAACACATGTGTTTCAAAGGCACTACACGCCGTCCAAAGGCTTCAGACATTAGTCATGAACTCGACGCACTTGGTGCACAGTTCAACGCCTTCACGTCCCAAGAATTCACTGGCTACTATGCAAAAGCCCAGTCAAAAAAACTTCCACAGCTTATTGATATCATCGCAGACATGTATGTGAATCCGATTTTTGACGCGAAAGAAATTGAAAAAGAAAAAGGTGTGATTGTTGAGGAAATAAACATGTACGAAGACATGCCACAAAGACATGTGCAGGAAATTTTTTCTTACTTGCTCTATGGTGACCAGCCTGCAGGGTGGGACATTGCCGGCACGAAAGAACTCGTTCGTTCGATGACTCGGGATCATTTTGTAAACTATCGTGATCTTCACTATGTTGCGAAAAGCACGATCGTCATTGTTGCGGGAAAAATAAATGAAAAAATTGTGAGAAAGCAAGTGCAGGATGCTTTTGCAAAAATAAGTAGCACAAAAAAAGGTGGAAAATTGCCTGTGAAAGAAAATCAAACAGAACCCGCGCTTGTTATCAAAGAAAAGAAAACTGACCAGATGCACGTCGTTCTCGGTGTTCGCTCGTACGATATTTTTAATAAAAAACTTGCGCCATTGCGAGTTCTTGCAACCGCACTTGGCGGTGGTATGAGTTCTCGTCTTTTCCGCAAAATGCGCGACGAAATGGGTGTCTGCTATTACGTCCGTGCAGGTTCTGATGAATTTACAGATCACGGTGTATTTTCTATTTCTGCTGGCGTCGACAAAAACCGACTTATCGAATCCGTTACGGCAATCATCGAAGAATGTAAAAAGTTTGCGAACGAACCAATTTCTGAAGCTGAACTCCGAAAAACAAAAGATTACATCATTGGGAATTTATTCTTAGGTCTTGAATCCTCTGACTCTGTTGCAGAGTTTGCTGGTATGCAGGAAGTTTTGAAAGGGGAAGTAATGAAACCAAAAGAAATGGTTGAAAAAATAGAAAAAGTAACAGCAAAAGATATTCAGAAGATCGCTCGGGAACTTTTCCAGGACAAACACCTTAACCTCGCCGTTTTAGGTGATGTCACCGACAAAGACGGTCTCAAGAAAGTCCTCACTTTTAATTCCTAGAAAACAGCGCTATTATGAGCGCATGGAAGGTCCTCATACTACAAAAGTAACTATCAGTGCAGTAACGGTCTTCAAGGTCGTTGTGGTGCTGCTTCTTTTTTGGCTTGCGTTTTATTTGCGCGACATTGTGCTCGTTATGGTCGCCTCCGTTGTTATTGCTTCTTCGATCGAACCGATCATTCGATGGTTCATTAAAAGGCGAGTACCGCGTACGATTGCTGTTCTTATTATTTACGTTTCTACGGCAATAATTTTCGTCGGCGCGTTTTATTTCCTCGTTATTCCGCTTTTTGGCGAAGCGCAGGCAGTACTCGAATCTCTTCCGGATCAGCGAGTGCTTTTGTCCGGAATGAATAGTTTAGGCAGTAACGGTCTCACGTCTTCGGTAACGGGCATCATAAACAACATTTCAAGTTCAGACATCGTTGCGCGGATCGGCAGTACGATGTCAGCTTTGTCACAGAACGCCTTCACAACAGCGAGCGTGTTTCTCGGAGGTTTGTTGAGCTTCATTTTGATTATCATTCTCTCGTTCTATCTTTCTGTACAGGCTGGCGGAATCACAAACTTACTTCGAACGGTGACACCTGTCACACATCGAAAGTACGTTGTCGACCTCTGGGCTCGCGCAGAACAAAAAATCGGCCTCTGGCTTCAGGGTCAGCTTTTGCTCGCGGTTATCGTCGGTGTGCTCGTATATCTCGGCCTCACAATCCTCGGTGTGAAGCATGCAATTTTGCTCGCATTCTTGGCTGGTGTATTTGAAATCATTCCACTTTTCGGACCAATCATTTCTCTCATTCCTGCAGTTGTCTTTGCGTTTTCTACGGGAGGTCTCACACTCGCTCTTGTTGTAACCTGTTTTTACATTATCGTTCAGCAATTTGAAAGCCAGCTCATTTATCCGTTGGTTGTTAAAAAGGTTGTTGGTGTGCCGCCAATTATTTCTATCATTGCGCTTGTGATCGGTGCAAAGCTTGCGGGCTTTCTTGGTATTCTTATCGCTGTTCCTGTCGCGGCAATTCTCATGGAATTTTTCCACGATCTTGAACGTGACCGTGTCGAAGAAGAAAAAAGTCTATCTGCCTAATCATGTCCAAAAAATCCCAGTCTGAAAGCCGGCCTTTTTACATAACCACGACATTGCCGTACGTGAATGCTGACCCACACGTTGGCCATGCGGTGGAATTTATTCGAGCTGACATCATCGCTCGTTACAAAAAACTCATGGGACATGAGGTGTTTTTCAATACCGGCACAGACGAACACGGTATAAAGGTCTACCGAAAAGCTGTAGAAGCGGGGAAGGATCCTCAAGTATACGTCGACGAATATGCAGAAAAATTTAAAAAAATCCTACCAACATTGGGAATGAGTACGGACATTCATTTTATCCGCACAACGGACGCGCACCACATGGCGGCTGCCCAGGAATTTTGGCGAAGATGCGAGAAAAACGGTGACATCTATAAAAAAGAGTACAAAGTAAAATATTGCGTTGGGTGTGAGCTCGAAAAAACCGAGTCCGAACTTGTCGATGGTCGTTGCCCGATTCATCCTGGACTCACACTCGAACTCATCGAAGAAGAAAATTATTTCTTCAAGTTTTCAAAATATCAAAAGAAATTACTCGATTTGTATAAGGAAAATAAAAATCTTGTGATTCCAGATTCACGACTCCGAGAAATCAAAGCGTTCGTCGAAAGAGGATTGGAAGATTTCAGCATCTCGCGTCTTGCTTCCAAAATGCCATGGGGAGTTCCTGTTCCCGGCGACGAATCTCATGTCATGTACGTGTGGTTCGACGCACTCGTGAATTATATTTCGACGATCGGCTGGCCGAATGATGAAAAAAGTTTTGAAAAATGGTGGATCGAGTCCGGAGGCGTTGTGCAGTATTGTGGCAAAGACAATCTTCGTCAGCAATCCGCAATGTGGCAGGCAATGCTCATGTCCGCTGATCTGTCGCCCTCACAGACAATTGTTATTGATGGTTTCATTACGAGCGAAGGTCGAAAAATGTCTAAAAGCGAAGGAAATGTTGTCGATCCTGCGGTCGTCGTTGCTGAATATGGCACTGAAGCATTTCGATATTTTGTTGCTCGCGAACTTCATCCGTTTGAAGATAGCGATTTTACGATGGAGAAATTTAAAAATGCCTACAATTCTCATTTGGCAAATGGCTTGGGAAATCTCGTGAGCCGGGTGATGAAGATGGCATCTGCACATTTGCCTGGGCCACTTCCAGTTTCGGAAACTGATCTTCCGGAAAATTTTGTGAAATCACTCGAAGAATTCGATATTCAAACTGCAACAAACAGTATCTGGGAGCGCATTGGTGCTATCGATGCAAAAATTCAAGAAACGCAACCATTCAAACTCGTTAAAACAAATAAAGAAGAGGCGATTTCTATAATCACAAGTTTGGTCGTCGAACTCGGCATAATTTCTGTAATGCTTACGCCAATACTTCCTGAAACTGCCGCAAAGATTAAAAAACTCGTTGAAACTAATTCCTCTCCAGACGCACCGATTTTCCCGCGTCGAGACTAACATGTCCGAATACATCGACATCCACTCGCATTTAAATTTCGAAAATTTCGACACAGATCGAGATGAGGTCATTGCTCGTCTGAAAAGTGAAAATATCTGGACAATTACGGTTGGCACAAGTATTGAAGATTCAAAATCTGCGATCGCTCTCGCTGAAAAACATGACCATTTATTCGCGACGGTGGGCATTCATCCAACGCATGAATGGACTGAAGCTGAATTTATCGAGCTCGACCAGCTCGCGAGTCATAAAAAAGTTGTCGCAATAGGGGAATGTGGTCTCGACTTTTTCCGGGCACCGAACGATGAAGAAACTAAAAAACATCAAGGTCTTGCATTTGCTCGACACATCGAGATCGCGCTCAAACACGACAAGCCGCTTATGATTCACTGCCGAAATGCCTACGAAGAATGCATAAGTGTTCTCAAAGCTTTCAAAACTGATCATAAACTTGGCGAGAGACTCCGCGGCAACATGCACTTTTTTGCGGGTAATCTCGACGTTGCAAAAAAACTCCTCGACATCGGTTTCACTCTTTCTTTTGCGGGGCCGATCACATTTGCTCGGGATTACGATGAAGTTATAAAACACGCACCGCTCGGTTCGATTATGTCGGAAACAGATTCGCCATTTGCCACTGCAGCTCCGTATCGAGGCAAACGTGGTGAACCGACATATGTGAAAGAAATCGTGAGGAAAATCGCAGAAATACGAGGAGAAGACCTCGAAACCGTTAAAAAAGCCTTGGTTTTGAACGCACAAAGGGCGTTTGGCCTTCTCTAAACCCTATATTGCGCCCAATTGGCCTATATGTTAGTCTTTCAGGACGAAATAGGGCAGTAATTGATCAGTTTTTAATTTATTTTTGAACAGGGGGCGGTATAGTAAAGGAGATGTTTAATTAAGATATGAAAGCTACAGAACATAAAGAAACAGGTGAGAAAATGCACATCTACGAGGTGTCTTTTTTGGTTGCAACTTCAGTTTCAGAAAGCCAGCTTCCTGAAGAAGTTTCTTCTATTAGAAGCGTAATTGAGGCGGCCGGCGCTTCAATTATTGCTGAAGAATTTCCAAAATTGATCACACTTGCGTATCAGATGGAAAAACTCATCGAAACAAAACGCCGAAAGTTTAACGACGGTTACTTCGGTTGGTTCAAATTCGAAATGCCTGTAGGAAACATTTCAAACATCAAACAAGATCTCGACAAGCGTACTCACATCATCCGCCACCTCATTGTAAAAACTGTTCGAGAAAACACTATGTACTCAACTCGTTTGATCGATTCAGAAGGAAAAACTGACGAAGCAGACGCAGTGACAACTCCAACAGGTGAAGGTAAGGTAGAAGACAAGGCCGCTGTAGAAAAGACTCTTGATAAAAACATCGACGCGTTAGTTATAAGCTAAATTAGCTTCACGAATATCTATGTATCTAAATAAGGCACTTGTTATCGGTAATCTGACACGAGACCCGGAGATGAAATCTCTTCCATCCGGAATTCAGGTTACTAGTTTTAGTGTTGCAACAAACCGGGTTTGGACAGACAAAAACGGCGCAAAACAAGAAAATACTGACTTTCACAACATCGTTGTTTTTGGAAAACAAGCAGAAAACGTTGGAAAGTATTTGAAAAAGGGTAGCTCTGTCCTTGTTGAAGGCCGAATGCAGACTCGCTCATGGGATGCAGCTGATGGTCAGAAGAAATACCGCACAGAAATCATCGCCGACCGGGTTCAGTTTGGCCCTCGCAAAGAAGGTGGTGCTCCAGCTGGCGGCGGATATTCTGCTCCTGCAAAAGGCGGCAAAGCAGGGGGTAAAATTGACAATGTTGAGTCAATTGATACCATTGAGTACCCATCAGAGGAGATCAATCCAGAAGACATCCCATTTTAAACAATTAATTAGATTCAGAGTCTTAGTATAAAAATATGAAACAGTGTTTCTTCACCCAAAATAACATCAAGTACGTCGACTATAAAGATACCGATATCTTGAAGAAATTCCTCAACCCACACGGTCGCGTCATGGCTCGCAAGAGAACCGGTGTTTCTGCTGGTCACCAACGTCAGCTCGCCCTCGCGGTGAAGAGAGCTCGTTTCATGGGCTTGCTCCCATTCGTTTCAAGATAGTCTCGATTAGTAAAATTTTGCATTAAAAAACTCCCCATTCGGGGAGTTTTTTGTATGTGGAAATCCTTCACTAAATCGCTCTACACCCTGTCCGTATACTCACCAGTTTCTGTGTTGATGCGGATGACATCACCTTGTTCTATGAACATTGGGACGTTTGCGGTTGCACCTGTTTCGAGCGTAACGAGTTTGTTGCCACCTTTGACGGTGTCACCACGGACTGCAGGGTTCGCTTCAGTGACTTTGAGTTCGACTTTGATAGGTAACTTGAGACCGATGATTTTTTCATCGTAGACAAGTCCGGGAATAATCGAATTTTGTTTTACGTATTTGATGCCTTCGCCGACAACTGCTTCTGAAAGAGTAAAACGTTTTGCTGCATCATTTTCTTCACAGAACCATCGTTCGCCTTTGTTTGTATACAAATACTTCACATTCTGGGTGCTCATTTCTGCTTCTTCAACTTTGTCGGATACGTGGAAAGAAACTTCTTTAATGTTTCCTGTAATGAGGTTGCGCATTTTGACGGCATTTACCGGTTTGCGCTGTTGTTTTCTGAAGACGTGAGAACTCAAGATTTCGTATGGTTGGGCCTCGAAAGTAATGTATTTTTTCTCTGTGATTTCGTTATATTCCAACATGTTGGTTTCTTAATGATGTTCGAGGATTATATTGCAGAAAACTGATTTGGACAAGTTGGTGGCAGTAATACATGTAAGAGAAAAAATTGCCTGCATTCTGTCAGATTTCAGTTCGTAGTCCTTATTCTTGCACGCGTTCATTTGCTTCAGGAACCTCGCTTAACTTAACGAGAATTTCTTTGAGGAGTTGTTCGGAAATCTTTTTGTTTTCACGGAGGAACTGGCGTGTTGCGTCATAGCCACGACCGAGTTTGGTTTCACCAAAGCTGTAGCTTGTGCCGCTTTTTTGCATAATGCCAAACTTTTCACCGAGGGCAATAATTTCACCCTCCATAGAAATTCCTTCGTTATACATAAGATCGAATTCTGTCTGGCGGAATGGGGCAGCGACTTTATTTTTTACAACTTTTGCGCGGATTCGCGAACCGACAACCTCGTCACCTTTTTTGATCTGGGCAATTCGGCGAATGTCGATACGGACAGAGGTGTAAAACTTGAGTGCTTTGCCTCCAGGAGTTGTTTCTGGATTGCCGAATGTGACGCCAATCTGCATGCGGATTTGATTGATAAAAATAACGATTGTTTTTGACTTCGCAACAATGCTTGTGAGTTTGCGGAGGGCTTGAGACATGAGTCGGGCTTGTTTGCCGACATGATGTGCGCCCATGTCGCCTTCGATTTCGTCTTTCGGTGTAAGTGCAGCAACGGAATCAATAACGATTACATCGATCTTTCCAGAACGAACAAGACTTTCTACGATTTCAAGCGCCTGTTCGCCGTTGTCTGGCTGGGAAATCAAAAGTTCCTCGATCTTTACGCCGAGTTTTTTCGTATATTCCGGGTCCATGGCATGTTCGGCGTCGATGAATGCGCAGATACCGCCTTTCTTTTGAGCTTCTGCGATGACGTGAAGCGAGAGGGTAGTTTTACCAGATGATTCTGGGCCGAAGATTTCGATAATACGGCCGCGAGGCAAACCTCCGACACCGAGTGCGGCATCGAGACCAATAGAACCTGTTGAAACTGCATCAATGTCTACTTTTGGCTTATCGCCAAGCTTCATGATCGAATCATCACCGAACTTTGTTTTGATCTGGGCAATCGCATCGTCTATGGCCATTTCGTTTTTCTTGAGTGGTTTCGGTTCTTTCTTTTTCATGCGGTTTATGTGGATGTTATCGCGTTATCTCTGTGTTAATGTTTCGCTCGGTCCATTGTACAAAACTTCGACAAAAACGTCCTGATGTCGGCCGAATTTATCTTTTGCGGACACTTTTACAATATTACTTCCTTTCGAGAGAGCAAACTTTTCATTGAATGTTCCGTTTTCGTCCACTGAAATGTCTCGATCGTTCATACTGATGTGCATCATGTTGTGCGCGCTGCCTTTTATTTCAGTAACGGGGCTTTGAAATGTCGCGCCGCTTTTTGGTGACTCTATGACGATGATCGGTCCGCGGAATAAATTTCTAAATTCATAACATGTGTACCCGCTGATACCTGCGAGTACGAACACCACTACTGTAATTCTGATATTTATCCTATTCAACATGTATCAAATATTTCTTAAGTATATATCACGTAACGTTTTCGGCTTCTGTGGATTTCGGTCCGTCGTTCATAAGCACGTCGCGAGGCTTGGCACCCGAGCCGCCAGAAACAACTCCTCGCTCTTCCAAAATGTCTATGAGCCGTGCAGCACGAGCGTAGCCAATGCGAAGTTTTCGCTGAAGGAATGAAGTAGATGCTTTACCAGCCTGCATAACGATTTCTTTCGCTTCTTCGTACAGCTCATCGTCTTCTTCGCCGTCATTGTCATCGCTAAAGCTATCGAACACCGCATCGCTATCGCTTGTTTTGGGTTCGGTGCCGGTGATGTCGAGCGATGGCATGAGTTCATCGGCATACTGCTTTTTGAGGTAATCAACAACACTTTTTACTTCGCGTTCAGAAATGAAAGCTGACTGAATACGCTGTGGCTGCGACATGTCGCTCGACTGGAAAAGCATATCTCCGGCTCCGAGGAGTTTTTCGGCTCCAGCAGCGTCGAGGATCGTTCGGGAGTCTATCTGGGAGGTCACCTGGAGGGCGATGCGGGTCGGTACGTTCGCTTTGATGAGACCTGTAATGACGTTCACTGATGGTCGTTGTGTTGAAAGAATAAGATGAATACCAACTGCGCGGCTCATTTGAGCGAGGCGAATGATGGCTGCTTCGAGGTCTCGTGGGTACGACTGCATAATGTCGGCCAATTCGTCGATGATGATGACGATATATGGCATTGTTTCAGGAGGTCTTTCGTCGCTGTCGGCGTCTTTCTTCTGGAATTTCTCCATCTTCGGAGCAAGAACGTTTTTGTGGTACGAATCAATGTCTCGAACCTTCTCGGACTGGAGAATGTCGTAGCGTCTGTCCATTTCTTTGCCGGCCCATTTGAGCGCCATGATGGATTTTTTCGGATCAGTAATGACAGGAGTTAAAAGGTGAGGGATGTTGTTGTAGAGCGTGAGCTCGACGCGTTTTGGATCGATCATGATGAACTTCATGTGCTCGGGAGAATTTCTATAGAGAAGGGAAGTAATGAGAGCATGAATGGTGACGGACTTTCCAGAACCCGTTGCTCCAGCCACCAAAAGGTGGGGCATTTTTGCGAGGTTAGAATAAAACGAACGGCCAGAAATTCCTTTTCCAAGGGTAACCAAAAGTGGTTTGTCAGAATCTTTAAATTCATTGTTACCAATAAGTGTGCCAAGACCGACGGTCGTTTTCACACTGTTTGGAATCTCAACACCAACAAGTGACTTGCCGGGGATTGGGGCTTCGATACGGATAGGGTGAGCAGCAAGGGCCAAAGACAAGTCATTCTGAAGGCCAACGATACGGGCGATTTTGACGCCCTCGGCAGGTTTGAGAGCGTATCGGGTGACAGATGGACCAATTGAAATCTCATCCATTTCTACGTCGATACCGAAGTTCTGAAGCGTTCTTTTAATAATATTTGAATTAGCTTTGATGTCGCCAACGCCTGGTTTGCCTCGATCTGTTTCAAGAAGCTCGAGTGGCGGCGGCATGTAGGGTTTCTGTGAGGCGAGGCGGAAGAGTGCACCAGCGTCAGCATTTTTATTTTTAGAGCTTGTTCGAGGTTCTTCGACTTGTGCAGCAATCCTTACCTCATCTTCTGTGGCCGCTTTCTTACTTTCGATTGGTTTTGCAATTTCATCTTCAGGCATGCCAGCGATCTTTACAGGAGCATCAACTTCTTTCTTGTCCTTATTGAAGAAGCGTTTGAACGGTGATGCGAACACGTGAAGGTTGAGTGCGGTGTCGAACATGGCGAGTACAGAAACACACGTAACTCCGATAAGGACGATTGTGGCGACGGTTGTTTCAAAAAGATAGATAAGGGGACTTGAAATTATATTTCCTAAAAATCCGCCTTTGTGGGGAAGGGCAATATTTACAAGTCCGAGAAGTGACACGAAAAGAATGACCGCGCTAATTATCTGTGTAACAGCGACGTTCTTTTCTTTGTCTTTTGGAAGTGTAAAAAGGATGCCAAGAGTGAAAATGACCAAAGGTAAAAAGTAGTATCCAACACCAAGGAGGCTGTCGTGAAGAATAGAGAATATTTTGCTGCCGACGAGCCCTGCTTTGCTGAAGGTGGCCAGAACAAGGAAGAGGGCAATGACAAAAAAAACGACTGCACCGATACCTCTCCGTGTTCCTTCGTTCAAATTCATAAAAGCTCCAATTCCAAAGCGCTTCATTCGTTGTTCTTTTCTGTAGGAGCGATCTTTTTTAGCCATAATACTCATAATAATAACATGTGGATAACTCGGGGAAGACGAGAGGGGAGAAAATTATCTTGAACGTACAAGACAGTCCGCTTTTTTAGCAATCTTGTCTTTGGGACAATGCAATCTGTCTTTGAGGGCTCTGCAAAGGCCTTATAAAGGACACTTGATTTTAAGGACAAAAAGAGGTATTATCTGGTAAAGGACATGTGGATAACTAAAAGACACCACTATTTCAAAAGGACATGACCGACTCTTCCCCATACAAAAACAGCCAAAATGATGTCGTAGACACTGATTCTAATCAGGTTGTTCAACGAAAAGAAAAGGACAATGCTGCAGACTATTTTTCTGAAAGAGCAAAGAAAATGGTCACCGCAGTCTACCTCGTTACGAACCTCATTCCCCCAACGGATCCGTTGAGACTTTCGATCCGTGAATTTTCTATCCGCCTTCTTTCAATTCTCGGTTTTGAATCTTCTAAACATTCGCTTACTGAAACCGCTTCAGAAATCCGAGGGCTCTGCAAAAAAATCGTCGAAATGCTCGAAATTGCCTTCTTTTCAGGCTATGTTTCCGAAATGAACTTCTCTGTGTTGAAGTCAGAATTCGACGCGTTTATGAATGAGATTGTGAACTACGAAAATATCCAGGTACACATTGCTCCAGAATCTCTCAAGGTTCAGGCTATTGCTGGTTCGAATCCCGTCCTCTCCGCTAATTCAAAAACTTCAAACCAGATTGCAGTGTACAAAGCCCCAAAACCTCAATCCCCTTCAGCAAAAACAGCACTTCCTGAAAGGAAAGCACTTGTTTCCCGAAATGCCGTAGAAGCCAAGAAAACAAGCAGAAAAGAGGCAATTCTTTCTATTATAAAGAGGAGAGGAGCTGTGAGTATAAAGGACATATCAGCGGTTATTCTCGATTGTAGTGAGAAGACTATCCAAAGAGAGCTCATGGCGCTCGTAACTGAAAAGGTGTTAAAGAAGTCTGGTGATAGACGCTGGAGTGTATATTCTCTTGCTGAATAATTTCTTCGGAAATCTTTAATTTTTAATATTGCGCGTTATTTACGGAAAGAATCAAGGATTATCCACAGATTTTTTTTGCTACTGGGGTGTTATGAAGCTACTATATATCGTAGGCGGTGAGTGTTTTGCTTAGGTTTACCTATGTGTTACACTACTGCCTTACCGATTCCGCATGTAAGAATAAGGCCATTTAAGCGTCCTTATTTTGTCGGATATCGCTTGGTCATTGACAATCCAATATTCCCGCTAAAAATCTCACTAAAATCACGAAAGTGGTTTTAGTCTCTTTCCGAATTCTTATTCCCTTCTCGTCAGAAATGGTTGAAATCAGGACAACATTACTACTAACCCATAAACTCTTTCGGTCGAAAGAACAGTGTTTATGGGATTAGGAAGAAAGCTCGGGGGAAACTCCGGGTCAAAAGGTTTAGCTTTATTAAGAGTTTATTAGCCTAAGTTGCGGGTAACACCGCACCTTAGTTTCATTCTGTTTCCAAATCACCAAATTTTATTAATAACCTGGTGATGGTTCAGAAAAAAATTACATATGATATTCAAATCAAAAGTTGCAAAAATTGCAGCAGGATTTGTTGGATTCGCTTTTGTTGTCGGTATTGCTGTAACTCCAGTTACATCAGTTCACGGACAAACATCAGCAGATCTTTCAGCTCAAATTAATGCTCTTCTTGCGCAGATTGCACAATTACAAGGACAGGTTTCTGGCTCAACATCTCACACCTTCAATGCTGACCTTACAGTTGGCAGCACAGGTTCAGACGTTGTTGCTCTTCAGCAAGTGCTCGTAGAAAAAGGTTACCTCACTATGCCAGCAGGCGTATCGATGGGAACTTTCGGTCCTTTGACAGCAGCCGCTGTTAAGGCTTGGCAGGCAGCTGCAGGTCTCCCTACAACGGGATACTTCGGCCCTCTTTCAAGAGCTAAGTTGAATTCATCAACATCAGTTACTCCTGGAACTACACTCCCAGCAGGTTGTACTTCAACTTCTGGATTTAGTTCAACAACTGGTCGTTCATG
>CAZBJL010000003.1:0-56627 GCA_964492195.1 uncultured Candidatus Saccharibacteria bacterium
ACGACCTCTTCCTCGACGGCAAGAAGATTGAGTTCTTCCTGTCGGACAAGCAGAAGAAGGGAACCGTCGTCGGCAACGACCTCGAGGGCAAGCCAGTCGTCAACGCCAACGTTCTCGACTACCTTCTCGCTCACCCCGACCTCATTCCCGACTCGTGGAAGGTCGATGAGCAGGGCAAGACCCGCTACCTGTTCTTCTGGGGAACGGTCTACCGCCACTCTGACGGCAACCTCTACGTTCGTTGCCTCTACTGGCACGACGGCAGGTGGGGCTGGGGCTACTACTGGCTCTACTACGAGTGGCACTCCCACTACCCTGCGGCTGTCCTCGCAAGTTAGTTTGAAAACCGTAACCCCGCAGCGTATGCTGCGGGGTTTTCTTTTATCTTTCTTTTGACACCCTGTATAAATTACTTTATTGTCCACGCTAGAAAGCAAGATTTCCTTGCGACTGGTCCGGCAGAACCGGAAGTTCATTGTAAAAAGGACACCTCCAATGCCAATTGGAAACACCCTTGATGAGTCGGGTAGAACAGCAAAACTGCTGAAGTTTGCAGGAGCGGTAACCGCCAATATGAGCGTTCTTCCTGATGATGTGATTGATCTGTACTTGCAGGATCTAGAGGGTATACCTCCTGCACTTCTTCGCGGTTTTACCGAGCGGGATGTTCGTCACTTTGTTGATTGTGGGGAAGAAACATCTTGTCCTCCGATATTTGATTCTGTTGAGGAATGTCATGGTTTCTCCAAATTTAAACTTTCACGTAAGGATAATGATCTGTTTGTTCAAGGAAAGAAGGTCTACGTCTATCAATCAATACCTCAAAAGGGTGGTGGATCTGTAGACGGAAGCGTTCTTCTAAATGATCTCAAGGAGAGGCGGCATCTTCCTGTTCACGTTCTCGAATGTCTTCGGGCCCACAAGGTGCTTATTCCCGAGATCTCTGGCAGTATCTACTTTTGTGGCACTCACTACTATCGTCAGGCTGATGGTATTAGGTTTGTTCGAGGACTGCGTTACAGGGGGAAAATTGCTGGATGGGTACCAGAATTCAAAAACCTGAACAGTCTGTGGGGCCCAACAGAGTTCATGGCGATAATTTGAAACAAAGCCTCAATCTGACATCAGGTTGAGGCTTTTCTTTTAATTAACCCGCAAGTTCTTTTCGTATCTTTTCTGCATTTCCTTCAAAATCTTTTTTGTCACCGGGAGTATTGTTCGGGTCAGGGAAAATCCAAATGTGGGCGTGTGGGACTTCTTCTCCAGCGATTCTTGACCAAATTGCTTCTGTTCCGAAGGCTTTTTGCTGCGCGCGGGCTACTTTTCTTACACATTCAAAATATTCGCCGACATTTGGCACATCCCAGACGTATCGGTAGTGTTTTTTAGGAATTACCTGGACATGTCCTGGCGCACGCGGGTTGATGTCTAAAAAGGCAATGAAATTTTCATCCTCGAAAACTTTGTGAGCGGGGATGTGCCCTCCAATAATTTTGCAAAAAATACAGTTTTCCATTGGTAAATCATACCATTTGGAAATTAATCTTTTATTGATCGCGACCGTGTATAATTGCTGGATGTCTACTGTTCTCGATCTCAATGAAAAAGTAAAAATTGCTCCTGAAAAGATCAAAAAAAGCTTTCCGCCGTTTTTGCAAAAGCTTTTAGACAAACGAGGTCTTTCTGACCCCGAAATCGCCGACTCTTTCCTTAATCCTAACTACGATCGGGATATTCATGATCCATATTTGCTCAAAGATATGGAAAAAGCCGTTGGAAGAATTATTGCCGCAATAAACGGAGGTGAAAAAATTGCAATTTACAGCGACTACGATGCTGACGGTATCCCGGGTGCTGTCGTTCTCCATGATTTTTTCAAGAAAATTGGCTTCAATAATTTTGAAAATTATATTCCAGACAGAACGGAAGAAGGTTTCGGCGTAAATCTTCCTGCAGTAGAAGACATTGCGAGCCGTGGTGCAACGCTCATGATTACGATTGATTGTGGCATCACCGACGTTGTGCCGATCGCCCGCGCAAAAGAACTCGGCATCGACACAATCATTACAGACCATCACGAACCAAGCGGGGAAGTTCCACCAGCATTTGCCATCATCAATCCAAAACAAAAAGACTGCGCGTATCCGTTCAAATTTCTCTGTGGCGCTGGCGTGATTTTCAAAATCATTCAGGCGATGCTGCAGAAAAAAGAAACAAACGGCCTTGTTGCGAACATTCCTGTTGGTTGGGAAAAGTGGTTGCTCGACATGGTTGGACTTGCAACACTTTCCGACATGGTGCCCCTTACGGGTGAAAATCGCGTCTTTGCCACGTATGGCCTTACAGTGCTTCGTAAATCGCCACGCATTGGACTCATGAAGCTGTTGCGCCTCGCTCGGACTAACCAGCGTTTCATGACAGAGGACGACGTTAGTTTTACGATTACGCCGCGTATCAACGCCGCGTCTCGTATGGGAATGCCACACGATGCGTTCGAACTTCTTTCAACACAAGACGAAATTCGCGCCGGTGTACTCATTACGCATCTCAACAAAATAAATGATGAACGAAAGGGTCTTGTTGCCTCGATTATTAAGGAAGTAAGACAGCGAATCGTTGAGCTCGAAAGAGACGGCAGGATGCGCGAGGTCATCGTCATGGGTCACGTGCACTGGAAGCCGACTGTTCTTGGCCTTGTTGCGAACAGTTTAAAGGACGACCATGACCGTCCGGTGTTTCTCTGGGGTAAAGAAAACGGCCCGACAATAAAAGGTTCGTGCCGTTCTGACGGGCGAGTGAGCGTGGTTGAACTTATGGAAGAAAGCCGAGAACTGTTTCTCCATTTTGGCGGGCACAAAATGTCCGGCGGCTTTGCGGTTGAGCAAGACAAAATTCACATTCTCGAAGAAGCATTGAGTACTTCGTACAAAAAACTTTCTGTAATGAATTCTCAAAATGTTGTTGAAGATTTTGATGACGTGCTAACACTCGATGACATACATCGCAGTACGTACGAGACGCTTGAAAAGTTGGCGCCATACGGTGTCGGGAATCCAAAGCCAATATTTCTTTTCAAAAACGTTGAAGTAAAAACAATCAAGCCTTTTGGTAAAACAAAAAATCATCTCGAGCTTGGTTTCGAAAATTCTGTTGGCGAAACATTCAACGCGATTTCTTTTTTTACCAAAGCGACCGATCCGCTTAAAAATGTACGAGCGGGCGACAGGGTACACCTCAAAGCATCCATTGAAAAGTCTTTTTTCAAACGGTATCCTGAACTTCGCTTGAGAATTATTTCAATTTCAATATGAGTACAAGTATGAATATAAAAATATTTACAGACGGTGCGTCGAGAGGGAATCCAGGTCCAGGTGGTTGGGGAGCAATTGTCATTACAGACGGCACGGTAACCGAGCTCGGTGGCGCAGAAAAAAACACGACGAACAATCGGATGGAACTTCAGGCAGTTATCGGCGCACTTTCGTTTGTGGAACTTGAAACAGAAAACGAATCCCAGATTATTTCTCTGTACACTGATTCCAGCTATGTTCTTAAGGGTGCCAACACATGGCTCGTTGGTTGGGAAAGAGGAGGCTGGAAAACCAAAACAAAAGGTGAGGTACTTAACAAAGATTTGTGGCAGAGACTTTCTGCGGTCATGGCTCACAAAAAAATAGAGTGGCACCTTGTGTCGGGTCATGCAGGTCTTCCAGGAAATGAAAAAGCTGATGAAATTGCCACTGCATTTGCTGATGGTAAAAACCGGGCACTTTTCTCTGGACCAATTGGTGAGTATAAAACTGATATTTTAAATGTAACGTATGACGTTATTGCTCAAGAAAAACGCGCGGATTCCAAATCTCGTTCACGAGCAAAAGCCTATTCGTACATAAGCAAAGTGAATGGCACAATCGAAATCCATAAAACCTGGGCAGAGTGCGAAAAACGAGTGAAGGGTGCTGCGGGCGCTTTGTATAAAAAATCTTTAGATGCCGAAGATGAGAAGGCAATTGTCGCGGATTTTTTAAGTCGGTAGAGTGGAGTTTTTTTGTATATAAAAGAAAAACCCTCGCGCCAGGGTGCTGACGCGAGGGGCTGGGGAGGATTGTCACCATGTGGTGGAAACGAACAGGTTGGAATTTTTCCCTGTTCGGACCGCGACCGGGCGCGGTCATGGCTTCAAATCTCTCACCTCAAGCACGAGAGATAGTAATAGATGTTTTGTTCGTTGTCAAATAAGGACACTTTTTAATAAAAATTGTTTTTTCTTTGATTGTGTTTCAGTCATAGTTTCTTTGTGAAAATCCGCGAGGCAACACTCTACTGGATCGTCCTTGGTTTTGCCGCGGGGATTTTTATAGCTGAAGTGGTTGTGCATACAAAATTCTTATTAATTGTAAGTATTGTTTTTGCCTGTGTTTCCGGAATGTGTGCGATATTTTTTCGTTCGCATGGAGTTGTTCCATTTCTTTTTATCATCATTCTTTCTGTGTGTGGTGGCTTTTTACGAAGTTACATTTTTGAACGTTCAACGAATCGTGAAAGTCAGATAGATAGATTTATTCACGAAAAAGTCACGTTTTCAGGTTTGGTTTTAGAAGAACAAGAAAAGCGTGACTTCAACACGAGACTTACGATTCAGATTTTGGAAATAAAGGGCGAAAAAATTAATTCTAAAATTAAAATTCTCGTCACCACCGCAAGTCCGAAAGATTTTAAATACGGAGATCTTGTGCAGGTGAGGGGAGAATTGATTCAGCCTGAAAATTTTTACACCGATACGGGACGAGAATTTGATTACATCGGGTATCTCACCGCAAACAAAATCAAGTTTCTTATTCGGAATGCGTCGGTTGAGGTGACAGGCCATGATCCGCCGAGCAAAATTCTTTCAGGTTTATTTTATGCAAAACGGTCTTTTGTTGCCTCGCTTTCCAACGTGTTACCAGAGCCACAGAGTTCTCTTGCCGCGGGGATTCTTATCGACGGCAAACAGTCTATTAACGGCACCTTGCAGGAAAAATTCAGAAAGACTGGTCTCGTTCACATTGTCGTACTTTCTGGCTATAACGTTTCGATTGTCGCAGAAGCAATAAGCAAGGCGTTCGCATTTCTGCCTCGAACGCTCGGCTTTTGTGGTGCAGGTTTCGGGATTATTGCCTTTGCGCTTGTGACGGGTGCATCGTCGACGGTGGTGCGAGCGTCGATTATGGCACTTATCGTCATTGCTTCGCGTATGTCTTTACGAAAGTATGACCCAGGTCGCGGTCTTTTTATTGCCTCACTCCTTATGCTTGCGCACAATCCGGCAATTTTATTCCACAGTCCATCGTTTCAGCTTTCTTTTCTTGCAACATTTGTCGTAATCAAAATCGTTCCTCGGCTTGAGGTCTATGCGAGTTTCATACCAGAACGCTTTGGTCTTCGTGATCTTGTTGTTTCAAACATCATTGTTCAGATTTTTTTATTTCCGATTCTTTCATGGATGACAGGCTTTGTGTCGGCAGTTTCTTTGCCGGTAAATATTTTGGTGCTTCCGCTTATTCCAACAACAATGCTCGTAAGTTTCCTCGCTGCGCTTGCCGGTTTTATTTCAAAGTTTGTCGCTTTGCCTTTTGCATTTCTTTCCAACACACTTTTGTCATATGAACTCACTGTTGTAAACTTCTTCTCGCAATTTTCTTTAGCGGAAATTCCTATTTCAGGCTTTTCTGGCTGGGCCGTTGCGGGTTTTTACGCTGTCATGATTGTGGCAACCCTCATGTTCTTCGATCGTCCAGCATACAAAAAGCTGTCTTGATAGATTACGCTTCGTGGAGTACCATTCTGCAAGACTTATGTCCGTTCTTTTGTGAGACCGGAATACACTTCCACACGTTCGGGATTTCAATATTCTGGAGGGAGCCACCATGTCTGCTGTAGCATCTATGTCGACTCGGGGGGACTTTTTTGTTCCGCCCAGAGTTAAGAAGTCCAAGAGCGGGAGCGAGAAAAGGGTTAAACCCACACAATTCTTGGTCGATGTTGCGAGTGCGAGGGTGGGGTATGACTTGGGCAACGTTTGTCGAGACATCATCAATCGACACGTTGAAAGAATTTCCGGGAACAAAAAGGAGCTCCGGAAATACGCTCAACTCCTCGAAGATTCTCAGGTGAGGACCCCGATCATCACTCGGCTTTCTGCAATTTTGGATCAGGAGCTCCGAAAGCTCCAGGAAAGGTAGCGATTTGTTTCGACTGTTTCCCAGCCCCGGATTATCCGGGGTTTTTTATTTCACCGCGTCAGTAAAATTCTTTTCAATTATTTCCCAATTTAGATTTTCAAAAAAGGCTTCAATATATTTTTTCTTTTCTGATGGAACATAGTCAAAGAGATATGAGTGTTCCCACATGTCGAGGCCAAGGACAAGTTGCAAGCCATTGAGCTGGCCGAGATGTTGTTCGTCTACCCACGCGTGAGTAAGTCGTCCGGTATGTTTGTCGTAGTAGAGCATTGCCCAGCCGATGCCACGAGTCGTGGCTATTTCCATAAAAATTTCATACCAAGCTTCGAATGAGCCGAATTCTTTTTCAATTGCTGCCTTAAGGGCACCGTTTGAAATGGGTTTTGGTCCATGTTCAAGGCTTTTGAAATAGTATTCATGGTTGCGCATGCCGTTGAATTCAAAAGAAAAACGGCGCTGGAGTTCGGCTTCGGCAAAAGCGTTTTTTGCATGATCTGTTCGGTATTCAGCGATTTTTTCTCGTACGAGGTTTGCGTGCTTTACGTAGCCGGCATAGAGCTTGAGGTGTTCGTCTATAGCTTTTTTTGAGATTCCCTTGAGCTCCGGAATGTTAAATTTTTGTTCAGTGTATGTGTGCATATTTTTGAATCATTACTTTTAAATTGAAGTCAGTGTGATAGAACGATTGTATCATGGAGGATGATTCCGGCATTTTTTATGAAAATACCCATTCAAAAAATTCTTGTTTCAGTTGCGGGTGTGCTTGCCGTGTGTACGGTCGCTATTTGGATGGCAGTTTTCACCGAAAACCAGAGAAACAATCTTACTGTGGCTTTTTTAGACATCGGCCAAGGGGACTCTATTTTTATAGAAGCTCCGAACGGTAATCAAATCCTTGTCGATGCTGGTCCGAACGCTAAAGTTTTGCAGGAACTTGGCGGTGTTATGCCGTGGTACGACAAGTCACTCGATATGATTGTCGTTACAAATCCTGACAAAGATCATATCGCAGGTTTTGTTGATGTGTTGAAACGCTTTGACGTTCAGTACGTGCTCGAACCTGGCACCGAAAATAAAACCCTCATCAATACAACTCTTCATGAACTTATGTCCCAAAAGAATGTTGAAAAAGGCATCGCTCGACGTGGAATGGAGATCGTTCTCGACAAAAAGCGAAACATTATTCTCACGATTCTTTTCCCAGACTCTGACGTTTCAAAATTAAAATCAAATGATGGGTCAATCGTGATGCGACTTACATACGGCGAGACCGAAGTAATGCTTACTGGCGATGCTCCAACCAGTGTCGAAAAACACATACTCTCTTTGGATAATTCTGATCCACAGTTTGGCCTCCAGAGCGACATTCTGAAAATCGGTCATCATGGTTCAAAAACTTCTACGAGCAAAGAATTTGTTACGGCTGTAAAACCCGCGTACGCTGTAATTTCAAGCGGAAAGGGGAATAAATATGGTCATCCAACACCAGAGACACTCGCAACACTCGGTACGTTTCCGCTTCAGGTTCTTCGGACGGATGAACTTGGGACAATTATCATGAAGAGTGATGGAAAAAGTTTTGCGTTGAATCCCTAATACATATTGCTCACACGAGCGGTTTTCTTTTATTAAAAAACAACCCCGATCGGGGTTGTTTAGATGATTCCTGCTTTTGTGAGAGACCTGAACACTCCTTGTTTGTTCATGGTTTTGATACCGCGAGCCGAGATTTCTACACGAACGTGCTTTTTGAGTTCAGGAATGTAGATGCGGCGCTTCTGGAGGTTAGGGTAGCGGCGAGTTGAACCGGTAGGGTTAAACTGCGTGGCACGCGTTCTGTTGCTGTAGCCACCGCCAACTTGTGAACCCTTTTTTGTAACTGGACAAATTTTTGCCATAGGTTTGTTCGAGCATGGTATCATAGACAGTAAATTAAGAAAAGGGTAGGGACCTCTTAAAAGATCGCTCGCATGAACATAGACTTTATCTTTCAAATCGCAATACTGATTTTTTCTGTCGTTATCCACGAAGTTTCTCATGGATATGCAGCATATTGGCTTGGCGACTCAACTGCCAAATACCAAGGCCGATTAACCTTGAATCCGCTCAAACACCTCGACCCTATGGGTTCAGTCATTTTGCCGATTTTGCTCTATATATCACACGCTGGTTTTCTCATCGGCTGGGCAAAACCTGTGCCATATAATCCATATAACCTCCGCAACCAGCGCTGGGGAGACGCCGTCGTTGCAGTTGCTGGTCCGCTTTCAAACATCGCCATCGCACTTGTGTTTGGTTTATTCCTTCGCTTTGGTTTCTCTTCCGGTCTGCTTTCAATAGAGAACTCTGGTATTTTCCAAATCACCACGTATATCGTCTATATAAACCTCTTGCTCGCAATCTTTAACCTCGTGCCCATCCCACCGCTCGATGGTTCGAAAATTCTTTTTTCTGTATTTAGAATCGGCTGGGATAAAAATCGAATCTTCTTGGAACGTTTCGGTTTTGTCCTCGTTTTGATTTTTGTGTTTTTCTTCTGGCAGTTTGTTTCACCACTCGTTACTCATTTATTTTCCTTCATTACTGGTTTCTATTTTTAATCTCTGTGATAAGTCTCTGTGGTGGGGTAGGGGTCAAAATCATTTGTTCTTGCGCAATTTTTGATAATTTAGTAAAGTACGGGACGTGAGCTTAAGCCTTTAATTGGCGTCAGCTGGTTAAGGTTTCTTTTTTTAGAAGGCTCGTTCAGGACATGGCAACAATCAATCAATTAGTTAGAAATAGACGAGTGAAGACCGGCAGAAAATCAAAAGCTGTCGCTCTTTCTCGTGGTTTCAACACTCTCAAAAATCGTCCTGCATACTATCCTTCACCATTCAAACGAGGCGTCTGCATCAAAGTTACAACTAAAACTCCTAAAAAACCTAACTCTGCTATCCGAAAGATCGCCCGAGTTCGCCTTACAAACGGTCTTGAAGTCACTGCCTACATTCCAGGTATTGGTCACAACCTTCAGGAGCACGCAGTGGTGCTTCTCCGAGGTGGTCGCGTCAAAGACGTCGGCGTGCGTTACACGGTAGTTCGAGGTAAGCTCGATGCTGGTGGTGTAGAAAATCGCCGAACAAGCCGATCTGTATACGGTGCAAAGAAACCGAAGGACGCTAAATAATTTTTTATATGCGAAGAAAACTAAAGAAAAAGCACGAAATACTCCCTGACTACTCTTACGACTCCCTTAAGGTTTCTAAGCTTATTAACTATGTGATGGAAGAGGGAAAGAAAAATACCGCTCGCACCGTTGTATACGACGCTCTTAAACTTGTAAAAGAAAAAACAAAAACAGAAGCTCCTCTCGAAATTTTCGAAATGGCACTCAAAAACACATCTCCTCTCATGGAAGTTCGTTCTAGACGTATCGGAGGTGCAAACTACCAAGTTCCTCGAGAAGTTCGCCCAGAACGTCGTCAGGCTCTCTCTATGAAATGGATTGTTGGTGCGGCTCGTGCCAAAAAAGGCCAGCCGATGGCAGAAAAACTTGCTGATGAAATCGTTTTGGCTTCAAAGAACGAAGGCGAAGCAGTGAAGAAGCGGGAAAATACTCACAAAATGGCAGAAGCAAATAAAGCCTTCGCTCATTTCGCTTGGTAAGCATATAAAGATTATCCGCGTCTTCTTCGTTAGAAACAATATTTATTTCTTCGCAGTATTTCTATACAGCTCAGTCATAAATATCGTTTCTGCCTCGAATTCATCGGAAAATCTTTATATGCTCGGTTTGACAAGAAGGTGATACAGCTACAATTTATTAAATTTTAGATATTTATGAATCGCGATTACCCTTTAGAGAGAGTTAGAAACTTTGGAATCATTGCCCACATTGACGCAGGTAAGACAACTGTCTCCGAGCGCATTTTGTTTTATACCGGTATGTCCCACAAAATCGGTGAAGTCCACGAAGGTAACACCGTCACTGACTGGATGGAACAGGAACGAGAGCGCGGTATCACAATTACTGCCGCGGCTATCACGTGTTTCTGGAATCCTACCTACATGGGTGCTGACGCTTCTCTCAAGCATCGCTTTAACGTTATCGATACTCCAGGTCACATCGACTTTACCGCAGAAGTAAAGCGATCTTTGCGCGTGCTCGACGGTGCAGTTGTTGTATTCGACGGTGTTGCCGGTGTTGAACCACAATCCGAAACCAACTGGCGCTATGCCGACGAAGGCAACGTGCCTCGAATCTGTTTTATAAACAAGCTTGACCGAATGGGTGCAAGCTTTGAACGTTCATACAAATCTATTCTCGACCGACTCAACAAAAATGCCGTTCGCATGCAGATTCCAATGGGAGCTGAAGAAAACTTTGCCGGCGTTGTCGATCTTTTGAAAATGAAGGCGTACTACTTTGAAGGGGAAATGGGTATCAAAATTCGTGAAGAAGAAGTCCCTGCAGAATATGTAGAAGAAGCAAAAAAATACCGCGCTGAACTTATCGAAAAGATCGTTGAGCACGATGACGCACTCATGAGTGCCTATCTTGAAGGAAAAGAGCTTTCACTCGCTGATCTTAAAAAGACACTTCGAAAAGCGACGTTGGCAGTCAAAATCATCCCTGTCTTTACTGGTTCTGCGCTCAAAAACAAAGGCGTTCAGCTCGTTCTCGACGGTGTTGTCGACTATCTTCCAAGCCCTCTCGAAGCTCCTGCAATCGAAGGTATTGATCCTCGAAATGGCGACAAGGTTACACGAGCGGCTTCTGATGATGCTCCTTTTGCCGCACTCGCGTTCAAACTTCAAACTGATCCTTTTGTTGGTCAGTTGACCTTCTTCCGTGTGTACTCTGGAACAATCGAAGCTGGAACATATATTTACAATGCAACGACAGGTGACAAAGAACGCCTCGGCCGTATCGTCCGCCTCCAGGCCGACAAACGTGAAGAAGTGAAAAAAGTCTACGCTGGTGAAATCGCCGCGGCCGTTGGTCTCAAAACTGCCAAAACTTCTCACACGTTCTGTGATGAAAACAATCCAATCATTCTTGATCCGATTAAATTCTCTGAACCTGTCGTTTCTCTTCGAATCGAACCAAAAACAAAAGCCGACCAAGAAAAAATGGGTATGGCCCTCAAGAAACTTTCTGACGAAGATCCAACATTCAGAATCACTTCAAATCCTGAAACTATGGAAACTATCGTTTCCGGTATGGGTGAGCTTCATCTTGAAATCATGATCGACCGAATGAAACGAGAATTTGGCGTCGAAGCAAACGTCGGCAAACCTCAAGTTGCTTACCGAGAAACAATTAACGGCAGTGCTGAAGCTGAACACAAATACATCAAGCAGTCCGGAGGTAAGGGTCAGTACGGTCACGTCAAAATTACTCTCAAGCCTCTTGAACCTCTCGAAGAAGGCAAGAAAATCCCTAAGAACGTCAAACGATACGATACATTCGAGTTCATCGACTCTATTAAAGGAGGTGCAATTCCACAAGAATTTATTCCTGCAGTTGAAAAGGGTGTTCGCGAAGCGATGGAACGTGGTATCGTCGCTGGTTTCAAAATGGTTAACGTTTCCTGCGAACTTACATTCGGTTCATACCACGACGTCGACTCATCCGAAATCGCCTACAAAATTGCGGCTTCACAGGCATTCCAAGACGGTGCAAAGCGTGCAAAGCCAGTTATCCTTGAACCAATTATGAAAATCGAAGTCGTTGTCCCTGAAAAGTTCATGGGTGACGTCACCGGTTCTCTTTCTTCAAAGCGCGGTCAGATCGAAGGTATGGAAGACAGAGGAATGCTCAAAGTCATCCGTGCGATGGTTCCACTCGCCGAAATGTTCGGGTACACCACCCAGCTTCGTTCTATGTCCGAAGGTCGCGGTAATGCAACCATGGAATTCGACCATTACGACGTTGTTCCAAAGAACGTCGAAGCTGACATTGTTGCGGCGAGGGGGTAGGGGAAATATTTATAAAATTAAAAACCGGTCGAAAGGCCGGTTTTTTGTACTCCCCCCTTACGTCTTTCTTTAAATAAAAGTTTGACTATTTCTCGTCTTTTGTTACTATCTTGTTTACCGCTTTTAGCGTTGTTTTTGTTTTGACATCGCTTCGCCGAAGTTTAAAAATACGAAGGCGAGCGCCTCAATGTCTGGTTTATCCGCCTATGCCTCTGGCTCCGGCGTGACAAGGAAAGAAACGAAAATCAAAATATTAATTAGTAATAAGTTTTAATAATAATTTAGAAACATATGGCAAATTTTGATCGTTCAAAACCACACGTTAACGTTGGTACAATCGGCCACGTTGATCACGGCAAAACCACACTTACAGCCGCAATTTTAAACGTTCTTAACCGAGCGGGTAAAAAAGCAACAATCAAAGGCGTCGACGCTATCGACAACAGCCCCGAAGAAAAAGCTCGAGGTATTACAATCAATCTTTCTCATCAGGAATATGAGTCAGATACTCGTCATTACGCTCACATCGACGCTCCAGGTCATGCCGACTACATCAAGAACATGATCACCGGTGCCGCTCAAATGGACGGCGCTATTCTCGTTGTTGCTGCTACTGACGGTGTTATGCCACAAACTCGTGAACACGTTCTTCTCGCTCGCCAGGTTGGTGTGCCAAAGATCATTGTTTTCCTCAACAAATGTGACATGGTTCCAGACAAAGAACTCATCGATCTCGTTGAAGAAGAAGTTCGCGACCTCCTTGATAAAAACAATTACGACGGTAAAGCAACTCCTGTTATCCGTGGTTCTGGTCTCAAAGCCCTCGAAGCTAAAGACAACACTGATGAATGGTCAATGAAAGTATTGGAGCTCGTTTCTGCTCTCGATACCTACATTCCACAGCCTGTTCGCGAACTCGACAAGCCTTTCCTTATGCCAATCGAAGACGTTTTCTCTATCGAAGGTCGAGGAACTGTTGTTACAGGTCGTATCGAACGAGGTCAGGTGAAGGTTGGTGAAAACGTTGATCTCATCGGTCTCAAAGAAACAGCAAAAACTGTTGTTACTGGTATCGAAATGTTCAACAAGTCTCTTAACGAAGGTATGGCCGGAGACAACGCTGGTATTTTGCTCCGAGGTCTCAAGAAAGAAGACATTTCTCGAGGTCAGGTTATTGCAAAACCAGGATCAGTTGTTCCTCATACTGAATTCGAATCAGAAGTTTACATTCTCAAGAAAGAAGAAGGCGGACGACACACACCATTCTTCAAAGGTTACAAACCACAGTTCTACATCCGAACAACTGACGTTACCGGTGAAGTTACACTTCCAGAAAACGTTGAAATGGTTATGCCAGGTGATACTATTACTTTCAAAGTTAAGCTCATCGTTCCAGTTGCTCTTGAAGAAAAACAGCGATTTGCTATTCGAGAAGGAGGTAAGACCGTTGGTGCTGGAGTTGTAACAAAAATAATCGCTTAATCATTCAGTTCCTTGACTACCATGGCTCCAAAAACAACTGCAAAAGAAAAAAAGACAGAAAAGAAACCACGAGCTTCAAAAGCTACTTCGTCTGCGGTTGTTTCACGATTGCGAATCCGCGTCAGAGCCTATGAGTACAAAATTCTCGATTTGTCTGTAAAGCAAATCATGGATACTGCGCTTCGCTATGATGCCGAAATCGTTGGTCCAATTCCGCTTCCAACAGAAATCAAAAAATACACGGTGAACCGCGCAGCATTCGTCTACAAAAATGCTCGAGAACAGTTCGAAATGCGCATTCATAAGCGCCTTATCGACATCATTAACCCAAGTCAGAAAATAATCGAATCTCTCACAAATTTGAGTTTGCCTTCAGGTGTCTCAATTGAAGTGAAGGTTGTATAAAGGGTAGGTCTTGCATTATCGCGGCCTATAGCCTAATATCCTAGGACTTACATGAAATTTATTCTTGCCAAAAAACTTCACATGACCCAGATCTTTGCCGAAAACGGCAAGGTTCTTCCCGCAACTGTTCTTCAGTCGGGTCCAATGACAGTTACCCAGATCAAAGGTAAGGAAAAAGACGGCTACGATGCTGTTCAGGTTGGCTTTGGTTCACGAAAAGAAAAGAACATCAGCAAACCTGTTATCGGCCACATGAAAAAGCTCGGTACGTTTGCTCATCTCAAAGAATTCAGATCAAAAGACGGTGTTTCAACTGCTGAAGGAAAAAACATCGGTGACAAAATCGATGTAAGTACGTTTGCACCAGGGGACAAGGTTGTTGTTTCTGCAACTTCAAAAGGAAAAGGTTTCCAAGGTGTTGTGAAGCGTCATGGTTTCGGTGGAGGTCCACGAAGTCACGGTCAGAAACACTCTGAACGCGAACCAGGTTCTATTGGAGGCGGTCTTCGTAACAAAGTGCCAAAAGGCATGCGCATGGCCGGTCGAATGGGAGGCGACAGAATTACTGTCAGAAATTTGACCATTCTCCAGACAGATTTGGAAAAGAATATCATCGTCGTCAGTGGCGCTATCCCGGGTCGCCGTGGTACGCTCGTCGAAGTCCGAGGTTAATACCAACATGCAAGACGCAATTATCTACAATTCAAAAGGTAAAGATGTGGGGAAGTTCAAACTCCCAGAAGACATTTTCGGCTTGCCTTGGAATGCCGACCTTGTTGCGCAGGTTGTTCAGTCTCTCCAGACAACAATCCGCAAACCAATCGCTCACACCAAAGACCGCGGAGAAGTTCGTGGAGGAGGTAAAAAGCCTTGGCAGCAAAAGGGTACTGGCCGCGCTCGTCACGGTTCTATCCGCTCACCACTCTGGGTTGGTGGAGGTGTTACTCATGGTCCTACAAACGAAAAGAATTTCGAACGCAAAATCAACCAAAAAATGAAAGCAAAGGCTTTGTACACAATCCTTTCAAAGAAATTCAAAAACGGTGAAGTTGTTTTCATGGATTCGATTTCTCTTTCTACCCCAAAATCAAAAGACGCAAAAGAAATTTTGCTTTCTATGAGCAAGATCGAAAGCCTCAAAAAACTTTCAACAAAGAAATCTAATACGATCATCATGGCGCTCGATAGCAAAAACGAAGCTGTCGAAAAAAGTTTCAGAAACTTCAGCAACGTAAAAGTTGGCGAAGCACGAAATTTGAGCCCACTTGAGCTTGCAACATACAAATATGTTATGTTTGTTAACCCTGAAGTGTCTGTCGGTGCAATCTCCGGCAAATTAAATAAATAATATGGCCCTTTTTGGTAAAAAAAAGACAGAAGAAGTTTCAAAAGAAAAAGCTGTAAAATCAGCTCCTGTTAAAGCTGTAAAAAAGTCTGTAAAGGTTGTAGAGAAAAAAGATCTCAAACCAATCGTTGCTGCTCCAGTAAACAGCAACAGCATTATCATCCGACCACGAATCACTGAAAAGGCGACGTTGAAGGCTGACATGGACAATGTATATGTCTTTGAAATTGCGAAGGACGCCAACAAAATGATGGTAAGCCGAGCAATCGAAGCTATTTACAAAGTGAAGCCGCTCAAAGTTTCTGTTGCTACAAATCCAAGCAAAAAAGTTTTTTCACGAGGGAAGGCTGGAATGGTTCAGGGTGTTAAAAAAGCGTATGTATACATCAAAAAAGGGGAGAAAATAGAACTCGTATAAAACCATGAAACGATATCGTCCAACAACACCATCACGAAGAAACATGACCACGGTCTCATACCGCGGAGTTATCACTGCGAGCGAACCTCACAAGGCGCTTACTCATGGTTTTAAGCGTCCCATGGGCCGAAACAACCAAGGTCGCATCACAATGAATCACAAAGGAGGTGGCCACAAACGTTTGTATCGAGAAATTGATTTCGTTATGAACAAAGTTGGCGTTCCTGGTGTTGTGAAGACCGTTGAATACGATCCAAATCGAACTGGCTTCATTGGACTCGTTGTCTACAAAGACGGTGACAAACGCTACATCCTCCTTCCAAAGAACGTCCGCCCTGGCCAAGAGGTTATCGCTTCTACAACGGCGCCTATTACTCCTGGAAATCGTCTTCCAATAAAAGACATTCCACTCGGAACATTTATATACAATATCGAACTCAAGGCAGGTGGTGGTGCAAAGATGGCTCGTTCTGCGGGAAACTTTGCAGAAATCATTGCCAAAGACAACGGCACTGCACATCTCAAACTCCCTTCATCCGAAGTTCGAAAGGTTTCAGAACTCGCATGGGCAAGCATTGGTGAAGTTTCAAATGACGAAAACAGACTCGTTCAGCTTGGTAAAGCTGGTCGCAGCAGATGGCTCGGTATTCGTCCAACAGTTCGTGGTACTGCCATGAACCCCGTTGATCATCCACACGGTGGAGGTGAAGGCCGTCAGGGAAGAGGTCGCCGTCGAGCAGTTACTCGAACTGGTCGTCCAGTTGGAAAGGGTCAGAAGAGCCGAACCCCAAAGAAATACTCAAACGTCTTCATTGTTTCGAGACGAAAGGTTGGAAAGAAAGGTCAAGAATAATTTTAAAAAACCACTTCAGCCAAAACCGGGGTGGTTTTTTAATACCAAAACTCTCCACAGCGTTTTTTGACAAATTTGAATATAAATGTTAATTTATTTTTCGGAGCGAGGTGTTCTCGCAACTGAACCGGCAGTTCCGGTGAGTACATTGCAAACAAAAGAAGGAACGGACATTGAGCACAGCCACACTACGGAGAATTGTTGAGTCGAAGCCTGTTCGACTGCAAAGTGACCATGCGCATAATGGTCACAGGACACGGACGTCAGTACCGCAAGTTGTTTCGTCGTCATCCTCTTCCCACGCACCAGCAACGGCCCCCGTTCGCCCTGGAATCAATTGGAACAAGTTGTTTTGTTATGGGGGATGCCTCGGCATCATCACTGTTCCCGCTACTTTCAAGCCTGGTTCTTGTTTGGACAAGTTCCGCACAGCTACACCTTCGTGGATGTGTCGCATGAATCGTCACATCACGGACGCGAACTTCTCGCATGGAAGTCATCGAGAGGTTCTTGTTCCCGGGCGACGGTTTTCTGTGAGCGTTTTCCACAAACGTGAGCGTGTCTGGATGAAGCCGTCGAAGTGTCTGAAGTTTCTCCTCGAGAGGAACCAGGACGCTGTTTTCCTTGGCGTTCAAGGAGCACTCTTGGTGCTCGAACAGCACCGCGAGAAGATGGACAAGGGTCTCCGGCATCTTTCGTTGGATACCGAAAAATCCCTTTTTGTTAACCATGTGGGAGACATTCGGGTACCTGTCGCAACTGTCCATCAGACCGACAACACCTGCAGTCTCGATTTGACCAGTCTGCAGGACGCTCGTCGGGATCCGTTCGCGTTCTTTTGTTTCCGTCCGGTTACTACGCCGTTTGTTCACGACGCCAGGCCGGTGTAAGCCTTGGTAGAGTGAGAAGAGAAGAGAACAATTTTTGCCCCCGCAATCCGCGGGGGCTTTTTTCTTGACTCTAAACTTCGTTCTGTTACTATATCCGGTACGCATGTTCGCGTGCCCGTCTTGCTTTACCAGCATTTGGGCCTGTCACGAGTAGCCCGTAGGGCGAAGTGGGACAGGTTTTTTGTTTAAAAATGACAAGATCACTTAAAAAAGGACCATACGTCTACGAAAAATTACTTCTCAAAATCGCTGGCAAAAAAACCAGTGAAGCAGGAGTTATCAAAACGTGGGCAAGAGACAGCCAAATCGCTCCCGAAATGGTTGGTTTTACCTTTGGTGTACACAATGGCCGGGAACACATCCCAGTGCTTGTTACAGAAGACATGGTTGGTCACAGACTCGGTGAATTCTCAATAACTCGAAAATTCATTCGTCACGGAGGTAAGATGCAGAAAGAACTCGAAACCAAGAAGAAAGAAGCAGAAATCGCTTCTGCTCAATCCGCAAAGGCTGCAACCGTTACCGCTAAGAAATAATTTTTTATACTTTCATGGAAGCCGCAACAGCACAGCTAAATACTCATCGTCAGTCGCCCCGCAAGGTGCGTTTGCTCGCTGACCTCGTTCGAGGCCGAAAAATTGCTGATGCTATTTCTGCACTTCGTTTTGCCAACAAACGTGCAGCTGGCCCAATCGTCAAACTCATCGAATCTGCTGTTTCAAATGCTAAAAACATGGGCATGAACACAGACGCTCTTATTGTTGAAAAAATCACTGTGAACGGAGGCAATGTTCTCTACCGCCGTTTGCCGATGTCACGAGGCCGAGCTTTCACTATGCGAAAGCGCACAAGCCACATCCACGTTTCTGTTTCAGAAGGAACGGTGAAGGGTGGAGTAAAAGCATCTCCAAAAGTTGCTGCAAAAGTAAAGAAAGATAAGCCAACAGTAAAAATGGCAGAAACAGTTACGGTAGAAAGAAAACCAAGCAAAGCCCCTGCAAAGGACGTTGCCATTGAAACCAAAGCTGCTGTAATCGCACCGCCTGCAAAGCGAACAAAAAATAAATAATATGTCACATCGAGTCCATCCATACGCCCATAGACTAGGTATCATCCGCGACTGGAAGTCACGCTGGTTTTCTCCAAAAAGCTCTTACAAAATAAATCTCAAGAGCGACATTTTGATTCGCCAATATTTGGAAGAACGTTTCCGTGGTATGTATGTGAGCAACATCGAAATCGAACGAGGACAGAAAACTCTTCGAATCATTATCGAAACTTCTCGCCCAGGTCTCATCATTGGCCGTTCTGGTGAAGGTTCCGTAAAACTCCAAAAAGATTTGGTTGAACGAGCTGCAAAACTCGGTGTGACTTCAAAAGAAGAAATCAAAATCGACGTTAAAGAAGTTCGATATCCAGAAACAAATGCCCACATCATGGCGCAAATGATTGCTGAAGGTCTCGAAAAACGTTTGCCTTTCCGACGAGTTGTAAAACAGTCTCTCGAAAAAATCATGGCAAACAAAGGTGCTTTGGGTGCAAAGATTGAACTTTCTGGTCGCCTTGGTGGTGCCGAAATGTCCCGAGTCGAAAAACTCCGAAAGGGTCGAGTACCACTTCAGACACTTCGAGCAGATGTCGACTTCAGCCGATACGAAGCCCGCATGACATATGGTCAGATCGGTATCAAGGTCTGGATCTACAAAGGCGATATTTTCGATAAGCAGAAAACTAACGCGTAATTTTAAATATATGGTCTCTCTTATTCCAAAAAAAGTTAAATACAGAAAGTGGCATACTTTCCGAAAGAATCCAAAGAAAGTTGGCCCAACAACTCGCGGTTCTACTATTTCTTTTGGTTCATACGGCCTCAAAGCCCTTTCTCCTGCACGAATTCGTTCAAATCAAATCGAATCTGCTCGAAAAGTTCTCTCTCGTGAGCTTGGTAAAAACGGTCGTGTCTGGATTCGCATTTTCCCAGACATGCCATATACCCAAAAGCCAGCCGAGGTGAAACTTGGAAAGGGAAAGGGAGACCCACAGGGTTACCAGGTTCCGGTAAAAGCTGGCCGCCTCATTTTCGAGGTTGACGGAGTTACCGAAGTCATCGCACGAGAGGCGATCCGAAAGGCGGGAACAAAGTTACCGTTGCGATCTAAGTTCGTCGCACGATAATTTGCAAATGAGTCAAAATTGGGATATAACTTCACTTCAATGAAATCAGCCGACATCGTAAATAAAGACAAAAAGACCCTCATGGAAATGCTTGCAGAAAAGCGTGAGGCTTTGAGACTCTTCAGATTCGGTACGGCTGGAAGCAAAACCCGAAACGTTAAAGAAGGTCAAAATCTAAAGAAAGACATTGCCAGAATTTTGACTGAAAAGAATCGCCAAACAAAATAATGAAAAACGAGACAGTAAAACAAATGCCGGCAGAAGCAAAAACCCGAAAACAATTTCAGGGAGTTGTTTCTTCTGACAAAATGAAAGACACTGTGGTTGTTGTCGTAAAACGATATTTCCAACACCCAAAGTACAAGAAATTCATTTCTCGAAGCAAAAAGTTCATGGCACACGATGCTGGAAACACCAAAAAGATTGGTGATGCCGTAACGATCGAAGAATGCGCACCGATGTCACGTCACAAAAGATTTAAAATAGTATCATGATTCAACCTCGCTCAATAGTTGTAATAGCTGATAATTCAGGTGCCCAGATCGGCCGAATCTTCAAAGTGCTCGGAGGTTCAAAGAAACGATATGCGTGCATTGGCGACATTGTAGTTCTTTCTGTTCAGAAAGCTGCTCCACGAAAGACTGTCAAAAAGAAGGACGTTCTTCGTGGTGTCGTTGTTCGTCAGAAAGCTGCTTTTCGTCGCGAAGATGGTTCATATGTTCGTTTCGATGAAAACGCAGTTGTTATTATCGACAAAGGCACAAACGAACCAATCGCCGGACGTATTTTCGGTCCAATCCCACGCGAATTGAGCGAGAATTTCCAGACTATTATTTCTCGTGCTCCAGAAGTCGTATAACGTTTAAATATATGAAAATCAAGAAAGACGACAATGTAATAGTGATCTCTGGAAAAGACCGTGGAAAAACGGGGAAGGTAGCTACTGCGCTCCCTCGATTGGGTAAGGTCATTATTGCTGGTGTAAACGTTGTAAAGCATCATCAGCGCCCAACAAAAACTGGTTCAAAAGGTCAGGTTGTCGACAAAGCAATGCCAATTTCTGTTTCTAACGTTATGATTGTTGATCCAAAGACTGGAAAGCCAACTCGTGTCGGCATGAAGCATGAAAATAATAAAAAAATCCGAGTAACCAAGAAAAGTGGTTCAACCCTTTCATAATACGCATATGATTTCAGTAAAAGAAAAAAACAAAAAAGCATTTGAGAGCATGAAGGAAAAGTTCGGCTACAAAAATCCTATGCAAGCTCCACAACTCGTGAAGGTTGTTGTGAGTGCAGGTGTTGGATCTTTCAAGGATAAGAAAAAACTCGCCATCGTCGAAGATCGCCTCAACAAGATCACTGGACAGAAACCAGCGAAAAAGGGTGCCAAGGTCTCTATTGCTGCCTTTAAGGTTCGCCAAGGCGATCCTGTTGGCTTCCAGGTCACACTCCACGGAGACCGAATGAACGATTTTCTCGATCGTCTCATCAACATTGCTCTTCCTCGAACAAAAGACTTTCGCGGTATTCCTGTTTCTGCTATCGACGCGATGGGGAATTACACGTTTGGTATTCGTGAACACATCATTTTCCCAGAAACTGCTGACGAAGATTTGAAAGACGTTTTCGGTCTCGCAATCACTGTCGTTACAACTGCAAAAAATAAAGAAGAAGCAAAAGCATTCTTTGAACATCTCGGCTTCCCATTCAGCCTTCTCAAAAAAGAAGAACTCCAAGGTAGAAAAGCAAAGAAAGATAAGAAACCAAAGAAGGAAAAAGTAGCGTAATAACAAACAAAAAACCCGCGAGATGCGGGTTTTTTGTTTACTTCATGTTGTCTCGATCTTTCCGAGAGTTACGGTCGTTGTTCGGTAATTGGCGGCGGTGTCGTTGTTGTATTTTCTAACACCGTTGTTGTGGTTGGGGTAGTTTTGGTTGTTGCATTAGGTGTCGTAGTGATTGGGGCGCTATTTGTTTCGTCATTGTCTGTTGCGCTTGAACATCCGGTGTCTGCCAAATCTCTCAAACCATCTCGGTCGTTATCAATACCGTCAGAACATTGTGGAGCTATGCCGCTTGTATTACATGAGCTTGGATTGTTGTAGCTGTTGAGGAAGGCGAACAAGTCAGTTTGGTTTACTGTGCCGTCACCGTTAAAGTCCGCAGTGAGTTCTCCTGCAATGTACTGACCTGTGTAGTCGAGCAAGTCTTGAGACGTAACAGAACCGTTTCCGTTCATGTCTGCTGCGAGGAAACGAGGCGCGTTGCGAAGTTCTGGGTAACAGCCGTTTGCAGGTGTACGCCAGGTTGTATTGAAGTTGAAGCCTGTATATGCAGAACGGGAAGAGGTGAGTTGAGTGGTTGTGCGTGCGGTTTGGTTTGGCCAGATGCGAGTGCTGTGGAAGAGGTCGGAGTTGAAGTAGTTGGAGGTTCCTGGTAACACCGCGGGAATGCTGACGTTGAGCGCAAGTGTTGGGTCGTGATAATCCCAGTCAGCAGCGTCGAACGTTCCTGAAAAATAGGTTCGTGAAAGTATCGTGTATCCATCTTCATTTTCTGCAAAGATTCCACCACCAGAGACTGGATGGTCGCTCATTGGGCTGATGGTTGTGTCGCGAACGAAAAGATCGCTTCCGGTGAGTGGTGTTTTTATTTCTGCACCAATACCGCCGGTTACCTGACCTCGAATATGTGAGTTAAGAACTCCTGATTCACGGATAACCATAGGGTCACCGTGAGCATAACCTGTCGCAACGATTCCAGCAGCGTTTACGCCTCGAACAGAACCTTGGAAGATCGCTCGGTCGACGGTGAGGGGACCATATACAGAACCAATCATACCGCCGGCCATAGTGAGGTTTGTTGCCTGCTCTCCGTCATTGGCTTGGACTTGGCTTCGAACGAGCAATACGTTGCTCATATCAAGACCTGGTCTATGAACGGTTCCAACGAGACCTGCAGCGAGAGTTTGTGAACGGATCGCAACGGTACCTCGAACGTTCAATACTCTGCATTTTACTTGGTCGCTTGAGGTTGGTTCGCTCACGATACCAAACAAACCTGCAGCGTTTCCAGCGAGTGGAGATTGTCCGGTTCGAGGTTTGATTGAGAGATTGATATATGCGCCATCGATTGTTGATCGTTTACAAATCCACGCGAAACCTGCGGCGTCTCTGTCGCCAGTAGATGTTTCTGTTGTGGTTTTTAAGGTGAGGTTGTGAACGGTGCTGTCCCAGATTTGGTTTGCAATGAGACCTTGTGCAGTCCCTGAAAATGGAACCTTGCCGCTTACTTCGAGTCCATCGATAGAAGCAAATTTAGCAACTCGTGTAAGGAGACCGTATCCTGCAGCAGAAGAAGCAGGGTTTTCTGCCATAACGATTTTCATATTACGAATTGTGCCGCGATCGACAACAGAGAAGAGTCCTGGAAGATCGCTTTGGGGCAGCGCTGACGTTGCACGTCCATGAAAATTAGAAATAGTGTATCCGTTTCCATCATATGTTCCTGCAAATGAATTGTAGCTGCCAGGAATTGTGCCGAGTCCGTAAGGGAAACCGGCTGGTAGGACAATGTTTGCGCATTGTCGGAAGTTTCCAACGATTACTTGTCTGTTGGGAACGTCTGGGCTTGGTGCGAGGTTGTTCTGAATAGCCAACAGATCATCGGCCGTTCTGATTTCAATTACTGAAGAGCTTGCTCCGCAGGGGAGAACCTGGGCAACCATTTGGGCTGGGGTGACGGAGTCCGAACTTTTATTTTTTGAATAAAAGTAGGCCGTACCACCGATGAGAATCAAAACAATTAATATTAATATTGAAACAATAAAATCTTTTTCTAATTTTTTCATACTATTTTAAAACTACCATGCAAAAATCAAAAAACCAGAGGGTTGTTAGACTGTAACCCGCTGGTTTTTGATTCACTATTCGATTATCGATTCTTTAGAAGATGCTATTCCACACATTTCTCCAAATGCCGAAGAGATTGTTGAGGAATGGTGCCAAACTACCGCCACCACCGTTCGTTGTGATACCTGGGACGTCGGTTATCTGGAGTGGGGTAACGCTTTTTTGTAATACTCCAGTGCTTGTTGATACAGGGATAGTAGTGGTGGTTGGAGCTGACTTACAAGCATCGTTTATTGCGAGTTTTGTTCCAACCGTTCCGCATCCGTACTGACACGTAACATCTGTGTATGCGTTGGTAGGTTGGCCATTGTCGGTGAGGGAAGCGCCACTGCATCGGTATTCACGCAATGTGTTTGAGTTTGTGCAGGTATCTGTTGCTCGGTATCTTTGAGTGCCTGCTTCGAGGAGCTGGATTGTTCCCGGTGTGTACTGGTTGTTTCCATTGTCAGAATCTCGACAGCTAAATGATCCAACTTCGTTGTCATCTGCAGTTCCAGAACATCCTGAATCTGCTGCGTCTGTGAAGCCGTCGCCGTCGTTGTCGATAGAGTCAGAACATTGAGGAGCAGCTTGGCCAATACATGCACCGTTCGAACAGCCGTTTGGACAAATGTTGCTTGCTTCGCTTGGGAACGCTAAGAATCCAACCGCTTGAGCGTCGCAATACTGTTCCGCGACTCCGCAGAATCTTCCAGTACATGATGCAACTTGAGTTTGTGAGATTTGGCCACTTGTTTGAATGTTAACGAGTACGCAGTAGTCGGCGATTGTTGTTGATGGATCCGAAGTCTGATACGCAGACTGTGTGACATGACCTCGTGTACCATAGCTCAAACCGTTATCTGAATCCTCACAGACTATTTGGCCGTATGAGTCGGGTGGGGTAGCGTTTGCTTCTGTTGAGTCCATGAGACCTGCGCAACCTGTGTCTGTAGGGAAATCCGTTCGTCCGTCGCCATCGTTATCAACACCGTCTTGGCACTGTGCTCGGCGAGCACCTTCGTTTGTACCGTTAGAGTTGAAGAATGTTCCTGAAGCGTTAAAGCAGCCCATGTCTCCGACGTCTATTGCTCCGTCACCGTCATTGTCGATTCCGTCTTGGCAGGCACTTTGTTCTGTGTCTGTGTTTGGAATTGAACATCCTTGGTCGACTGGCCAATCAGTGAATCCGTCGTTGTCATTATCAATACCGTCTTGGCACTGTGCGAGTTCGATATTGTCTTGTTTTGATGCGCATCCTTGGTCAGCAGGGTAGTCAGATGTGCTGTCGTTGTCATTATCAATACCGTCTTGGCACTGGGATGTAGGACTTGATTCGTTTGTGTCCTGGGCATTTGTACAGCTAAAGTCTGCAGGGTAGTCAGCTGCTCCGTCGTTGTCATTGTCGATTCCGTCACGGCATTGTTCTGAAAGAGCAACTGCCACAATGCGATTTCTCATGAGTCTGTAGTCTGCGGCATTTGTGTTTGCATCGTTCCCGATGGCATGGAATTCAAGTGTGCCAGTTTGAGAAAGAGAATTTTCACTCATAAGGAACGTGTTTGGAGTGAAATGATCTCCATCGGCAAGGTTGAGAGTTCTTGAAATTTCAAGGATAACTCCAGGAATACCCAATTCATCAATTCTTATAAGGCTGCTTCCAACGAAGGTTGAAGCATTTGCCAATACGATCCTTGTGGTAACGATTTGACCAAGGTTATTGATCTGGATTTGAGGCATGTCCTCAACATACTGACCAAAACCAGAGATGAAGTTGTTTGTTCCAGGAATAATGTCACCTTCGCGTGCTGCTACCTTCATTACACCGCCTCTATAGATGAGCATTACGTCGTCTGTATTTGCAGGTGAGCCTGTAAGGTGAGCAAGGAAGGCAATGTTGCCGCTTGGGCTTAAAGCCATCCACTTTCCGATATTGGTTGGGCTGACGACTTCACCTGAAGCAAGGCCAACAACAGATTCACCTGCGCGGAACACTTTGCGGAGGGTTCTGACACCTGCACCATCTTCGTCACTTACCCAGAGACCGACGTTGTTGTTAGTTGAAATGCCTGTACCGCGAATTGTTGCCCAGAAATATATTTTTGGTCGGCCGTTTTCTACGATGTAAAAACTTCGTGCGTTTGCAGGAGTAAATGTGCTTTCAAATGTAACTCCAGCGCTTTCCTGTGGTGCTGCGTCTCCTGGAGCCATGATTTTCTGCCATTCTCCTGTCTGCTGTTTCCAGAGCCACACACCAGCAGTGTCAGTGCTGCCACTTCGGAGGACGGGACTAATCACGACGTCTCCTGCATTATTCAATGCGGGAGAATTTTCTTGGTTGAAAGAATCAACAATCGTTGTTCCTGCGGGCTGACCAGGGAGTGTTTGGTCAGGTACGAGCAGTGCTTGAGCTTGGTCGCTTTCTGCCGGAAGGAGAGATACGAACGGTTTTGTAGATGGAGAAACCTTTCCGTACAAAACAGCACTACCTGTGTTACCGATAGCTGCCTTTGGAGCAAGGATTGTTCCGGTACCAAATGCGTACGGTGTACCTTCCTTAAGGATCATGTGTGAAAGGCTGTCTCGCACATCATAAATAACAGACAATAAACCGTTTGGGTTAGGGTAGCCGCCGCTTCCTGCGGGGATAAGTGTCTGTGAGAATTTAGTTGAAAGAATAGCTGTTCGTCCGTGCTGTGTGCCGTCACGAGCTACTTCGAGGATCGGTTGGTTGGTGTTTAAAGACGCAACGCTGGTGTACACGAAGCCGCCGCCAGGTACTGGGTCAGCCATTCGAGCAATAGATCGTACACTTCCGTTCTCTGTAATGTGATAAAAACCATCGCCGACTGAAGTAAGATTTGAAAAATGATATTCAGCTTTAAAGAAGACTCGGTTTCTGCTGTCTACGATAGGAGTAGCACGAAGCCCTGGGTAGTACATGTTCTGTTCATATGAACTGAAAAGGTCCGGATTGTTCCATGGAGTACCCTGAGCATTCACTGCTGGCTGGTTGTCGAGGAGTAAACAAGTGATGATACCGCTTGTTCCTCTCGTAAATAACGCATTGCCTGTAATACCTCTTCCAGGGCCGCTCCAGTCAACAGGGCCTCGCATTGAAGCGAAGAAGACACTTGTGCCAGCTTCGTTTCTGCCAGATGTGGCCACTGGAGGTGGGTGGATGCCCCCGTTACTCGTATCTGTATTAAAAGGAGCAACAGTGAGACTGTTTCCTTGGCAAGTTGCAGGGGTACCCTGTGTCACCACTGGAGTTCCTCGCGCCGCAGAGGATTTCACGATTGTGGTGAGATCGTCAGCGTGGGCAACTGAAGCGAGTGGGGAAGAACTGGATAAAAGTATGGCGAGAGTAAAAATAAACCAGAAAACACTGCGTGATTTTGTCTGAATCATATTAATTTTTCACTTGGTTGCTAATAAGGGGCCAATGGTAAAGTTTTTGCACTAATTCAAATTGTACTAAACAGTCGTCAAAAAACCCATATAGTTATTAGACCAAAACTGAAAATTGAGGGTTTATTTTTCAGATTTGAACCTATCGGAAACGGGCCAAAAACCTTTGTTTGACAGCTTTTAGTGTTCTCTGTTACTATGGAGCCCAAGCTTTTTACAGGCTTTTTTATTTAAATGGCAAAAACATCAGTCATCGCACGGTCCCAGAAAAAGCCAAAATTCTCAACGCGAGTCGTTCGACGTTGTTTTAAATGCGGCCGAAAGCGTGGGTATATGCGAGAGTTCGATATTTGCCGCGTGTGCTTCCGCGAATTCGCAAACGAAGGTAAAATTCCCGGCGTTAAGAAATCATCTTGGTAATATGGATTCAGTTGCAAACCTCATCATTAAAATAAAGAATGCAAGTGTCGTTGGACACGAGACTGTTTCTGTACCTTTCACTAAGTTGAGCGAATCAATCCTAAAGAAGCTCGAACAAAAAGGTTTTGTAAAATCTTTTTCTGTAAAGAAAGGAAAAGGAGTAAACAAGACACTCGAAGTTGAACTCATGTACGAAGGCAACAAACCAAAGGTTGAACAAGTTCGCCGAGTTTCAAAACTTTCAAAACGCGTATATGAAAAATCTACGAATCTTCGCCCAGTTCGCCGAGGATACGGAATGTCGATAATTTCAACACCAAAAGGAATCCTTACAGACAGCGAAGCTCGCAAAGAGCACGTTGGAGGCGAGGTTCTTTTCCAAATCTGGTAAATAAAATATATATGTCACGAGTCGGTAAAAAACCAATAGAGTTAGGAGAAAACACGACAGCCGAAATGAAAGGTAATGTTTTTTCTGTAACCGGACCGCTCGGTAGTCTTTCAAAAACTTTCAAACCAGACATCTCTATTAAGATCGAAGGCAAAACAATCACACTCGAACCAAAACGAAAAAGTCTCGACACTGTTGCGCTCTGGGGTACATACGCTTCTCACATTTCAAACATGGTTGAAGGAGTTGTAAAAGCCTACGGCGCTCGTCTTGTTGTTGAAGGTATCGGATACCGCGCAGAGGTGAAAGGCGACAAAATCGTTATGGGTCTTGGTTTCTCACATCCGGTAAACGTTCCGATTCCAAAGGGGGTCACAGTAAAAGTAGAAAAGAACATTATTGTTATCTCTGGTATCGACAAAGAACAAGTAAGTCAGTTTGCCGCATACGTCCGTTCTCTTAAAAAGCCAGAACCATACAAAGGCAAGGGAATTATGTATGAGGGTGAAAAGATTCGCCGAAAGCAGGGTAAGAAAACTGTATAAATAACATGAATAAATCAGCGCACAAAGTAGCCCAAAGACAGCGTCGCCGAACTCGAATCCGAGCGAAGGTTTTTGGTACTTCAGAACGACCACGACTCTCTGTCTTCAAATCAAATAAATTTGTATACGCACAGATAATCGATGACTCTACTGGTGTAACTATTGCGCACGTTACAACTGAAAAATCTAAAGGCAAAACTCCTCTTGCTGCAGCACACGAAATCGGCAAAGAAATTGCAGAGAAAGCAAAAGGAAAGAAAATCGAAAAGGTTGTGTTTGATCGCGGCGGTTACATTTATACCGGCAAAATCAAAGCAATCGCCGATGGTGCACGAGAAGGAGGCCTTACATTTTAAAATATGGAACCTGAAATCAAAACCGAAAACATTGTAGAAGAAACAACACCTGTAGAAGAGGTTGTAACTCCGATCGCAGAAGCATCTTCAGATGTCGCTGCAAAAAGCGCAGCTGCAATCGTAGACAAACGTGCACCACGAGATTTCAAAAAGAATACTCGTCGTCCTGTTCGTCGCGAAAGTCGCGTAAAGCCAGAGTTTGACCAAAAGATCATCAGCATCCGCCGAGTTGCTCGAGTTGTTACTGGAGGTCGCCGATTTAGTTTCAGCGTTGCTATCGTTGCTGGAAACAAAAAGGGTTCTGTCGGTGTTGGACTTGGAAAAGCAGGGGACACTTCTCTTGCAATCGAAAAGGCTTTCAGCAGTGCCAAGAAAAACATGGTTACTGTTCACCTTACAAAAGACATGTCTATCCCGCACGAAGTTTCAGCAAAATATTCATCTTCACGAATCACAATCATGCCAGCACGTGACCGCGGTGTTATCGCCGGTTCATCTGCTCGTATCGTTCTCGAACTCGCTGGCGTTAAAGACGTTGGTGCAAAAGTTCGTTCTGGAAGCAAAAACAAACTCAACATCGCTCGCTGCACCATTGCCGCGCTTTCAATGCTTTCAAAGCCAAAAGAAAGAACTGTCGCAGCTGTTAAATAAGTTTTAAATAAAAATCATGCAACTCCATCAGATAAAATCAAAAACACCTCGAATGAAAGCCCGATACGTGGGTCGTGGTGGAAAGCGCGGTAAAACTGCTGGCCGTGGAACAAAAGGTCAGAAAGCTCGCGCAGGTGCAAAGTTCCGCCCAGAAATTCGCGACACTATCAAACGACTTCCAAAACTCCGAGGTCGCGGTAAAAACAGCAATAAAAGTTTCAACACTCAAACTGAAATTACCAATCTCACAAACATTGAAAAGAACTTTAAAGCAGGGGAAACAGTGAGCCCAAAGACACTCTTGGCTGTTGGTCTCGTTCGCCGAGTAAACGGTGAATTTCCTCATGTTAAAATTCTTGCATCGGGTGAACTTACAAAAAAACTCGTATTTGAAGGAATCGAAGTTTCTGGATCAGCAAAAACTAAAATAGAAAAATCAGGCAGTACAATTAAATAAACAGTTTACATGAAAACTTTTTTAACGAAATTAAGTTTCGTCATTCGCGACACAGCGATCAGGAAACGAATTCTTTTTACTATTGGCGCACTTGTTGTGTTTCGTGCACTTGCTGCAATCCCGATCCCTGGTGTTGATACAACACGTCTCGCAGCGTTCCTTTCAACCAATCAATTCTTTGGTCTTTTGAATATTTTCTCTGGAGGTGGTTTGTCTAACCTTTCTATTATCATGCTTGGTGTCGGTCCGTTCATCACAGGTTCGATCATCATGCAGCTCCTCACAATCATGTCGCCACGTTTGAAGGCGATGTATCAGGAAGAAGGGGAAATTGGTCGCCGTAAGTTTGCACAGTTTTCTCGTATTCTCACGGTGCCGCTCGCTATCGTGCAGGGTTACAGCTTCCTTGCACTTCTTCAGAATCAGGGTGCTATCGGTCATCTCGATCTTTACGCATACATTTTTAACGTCCTCATCATTACGACCGGCTCGGTTCTTCTTATGTGGATCGGTGAACTCATTAACGAATTCGGTATCGGCAACGGCGTTTCTATTTTGATCTTTGCTGGTATCGTTGCTCGTTTGCCTGTGGTTGCAAATCACTTCTTCTTCACGTACGACCCTGCACAGATCCCACTCTACTTGGGGGTTTTCCTTGCGGCGATTGCGGTTATTGTAAGCGTTGTGGTGATCACAGAAGCCGAACGACCAATTCCTATTACATACGCAAAACGCGTTCGTGGTATGAAAGTGTACGGTGGTGTTTCTACATACCTACCACTTCGTCTCAACCAAGCTGGTGTTATTCCAATCATCTTCGCTCTCTCGATTCTTCTTTTCCCACAGATGATTTTTCAGTTTCTTTCTCACGTAAACATTTCAGGAGTTAAGGCGACTGCCGATTTCTTCCTTCGTATCATTGCGAACGGCTGGATTCATGCAACACTCTACTTTATTCTCGTGTTTGCGTTCACATACTTCTACACAGCTGTTACATTTGATCCAAATCAAATTGCAGAAAATCTCCAGAAAAGCGGTGCGTTTATTCCAGGTGTTCGCCCAGGCCTCTCAACTTCGCAGCACGTCGCTCGAATCCTTACTCGACTTACGCTCTTCGGCGCATCTTTCCTCGGTCTCATTGCAGTCTTGCCGCTCGTAACGCAGGCAATTACCGGAACTGGTACATTTGCTATCGGTGGTACAGCGCTCCTCATCGTTGTTTCAGTGCTCATTGATCTTGTGAAGAAGGTTGATGCCCAGGTTTCTATTCGAGAATACTAATTGCGTATCGTTCTAAGTAATTAGTTCGAAAAATTCGTAGTATAATTTTCACCATGTCTCCACAGACTTTTATTTTCATTGGCCGGTCGGGTTGCGGTAAAGGTACCCAGGCTAAACTCATAGAATCGTATCTCTACGAAAAGGATAAAGAGGAACGAACTGTGTTCTACGTTGAAACAGGTGCGCAGTTTAGAGATTTCATTACAGGTAAAAGCTACACGAGCGGGCTTTCTAAAGAAATTTACGACAATGTCGATCGTCAGCCCGACTTCCTCGCTATTTGGATGTGGACCCATTTATTCGTCGAAAATCTTACCGGAAAAGAGCATCTCATTGTTGACGGCGCACCCCGATCTCTTCCAGAAGCGATGGTCCTTACGAGCGCTCTTGAGTTTTATAAACGTCAGGTGAATGTTGTATACATCGATGTAAGCCGAGAATGGTCAGAGCGTCAGCTTCGCGCACGTGGGAGGGAAGATGACTCTACTGGTGCAAAAATTGCAAAGCGTCTCGATTGGTTTGACCGTGACGTTGTTCCGGCAATTGAATATTTTGAAAAAAATCCAGCTCATAATTTTATAAAAGTAAGTGGTGAACATCCGATCGAAACCGTTCACGAATCGATCGTCTCCGCACTCAAACTTTCCTAGCTGAAATGATCACAATTAAGACTCAAGAAGAAATAAAAATTCTTAGAGAAGGCGGCCGACGACTCGCTGTTATTTTGCGTGAACTTGCCACACACGTTGCGACAGGGGTTTCTTCGCTTCAGATAGATGCTCTGGGTAAAACACTTGCAGAGAAGGGAGGTGACAAGCCCGCATTTCTCGGATACCGACCGAAGGGTGTAAGGACGCCGTATCCAGCAAGCGTGTGTATTTCAATAAACGATGAGGTCGTTCATGGTATTCCTCACGTGGAAAAGATTTTTAGAGAAGGTGATATCGTAACGCTCGACATGGGGCTTGTGCACGGAGGACTTATTACAGATTCTGCGATTACCGTCATCGTTGGCGGTGGTGATGAGAAAGCAAAAAAACTTGTTCATGCAACTGCCACTGCTCTTGAAAAGGGAATTGCCGCAGCTCTTCCTGGTAAAACTGTTGGCGATATTGGCTTTGCAATAGAACAATTCGTAAAGCCGCTTGGCTTCGGTCAGGCAGAAGGTCTTGCAGGGCATGGCGTTGGCTACAAAGTGCACGAGGACCCATATGTACCGAACACTGGCAAAAGAGGCGAAGGTGCGGTTTTGAAGCCAGGTATGGTCATTGCGATCGAACCGATGCTTACCGAAGGCACTGGCAAAGTTACCTTCGACAAAGATGAGTACACCGTCCGAACAAAAGATGGAAAAAGAAGTGCGCACTCTGAACACACAATTGTAATTACCGAAACTGGTAACCAGGTGTTGACAAGGTAGTTGTTAAAATAAACGTTCGGCGTAGTATTGAGAACAGAATTGTTTTTAACCTCGATCTCCTCCTCAGTCGAGGCGCTCACAAAGATGTGTGCGCCTCGATTTTTTTATTACCGCTTTTTTGCTTGCTCTGATGCAAAATCCCCCTTATACTGGCTGTCTATATGACACACACACAACATCCAAAAAAGGAAAGAACACTTGTAATTGTAAAACCAGACGGTGTACAACGATCATTGATCGGAGAAATTATTAATCGTTTTGAAAAGGTTGGTTTGAAATTGACTGGAATAAAAATGGGTGTGCCTTCAGCTGAAATGGTTGAGCAACATTACACGCTTGATCCAAACTGGCGCCGAATCACAGGCGAAAAACGCATCAAAGCTGCAAAAGAAAAAGGTGAAAAACCACCTTCCGAAGATCCACTTGAAATCACCGCAGTTATTCTTGGGCATCTTAAAAAATACATGACGAGCGGCCCTGTTGTGATGATGGTCTGGGAAGGTGCGCATGCTGCTGCAATCGTCCGTAAAATTGTTGGTGGAACGGAGCCGCTTTCAACTGACGTTGGCACGATTCGTGGAGATTACGTTCTTGATTCGTATACGATGTCTGACACTGACGGCCGCGCAATTCGAAATCTCATTCACGCATCTGGAAATGCTGCCGAAGCAGAAGGGGAAATCAAACATTGGTTCAAGCCCGAAGAAATTACCGACTACCGACTCGTACAAGAACAAATTATTTACGACGTAAATATTGATGGAATTCTAGAATAGTGTTTTAATCGTTTTTCGTTGGAATATCGGGATTCTATTTGAGCTGAATATTTCGTACTTCATCTCATTGAATTTCCACCTCATTGTGTCGAAATGTTCCCTCTGTATTGAATATTCTATTCATAAGTCTATAGTTACAGAAGAGTTATTGGCGGTATTTTCTAGATTAAATTTTTTTAAGGGAGTTCGATATCCCTGTACTCGGATGAGCACGCTTCGGCGAGTTCTGATAAGTCCAGTTGAGAACACCCACCTAGATACTCTCTAGGGGAATATCGTTCAATAACTCTACAAGTCACTCACCTCACGGTGGGTGTTTTGTTTAGGAAAATAAAATAGTCATGTTATTCCCGATCAGGTCGGGGATGACATACAAGATTTCAAATTACCTTTGCTATCATTAACACATGCCTAAATCAAAATTGTCTTTTCATGGTGGAGTTGGTGCGGTGACGGGGTCGAATTTCGCACTCGAAATTCCTGAAGCCGGCCAGCTTATGGTCGACTGTGGTTTGTTTCAAGGTGGCGGCCCTGCGTATGAAAAAAACCGCGCTCCATTTCCATATGATCCAAAAAGTTTCGGCGCTCTGCTCGTTACACACGCACACATTGACCACATCGGCCGAATTCCAAAGTTAGTGAAGGAAGGTTTTTCAGGTAGGATTGTCTCTACTCCACAGACGAAAGAAATTGCGTCGATCATGTTTGATGACGCACTGAAAATAATGGAGGAAGATACAAAAAGGCACGGTGGAGGACAACCAATGTATAGTCGTGATGATATTTCTAAAACTCTTTCATTGTGGGAGACAAAAAAGTATCACGAAGCATTCGAAATTTTCTCCAGTGTTCATGGAGAATTTTTGGATGCAGGTCACATTCTTGGCTCGGCAATGATCAAGCTGACTCGGAACGGTAGGACGATTATTTTTTCTGGTGATGTGGGGAATTCTCCATCGCCGATTGTGCGCGATACAGAATCAGTCGCTGGTGCCACCTATCTCGTTCTCGACAGTACCTACGGCGACCGAACACATCAAACTCGCGAACAAGCTGAACAAAAGTTTGCAGATATTGTTGCACGGGTGATCCAAGAACGTGGCACGCTTTTGCTTCCAGCTTTTTCTTTGGAACGCGCGCATATCATTTTATATATCCTCAACGATCTTGTTGAAAGTGGAAAAATCAAACCAGTGCCTGTGTATCTCGACTCGCCAATGGCTTCGCGCCTCACTCCGATCTATCAATCTTCGCGAGAAATTTTTAATGAAGAAGCAAAAGGAAAAATGGACAAAGGTGATGATATTTTTTCTTTTCCAAAACTTACTATTGTTGCGAATAATTTTGAATCAGACGGTCTAGAAAAAACCTCGAATCCAAAAATTATTATTGCTGGTTCGGGTATGTCTGTTGGTGGTCGCATTCCAACTCACGAAATAAAACTTCTACCAGAAGCAGACACAACTCTTCTTATTACGGGGTACCAATCTTTCGGCACACTTGGCCGAGCAATTTCTGAAGGCGAAAAGACGGTCGTCATTAATAAAGAAAAAGTAACTGTGCGAGCAAAAATAGAAAACATTGAAGGCTTCTCTGCGCACAAAGATTTACCCGCACTTGTGGATTTTGTGGAAAAGGGAAGCAGTACACTCCAAAAAATATTTATCGTTCACGGAGAATTAAAAAGTTCACTTTTCCTTGTGCAGAGAATTCGAGATTATCTTGGTCTCGATGCGCTGTGTCCAGAAAAGGACGAGAAGTATGAAATTGAATTTTAGATAATTTGGTAATCGCGCAAAACAAAAACCGCCCAAAGGCGGTTTTTAAATGGAGACTATTTTACTCCCTCGACAATTCGTTTGAAAGATTCAGGACTTGTGTGGGCGATTTCTGAAAGCATTTTGCGATTGAGATTCTGTCCTTTCTTTTTCATAGAGCCGATAAACTTGCTGTATGAGATTCCGTGTTCACGGAGCGCAGCATTGAGTCGAACGTTCCAGATTCGGCGGAAGTCACCCTTTTTGTCGCGTCGGTGAGCAAAAGAGTATGTACCAGCGTGAGCAATCGCTTCGTATGCCTGGCGTTCTTTGGTACCTCGGCCATGTCGAAAGCCCTTAACTTGCTTGAGGATATTTCGTCTGGTTTTGAGGGCATTAACACCCTTCTTTACTCGCGTCATGGTATTACTTTATGAATTTATAAGATAACGGCTCTTGATCTTGTTTGTTACTGAAAAAGGCAACATACGTTTGTCGTTGAGCTGGCTTCGACGTGAAGCTTTTGAATTGAAATGATTTTTACCCGGTTTGCGGCCTAAAACCTTACCTGTTCGGGTAACTTTAAGTCTTTTTAAAAATGATTTATTTGTTTTCATTGTCTTTCGTATCTTTCTTTGAAGCTCTTTCGATGACTGTCGTGATACCTTTGAGGCTTTTTTTAGCTTCATCGGCCACTTTGTAGTCTTCGGAAACGAGCTTAAGAATTCTGCCCAAACGCTCTTTGAGGAAGTTGAAGTCCATATACTTCGTCCTACCTGGCAAAAAGAGATCAATTTTGACTCTGTGGCCTTCTCGGAGCCATTCCGAGACTTTCTTAGCCTTGAGATCGAGATCGTGCTCCCCAGTACCCACTTTTACCTGAACATTCTTGGTTTCTACCGTATGTGTCCTTGTTTTAGCGAGCTTTTGCTTCTTGTTAGCGTCGTACTGGAATTTACCATAATCCATGATTTTCGCAACCGGCGGCACGGCATTTGGTGAGATTTCGATCAAATCTAGGCCCATTTCTTCCGCTTTCTTTAAAGCGTCAGAAAGTGACAGAAGGCCGTAGTTTTCAGCGTTTTCGCCGATAACCCGGAGTTCTGGGGCACGGATTTGATGATTAATTCTTACGTAAATAGCCAATGTGGGTTTTTGAAACGAATCTGTGGTCCAGAAAATATAGCATATTGTAGGGAAAAAACAATACCTTTTAAAGAAAATGGCGAATTGGCATAACGGCGAGTTCTCGGAGCTTTTGGGTGATGGATCTTTTGACCCATTCTTTGTAGAGGATCTCGGTCGCGTGGGTAAGGTCTGTGATGAAATGCTCTTTAATAGAATGAATAAAAGAAGCGTCGGTGCTTACGATATTCGCCTCATAATTGTAAACAAAGCTCAAACTGTCGAGGTTGAAGCTCCCGATCGAAGTCCATTCATCGTCGATAACAATTGTTTTCGCATGCAAAAAGGATTCATGATATTCATATATTTTTACACCAGCCACAAGGAGTGTTTCGTAGTGAGAATGAGATGCATAACCAACAAACGGCTCCACACCTTTTACGGGAACAAGTACTCGTACGTCGACGCCACGATTTGCAGCAAGTTTTAAAATTCTCGCGAGGCGTCGGTCGGGGATGAAGTAAGGCGTGGTGAGGTACGCATACTTTTTAGCATTTCGAAGTGCGTCCATGACGCTGTAGTACAAAAAGCGTTTTTGCAGGTACGGCGCGCTTGTGAGGAATTGAAAGCCACGGCTGTATGATCGCGCTCGCTGAATTCTCGAAACAATATCTTTGTTTGCTGTTCTCTCCCACATTTCATTAAACGCGACTGACATTTCGTGAACTATCGCGCCGTGAACTTCGACGTTGGAGTCTCGCCAGCTATGCATGTCGTCACGGATGCCGGTGCCACCGGTGAAGCCGATTTTTTTATCGACGACTAAAATTTTTCTATGATCGCGGAAAAACCAAGAGAAAAAATTATTGATTCGCCATGGACCAACAGGATTTACAAAACGGATTTCAATTCCGTCTTTGCGCATGAGGTCTGGAAGGTCAGAAGTATAGAATGTCCAGCTTCCTACCGTGTCGCAGAGGATGCGGATTTTGACTCCGGCCCAGGCACGTTCACGTAATGTGTCGACAAATCTTTTACCGATTAAATCGTTAGAAAAAATAAACTGCTCGAGATCAATTGTTTTTTCTGCAGTTGAACATAGCCGAAGCATTGCTTCCAGTGTTTCGTGTCCAGAAAGGTAAAATGTAGGAGCGTGCTCGTTCATATATCGCAAGTATACTGCAAAAGAAAAAAACGCCAGTTCGTGGCGTTTTTTTTGTGTGGGGGACTTAGCAGCAGTTACATTTATCTTCGACGAGTTTGACCATGCCGCCGACGCCAACGAGGATCGGCCAAATGATATCTACCGCGTGAGGAGCGAGCACTCCTTGGTACTGAAGGAGAAAGCTAATCGCAAACAAAATAACTAATACTGGAATAATGCTGTGATGATCGTGCGCACAAATATTTTTATTACCCATTTTTTTAATTAAGTTGCTAATGTGTGAGCCCTTGGAACAAAGGGTTCATGCCCTTTATTTTTTACATGATAGCATGCATATTTTTCTGACTGTGTATGCTTCGGTGAATAACGTATACGCAAAATGCGCCACACGGCGCATTTTGGAATAAAAATTGTAGAGAAATTCTTACTAGCAGCACTTACACTTTCCTTTCATCATTTTCATAACACCAATAACGATGAACATGATTCCAATAACGAGCATTGGGAGCGTTCCAACAACAATTCCCAAACTTTGGAGAACGATTGCGAGACCGATAACGATTATTGCTGCAGGAACTACTTTGTGATGATTGCAGTTGCACATCATCTTTTTGTCACCCATTGAGCCGTTTGGCATTTGATCCATCATGCGTTTTATTATTATGATAATTTTACTCACGTAGTATATCACGCTCGTTTTGGTCATAAAAAAACCCCGCACAAGCACGGGGCTTGGAGCGGGGAGTATGATGTCGTGTTAGGTGGGTCGGCAGATCATGTCTCGGATGTTGCCAAGAATGCCGTCCAGACACTGGTCCAAACCTTTGAGAAGGTTGTTCAGCTGCTCTTCGGTCAACCTAAGACATTGGTCCTTCTTGGCTTTGTAGGCGCGATCCCACTCCTCACTGATCGGTTTCCAGAGATCGACGAATGCCTCGATGTGCTTGTCACTTGTGAAGGTTTCGTGATCGAGAAATGAGCCCAGGTAAACCCTTCCGTCGCCATCCCAAAGGTCCATGAATGTGGTGTGCAGGCCCCAGATCGGTTCATGGAACCAGCGATTATGCTCGGGCTCCTCATGGATCTGGCAATACACGGCCGAACGTACGTATGCTATCTGGAAGAACTTTTCGAGCTCAACGCAGATGGCTTCTGCCTGCGGGTTGTGCTCCGCTTTTTTCATGAGCGCAGCGAACCTGCTGGTCATCTGTCGCGAAACTAGCACGCGATGCTCAGAGTGAGAGCTTCTTGCGTAGTAACTCTCCTGCTCCCTGATCGGACAACCTTCAGCCCTAATGGCCATGAGGGTGTCGATGAGGTTTCCGACGTCTGTCGGCTGAAGCGCCACGGCTTCTTCGGCCATGACGATGATCCTTTTGAAGAGATCTTCGTTGTGTGCCAGGAACCCCCAGAACTTCTGGCCGACATTGTGTCGACGGCTGAGCATCACCATTTGATGCATAACCCCAAGATCCTTCCCAAAACCTTTGGTGTTCTCGGTAAACGTAAACATTGGAAACTCCTTGTGACGCGCCATATTTCAGACATGCCACGATGTAAAAGAAAGTGGTTACTACTGTTCACCACATCCTCTAAAATAATACTCTAAAATACGGTAAGAGTCAAGGTGTTGAATTAACAAAAAACCGCTTACTAGAGCGGTAGTCTGTAATTTGTGCAAACGGGCTCCATCGAGTCACGGATAATTTTTCTGCGAAAAATTTCCGCGACCCCGCCTCACTCGGCGCGGTTCGCCCGCCAACTGGCGGTCTCACATCGCGCTTTCGTTCCGGCCGTTCGATTCCACTATCTAATGTGTCTAAAAGAAAAAGCACCTCTTGCGAGGCGCCTTTTCTTTTATCCATGGAGATGGGCGGAATCGAACCGCCGTGCAAAAAATAACAAAAGGTGAGTCTACAACGCATAGGCTATTTTGAAGTTTAAATTTGCTGACTAAAAAATATCCAAAATATCAACAAATCGATTCTCTATGTCTCGGTGTCTGTCGAGAAATCCAGACACTCATAGCTTGAAGTTATATCACTGCTCTTCACGGAACAAGCTTAGGCGAAGGCAATGTCCATTACGCTATTGCGTAAGAGAAAGCGAAATCGTGTGAGCCAAAATATGGCGACACAGCTGACTTGGCTTTGGCAACTACGTTTGCAGTTGTTGTTCCGACGGTTTCAGGAGGCATCGGAGCTCCGCGTCGCACAAGCGTTTGTTATTTCCTGTCTAGGCCGATCATCCCCACAAAATTTTCCTACATTTTGTCCCGCCGATGCTCCAAAGGAGCGAAGGAGGGCAGAGAAAAACTTTGCATGAACGACCGGCTCTGTAATTTTCAACGATCTTTGAACTCTCGGCTGATGTCTCGGTTCACTTCGCGCTTTTTGATAATTTCGCGTTTGTCGAATTTCTTTTTATTTCGAGCCAAGCCGATTTTCACCTTGATCTTTCTACCCATATTATACATCGAAATTGGCACTGCTGTCAAACCAGCTTTAGACTTTTGACCCATGAGTAAATCAATCTCTGTCTTCGTTAAAAGGAGACGACGTTCCCGGCGTTCCTCATACTCTTTTGGCGTGTTGTTTTGTTGGAATGGCGGGATCTGGGCACCAACGAGAAATGCTTCGCCACCTCGTACAATCACATACGAACCATCGAGCGAACCTTGGTTTTTGCGTAGACTTTTTACTTCAAAGCCAAAAAGCTCGATACCAGCATTCAGAGTATCGCTAATTTCGTAGTTAAAGCCGGCTTTTTTGTTGAATAACAGGTCTGCCATGGGCTAACTATAACAGAGAGCGTGATCTTGATAAATTGGGTCCAGAATAGTACCCTATAGTGAGAATCGAAGAACAATATACCTATTACTGAAGCAGGGAGGCAGTATGCAGAAATGGGCGAAACGCGTGAGGATTGGGTTATGGGGTGTGGGGGTGATCGTGATACCTGGGGCATGGACGGTGCCAGTTTTCCGTCTTTTGAGGCGTCGTCTCAAGAAGCGCAGGCAAGCTCGAAGTGAAGAAACCAGAAAGGGAATACATTGGAGGAAGAACCTAACTCATCGGCTGGAAGCGGTTGCGTATGCGCTGGTAGCGGTTGTTCCGGACTGGACTGTCAAAGTCGGAGGCACGGTACGCAAAAAGCTGTTCCGGAGTTTCCGACATCTGGCGAGCAGCCGCAGTCCGCACACGCACGGACAGAGCATCACAACATCGCAGAAATCCTCCGTTCGACGGGGGCGCATGTCTAAGGTTTTTGGGGAGAGTTTCGACGGGTGACAGAGTAACCACCGAATTTTTGATTCGGTGGTTTTTTTTACGGAAAAGCGTATATTGTATAAACTCTTTTTATATACATATATGTCTCAATCAAAAAAACAAAAAACTAAGGTTGTGCTCAAAAGAAAACCCGAGTCCGCTGGTAGTCGCAAGAACCGTTTTTGGCAAAATATTCTCACCGCATTTTTGGTTTTTCTTGTCATCATCAGTTTGTATTCAGTAATAAATACTTCTACACCAAAGCCGGAGCAAATTCCGCTTTCACAACTCGCAACTGACATTGCCGCAAACAAAGTCGGCATTATTTCTGTAGAAGGCGACACACTTCGCATTGCCTACAAAGATAATTCACAAAAGTCTTCTCAAAAAGAAGGAGCAGTTGGTCTCACAGAAACTCTCGTTAATTACGGTCTTACACAAAAAGATCTCGCAAAAGTAACAATCGAAGTTAAAAACCAAAATGGTTTCAGTTTTTGGTTCATTAATCTCGCACCGATTATTATTCCACTCATTTTCATCATTCTCTTTTTGTGGTTTATGACGCGACAGGTAAAAGGTGCAGGCATGCAAGCGTTTTCTTTCGGTCAGTCGAAAGCTCGACTCGTTTCTCCTGATGACAAAAAACAGCGCGTCACTTTCAAAGATGTTGCCGGAAATAAAGAAGCAAAAGAAGAACTCAAAGAAATTGTTGATTTCCTTAAAAATCCAAAAAAGTTTTTTGAAATCGGCGCACGGATTCCGAAGGGTGTGCTGTTGATGGGTGCACCGGGAACAGGTAAAACACTTCTCGCTCGTGCGGTTGCAGGTGAAGCTGGTGTGTCTTTCTTTTCTATTTCAGGTTCAGAATTTGTAGAAATGTTTGTCGGTGTTGGCGCATCTCGTGTTCGTGATCTTTTTAAAATCGCAAAACAAGCGGCACCGGCAATTATTTTCATGGATGAAATCGATGCTGTTGGACGCGTGCGAGGAGTTGGCGCAGGCGGTGGCAACGACGAACGCGAACAAACACTCAACCAAATTCTTGTTGAAATGGACGGCTTTGAACCGACAGAAAAAGTTATCGTTATGGCAGCAACAAATCGACCTGATGTTTTGGACCCTGCGCTTCTTCGTCCGGGCCGTTTTGACAGACGCGTGGTCCTCGACCTTCCAGACAGACATGACCGCGAAGAAATTCTCGCTGTTCATTCGAGTGAAAAGCCTTTTGCAGAAGATGTGAATTTGAAAGTTATTGCTGAACGAACACCTGGTTTTTCTGGAGCTGATCTGTATTCGTTGATGAACGAAGGTGCCATTTTGGCCGCACGCGAAAGCCGTACAAAAATTTCTCAATACGATCTCATCCGCTCGATTGAAAAAGTCATGCTCGGTCCTGAACGCAAAAGCCACATTCTTTCGAAGCGTGAAAAAGAAATTACGGCGTACCACGAAGCTGGTCACGCAATCATCGCGTCGGTTCTCGAGTATGCTGACCCAGTGCACAAAATTTCTATTATTTCTCGAGGTCGTGCAGCAGGGTACACACTTAAACTTCCGCTCGAAGATCGTAAGCTTCAGTCCAAGAAAGAATTTTTGGATGATATTGCGGTGTCTCTCGGAGGATACGTCGTTGAAAAAATGGTCTTCGATGATTTAACAACAGGTTCTTCAAACGATCTCCAGGTTTCTACCGCGCTCGCACGAGACATGGTGACGCGTTACGGTATGTCCGACAAAATTGGCCCGATCGCTCTCGAAAGTCAGCGCGGCCGAACTCTTTTTGGTCAGGGGATTGAAGGTAAAGAATATTCTGAAAAAATCAGCAGCGATATCGACGCTGAAGTTGCAAAAATTATGAGTGAAGCGTTTGTAAAAGCGACTGATATTGTTACTTCACACCGAAAGGCCCTCGACCTTACCGCCCAAAAACTTATCGAAGTTGAAACAATCGAACGTGCTGAATTCGAACACATTCTTATTGCGAACGGCATTACTCCAAAAAAGAAAAAGGATATTGAGCATTCAAGCTAATCCTTTGTTCACGTTACGTGTGTGGGGGTACTAGGAATCGAACCTAGGACCGGGCGTGTATGTCTGAGACATACACGGTTCGCTCGGATCCCAAAAATGAGTGGGGGTACTAGGAATCGAACCTAGGACCGGGCGTGTATAAGACGCCTGCTCTACCAACTGAGCTATACCCCCACTCATTTTAACGATCCTCGCTGCCGTGTATAAGACGCCTGCTCTCGCAAGTTGTTTGCATGTCCAATCGAAAGAATCATAACAAACTGCCAACCTTACTCAAAATGAATTTCTTTTGAAGCTTGTTCAACTCTTTCACCAAGAAGGGGAAATTTTTTGAAATCAGAATTCATTTCAAGGAAATAAGCGGCTTCGCGGCGGGCGGCTTCAACCATTTTTATATTCTTGATGCCTTCCATTGCGAGGTCAGAGATGCCCCATTGTTTGCGGCCGTAGAGTTCACCTGCACCGCGTTGGGCGAGGTCGAACTCTGCAAGTTCAAAACCATTTTTTGCAGAAACAAGCGCTTTGAGTCGGTCGACAGATTTGCCGGTTTTGTGTTCTGTAAAAACGAAACAATGCGCCTGGTGGCTACTGCGCAACACGCGGCCGCGAAGCTGGTGGAGCTGTGCAAGACCAAAACGCTCGGCGCCTTCGATAAGGATGACTGTGGCGTTTGGCACGTTGACGCCAACTTCCACAACCGACGTGGCAACCAAAATATGAATCAAGCCTTTTTTGAAATCAATCATCACTTGCTCTTTTTTGTCCGGCGTCATTTTGCTGTGTAGAATGCCGACTTTGTAACCAGGAAAAATATCTTTTTGGAGACGAGCGGCTTCTTCGACAACAGACTTTACGTTCAATGCCTGCTCTTTGTCTGGGTCCGGTTCGTTGATTCGCGGGCAGATGATGTACGCTTGCCGGCCAGCGACAAGTTCTTCTTTTATTTTTTTATACACTTTGTTGCGTTCGTCAGGTAATACAATTTCTGTAATAACCGGTTTGCGTCCGACAGGCATTTCGTCGAGGAGTGTGAGATCGAGATCGCCATAAATAGTAAGAGCAAGCGTGCGGGGAATTGGCGTTGCGGTCATTGAAAGCAAATGTGGTGCGAAGTCGTCTTTGCGGCGAAGTTTTTGGCGTTGGGCGGTACCGAAGCGGTGCTGTTCGTCGATGATAATGTACGCAAGATTTTTGAATTTCACTTGTTTCTGAATCAGTGCATGTGTACCGATCAAAATTGGAATCTCGCCATTTTCAACCCATTTCAAAAGTTGTGTACGAGAAATGTCTGTCGCAACTTTTGGATTTATTTTCGAAGGAAATTTTTTACATCCACTTCCGGTAATGAGGCCAACGTTGATTCGCAGATACGCAAAATATTGAATGAAAGATTCAAAATGCTGCCCAGCCAAAATTTCTGTCGGTGCCATATAGGCGGTCTGGAGTGCGCCGTACGTTTGGTTGGGCGGTGGGGTGGTCGTGACTGCATAGACAGTTGTAGCTGCTACTGCAGTTTTACCCGAGCCGACGTCGCCTTCGAGGAGTCGCGACATTGGGTGGCCTTTTCGCATGTCGGCGAGGACGTCGCTTACGGCTTTTTTCTGGGCGCCAGTCGGTGCAAAAGGAAAGCGTTTCACAAATTCGTCAATTTCCGTTGCGGGTTTAGAAATTCGGAACGCGTCGCGTTTGCTTGCGTCCCTTCGTTCTTTTTGTTTGTGTAGCTGGATGATAAAAATTTCTTCAAACGCAAAACGTTTGCGGGCGGAAATACTATCGTTCTCATTTTGTGGAGCGTGGATCCACACGAACGCTGTTTCGAGACTCGGCAAATTATATTGCTTCAAAATATAATCCGGAATTGGATCTTCGAGTTTTTTGAGAACACCTAATGAGAAAATTTTCTGGATTGCGTAATACATCCAGCGGGAAGTGACACCTCGGCTTTCCGGATACACTGGCAAACCAAATGTCGTCGACGATTCATTAAAAAGAGAATGGCTCGGGCCAGCTGGTGCGGGTGCATTGCCAATTGGTTTTATTTCAGGGTTTGAAAGATAGAGCTTATCTTTGCGAAGGCTGACTTTGCCGCGTACTTCGACTGCTTCGCCTTCGTGAACCATTTTGGCAATGTACGGCTGGTTGAACCACATGATGTTGATCGAGCCAGTTTCGTCCGTGAGTGTGCCTTCGCCCATGGGAATTTTCTTCACCCAGGCTTTGCGCGTTTTGAGTCCGTGGATGCGGCCGTAGAGAGTAACTGTTTCATCCTTCGCAATGTCGATGATGCGTTTGACCTCAGTTTCAGTGTCGTACCGAACGGGAAAGTGGTACAAAAGATCGTGAATCGTGAGAAGACCAAGCTTTTTGAGAGCGCGAGCCTGCGCGGGGGAGAGGCGGAAATGTTTTGGGATAAGGTCGGTCGGATTCATTCGGGCATTCTATCACTCCTCGAATGTTCCACCATTCCCAAAATACTCTTTGATTTCCCTTAGCAATTTTCCCCGAGAATGTGTTATTCTTTCCCGATTGGAGAGGTGGCTGAGCGGCCGAAAGCGCCTCACTGCTAACGAGGTAGGGTTTAAAAGCCCTCGCGGGTTCGAATCCCGCCCTCTCCGCAACGACCGTTCGAACCAGCTTTGCTGGTGAGAACTGGCGTCTTGAGTGGTGGGATGAGAAAGCCGGAAGAAATGCACGGGGTGCATTTCTGAGGCGGGGTCGCGAGTACTTAGTGCGCGCAGTGTTGCGAAGCAATACGAGCACACTTAGTAACTCGTGACCGAATCCCGCCCTCTCCGCCAGATGTCCAAGTTCGAACCGAGGTAAAATAAAGGTTCTTGGACGATAAATTTATGAATCAAATTGTCTATATTTTAAAGAATGAGTCAATGCCGGAGTATGTAAAAATTGGTTTTACTCATGGCGATGTAGAAGAAAGACTCAAGCAATTGGACCGAACAGGCACTCCTCTTCCGTTTGAGGTTTACTATGCGGCAACAGTACAAGATGCTGAAAAAGAGGAGAAGTGGCTTCATTCTATTTTTGCTGATCGTCGAGCGAGAGACAGTCGTGAATTTTTCAAAATGAACCCAGAATATGCGGCTCTCGCATTAAAACGAGTAGAAATTAGAGAAACTAAAATTGATAGCGGGTTAACCCCGGAACAAGAAAAGGAAGTTGATGAGGTTAAAGAAAGACGCTCAAGATTCCATTTTGCTCAATATGGAATTCCTGTCGGCTCAAAACTTACTTTCACAAGAGATTCAAATATTGTTGCCGAAGTAGTAGAAAACGACAAAATAAAAATTAACGGCAAGGCCAACAGCTTGTCCGGTTTTGCCATGGAATTGCTGGGGTATAAGAGAAACCCGCAAGGAACGCTCTATTTTGAATATGAAGATGAGATTTTAGATGACAGACGAAGAAGGATGGACGAGGGAGGACCAACAGAAAAAGAAATTGAGGCGGCGGGAGATGTGTGGATGCAACAGCAAGCTGATATTGAAAGAGGGAAATAAATTTATGCTAACTAAATCATTAAATAGTAATTTACATAAAGCAGGTGTTGCAAAAAAAGACGAGTTTTATACTCAGCTTGTTGATATTGAAAAAGAATTAAAACACTACAAAAGCCAATTTCGTGGCAAGGTAGTGTATTGCAATTGCGACGACCCGTTTGAGAGCAATTTTTTTAAATATTTTGCTAGCAACTTTAAAGAACTTGGCTTAAAAAGACTTATCGCTACTAGCTACAAGCCTTCTCCAATAGCCAACACACAACTTAATTTATTTGGCGAAATTACGAAACTATCGACGCCTAAAGGTCGTCCTAAAATAACCGCAAACAAATTCATTATCAACGAAGTTGATGATATAGACGGTGACGGCGCATTTGATCTGCGTGATATTGCCGAACAGCTCAAAGCTAACAAAAACAATGAGTGGACCCCGCTTAAAGGTGAAGGGGATTTTAGAAGCGAAGAAAGTGTCGAACTACTAAAACAGGCAGATATTGTGGTTACAAATCCGCCATTCTCACTCTTTCGAGAATATATTGCTCAGCTTGTTGAGTATGACAAAAAGTTTTTGATTATTGGCAACGTCAATTCAATTACTTACAAGGAATGCTTCAAGCTTATTAAAGATAACAAGATGTGGCTTGGAGCGAGTATCCATAGTGGCGACCGTGAATTTCAGGTACCAGATGATTATCCATTAAATGCTGCCGGCTCTAGGGTTGATGGTGATGGGAAAAAATATATTCGTGTCAAAGGTGTACGTTGGTTTACGAACTTAGACTATGAAGAGCGTCATGAAGATTTAGTATTGTACAAAAAGTATATCCCCAAGGAATATCCAAAATATGATAACTATGACGGAATAAACGTTGATAAGACCGCTGATATTCCGGTTGATTACGATGGTGCTATTGGTGTCCCGATTACTTTTTTAGACAAGTATAATCCAGAACAATTTGAAATTGTAAAATTTAGAAAAGGCGACGATGACAAGGATTTAGTCATAAATGGAAAATCGCCATACTTTAGGATAATAATAAAAAAAATAATATGAAAATCGACCTGCATAAAATCAAAATACGCGAAGTGATAGACGGGTACAAAGACAGCGCCGAAGAAGGTGTTGTTGCATATGGTGGCAAGCTTGATGTTCGCCCGAAGTATCAGCGCGAATTCGTCTACAAAGACAAACAGCGTGATGCCGTCATCGATACGGTTAAGAAAGGATTTCCGCTCAATGTGATGTATTGGGTAAAGACTGGTGCAGATAGCTTTGAGGTTTTGGATGGGCAACAACGAACAATTAGTATCGGACAATATGCAAATGGCGATTTCTCGGTGGATTTCAATGGCCGCACAGCTATGTTCCACAATCTCACCAAAGAGGAAAAGGATCAGATACTCGATTATGAATTAATGGTTTATTTCTGCGAGGGTACTGACAAGGAGAAACTTGATTGGTTTAAAATCATTAACATTGCAGGTGAAAAATTGACTGATCAGGAGTTACGCAACGCCGTTTATACGGGCTCGTGGCTTTCTGACGCAAAACTCAAATTTAGCAAGACGAACTGCGCCGCATACCTTTTGGCCAATGATGGTGGCGCACTGCTCACCGGGTCGCCAATTCGGCAAGAATATTTGGAAACCGCGCTCTCGTGGATAAACAACGATGAAGTGGCGGACTATATGGCTAAACACCAGCATGATGAGAATGCAGAGGAATTGTGGGCTTATTTCCAAAGCGTCATTGTGTGGGTGCGTAAGGTGTTCACCAACCACCGCAAAGAAATGGCGAATGTAGTTTGGGGCGAGCTATACAACGAATTCAAAGACAAGAAACTTAACGCTACGAAACTTGAGGAAGAAATCGCACTCCTGATGCAGGACGAGGATGTAAGTAAGAAAGCCGGTATCTATCCATATGTCCTCACACACAAGGAACATTACCTTTCAATCCGCGCCTTTAACGACAAGATGAAGCGCGAAGCCTACGAGCGCCAGAAAGGTGTTTGCGTAAAGTGCGGTAAACAGTTTGCGTTGGAAGAAATGGAAGCCGATCATATTACCCCTTGGCACGAGGGCGGTAAAACAACCGCGGAAAATTGCCAGATGCTCTGCAAAGAAGATAATCGAAGAAAATCAGGAAAATAAAACTAAAATGAGTCCTGTTAAACATTTTAAAGAAAAGTTGACCCTGATACTTATTGCACTCACCGTTGTATTGTTCGTCGCATATTTGGGCTGTCCGACTATAAGAGATTATATTTTTGAGCAAAAAATTGACCCTAACTTTGTATTAGGATTTTTAACTGTCATCACATTGATGATTACTATCTGGCAAAACAAGAAAGATAGAAAACTAACCTATAACTTAAATGTTTGGGAATCTGTTAGAAATAATGGCTTAGCAATAATAAGTAAATTGATCGCTATTAGGCAGAAGAGCGAAGTGATTCTTAAGACATTGGAAAGTTACCAGGATGCGATCAAAAATAGAAAGCTGTTTGTCGATCATAATGACACCCTGTCAAAGAAGGATATTGATGACGGATTTCAAATAGTTGCCGCATACGCTGATACATATTTCAGAGATGAGTGCGATAAATGGAACGAGATGCTGGGAAAGTTGAGTAATATGGCAACAGACAATGTCAATGTAATAAAAAATTATGAAATAAACTTGCAACTGATTCTTACTGGAACTTCATTTACCAATTCCACACTAGATCGCTTGGGTGAGATTGTTGCGAATGCAAAGAAGACGGCTAAAGAAATTGATGAAATAACGGCAGAAATGCGAAATAAAATTATTGAGAAAACTAATAGCATTAGCGACAAAATTAAGATTGGTTTGTAGCCGAATTATCCATTGAGTAGTCGACAGCATTTTTACCTTTATCCGACTTTGATTTAGGTGTCTCAAACCACTCAGGATGCTCCTTATGTATCTTCTTCAATTTCTATATACTTGTATCAAGAATCCAGAAATTAAAGCGTCTTTTCGGTTCTAATTTCGGGACATCGCCACCGCAACGACCGTTCGAACCAAAGACTAATGCCCAAAATAAGGTATGCTATGGCTATATATTATTAGGGATACAGATTTCTTTTTCTGATTGAAATTTGTTTAATGTAAAAAACGTGAACCATCAAAAATCTGAACTCTACTTTTTATTTATTCTTCTCGCTGGGATTTTTATCCTCGCATTCTTGATTTTTAAGCCGTTTATTTATGCGCTTGTCCTTGCAACGGTGTTTGCAACCGTTTTCCGTCCGATCCATACAAGAGTGCTCACCGCGGTAGGTAACAAACAAAGTGTTGCAGCACTTCTTTCGACAATTCTCGTTCTTGTCGTGGTAATCGTGCCGCTTACATTTGTCGGTGTTCAGATTTTTAGCGAAGCGACACAGCTCTATTCTTCTCTGGTCAGTAATGGTGGAGCAAACGATCTTACTCGTGCTGTAAGTGAGGGAATTCAAAAAGTCACTGGATTTTCTCCTGTACCGATAGAATTTTCTGGCAACATTAATCAATATCTTCAGCAAGGGTTGAGCTGGTTGTTGCAGCATTTGGGTCTCTTGTTTGCAAACGTCGCACGCGCAGTTATCAGCACATTTATTTTCCTTATTGCGCTCTACTACATTTTCAAAGACGGTGCCAAACTCAAAAGAGCAGTGGTAAGTTTGAGTCCGCTCCAAGACATTCACGACGAAACAATTTTCAGCAAACTTTCTCTCGCAGTTAATTCGATTATCAAAGGAAGTCTTGCGGTCGCACTCGTACAGGGAGTTTTGACGGCAATTGGTTTCACCTTGTTCGGAGTTCCGAATCCAACTCTGTGGGGAAGTGTCGCGACAATCGGTGCGCTCGTTCCTGGTGTCGGCACAACACTCGTTCTTCTTCCAGCTGCGCTTTACCTTTTCCTCAACGGACAAATTGTTTCTATGGTCGGACTTCTTATTTGGGGAATGACAGCAGTTGGTCTCGTTGATAATTTTCTCGGACCAAAAGTTGTTGGTCGAGGAACGCATTTGCATCCATTTCTCATTCTTCTTTCTATTTTGGGCGGTATCGGATTTTTCGGACCGATTGGTTTTGTACTCGGGCCGCTTGTATTGAGTTTACTTTTCGCCTTCCTCGATATTTACGTCACCGTTAATAAGGAACACGAAAAAGCTAATCTTCACTCATGACATTTTTATTGATTTCATTCGTCGCAGGTTTGCTCACTGTTATTGCGCCATGCATTTTGCCGCTTCTGCCAGTCATTGTTGGTTCGTCGACTTCGGGTCGGAGCAAGGCAACACCGTACGTTGTTGTTGGTTCACTCGCAGTTTCGATTATTGTGTTTACGTATCTTCTTAAAGTTTCAACGGCGTTTATTCATGTGCCAGCAGAAGTGTGGACGTATCTTTCCGGTGGTATCGTGTTTCTTTTTGGTCTCACCATGTTTTTGCCGTTAGTGTGGGATCACATTCCTGGTCTCAACAAACTTTCGATTGCGTCGAACAAACTTATGGGTCGCGGTTACCAGAAAAAAAGTTTTCTCGGTGACGTAATTATTGGTGCAGCACTTGGCCCTGTGTTCTCGAGCTGTTCGCCAACATATTTTTTGATTCTTGCTTCGGTTTTACCTGCAAGCTTTGTGCTCGGAAGTCTCTATCTTCTTGCGTACATTGTCGGCCTTTCTGTTGTGTTGCTCGCCATCTCTCTTTTGGGCCAAAAATTTGCTAACAAACTTACTGGACTTTCTGATCCTGAAAGCAAATGGAAACGGGGACTCGGCGTTCTCTTCATCATCCTTGGTCTCGCAATTGCGTTTGGCTATGAGAAAAAGCTCGAAGCTTCAATTTTGAATAATGGATTTTTTGATATTACAAAAATAGAACAGCGACTTCTCGAAAGAACTGATCCAACAAATCCTGACGACGTGCTCTATGACGGAAAAGGCGATGATGCGACAACAGATACAAAATATGAAAACGGTGTTGTTGGAAAAATAATAGATAAAATTGTAAATCCTGTTTCAAAAAATCACTTCAAGGAAATCGTGAATCCGGCTGGGTTTGTAAATACAGGCGACAAGCCGATCAAGATCGCAGATTATGTCGGTAAAAAAGTAATTTTACTCGATATCATGACGTACTCATGTATCAATTGTCAGCGAACATTCCCGTACGTTGTTGGGTGGTATGAGAAATATAAAGACGATGGCTTTATCGTGATCGGTATTCACACACCCGAGTTTGCTTTTGAAAAAGATAAAGAAAATGTCGCTGAAGCTATGAAAAAATTCGGCATTACATTCCCGGTTGTGCTCGACAATGACTACGGCACATGGAATGCGTACGGTAATCGATACTGGCCGAGAAAATATTTGATCGACATTCATGGAAATGTTGTGTATGACCACATCGGCGAAGGTGCGTATGACGAAATGGAAATGAAAATCAAAGACGCACTTAAAGATCGTGCACAAGTGTTGGGAGATGAAGCAAAAAATCTCAATGGCGAGCTTGTTGCGTCTCGTATTCCTGAAACGTCCGTCAATGCAAAAAGCCCCGAAATATATTTCGGTTCTGGACGTAATCAATACCTCGCAAACGGTAGTGCACAACGGTCAGGTACACAGACTTTAACACTGCCCAATTCTTACCGTCTTAATTTGCTCTATTTAAGCGGAACGTGGAATTTTGTACCCGAATACGCTGAAACTGTTTCTGATTCAAAAATTGTCTACAAATATAATGCCGGGGATGTGTATATGGTTGCCGAGGCAGATTCGCTTGTGGACGTTGAAGTGTGGCAAGACGGAAGGCTCGTTGAATCTGCTGCGGCAGGAGCAGACGTGAATGCTCAGGGAAAGTTTACGGTCAAAGAAAGTCGTTTGTATAAAATCATTCACAACGCAACGCCTGGTGAGCATATACTTGAACTTCGCATCAATGGTGCAGGGCTCAAGGCATACACATTTACGTTTGGATAGATAATCAATGTGCCACGGTGTACGCTCGGACACTTTTTGCACCAGCAAGAAGAAGTACCCTTTTTGTTTCAAGAAGTGTGGCGCCTGTCGTGGTGACATCGTCAATGATTAATACATTTTTGCCACGAATTTTTTCAGCGTCGACGATTTCGAAAACACCGATGAGATTTGTGAATCTTTCTTCACGGTTTTCTATTGAACTTTGTTTTGGGGTATGACGAGTTTTCTGTACGATATCTCCACTAAAGACAAAATTTCCCGGCAAGTTTTTTAAAACTGCCTCCGCGAGCATTTGAGTGTGGTTAAACCCGCGTTCGTTGAGACGTTGTTTGGTAAGGGGAACGGGAACGACGAGAATGTCTTCATTTATTTTAGAAATAAGATTCTTACAATCTTCTCGTATCATTTTTGCTATCAAAACTCCAACCATCCCAGCAATTTTTTCATTCTGATAATATTTTATTTCCCAGACGAGATGTTTCACCCGTTCATCGGAGTAGGCGAAGAGGCTTGAAATTGAGTCGTGGATGTATTCACTTCGCGGCAAGAGTTCTAAAAGTTCTTCCGCCGAGCTTTTTTCTATGTCCCGCACGGATTCTTCAGTGGGAAATAAAAAATCTAAAAACCAGTTAAAAAATACCTTTGTCCGTGGTGTGCTGTCGGTTTTAATCATATTTGTTGTGTTATAATCTCGGCATTAGACTAGCTCACGTATGTCAAATTTTTTCTCAAATCTCTTTAAAAAACCCGAGGGTGGCATTCTCGGCATCGACATTGGCGCTTCGTCAATAAAAGTCGTGCAGCTTCGCAAAAAAGGCGGCAAAGCAATTCTTGAAACGTACGGCACGCTTTCGCTCGGTCCGTACGCTGGCGTTGAAATCGGCCGCGCAACTGTTCTCCAACCAGAAAAAGTTATTGCAGCTCTTACGGACATTCTTCGAGAAGCAAAAACAACCACAAAAAAAGGCGGTGTAACGATTCCGTTTGGGGCAACGCTCATGTCTGTTATAGAAATGCCTATGGTGAGCTCAAAAGATCTCGCTGCAATGGTGCCGATAGAAGCGAGAAAATATATTCCTGTGCCAATTACCGAAGTCAGTCTCGACTGGACCGTTGTACCTCGAGAAGAAATGATCCAGGCAGAAGGGCAAGTGCCAGAATCCGGTATAAAGAAAAAAGAAACTCAAAACATTCTTCTCGTTGCGATTCACAACGAAACACTCCGTGAATATCAGAATATCGTGACGAAGGTTGGCCTCGAAGCTAATTTTTTTGAGATTGAAATTTTCAGCACCATTCGCGCGGTGGTAGACAAAAACGTCGCGCCGATCATGATTCTCGACCTCGGTGCCGCTTCGACAAAAATTTATGTTGTTGATCGAGGAATTGTTCGTGCGTCGCACACGATTAACCGTGGTTCGCAGGACGTCACAATGACGATTTCAACTGCTCTCAACATTCTTCCGGAAAAAGCAGAAATTATGAAACGAACGATCGGCTGGAGTCAGGAAGCGCAAAATAAAGATTTAGCTAACACAATTTCTTTGACTCTCGACCATATTTTTTCTGAAGCAAAACACGTTGTGGCTAATTACCAAACAAAGCATTTGAAAAGTATTGAGAAGGCGATTCTCGTTGGCGGTGGTTCTTCTATGAAAGGTTTTGCAGAATTGGCAAAAAACAATCTTCAAATGCCTGTAGAACTCGGTGATCCTTTCAGTAAAGTCGAAGCTCCTGCATTCCTTAATGATATTTTAAAAAAGAACGGTCCCGAATTTACCGCAGCGCTCGGTATTGCACTCCGAAGAATCGAAGAACAGTAGAAGTGTGCTGCATTTAATTTTTTGAAAACAAAATGAGGAGCAAAATTCAGTAGAATTTATGCGCTCTCCTGGAGGGGTGGGTTGAAAACATTCCTGTCACCACTGTTCGTTTGTTTTAATTATAACTTCTCATATAATTGTAGGAGTAAATGGACAATCGTCTTCAAGCAACTTTCATGCCGCGTCAGTCAGCCCCATCAGGGGAGGCCTTCGAACGCCGAAAAAGCCCGCCAAACTTTTTTATGTTGGCCGGCGTCGTGCTTTTTCTCATTGTTCTCGGACTTACCGGCGGTCTCTATGCGTATAAAAACGTTCTCACAAAAGGTAATGAAGCAAAAAGAGCGGCTATCCAAGATGCGATAAGAAATTTTGAACCAGAATTAACAAAAGAACTCACTTCGCTTAAATCAAGAATGGATGCAGCGAAAACACTCGTCCAGAACCACAAAGCATTCTCACTTTTGCTCGGTTTGCTCGAAATGAATACTGCTCAAACGGTTCGTTTCAGTGACTTTTCATACGCAGTTGCTCCAGACAACAAAATTTCTCTTTCGATGAGAGGAGAGTCTCGTACCTACAATGCGATTGCATTTCAGTCGGATGTTTTTTCTAAAGTTCCACAGCTCAAAAATCCAATGTTCAAAAATCTTTCCCTCGATGACAAGGGTGTGATTAGTTTTAACGTCACCGCTGAGCTCGAACCAAGCGCTGTTGCGTATAGTCGAATTGTTTCTCCAACTGCACCGATACTTCCTCCAACGATTCCTGTGTTGCCGAGAGCATCATCAAGCCCGCGAACCGCTACGACCACTGCGCCTGTAAGTAGTACTACTCCACGATCATGAAAAGCTTACTTCCAATCATTTTAATAATTGTTGCGGGAGGCACTTTCTTCTTGGAAGTAAGGCCGTTGTATTCTGATGTGCAGACGCTCCGATCTGAATCAAAACAATACGATGAAGCACTAAAGATTGCTGACCAACTCGAAGATCTTCGCACAAGTCTTTCTTCAAAATTACAAAGCTTTTCAGAAGCCGACCTTGCTCGCCTCGAACATTTTTTGCCTAGCAACCTCGACACCGTCAGAATCATCCTTGATCTCGACGGAATCGCTGCTCGTAACGGGCTAAAACTTGTTAACCTTGCTGTTGCCGGAAATGCTGCAACTGGGGCTGCAACTCCTGTGTCGAATCCAGCTGGTAAGGCGCCGTACGACAGCGTTGACGCTTCGTTTTCTTTCACATCGACATACGCACAGGGTGTTCAATTCATTGATGACGTTGAAAAAAGTTTGCGTTTGCTCGACAGCGTAGGTGTCAAAGTAAAACCCGCTTCAAATTCTTCGACATTGTATGACTTTAGTTTGACGCTCAAGGCTTTTTGGATAAATCGATAAAGAAATATATGACAATGCCAAAACTTAGCAAGAATAAAATCCTCATCATCGGCTTACTTGTCGTTGCTGCCGTCGGATACTATTTGTTTAAACCAGACGCTGCTCCAGAAGATCCTCTCGTTACTTCGCAGTCAGGTATTACTGGTTCAATAGGGCAGGAGCTTGTTATTGAGCTTAATCGTTTGAAAGCTCTTCAGAATATTAACGACGATATTTTCAAAGATCCAACATTTGTTTCGCTTCAAGACTTTACACAAGTTGTCATTCCGCAACCACTTGGACGCAACAATCCGTTTGCACCGATCGGTACGAGTAATTAACATGTAGATTTTTTCTGCATCTTTCGTAAATCGAGATTAAAATCTATGAATCTCCTAGAAGTTCTCGCTGACAAAAAAATAATCAAAAGAACCGACGTTGATGCGCTTAGAAAAGAAGCAGACGAAGGAACAGAAACTGTTGAACAGATTTTAAGCAAAAGAGGTGTTCTCGTTTCTGAAATTACAAGGGCAGTGGGCGAGTACTACGAAATGCCGGTCAAAGAAATCGGTGACATTTCTATTCCAAGCGAAATCCTCGCGTACATTCCTGAAGAATCCGCATTGCATTACAAATTCGTACCAATGGAAGTTGTTGATGGAGTGCTCCAGGTTGGTATCGTTGATCCAGATTTGATGGAAGCAAAGGCGGCTTTAAACTTCATTGTAAGCCGAGTCAATATGCCGTATAAACTTTTTGTAATTTCTGAAGAAGATTTCAATAAAGTTATAAATATGTACCGTGGCCTTTCGGAAGAAGTTGGTAAGGCGCTTTCAGAGCTCGAACCAGCAGCTTCAGAGGGTGTGACGTTTAATCTTGATTCTGCAGAAACAGGCGAAAAACAAGCCGGTTTATCCAAAAAAACTCAACAGAAAATTATAGAAGAGGCGCCGATTACAAAGATTGTCGCTACAATTCTCCGATACGCAACTGAAGGAAATGCTTCCGACGTTCACATCGAACATTTGCGCGAAACGATTCGTGTCCGCTTTCGAGTCGACGGTGTGTTGAACACAAGTCTCGTGTTGCCGGCAAAAGTTCATTCACCAGTTATTTCCCGTATAAAAATTCTTTGCAACATGAAGCTCGACGAAAAGCGAAAGCCTCAAGACGGTCGTTTTTCTGCGCAGATCGAAGGTCGAAAGATCGATTTTCGTGTTT
>CAZBJL010000003.1:56727-60629 GCA_964492195.1 uncultured Candidatus Saccharibacteria bacterium
TTTTCTGCGCAGATCGAAGGTCGAAAGATCGATTTTCGTGTTTCGACATTCCCAACGTACTATGGCGAAAAGATCGTTATGCGTATTCTCGATCGCGATCGCGGTGTGAAGAAACTCGATGATCTTGGTTTGAGTACAAAAAATCTCGCTGCGGTTCGCCGAGCGATAGACAAGCCCTACGGCCTCATTTTGATCTCTGGTCCAACAGGTTCTGGAAAGACGACGACGCTTTACTCAATTCTCAACGAATTCGATCGCGAAAAATACAACATTCTTTCTCTTGAAGATCCGATCGAATACTCGATCGAAGGTGTGAATCAGTCGCAAGTTCGTGCTGACATCGGCTACACATTCGCAAACGGTTTGCGTACCACACTCCGCCAGGACCCAGACATCATCATGGTTGGAGAAATCCGAGATGAAGAAACTGCCGGCTTGGCCATCCAGGCGGCGCTTACTGGTCATTTGGTGCTTGCAACCATCCACACCAACAGTTCTATTGGTGTCATCCCGCGTCTCATTGATATGAAAGTCGATCCATACCTCGTCGCGCCAACGCTCATCCTTGCGGTTGCGCAGCGCCTCGTACCGATTATGTGTCCGAACACGGGTGAACCAATGCCTGTAACTGACAGTACGAAGGCACTTATCGACAAACAATTCGCTGATTTGCCAGATTCTTTCCGAAAAGAAATTCCATTTGTTGACACTGTCTACCGTGCAAAGCCAAGTCCGGAATGTCCAACAGGTACATCGGGCCGAATCGCAGTCATGGAAACGCTCGAAATCGACAAAGATATCGAGCAACTCATTCTCAAAACTCCAAACGAGCCAGATATCTACAAAGTCGCTCGCAAAAAGGGCATGCTTACGATGCGTGAAGACGGCATCATCAAAGCTTTCCAAAAACAGATTTCTTTCGACGAAGTCTTCGGTTTGTAGTGTTTCTTATGCCTCGCCACTCGCCACACTTTTCGGTAAAATGATCATATGGACGGGAATGTATACAAGATCCTGATTATTGACGACGACGCCTTTATTCTCAATCTGTATGTGGCTAAGTTTGTTAAGGCGGGCCAAGAAGTAGAGACTGCGAGAAGTGCTGGCGAAGCGCTCTCAAAAATTAAAAATGGCTATACGCCAAACATTGTTCTTGTCGACATCGTGTTGCCAGACCAAAACGGCCTCGATTTTTTAAATAATATACGACAAGAAAAGTTGGCGATGGACGCAGTATTTATAATGGTCACGAACCAAAACAGCGACAGCGAAATTAGTCGGGCAACAGAGCTTGGAGTAGCAGGGTACATTATTAAAGCGAACCTTATCCCATCAGAAGTCGTGACAAAAGTGTTTGAGATAACGCATAATTATAAAAAGTAATATGGAATATAAAAAAGATCTCGAAGAGTTGGTTGATATCGTCATAAAAGAAGGCGGTTCGGATATTCATCTCGCTGAAGGTCGTTTTCCAATCATCCGCGTTGCCGGTTCGCTCGTTCCGCTCATCAAACGCAAAGTTCTGACCAAAAAAGACATGCTCGGTTTTCTTGGTGTGCTTTTGTCAGAACAAAGTCGCGACATTTTTACAAATAAACGCCAAGTTGATTTCGCGTTTATGCCAGAAACGACAAAATCTCGTTTTCGAGGCAATACATATCTCCAACAAGGTCAGATCAGCATCGCACTTCGTCTCATTCAGGAATATATTCGAAATCTCGAAGAGTTGAGTCTTCCGCCAGATTTGGCAAATTTTGCTCGCAAACAGCAAGGCTTCTTTTTGGTTGTGGGTCCATCCGGTCAAGGTAAATCCACCACACTTGCAGCGCTCGTGGACATGATCAACAGCGAACGACTCGAACACATCATCACCATCGAAGATCCGATCGAATACGTGTTCAAACCAAAAAAGGCAATCATCGACCAGCGAGAAGTTCGCACCGACACGCCGGATTTTTACACTGCGCTCTGGGGCATGTTTCGTCAGGATGCCGACGTGGTGATGATCGGAGAAATGCGCCAACCAGAAACAATGTCGACGGCTGTCACCGCCGCAGAAACCGGTCATTTGGTTTTCTCAACACTTCACACAAATTCTGCTTCACAAACCGTTGAACGTATCATCGACTCCTTCCCATCATCACAGCAAAATCAAATCCGTCTTCAGCTTGCAGGAAGTTTGATTGGTATTTTTTCTCAACGCCTTATTCCAAAAATTTCTGGTGGTTTGATTCCTGCATACGAACTTCTCATCAACAACACTGCGATCGCAAACGTTATTCGAGACAAACGTACTCATGAAATTGATACGATCATTGAAACAAGTTCCGACGAAGGCATGATCGATCTCAACCGTTGTCTCGTGAAAATGGTTCGAGATGGCATTATTACCGTTGAAAACGCATACCGCTACTCTTACAATCCGAAGACGCTCGAAAAGATGCTTTAAACTTTATGATCTTTACCTACAAAGGAATAAATCAAGCCGGTGAAGCCCAAGATGGCTTGATCGATGCAGTGAGCAGCGATGTTGCTATTACCGCGCTCCAAAAACGTGGCATCATTTTGTCTTCGATCAAACCACAGATCACCAAAAAATTTGTCGACAAAATTCCTTTTCTTAATCGAGTAAAAAATAAAGATATCGTTGTGGTCTCGCGACAGATGGCAACGTTGTTCGGCGCCCAGGTTTCCGCTCTCCGTGTTTTTAAACTCATTGGTACCCAGGTTCAAAGTGCCGCACTTCGTTCTGCAATGAGTGAAATCGCTGATAATCTCCAGGAAGGAAGTTCGATCTCAAAAGCGCTTGCAAAGCATCGTCAGATTTTTTCCGATTTCTTCGTAAACATGGTCGCCGCTGGAGAAGAATCCGGCCGCCTCGACCAAACATTTAGCTTCCTCGCGGATTATTTGGAAAGGCAGTACGAAGTTACATCAAAGGTCAAACATGCACTCGTGTATCCGATCTTCGTTGTCATCACTATGATCGGTGTTATGACTATCATGCTTACGTATGTTATTCCACAAATCGCGCCGATTCTCGTTGAGTCTGGTCAGGAATTGCCGATTTACACCCGCGCGGTCATCGGTTTGAGTTACTTCGTTTCGCATTACGGCATCATGGCAGCGATCGTGCTCATCATTGGTGGTTACTTTCTGGCTCGTTATGCGCACGGTTCTGGAAAAGAATCTTTCGATCAATTCAAACTTGATCTTCCAGGCTTTGGAAATTTGTACAAAAAACTTTTCCTTTCTCGTATTGCCGACAACATGAACACGATGGTGTTGAGCGGTATTTCGATGGTTCGTGCGCTGGAAACTACCGCGTCTATCGTCGGAAGTGAGGTCTACAAAACTATTTTGCTCGATTCGCTTCAGCAGGTGAGGGGAGGCCGAGCACTTTCTACTGCTCTTTCACAATATCCAGAAATTCCAAGCATTATGGTTCAGATGATCAAGGTTGGAGAAGAAACCGGCGAACTTGGAAATATTTTGAAAACGATGGCGACGTTTTATGAAAAAGAGGTCGTTGCTGCGGTTGACACACTTGTTGATCTCATCGAACCTGCGATGATTATCGTTCTCGGTCTTGGCGTCGGTTCGCTCCTCGCCGCCGTCCTTTTGCCTATTTACAATTTGGCTGGTTCCATCTAGTTCTCATATCCCCACAGGAGGGGAATTATGCCTTGCGTGCCTATTTCTTATTTCTTATAATTACTTCACGATCGAGTGCCACTGAGTCAAAGTGCACTCCGTTTATAAACATTATTAGTAATTTATACACACAGTTTATATGAAGAATGTAATGAAAAAAGGTTTTACACTGATCGAACTCTTGGTTGTTATTGCGATTATCGGTATTTTGGCTTCGGTTGTTCTCGCTTCTCTTAACACCGCAAGAA
>CAZBJL010000003.1:60729-114930 GCA_964492195.1 uncultured Candidatus Saccharibacteria bacterium
TTAAGAATTAACAGTATCAATTTATCTAAGATGAAAATTAAAAAAGGTTTTACACTGATCGAACTCTTGGTTGTTATTGCAATCATTGGCCTTCTGTCATCAATCGTCCTCGCTTCCTTGAAGACCGCACGAGATAAGGCAGCAGACGCAGCAATTCAACAAACTCTTGCTGGACTCAAAAATCAGGCAGCTGTCTTCCTCGATACGTATGGTAGTTATGGTGATGCAACAGGCGCAGCGTACGACTGCGAGTCAGCCATTGAAAGTGGGCGTATGTATGGAGATGATCCTGCAATACAAGCACAGATCACTTCGGCATTTTCAGCAGCGGGGGCAGATATTGCAGATGGTGTCTGTTTTACATCGGTTGGATCTGCTCCGTCATGGGTTGTAGCTGTTCCTCGTAAATCAAATCCAAACACCTATTGGTGTGTAGATAGCTCAGGAAATTCTATGTGTTTGTCTGGAAACAGTTGTGATGAGGAGTCTACAGTATTCACCTTACCGACAGACGGAGTCACTCCAGGATCTTGTCTCAATTCAGAATTTTAATTTTCCGTTTCGGTTAATTAATGATTTTTCTTCTCTATTTTTTCGTTTTTATTTTTGGCACGCTCATTGGTAGTTTTTTGAACGTTGTTATTCTTCGGTACAATACCGGCAAACATATCCTTGGAATGAAGGAACGGTCGCAGTGTTTTTCATGCAGCAAAGAACTTCAGTGGTATGAGCTTGTGCCTGTTATAAGTTTTCTTGTATTGCGGGGGAAATGCAGTGTCTGCAAAAGTTCTATTTCTTGGCAGTATCCGTTAGTTGAGATTTCGACTGGTTTATTGTTTTTAGGAATTTTTCTCAAAAACTCTTCGGTGGTGTCTTTCGTGACTATCCTTCAATGTGTTGTGTGGGCGATTCTTGTGGTGATTACTGTGTACGACATGCGTCACAAAATTATTCCTGACGGACTCGTGTATGTTTTTATTTTTATTTCACTCGCATTGGCTTACTTTTTCCCGGCAAGTACCGGTGGAAGTTTTGTGGGTGCACTTGCGGCCGGGTTTTCATTTTTTGCATTCTTCGCGGCGCTTTGGTTTGTTTCGGGGGGTCGATGGCTCGGCTTTGGTGATGCCAAACTTGTGCTCGGTGTTGGTTTTCTCCTCGGTGCAGTACAAGGCCTCTCAGCGCTTACGCTCGCTTTTTGGATCGGTGCCGCGGTAAGTATTATCCTCATTGTTTTACAAAAAATTTCTCAAAAAAGGTCTTCGGATGCGAAAGTTGTTCAGTCGGCTGGTTTGCGTGGGCGACTTTTGAACCTTACAATGAAGAGTGAGGTACCATTCGCGCCATTTATCATTCTTGGCACGCTCATCGCATTTTTTTGCCACGTTGACATTTTCGGCCTCGCTTACTTTTTGTAGATATGCTCAAGAAAAAATTTAAAGCCGGCTTTACTCTCTACGAACTGCTGATTTCTATTTCTATCGTTGGTATTATTCTCGGCATTGTTCTCTATAATCATTCGAAGTTTGAAACTGACATTGAAATTACGAACCTTGGCTACCGAGTTGCACTCGCTGTCCGACAAGCTCAAGTTTCAAGTATTAGCGTAAAACAGTTTATCGATATTTCTGGAGGACGTTTCGATGTTCCGCACGGGTTGCATTTCAATAAAGACGCAGACAATAGTTTTATTTTCTTCGCTGATGCGAATGGTGACGGATTATATACACCGCAGAGTGGAGGTTTCGATATGGATTGTGTTGCAGAAGCAGGTTCCGAATGTGTAGAAAAAATTTCTATTGGACACAATAATAAAATAAAAGGTTTCTGTGGAATTTCATGGTCTGCAGATCCAGCAGATGTTCAGCCCTGTGCGGAATTTGGTTCAGGTACATACCAAATGCTCGACATAAAATTTAAACGACCAAATCCTGATGCGATCTTTAGAGTGTATCCTGTGAACTTCACTGCTACACAAGGGGATGGGTTGCCGCCATATGGGTTTGATTCGAGCACAGGAACATTCAATGAATCTGCTGCCACAACAAAAGCCTGTGTGAATAATTCTAACGGTGTTGCGTGTGATGGTTGGGCGATCTGCCTAATTTCGCCGCAGGGAAGGGAAAAACGAGTCGTTGTGTACAATACGGGTCAAATTTCTGTTGAAAATGTGACACCGAATACAAATGAGCCATGTTCTTCAATCACACCGTAATATGTTTTATTCTCTTTTTAAAAAACAAAAAGGCGTAACTGCTCAACACAAGAGAGGATTTTTCATGCTCGAACTCATTGTTGCAATATTTATATTTAGCATTGTCATGATGGTGAGTTTAAGTACGCTTATTATTGCTCTCGATTCAAATAGAAAAGTTCAGTCACTGAAATCCGTACTAAACAACCTCGACATTGCTCTCGAAACAATGACGAAAGCGCTAGCTGTTGGAACGGTGTACCACTGCAGCCCGAGTCTGCCGCCGTCTCTTACTACGCCGAACGACTGTTCTGTTGCTGCGGGGGGCGGCAAATCGATCAGTTTCGTATTTAATGCAAACCTCGGTGGTAACCCCACCGCACACGACATTGTTATGTACAAATTCGAATCAGATAGTAATGGCGGATTTATTTCCCGAACAATTTACCTCGACGATGGCACGGTAGTGGGTCCAGGCAGGATGACGGCTCCGGAGGTTAATATTAACGACGCTGCTTCACGATTTTATGTGACTGGCTCTGCGCTTGGAGTTGGGAGTGGCGGAAGCGACTCTGAACAGCCAAAAGTGTTGATTTTGATTAATGGTCAGACATTGGCTGGTGCACGTTCTGGTCCGACGCCGTTTACTGTTCAGACAGTAGTCACCGAACGTCTTCCTGATTTTTAATTCATGAATATATTTTTCAAAAACAAAAAAGGTTTTACGATTGTTGAAACGCTCGTTGCACTTTCAATATTGCTTGTAGGTATTACGGCCGTTATGTCAGTTTCCCAGCTTGGTTTGGGCTCGATTTCTATTGTTCGTAACAGAATCATCGGCATGTATCTCGCGCAGGAGGCAATGGATGGGGTAAAAAATATTAAAGATTCAAATTTACTTTCTGGAGCAAGTTGGCTTACAGGTTTGAATTCCTGTTCTACAGGTAATCCGTGTGGGTACGACATCGAAAACGTAAGTACGGGGAAGGCAGCGCTTGTGAGCTTTAGTAATCTTTCAGTGAAAATCGACAATGATGGCTTGTATCATCAGATGACTGCATCAGGAGTTTCAAACACTGGTTTTATTCGTGAAGTTACCGTCAAAGAAACCATTCCGGACAAAGAAGCGCTTGTAAAAGTTTTAATTACGATGCCAAACGGTCGATTCGAACCTTTTGAGGTTTCTGAATATATCTATAAATTCTTTTAAATGAAATATTTTAATTATAAAAAAAGTATCAAAGATCAAAGAGGTATTGCGCTTTTTATCGCAGTTATTGCGGTGAGCGCCATGCTTCTCATTAGTCTTGCGATTTCTGATATTTCATATAGGGAACAAGTAATTTCTTTTGCTGGTAGGGATTCTAAGGTTGCTTTTTATGCTGCTGATTCTGGTATTGAGTGTGCAATATTCCATGATTGGGGTCGCGGTGAAACAGGTAATTTTGAATTCGCAACATCGACAAATTTTACCGGCCATCAAACAGTTTCAGGAATACACTGTGGAAATCTTGCGATACAGGCTGACGTTGAAGGCCGAAGCGGTAACGTTGCAACAACCACTTTTTATTTCAATATTTCCCAGACACCAAAGGCTTGTGCAGTGGTGCAGGTTGTAAAATGGTCAAACGATGGTGGTCTCAATGTGAATACAAAAATCGAATCCCGAGGATACAACAATACCTGTAAAGACGAAGGTGCCACATATACACCGCGCCTTTCTGATGAAAGTCCTCGAAATCTCGAACGATCGTTCAAAATGTCATATCCGTGAGGGTAGCATTTTCTCGTTTGTTCTCTGGCTAATTTTCCATATACTTACCTCATGTCCGAACACGGAAAGCCAACAAAAGAAACCATAGAGCGTCTCAAAAAACTCAAAGAAACGGTAGAGCATCACCGGTATCTTTATCATGTTTTGGATCGTGAAGAAATCTCTGCAGAGGCGCTTGATTCTCTTAAAAACGAACTCGCCCAGATCGAAGAAAAATATCCAGAACTTTTGACACCCGATTCCCCAAGTCAGAGAGTTGCTGGTGAGCCACTTCCACAGTTTAAAAAAATAAATCACAAAATCGCGCAGTGGTCTTTTGCGGATGCATTCAACGAAGACGACATGCGGGCGTTTGACGAGCGGGTAAAGAAAAATCTGAAAGCAGTGTTGGATAAGGAAATTTCTCCTGAATATACCTGTGAACTCAAAATAGACGGTTTGAAAGTTGTTCTTGAATACGAAAAAGGAATGCTCAAAACTGCTGCGACGCGAGGTGACGGAAAGGTTGGTGAGGATGTTACAGCTAATGTCCGGACGATCCAATCTGTGCCACTCAAACTTGTAGAGCCTGTAGACATTATTGTTGAGGGCGAAGTTTGGTTGCCAAAAAGCCAGCTCAAAAAAATAAACATTGAACGTGAAAAACAAGGTGAAGCAGTTTTTGCAAACCCTCGAAATGCCGCCGCTGGTTCTATCCGCCAGCTCGACCCCAAAGTGGCTGCTGCCCGCAAGCTTGATACGTTTATCTACGATGTTGCTTCTTACGACGGCGCACTTCTAGCAACACAGGCCAAAGAACTCGAACTTCTTCGAAAGTTGGGATTTAAGGTAAATGCTCATTTCACAATCTGTAAAAATATCGATGAAGTTATCCATTTTTGGAAAAGCTGGGAGAAAAAATCGCAAAGTCAGGATTATCAGCTCGACGGTGTGGTGGTGAAGGTAAACGAGATAAAAAACCAGGAATTACTCGGCTTTACTGGCAAAGCCCCACGTTTTGCCATCGCTTTTAAATTTGCTGCTGAACAAGTTACAACAGTCGTTGAGGACATTCGTCTCCAGATTGGCCGTACAGGCGTGCTCACGCCAGTAGCGCATCTTAAACCCGTTTCTGTTGCTGGTTCTGTCGTGTCGCGCGCAACACTCCACAATGAAGACGAAATAAAACGGCTCGATGTTCGAGTCGGTGACACGGTCGTAATTCAGAAAGCAGGAGATGTGATTCCTGATATCGTCAAAGTGCTCACCGAAATGCGAACAGGAAAAGAAAAGGCGTTTGTATTTCCAACTCGAGTACCAGAATGTGGTGGCGATGGGCGAGTAGAACGAATACCTGGGCAGGTTGCATATCGATGTGCTAACAAAAATTCGGCAGCACAGCACAAACGAAAGCTGTACCACTTTGTTTCGAAGCATGCGTTCGATATCGATCATTTAGGACCAAAGGTTGTTGATGTCTTGATTGAAAATAGTTTGATTTCCGACGCTGCTGATATTTTTACCCTGACGCGTGGCGACTTGCTTAACCTGCCGCGTTTTGCCGAAAAGTCGGTAGACAATCTTCTCGAATCTGTCGAAAAAGCTCGCACGACGACGCTCCCTCGCTTCATTATCGGGCTTTCTATTCCTCAAGTTGGCGAAGAAACTGCCGAAGATATTGCTACTCATTTCCGCACGCTTGATGCGATCCGAAACGTTTCAAAAGAAGAACTTGAGGCTCTCGATGGCGTTGGACCGATCGTCGCTGAATCTGTGTATTCGTGGTTTCGAGAATCGGACAATAAAAAGCTTACTGATGATCTGTTAAAAGAAGTTACAATCCAAAAAATTACGGCCTCAAACGCTCCAGGAAAATTTTCTGGCAAAACATTTGTTCTGACGGGTACGATGGTCGCCATGTCTCGCGACGTTGCCAAAAAAGCAATCAAAGATCGTGGTGGCGATGTGTCGAGTTCCGTGTCTTCGAAGACAAGTTTCGTGGTTGCAGGCGCCGAACCTGGCTCAAAGCTCGACAAAGCGCAAGAACTTGGCGTCACAGTGCTTTCAGAAGAGGAGTTTGTTAAGATGCTAAAATAGGCTTACATATATGATCGAAAAGAAAGATGTGGAAAAACTTGCGAGTCTCGCAAGAATCACAATTCCCGAAAATGAAATCGAAAAGGTACGTCAGGACATCGACGCTATTTTGGCGTATGTTGGCCAGATAAATGAAGCGAACGAACTTTCTACTAAAAAAAGCGTCGAGCTTTCTCCGGAATCAAGCTACTACTCTGGGGTAAAAAATGTCATGCGTGAAGACAGTGAACCGCACGAATCCGGCATATTTACAGACGCGCTCATCGGCCAAGCTCCAAAAACTGAAAAGGGTTACATTAAAGTAAAAAAAATCCTGCAATGATAGATACAAAAGGCCTCACCATAAAAAATACGCACAAACATCTTGTTGATGGAGATTTTACTGTGAAGGAATTAGTTGATGCGTATTTGAAAACAATAAAAGAAAAAGATCCGGAAATTCACGCATTTCTCGAAGTGTTCGATGTTGCACAGCAGGTTACAAAAGCCCAGAAAATGATCGACGAAGGTACGGCTACCGAGCTTACCGGTATTCCGATTGCGGTGAAGGACAACATTCTTATCCAAGGCCGCCGTGCTGGTTCTGCTTCCAAAATCCTCGAAGGTTTCACTGCGACGTACAGTGGTTTGGCTATTCAAAAACTCGAAAAGGCTGGAGCGATATTTATTGGCCGAACAAATATGGACGAATTTGCGATGGGTAGTTCGACAGAAAATTCTGCATACGGCCCAACAAAAAATCCTCACGACCTTTCTCGAGTTTCTGGTGGTTCTTCTGGTGGCTCGGCAGCGGCGGTTGCCATGGAAGGTGCCATGCTCGCACTTGGTTCTGACACTGCGGGCTCTGTGCGTCAGCCAGCGGCGTTCTGCGGAGTCGTAGGACTCAAAACAACATACGGTTCGATTTCAAGAAGCGGTCTCATTGCGCTCGGTTCTTCGCTCGACCAAATCGGGCCAATCACGAAGTCTGTCACAGACGCGGAAATAGTTTTTAATGCAATGCGAGGCGTCGATCCGCTCGATAGCACCACACTTACAGATTCAGAATTCGAAGCACAGAAAAAACGTCATTCCAAAAAAGAAGAAAAAACAATCGGTGTGCCGAGAAGTTTGATCGACGGCGGGGGAATCGATGAAGACGTTCGAAAAAACTTTGAAGATTCCATACAGCGGTTTAAAGATCTTGGATACACAATCAAAGACATTGAATTGCCTCACGTAAAATATTCTCTGCCGGCATACTACATCATGCTTCCTGGAGAAGCGTCTTCGAACCTTGCTCGTTTTGACGGAATCAAATACGGCTTATACGCGTCTGGCGACAAATTGATTGATGATTATTTGAACACTCGAGGGCGGGGATTTGGCCCCGAAGTCCGTCGACGAATTCTCTTAGGCACATATGTGCTCTCGTCGGGATACTACGATGCGTATTATAATAAATCACAGGAAGCGAGAAAGTTGATTGGCAAAGATTTTGACGAAGCATGGAAATCTGTCGATCTTATTCTCACACCAACGTCACCAACTCCACCTTTTAAACTTGGTGAAAAAACAATGGATCCGGTTTCCATGTATTTGGCTGACGTCTTTACAGTGCCTTCAAACATTGTTGGCATCCCGACGATCTCTGTTCCGTCTGGTACCACCACGCGCGAAGGCAAGACACTGCCGCTCGGAATTCAGTTATTCTCACCGCTCTGCCGCGAAGACCTTTTGTTTACCGTTGGCAAAGAATTTTTAGGAGAGAAATAAAATGGCAGATAAAAAAGCCCCACCAAAAAACACACATCCTGCAACGCCGGTTATTATAATGTTCGTTGTTGCGACTATTTTGGGTGCGCTTATTATGTCGTTCAACAGATTCCTCGCAGATCACTCTCTCTTGGCAGATTTTTTGACGACACTGTGGCTTTTTATTCAGGGTAAGGCAACATTCGATGAACTCGTCGGGGCAACGGGTAGTCCGCTGGTTGCAAGTGCAGTTTTAGCTTTTAAAATTTTCTCACTTATTTTTTCTGTCTGCATGGTCTGGGCGATCGTCTGGGCATATCGAAAATATTCTGCAGTTGAAGCAAAATTAAAAGCCCACCTCAAACCGCCAAAGGAAATCTTTTACGGTGTTGAATCAGCCGCTGCGGATTACGTGAATCCAAAATGGGCAAAGGTGCTCGCACATATTAATTCTACAAATCCAAGCGACTGGCGACTCGCTATTCTTGAAGCCGACATCATGCTCAATGAAATGCTCGACAAAATGGGGTACCACGGTGCAACGATGGGCGACAAGCTTAAATCAATAGAACAAAGCGACTTTAGTACGTTGCAGGAAGCGTGGGAGGCGCACAAAGTTCGCAATGCGATTGCCCACGAAGGTTCGGATTTGAATTTAAATAAACCAGAGGCAGAGCGGGTGATTAAACTCTTTGAAAAGGTGTTTAAGGAATTTAAGTTCGTGTAGTTTTTTGCCCAACTCTGAAGGAGGGCGCGTAAATTTCTGTTGAAATTTCGCTCTTCTCGCCCACGACTGGACTTTCGATAAATACCAGACGAAAGTCCAGTCTGGCTCCGAAACCCTCCTTCAGAGTTGGACTAGGTAAGGGAATGCAATACGGCCTGAAGCTAGTGCTTGTTTAGTCTATTAAATGTGTTAATATAGGACTCTAGTTTCTTCAGGACTAATATAGCGGGGTAGAGTAACGGTAACTCGCAAGGCTCATAACCTTGAGATTCCCGGTTCAAATCCGGGCTCCGCAACAAGAATGCAAAAATCGCCCGAAGGCGATTTTTGTTTACAGACAGGGCATTTTTATGGATAATTGGAAGGTTATTTCCAAATATCGTAGGAGCGAGCAGGGTTATGTGTTAAAAATTTCCGTGTGGCAAGGAAGGATATGTGTCGAGCGGAGCATGCGACGCGAAACACATATCCGCATGAAGCCACACCGAGCGAAGCGAGATTTTAACCAAATAACCCAGCGAGCGATTACGTCTAGGTAGCTGTTTTGGTAAATATCACCAAAATATTGTCGAGGTAGCTCAGTTGGTAGAGCACGGGACTCATAAGCCCGGGGTCGCGGGTCCGATCCCCGCCCTCGACACCGAATTGATTGGTAGGGGAAAGTTTGTTACATTATATCGACCAGGATTTGCGGCCATAGCTCAACTGGTTAGAGCACTCGCCTGTCACGTGAGAGGTTGCCGGTTCGAGCCCGGTTGGCCGCGCAGCATTCGACACAACGCCCCGAGAGGGGCTTTTGTCTTGTTTGGGTATTTTTTCTCTCAAGGGTCGGTTTTTCTATACCTAAAATCTTTACTAATTTTTTTATTTATTCTCTAACACGCTATTCACATTGACGGTGAACGAACGTTCACCTATACTCTTTATATATAAAAACAGTAGGAAATTAATCAAAAAACCATGGCTATAACTCACATTGCACCAGTGCTCGAAAAAAGAATCGCAGAGCTTAACAAAAAGATCGATTCAAAAATTCTTCGCGGCAAACCATACAAAAGCGAAGCGAGGGAGCACCGTGCACTTCTTTCAAAGCTCAAAAATCTCGCACGTCAGAATTACTTCAGTCACTCATTTTCTTTTCTTCATTTCCTTTAATTAATTGTTTTCATGAACGAACAATATAAACAAAAAATTCTCTCTTTCTACAGCACGCACAAACGCATGCCTGTGTATCGCGAAATCATGGCCCTCCTTGGTTTCAAGTCAAAAAATTCTGTACACAAGCTTGTACAGAAACTTATCGACGAGGGTGCAGTCGAAAGGGATTCAAGTCGACGGTTGATACCCAAAAAGCTTCTTGGTGAGGTGCCACTTCTCGGTCTTGTGAAGGCGGGTTTTCCTTCAGCGGCCGAAGAAGAAATGCTCGACTCGATGAACATCGATGAATTCTTGATCAGAAAGAAAGAAGCAACGTACCTTTTGGAAGTTGACGGTGACTCAATGATAGATGCACACATTGCACCAGGGGATTTAGTTATTGCTGAAAGGGCGATCACTGCACGTGATGGCGACATTGTTATTGCTGAAGTCGACGGGGAGTGGACAATGAAATATTTCAAACAAAAGCTTGGTCGTGTGTGGCTCGAACCTGCCAACAAAAAATACAAACCAATCTATCCAACACATGAGCTCAAAATTACTGCAGTCGTTAAGGGAGTCGTAAGAAAATATGGACGCTGAATCCCAAGAGTTTCCTCGAGCGATTTTGCACGTGGATGGCGATGCATTTTTCGTATCCTGTGAAATTGCCTGCAATCCTTCATTGCGGGGCAAACCTGTTGTTACCGGTGCCGATCGTCGCATTGCTTCGGCGATGAGTTATGAAGCGAAGGCTCTCGGTGTTGGTCGCGGCATGCCTGTGTACCAGATCAGAAAATCATTTCCGCAAGTCATTATTATTCCGTCTCACTATCGTTTATATGAAATCTTTTCTCAAAGAATGTTTAAAATCATTTCTCGGTTTACCTCTGTCGTGGAGTGGTACAGTGTCGATGAATGTTTTGCGGATATTACGGGCCTCAATACCGAACTCGGGCTTTCATACGAAGCAATTGCTTTGAAAATTCAAGAGACGTTACACGCCGAGCTCGGCATCACTTTTTCCGTCGGCCTTTCGGTGAGCAAGGTTCTCGCTAAAGTTGCCTCAAAGAAAAATAAACCAAATGGTCGGACAATTATTCCTTTATCTACCATAAGTAATCATTTGAAAGACGTACCTTTGGGAAAGGTGTGGGGCATTGGGCCTCAGACAAATAGCTATCTCACAAGGCTTGGGATTCTTACCGCAAAAGATTTGATTGATAAAAGTGAAAGTTGGGTTGAAGAACATTGTGCAAAGCCAATGGTTGAAATTTGGCACGAACTTTCTGGAAGGACGATTAACGACGTTCATTCTGGCAAACGTGCTCAACACAAATCCTTGAATAGCACTGAAACGTTCATGCCACCAACAAACGACCCCGCCTTTCTTTTTTCAGAACTGTCTCGGCATGTAGAAAATGTGGCAAGAAATGCACGGCGCGAATCTCTCGCCGCAACGCGAGTTTCATTTTTTCTCAAAACTCGTGATTTCAGATATCGTCGGGTTGAGTGTGTACTACCTTCGCCCACAGCCCTGCCACATATGATTCTCGAATCAGTCCGCAAAGCTTTCGGTTCCATACATGATCCGAGTTTTGTATACCGCGCAACAGGCGTAACTCTTTTTGGTTTAGTGCCGATGTCTCACGTATCCCAGAGCCTTTTCACAGAATCTTCCACAGGCGAATCAGCCAAAAAAATGTACGACGTTGTCGACAACATGGTGACTCGATACGGCAGTCGAGCGCTCTATTTGTGTTCGAGTCTCACCGCGCTCGGATCTCGTAAAAAGAAAGAAAGAAGCTTTTCCATTCCCGTTTTAGGAAAGGTTCACTGATTGAAAAACAGGGGATACTGTACTATCATCATCTCACGCTGTCTTGTGTGTATTAAGTAACGTGGGAATGAGCAAGGGTGCTGTCGAGAAATGAGTTGCGCAGCGCTTGGCGCGAGCAGAGCAAAAAGCCACTAGGCTTTTATGCGCTCATTTCGAGACAGCACTCAAGCGATTGATCGCGCCGTTGTAGCTCAGTTGGTAGAGCACGTCATTGGTAATGACGAGGTCTCCGGTTCAATCCCGGACAACGGCTCCGTGAAGTTTTGTGAGCATGCCACCTTAGCTCAGTTGGTAGAGCACCGCTTTCGTAAAGCGGGGGTCCGCGGTTCGATCCTGCGAGGTGGCTCCAAATTCAGTGCGAGTTTTTTATTCCAAGACAAGTAAGAGCACCATAATACAGACACCAAACACAACTGCTGCAAGTTGAATAAGGGAATGATGTGCGCGCTTTGTTTTATGAAGCTCTGGGATAAGGTCGCTCATTGCGATGTATATAAATCCACCGGCGGTGATGGGCACAAGCCAGATCATTAGGAGTTCACTCGTGCTGTTAAGTGCAAGCGCAATTATCGCGCCAAGGATTGCGGTGAGGGCAGAAAGAAAGTTAAACCACAACGCTTTAGCATTTGTGTAGCCAGAATGAATGAGTACGCCAAAGTCGCCAATTTCTTGCGGGATTTCGTGGAGGATCACTGCAAGTGTAGTCGTAATGCCGAGTTCAGGACTTACCAAAAAACTCGCACCGATAATGAGACCGTCGATGAAGTTGTGAATGGCGTCTGAAATAAGGATCATGTGACCGCTCACGTGAATCGTTTCATGGTCTTCTTCTCCTTCAGCGTGATGGTGCCAATGGAGGAATTTTTCCAGAACAAAAAAGATAAGAATGCCGGCGATGATGGCGATTGATCCGTACGTTGGGTTGGTGATTTCTGCAAATGTTTCAGGAATTAAATGAATGAAGGCATCGCCCAAAAGTGCTCCCACTGCAAGGCTAATGAGAATAAACAAATACTTTTTCAATGCCTCTTTTTTGAGGGACAGAGTGAAGATTCCCGCGAGCGAGACGAGGCTCACGATAATCACGCTTGCGATTGAATATAGATATGTTGATACCATGGATGAAATTAAAACTGCTAAATCTGTATAAGCATACCTGATCTCCCATTATTTGACATTTTTATTGAGAAAGCATAACCTACACCCCAGCCACATGGAATGCGAACCTCGAGTTCCACGCTTGTCGACTGCTGAGATGCAATCACATGTCTCCGCCGAGCACTCAGGGATGTGTGATTAGGTCCAAGCAATTCCATGTCGACTCGTGCCAGGGCTTCCGTCCTGGCCACGCCATAGCCACCTAACGTTTCGCACGAGCGTTAGGTGGCTTTTTCTTTATCCTGTACATGGTATCCTCGTTGTATGAAAGAAGAACTTGTCGAGATCGATACAAAAATAGCTGAACTCGAAGCCCAGATGTCTGAGCCGGAGTTTTGGTCTGACAAAGTTCGCGCCCAGGCAATCATTAAAGAAATTGCCGATCTCAAAACAAAAAAAGAAGGCAAGGGCAAATACGACAAAGGCAATGCAATCCTTACAATTTTTTCTGGAGCTGGCGGCGATGATGCGGAAGATTTTTCCAGTATGTTGCTTTCAATGTATATAAAATTTATCTCTGCTCGAAACTGGGGCATGAAAGTGCTCCATGAAAACAAAAATGATCATGGTGGCTATCGCAACGTCACGATAGAGATCGATGGAGCTGGTGTCTATGGAGTTTTGAAAAACGAATCCGGTGTTCATCGTCTGGTTCGTGTTTCACCTTTTAATGCAAAGAAACTTCGTCACACTTCTTTTTCTCTCGTTGAAGTAATTCCAAAATTTGACAAACCAACAGAGCTCGAAATTCCGGAAAGGGAAATCAGGGTCGAGTTTGCTCGTTCAAGCGGGCCAGGCGGGCAGAACGTCAACAAACGCGAAACCGCGGTTCGTGTCATTCATATTCCGACAAACATTTCTGTTCACGCAGATGGCGAACGTTCCCAAGCCCAAAATCGCGAAAAGGCAATGCAGATTTTGCGCGGTAAAATTTTCAAAGCCCTTGAAGATGCTCGTATTAAAAAAGAACAGGGTATGTATGTAAGCAAAACGACAAGTATTGAATGGGGAAGTCAGATTCGTTCATATGTTCTTCATCCGTACAAAATGGTCAAAGATCATCGAACAGACGCAGAAACATCTAATGTCGATGCAGTGCTAAACGGCGAGATCGACCTTTTTATTGAAGCAGAGAAGGATTTGTAAGAAGCATTGCTCTCGTGTGTGGGCGTATGTTCAATATGTTATAATTTTCTCTGTGCCAATTTTCTTATCATGATCCATTTCAACAAAGTCTCAAAAACGTATCCAGACAAGACCGTTGGACTTGATAATGTCTCATTTAAAATCGACCCCGGAGAGTTCGTCTCTATTGTGGGGCATTCGGGTGCAGGCAAAAGTACGCTCATTAAGATGCTTTTAGCCGAAGATAAGCCAACAAAAGGTGGCGTTTTTCTCGATTCAGTAAATATTCACAAACTTTCCCACAAAGCGATGCACTCGTATCGCCGCCGCATTGGTGTCGTGTTCCAGGATTTTCGTTTATTGTCCAAAAAAACAGTTTTTGAAAATATTGCCTTTGCCATGGAAGTTGCTGGTCGTGAAGATGCCGACATTCAGTCCGACGTGCCGCATGTATTGAAACTCGTTGATCTTGAAAATAAAATCTGGAATTATCCTGATGAACTTTCGGGCGGGGAAAAGCAGCGCGTCGCAATTGCGCGGGCAATTGTGAATCAGCCAGACATTGTGATCGCTGACGAACCAACGGGAAATCTCGATCCGATCAATACATTTGAAATCGTGCAGATTTTTAAAAAAATTAATGATCTTGGAACGGTTGTTATCCTCACAACTCACAATAAAGGCGTTGTTGATTCAATTGGCCGACGAGTTATCACGCTCGATCGTGGTAAGATAATTCGCGATGATCCTGAAGGTCGCTATGTCCTATAAAAATGCTTAGAACAAATATAAAAAGAGTAATCAGATCTGGTTTCTACAACTTTGTCCGTAATGGGTTTGTTTCGCTTTCGTCTATTTTTGTTATGGTGGTGACGCTTTCTGTTATTACGTCTCTTCTTTTGGGAAGTGCGGTGTTGCATGCCACACTCGACGAACTTCGAAACAAAGTTGACCTCAACGTCTATTTTATTCCTGGAACTCCAGAAAAAGATATTCTTGCGATTCAAAAAACAATCGAAGTGTTGCCTGAAGTTGAAACCATAAAGTACGTTTCGCAAGACCAAGCATTGGCCGAGTTTACTGTTCGTCATGAAAACGACCAGCTCACGCTCCAAGCGCTTTCCGAACTCAAAGACAGCCCGCTCGGTGCTGTGCTCAATGTAAAAACTCGTCAGCCTTCAGAATACCAAGGTGTCGCTGAATTTCTCCAAGGTAAAAATATTCTCGGAAGCGGCGGTACAGCCATCGTCGACAAGGTCAACTATTATCAGAACAAAACAGCGATCGACAAACTTTCAAATCTCATCACGTCTTCCGAAAAGCTCGGTTTAGTTTTGACCCTTGTCCTCATCGCAATTTCTATTCTCATTACGTTTAACACCGTGCGTCTCGTTATCTATGTTTCAAGGGAAGAAATTTCTGTTATGAAGCTTGTTGGCGCAAGTAATTTCTACGTTCGCGGGCCGTTTGTTATGACTGGAATTTTGTACGGAGCGATTTCTGGTGTTCTTACACTCATTATTTTCTATCCGGTATTGTTCTGGTTTGGCCGCTACACCGAAAACTTCTTTGTCGGATTCAATTTATTCAGTTACTATACTTCAAACTTCGGTCAGCTCTTTTTGATAGTTGTCGGTTCAGGAATCGTAGTCGGTTCAATTTCAAGTTACCTCGCGGTGCGCAAATATCTTAATACCTAAAATATGCAAAAGAGGCGAAAATACATCTTTGTTACTGGTGGAGTAATGTCTGGAGTCGGAAAAGGAATCGCCTCATCTTCAATAGCCCTCATTTTAAAAGCCCGTGGCCTCAAGGTCACGGCTCTTAAAATAGATCCGTATATCAATGTTGATGCAGGTACGATGAATCCGACTGAACACGGCGAAGTATTTGTGCTGAATGACGGCGACGAGACGGACCAGGACATGGGAAATTACGAACGCTTCCTCGATATTTCACTGACTCGGATTAATTACATGACGACTGGCCGCGTATACCTCGACATTATTCGCAAAGAAAGAAATCTTGAATACAAAGGTAAAAATGTCGAAGTTGTGCCAGACGTACCGCTCGAAGTTATTTCACGTATTGAAAAGGCAACCGAAAATGCAGATGCGGATGTGACGGTTATTGAAATCGGCGGCACGATCGGCGAATATCAGAACATTATTTTCCTGGAAGCCGCACGCATGATGAAGTCGAAGAACCCTGACGACGTGGCGGTGGTTATGGTTTCGTATCTTCCAACACCTTCCAAGATCGGTGAAATGAAAACAAAGCCGACGCAAACCGCAGCACGAGCCCTCAACAGCGTTGGTCTTCAGGCCGATATTATTTTGGCGAGAAGTAATGTTGCGCTCGACCAAAAGCGCAAAGATAAGATCGCAATTTTCTGCAACATTCGTCCGGAAAATGTCATTTCTGCACCAGACGTAGAAAGTATTTACGATGTGCCGATAAATTTTGAAAAAGATATGCTCGGCGAGAATATCTGTAAAGTTCTCCATTTGAATCATAAAAAAAGAATCACTGACCTTTCTGGTTGGGCAAATTTTGTAGAGAAAGTGAAAAAGCCTCGGGGAACAGTGCAGATCGCAATTGTCGGAAAGTATTTTGATTCTGGTTCCTTTGTTCTTTCAGATGTCTACATTTCTATCATTGAAGCGCTGAAGTTTTCTTCGTTTACGCTTGGGAAAAAGCCCGTCATCACGTATCTCAATTCCAAAGATTTTGAAACAGGCAAACTCAAGCTTTCTGAACTCAACAAATACGGCGGGGTATTGGTCCCGGGCGGATTTGGCGCAACGGGTGTTGAAGGAAAAATAAAAGTTATCGAATACGTCCGTAAAAAGAAAATCCCATATTTTGGCATTTGTTACGGCATGCAGTTGGCGGTTGTTGAATATGCTCGGAACGTTCTTGGTTGGACGGATGCGCACACAACGGAAATCAATTCGAAAACAAATCATCCTGTCATCGACATCATGCAGGATCAAAAAGGCAATGTCGCAGAAAACAAATATGGCGCAACGATGCGACTCGGTGCGTATCCGTGCGTGTTGAAAAAGGGAACCATCGCCCACAAAGCGTATGGGAAAGAAGAGATTTCTGAACGTCATCGTCACCGCTATGAAGTCAATTCAAAGTTTATTGAAGAAATAGAAAAAGCTGGACTCGTGTTTTCTGGTGCTTCGCCGGATCGAAGACTTATGGAAATTGCCGAGTTACCGCGAAACGTGCACCCGTTTTTTGTTGGTACACAGTTTCACCCAGAATTTCTCGCTCGACCGTTGTCTCCGCATCCAATTTTTTCAGAATTCATCAGAGCGGCGATTAAAAATAAATAATATAAATAAAAACAGCACGCCTTCCGGTATGCTGTTTTGTTTTTCACAACAAAGGAACTCTGCAGTATTTGCTTCCGTCTCCGATCTGTCCCATGGAAATTGCGATGACGCGTATCTGCCTTCCATCTTGAGGACGTATTCCAAAAAAGACGACATCCTCTGGGCCGACGAGCATCCTGACGCAGCCTGTTGGTCCACAGATGGGGATTCTTGAGATTCCCACCGCTTTGTCAGTTTTCCAGCCCACATGCCAATCGCCCCAGTACTTCCATGCTCTAAGGACAACGTAGTTTCTCCAACCTCCGAGGACGGGCATGTGGGATCGTACACCTTGCGCTGGGATTTCGTCCCTGCAACCAGAACAGAAGGCACCTTCCGTAAGGAGAATATGTCGAGTGTCTTCTCGTCGCAAACGCTGGTTATTCCATCTATGAGTTCGTTGTGGAGACTCAAAAGGTGTTCCTGAAACGGCGTACATGACGGGAACCATCAAGGCATCGGCGCAACGAGCGGCGAAACCAAGGGGTTCTACTTTCAATCCTTTGTCCATGTTTCCTCCTCGGTTGAATGTCTATTTCTGCCAGTAGATTGACATAGGATTGTGTGAAGGTCAAATGATGCCAGGACAGAAAGAGCTTTGAATTAAAGCCATTTTCCCTTATAGTTATGTCCATTGCGGGCTTTTGCCCATTATTATTGCGGGTTCGTCTAATGGTAGGACACATGCCTCTGGAGCATGGTATTGGGGTTCGAGTCCCTGACCCGCAGCCAACAAGGGCGCCGCTCGAGACGCCTACGAGATTAATAAATAAGTCATTAAAACATGTCCATAGGTCTTATAAATATAAATGATGAGTCACAAGGAAACATACATTTTAATGAACCGGATGTTTGTCCTGTTTGTCAGAAAAGTATAACCCCAAGGGCTTGGCATGCATTTAAAGGATTGCATGATACTCAAGTTGTTTTACGATGCCCTGACAAAAAATGTAAGTCAGTTTTTATAGCTTATTATGACAGTGGCATGTCATTTCAAGAGTCAAAACCCGTCTCAATTTCAGAAAGAAAATTTTCTAAAATAATCGAAGATACTTCAGAAAAATTTTCAAAAATTTATAATCAGGCTCAATCTGCTGAAATTTCGAATTTGGATGAGATAGCTGGTCCAGGCTACGGTAAGGCTTTAGAGTTTTTAATAAAGGATTATGTAATAAAACAAAATCCGGATGACCGAGAAAAAATCGAAAAAGAATTTCTTGGTAACGTAATCACAAACCGAATCTCCAATACAAATATTCTTACTGCTGCTAAACGCGCTGCTTGGTTGAGGAATGATGAAAGCCATTACGTTAGAAAATGGACAAGCGCTGACATTTCAGATTTAAAGAATATGATTGAGTTGGTAATAAGTTGGATAGAATTAGAAATCAGAACGGCGCAAGCAGTAGCAAATATGCCAGATGCAGGTAGTAAATAATATACCGCTCGAGACGCATCGAATTAGATGCTAAGATTAACTCAATTCAGTCAATCTGGGCTTGACCGACTACGGTTCCAGCTCGAGACGGCCGGCACATCCCCTTACTCTCTGCTATTATTGATTCATGAAACTCATCAATGCTGTTAGAATTTTTCTCCTCATTTTAATAATTGCCGGAATCGCACTATTGGCAACCTATAAGTTGTGGGTTCCACCTTTGGTCCAATATATTCTCAATAATGAACGACAGATACCAACTCAAGTATCTGTAAGATAGATCGTGTATGTTCTTCCATCCTTTTCCATACCACGTGTACATTGTGAAGTGCAGCGACGGCACACTTTATACCGGTATCACCAACGATCTCGAGAGAAGACTTTCCCAACATAATGGAAAAATGCGAGGAGGAGCACGATACACGAGCAGTAGGGGGCCAGTTCAACTCATGCATGTAGAAAAATTTCCATCGCGAAAAGAAGCAGCAAAGCGTGAATGGGAAATAAAACACACGTTAAGTCGTCAGGGAAAAGTGGATTTAATCAACAAGGCAACAAAAGAGAATATCCTGAATGCGGTATAACGCACATGTTTTTTGATGTCTTTTAATCAATGCTAAAATTAATTCATGAAATCTAACCTCGGCGTAATACTTTTTAGCGCGGCGTATCTTCTTGTTGGAGGACTTTATTTTCTTCAGGATTTAAATATCGAATTTGTGATTTACGCGGGAGTGATTGCTGCGGTCTTTTTGTTGGTTGCACTTACTCAAAAAACAATTCAATTTCCTTCGTATGTTCTTTGGCTCATTTCAATCTGGGGTCTTCTACATATTCTTGGCGGCATAGTTCCGACACGAGATGGTGTTCTTTTTGCATATCGCATCTATCCATTTATTGATAGAGGTGGGGAGTTTTTCGTTCTCAAATACGATCAGGTCGTGCATATGTATCTGTATGGTGTGATGTCTGTAGCATTTCTTCATATTATCCGTCGCACACTTGGGGCAGTTCGTCCCGTATGGATAATTTTTCTGACCGCAATACTTGCTGCAATGGGAGTTGGTGCTCTGAATGAAATCATGGAATTTTTCATCGCTATTACGCTGGCGCGAAACGGTGTGGGCGGGTATGAAAACACATTGCTTGATCTCGTATTTAATTTTTCAGGAGCAGTGGTTGCGATGGGAATTGTGTTGGTGTCTGAGAGGGTAAAAAATTCCCGAGTAATTATTTCGTAAAAGGTGAAAATATTAATTGTTAGTGAAAATCCTGATTCCGTTAAAAATCTACTCGCCCCGCACGGTGATTTTTTCACTATTGTTACAGAAAACCCTGAGGTCGTAATTAGTTTCGGTGGAGATGGCACGCTCATGAAAGCCGAGTATCTCCACCCCGGAATTCCAAAATTGTATTTACGAAATAGTCGGATCGGTAAGCTCGGACATCAGACAAAAGAAAACAAAGACATACTTGAACATATTGTAAAAGGTGAGTATTCAGTAGAAGAGACGATGAAACTTGAGGCGAGGGTGAATGGCAAAATCCTCACTGGTCTAAATGACATCGTGATCCATAATGAGAATCCGAGAAATGGTATTCGTTACACGGTTGATATTGACGGTGTTCCGCTTCGAGGCGAGATTATCGGTGATGGGGTAGTCTTTGCAACACCACTTGGTTCGACGGGGTATTATCGTTCTATTACGGACAGTTCCTTTGAAGTTGGTATTGGTGTCGCTTTCAATAATTCTACCGAACAGTCTGACCATATGGTTATTCGAGACAGTCGAAAGATTAAAATTACCATTACCCGAGGTCCGGCACTGTGCTATGCAGACAATCAGCAAGAATCGATAAAACTTTCTGAAGGCGAATGTGTGGAAGTGGTGAAGTCTGAAAACGTTGGCAGGATGATGCGGGTTAGGTAGTCTTTTCTCATCCATGTCCCTCACCACCAAAGAATTTCAGAAGATTATTTATGATCATTACAAAAATCACAAGCGCGACCTTGCGTGGCGGCGGACGCGTGACCCGTACAAGATTTTGGTTTCAGAAATAATGCTTCAGCAAACCCAGGCGCTCCGTGTTGAACCCAAGTACACATCTTTCCTAAAAAAGTTTCCGACAACAAAAGCTCTTGCTGCTGCAAAGCTCGAAGATGTGTTGCGCGAATGGCAAGGTCTCGGCTACAACCGCCGAGCTATTTTCCTCAAACGTTGTGCTGAAACAATTGAAAAAGATTTTGCTGGAAAATTTGTGAAAGATTTTAAGACCCTGTGTTCTTTGCCAGGCATTGGCCCTGCGACTGCGGGTGATCTCATGGTCTTTGCCTGGAATATGCCGATGGTTGTCATAGAGACAAATGTCCGTTCCGTTTTCATTCACTTCTTTTTTGCTGAAAAAGAAAAGGTAACCGACAAAGAAATTGTGCCGCTCATAGAAAAAACACTTGATACCGAAAATCCTCGCGAATGGTATTGGGCATTGTTTGATTACGGTGCACATCTCAAAAAGACTTCTAACCCAAGCCGCAAAAGTGCTCACCATGTGAAGCAATCTTCGTTTACTGGTTCGTATCGGCAAAAACGCGCGGTAGTTTTGCGCGTAATTCTTCAAAAACCAATCACTAAAAAAGAAATCAATACGATTCTTCAATACGAAGACGAAATCCTCGAAAAAATTCTTTCAGATTTAGAAAAAGATGGATTTGTGAAGAAAACAAAAAAAGCTGTGTATGAAATTGCATAACATAATCTATATCCATTCAGAATGTAGTTAGTATTTTGTTTTAATAGATAGTTGAATAGGTGTGTAAAGTGGGGCACTATGTATATATGAAAAAATTACTTATTTCTTGTGCGGTTGTTGTTCTGTTTCTTGTTGTGGGATTTTTTGTGTTGAATCGACATATTTATAATGAAAAACAAGGTGACTCTGCATCTGATTATAAAAACGCTGAATATGTAGTCGATGGTGCGCGGGTGAAACTTAACAACGGCGTTGCAGAAACAGAAGCTGCGCCTGGCTCTGCTTCAAAAGTTACAACTCGATACTTCGGCAATGAATTGGCAACTGATCTCAATGGCGACGGACGAAACGATGTTGTCTTTCTCCTTACACAGCAAACAGGAGGTAGTGGAACGTTCTATTATGTTGTTGCGGCACTGAACACAGAGCGCGGATATGTTGGTTCTGAAGGATTCCTTTTAGGTGACCGCATTGCTCCGCAGACAACACAAAAGAAGGGTGAAAAAATTATTGTGGTGAATTATGCAGATCGAGCTCCTGGGCAAGGTTTTTCTGTGCAGCCGTCAGTTGGCAAAACTGTCTGGCTTTTGCTCGACCCATCAACGATGCAATTTGGCCAAGTAGAGCAGAATTTTGAAGGGGAAGCTGACCCGGCCCGGATGAATTTGCAGATGCAGACCTGGAAGTGGGTTCGTGCAGAATACAATGATGGACGAGTAGTCGTTCCCAAAAAACCCGGCACGTTTGGCATTACATTTTTAAACAACGGAACGTTTTCTGCTACGACGGATTGCAACGGTACCGGCGGCAACTACACTGCCACAAAAGACAGAATCGCTTTCAGTTCAATGGTTTCCACACTGATGTTCTGTGAAGGTTCTCAAGAAGCTGATTTCACTGGTTTGCTCCAAAATACGACTGGCTATCACTTTACTTCTAGGGGCGAACTTATCTTTGACCTCAAATTCGACAGCGGTTCTGTTATTTTTAAGTAATTTCCGTAGGTTTATTTTTGGGCGCGAGACAGTATAATCTTTACTATGAAGAAGAATAATTCCCCGTGGCTGTATCAGTTGCGAAAAGATCGGATTCACCAAGGACTCGAAGAAGATGCTAAAACTGACGTTGCAATAATCGGCGCGGGTATTGCAGGTATTGCAACTGCTTTCTTTACGCTCAAATATACTGACAAAAAGGTGGTGATGCTTGAACGCTATAAACTCGCTCATGGTGCGACGGGGCACAATGCCGGCCAAGTGGTGAGTTATTTCGAACGTGGCTTTGCAAGTCTTGTCGATGAATTCGGCCTTCCGCTTGCCGTCGATGGTCAGAAAAGTGTAGAGGACGCCTGGCAGCTTTTAGACGAAATGTACACCGATGCTGGTTTGAATATTTCTTTTTCGCGATTTCTGGGCCATGCAGGACTTTCAAGTTATGACCAGGTTATTCTTCATTTGAAAAATAATTATTGGCGAAAAAAAGGTGGTCTCAACACCGAGCGAATTCTTATTTCAGAAGATGTGGATTTTTTGGGTGACATTTCAGAAGATTACAAAGATTTATACAGCATTGCTCCACATGCAGAAATACTTTCACTTCTTGAAACAAAGAGTAAGGATTTTGTCGCTGTGCTTTCGTATCAAAAGGGTTGCGTAAACAGCGCTCTCTTTTGCGAAGAAGTGTTTTTGTACTTGCTCAAAAAATACTCGGATCGTTTTTCTTTGTATGAACTCACTCCGATACATAAAATTATTCTTCGTCAGGACTATGCACTCCTCGATGCAGGAAGTTATACGATAGAAACAAAAAAAGTTATTTTGTGCACAAACGGCTTTACGGGTATTACGGTCATCAATGAAACTGGCCTCGACATCAATACAAAATTCCACTATCTCGTACATGGAACGGTTGGCTACATGTCTGGATATTTGGAAAAAATGAATAAAACGCCGATTGCGATAAGTTACCTTACTGACCCCGACCCGAGCCCCGAAGATCCATATTTTTACCTCACGAGAAGATTTTATGAGTACGAGGGAGATAAAGATTTCAATCTTATTTCAATCGGCGGGCCAGAACTTGCGCTTGATGATCACACTCGATATTCCCACGAGCATGAATATTCTGAAGAGATTGCAAAAACAATAGACGATTTTGTTAAAAATATTTATGATGTCGACCACAAGAAAAAAATTGATTTCATGTTTACGTGGCACGGACTCATGGGATATACAAAAAACGGTATTCGGCTCATTGGTCCGGAACCTAAAAATTCTGTACTGATTTACAATCTTGGCTGCAACGGTATTGGAATTTTGCCTTCAGTGTACGGTGGAAAACGGGTGAGTGACTTTGTTTCCGGTAAAACTATGGAGAAATCGATCTTTGATGTCCCAGAAGAGTATAATCAAGGCTAATTTGATACACTTAGGGTATTAAAAATAATACATACATATGCATAACACAATCATTGCACAGCAGGATATGTTTGGAACTTTGTGGGCTATTGGCTGGCTTTTCTCAATTGGGTATTTGCACTTGAGCTTTTGGAAAGGTGTACTCGCTCTCTTTATCTGGCCGTACTACATGGGTGTAAAGTTTAGAAAGCCAGTTTTGTAAAATGAAAAAGATTCTAGTTTTAGTCGGCACACTTCTCGTTGCCTGTGTGTTTTTCTTTGTATTTCTTCATGCGAGAAAAGCAAACATCTCGAATCCTCAATCAATTCTGTCATTTGAAGATTGCGCACAAGCGGGGTATCCAGTTTTGGAAAGTCATCCTCGTCAGTGCAAAACTCCAGATGGTCGAACCTATGCTGAAGAAATTCCAGAGAAAATTACGTACACAAATTCTTCAGCAGACCTGATTGCTGTCGATCTTCCATTTCCAGGCGCGGTAACTGGTAAGAACTTCACTGTCATTGGGAAGGCTCGTGGAACATGGTTTTTTGAAGCCTCTTTCCCGGTCCAGGTATATGACCAAAATGGCAATCAGCTTGCCCAAGTTGTAGCCCAAGCGCAAGGTGACTGGATGACTGAAAACTTCGTGCCGTTTAAAGCCGAGGTTGTTGTGCCAAGTACATATACCGGTCCTGCAACTCTTGTACTGCACAAAGACAATCCGTCGGGCTTGCCAGAGCACGAAGCATCAATTTCTTTTCCGATTACTATTGAATACTAATTAAAATCTGTGAGCACTTCTTCAAAACAAAAAATAGTTTCGCTTGTCGTGCTGGTGTTCGTTTTTGCTCTTTTTGCGCTATGGTTTCGCGCTCCGAAAACAGAAGTCACTCGTGAAGAAATTCCAGCTGGCTGGAAAGTTGCAACTTCGAGTACTGTGACATTTTTCTACCCGGAAGATATTTCCACCACGTACATTCATCCTGTTGACTGGCCGCCAGCGGTTCAGCTTGTTGCCGCGCCTTTTACCTGCACAGAAGCTGGAGTTGAAACTGCTCGTGCGGGGCAAAGTAGCAAAGAACTCATCAATGGAAGGGAATACTGTGTTACACGAACGTCTGAAGGCGCAGCTGGTAGCACCTACACGCAGTACGCATATGCCACAGAGATTCAAAACCAAGTTGCAATCTTTACCTTCACATTTCGGTCTGTGCAGTGTGCCAACTATGATGATCCACAAAGAACTGAATGCGAAACAGAGCGCTCCGCTTTTGACGTGAACGCTCTGTTGGATCGCATTGTTCGCACTGCGACGTTTTAATTCTTTAGAGAAACTTTAAGCCTTCTTCTTTTTCGGGCTAGCCTTTTTTGAAGCTGAAATCTTTTTAGACTTCGGAAGTTTTTTGAGAATTTGCTTCCATTGGCTTTTCAAATTTTGTGCGAATTTTTCTAATTCTGGAGGTGTTACTTTGCCAGATGCCATGTACGACGCGAGGACTGAATCGACAATTTCATGATATGACTTTTCAGAAATATCTTTTGCTTCGCTGATTCTTTCAATGATTTCACCCTTCATTTTTACCATCCAGCCTGCTGCTTTCTGGCGGTGGATTTTTCCTTCGGGACCAAAGAAATAATATGTACTTGCGGCAAGAGCAACGGCGCTCGCACCCAAAGCAACGATTGTTGATGTGGAAATTGTTTCTTTTTTCATTTTATTCTTTGTATTAATTAATAATCCCTCCTGTTTCGATTATAGGTTGTTCGAATTTTTATTCAACTTTTCTTTTGCGTGGTTCTGCGGCGTGTTGCTTTTTCTTTGGGTGAAAAAACATTCGAAAGAAAATATTGCTCCGCATGTCTTCAATGAGGTCCATAGTGGCGTCTCCGATGCTGTCCAAACTCGACTCTATTTTTTCGAGGATTTTGATAAGCGAAGAGAGAGCCCGAATACAAGCCAATATGAGAAAAATGCTTAAAAGGGCGATAACGATAAAGCCTATCGATGAAACAAAGAAGAAAATGTCAGATTGCATAAGTGAATTCATATTCACAGTATACCGCAAAAGAGGGAATATAGGCATAAAAATAGGCAATTTTAAGGCTTTACGGGGGTTGTAAACAAAACAAATCCTTTTGTGCTAAAATATGGGTCTATGAAAAAAATTATCATTGCAGTTATTGTTGTCGTTCTTGTTGGTTTCGGTATTTATTTTCTTACCAAAAGTTCTTCAGATAGCGTGAATGAAACAAATAATCAGAACGTTCCGGTTGAAACACAGCCTGTAGTTGTTGAAACAGAAGTAAAGAATCCAAATCAGACAGTTATCGGTAAATCAGTTGAAGGTCGTGACATTACTGCGTACCACTACGGTACTGGTAGTACAGAACTTCTTTTCGTTGGTGGTATCCACGGAGGTTACGAATGGAACACCGCGCTCGTTTCTTACAGTTTGATGGATTATTTGAAAGCAAAGCCTGAAGTTGTTCCTGCAAATGTAAAAGTTACTGTTATCCCTGTATTGAATCCAGACGGACTCTTCAAAACAGTTGGAACTACAAGTCCTTTCACTATTGCGAGCGTTCCATCTTCCCAGGACAAACAAATCGCTGGACGATTTAATGCAAATGAAGTCGATCTTAATCGAAACTTTGATTGCGATTGGCAGGCAAATGGAAAGTGGCAGAACAGAACGGTCAGCGGTGGTGCAAATGCATTCTCTGAACCAGAAAGTCAGGCAATCAAAAACTACGTAGAAACAAACACTCCAACCGCGGTCGTTGTGTGGTATAGCTCTGCGGGTGGCGTATTTTCTTCAAGCTGTCATAACGGTGTTTCTACAGAAACTACTCAACTTACGAAGATGTTTGCACAAGCTTCTGGATATCCTGCACACGAAAGCTTTAACTTCTACGAAATTACTGGCGACATGGTGAACTGGTTTGCAAAGATGAATGTTCCAGCAATCAGCGTTCTCCTCACAAATCACACAGATATCGAATGGAGCAAAAACCAGGCCGGTGTTGATTCTCTTCTTAAATTCTACGCAAAATAATAAAAGGAATGCGATTCAATAGGAGTTTCCTTATCGTTTCAGTTCTTGTAATTGCCCTTATAATCATCGGCGGTATTGTCTTTGTGGTTTCTCGAAAGCCGGTCCAAACGGTGCCAGTGGAAGTTTCAAAAGACCTCGGACCGAAACACGAAACGATAGGTACATCTATTGAGGGAAGAAAAATCGAAGCGTATACGTACGGAGATGGCGCAACAAAGCTTCTCTTTGTTGGTGGTATCCACGGAGGTTACGAATGGAATAGTGTTCTTCTCGCATATCAGTTTATGGATTATGTCGGTGCAAACCCAACTGCAATTCCTAAAAATATTTCTGTTACGGTAATTCCTTCAGCAAACCCGGACGGTGTGTTTAAGGTTCTTGGAAAAGAGGGAAGGTTTGCTATTGCAGATGTTCCCTCTGTCAGCAAAGAAGTTTCAGCCGCTGGAAGGTTTAACGCACGTGCCGTCGACCTCAACCGCAATTTTGACTGTAACTGGCAGGCAACAAGTACGTGGCAGAGCAAAACGGTAAGCGCAGGTACTGCACCGTTTTCTGAACCAGAAGCATTAGCTCTCAAGAATTTTGTGTTAAAAAACAAACCAGTTGTGGCGGTCTTTTGGCACAGCCAAGCAAATGCCGTCTACGCGTCAGAATGCAACACAGGAATTCTTCCTGCGACACTGGATGTTATGAATGCCTATTCTGTTGCTTCAGGATATAAAGCGGTGAACTCATTCGATAGTTACAAGGTTACGGGCGATGCCGAAGGTTGGCTTGCGTCAATCGGTATTCCAGCGATTACTGTTGAACTCCAGACTCACGAGACAGTTGAATGGGAGAGAAATCTCGCTGGTTCAAAAGGAGTTTTGAAGTACTTCGCCGATCGAGTAAAATAAATACATGTATAACATTCATCCGATCATTGTTCATTTTCCGGTTGCGCTTCTGTTCATTTATTCTGTTGTTAAAATTATTCCGTTTGGGAAATGGTTTCCTGAGGTTAAATGGAGGCACATTGAAAGAGTCTTACTTACGCTCGGTGTTCTTGGAGCGTTCGGCGCACTGCTCACAGGTGATGCTGCGAAGCATCTTTTTGGACCAAACCATGATCTTGTGGAAGCTCATGAAATGTTCGCTTCTATTTCAACGTACTTGTATTGCGCGCTTCTGTTGGGCGAACTTGCTTCGATCCTCAATGTTCGACCGTATTTTATTGAGCGTCGACAGCACTTGATTGGAAAGATTTCTCACTATGTTGAAAGTATTTTCTGTCACAAGATTCTCTCAAGAGTAATTGCATTCGTCGCTCTTGTTTCTATAATTGTTACAGGTATGCTTGGCGGTGTCATGGTCTACGGGCTCACGGCCGATCCTCTCGCAGGTATCGTGCTTAAAATTCTCGGAATTAGTATCTAACATGCATTTCATTAGCCACGTCCTCCCGGCAATCGAACACATCGGTGTGTTTGGGTATTGGGTGATTCTCCTCGCGTCTTTTTTAGAGTCGATTGCATTCGTCGGGGTATTTATTCCTGGAAGTATCTTTGTTATTTTCGGTGGGTTTTTGGCAGCACAAGGCTATTTGAACTTTCTTGATCTTGTGTGGTTTGTTGCGGCGGGGGCGATCCTGGGCGACGGTCTTAGTTACTATTTGGGCACGAGAGGAGTTCGTTTTTTCAAAGCAGAAAATCGTTTCCTTAAAATCAGTCTTCTTGAAAGAGGAAAAAATTTCTTCAAACGCCATGGAAATAAAAGTGTTTTCTGGGGAAGGTTTGTTGGGCCGATTCGACCGATAATTCCTTTTGTGGCTGGTTTGTCGGAAATGGGAGCCCAAGCATTTCTTTTCTGGAATATTACGAGCGCTTTTGCGTGGTCAATCGTTTTTCTGTCACTTGGATATTTCTTTGGTAATGCGTTGAGTGTTATTCAAACGTGGGTTTCAAAATCGAGTCTGTTTATTATTGGTGTTGCTATTGTGTGCGGGCTTCTCTGGTTTGCTGTAAAAAGGAGTAGGAATTTTTCAAAAACTATTCATTCACTCTTTATTTCATTCACGTCCGGACTTGCTCATAATTCAGAAGTGAAGGGGGTTGTGAGCAAATACGAATGGCTCGTGAAGTTTCTTAAAAAGAAATTTGATCTCAAAAAGTTTTCTGGTCTGCCATTTACAACGCTTGGTGTTGCTTTCACGTACATCTTGCTGCTGTTTGTGGGTATTGTGCAGGCGGTTGTGACATCTACCCCAATCGTTGATATCGACGTCTTTTTGGTAAGGCTTATGCTTACGTTCTACGATCCAGTTCTTCTCAATATCTTTATTTGGATAACAAGATTGGCCAATGTCGGTGTTATTTTCATGGCGCTTATCTTGGCCACGATTATTTTCTGGTGTGTAAAAAAGCCGATATATGCATACTCTCTCTGGCTTACGGTGGTTGGTAGTGAGTTGTTTGCGTTTTTAGGAAAAATTTTAGTTCACCGAATGCGACCTGTTGGATTTTCTTTCTATCGAGAAGCAACGTTTTCATTTCCAAGTTTCCACGCCGCGGTGGCAGTTGCATTCTACGGTTTCCTTGTGTATGCACTTTTGAAAAAGGTGACGCTCTGGCACTATCGCATGACTATTATTTTTGCAGGCGTGTTACTTGTTTTCCTTATTGGTTTGAGCCGCATGTATCTCGGTGTTCATTTTTTGAGCGACGTGTTGGGTGGTTACTCGATGGGTTTGTTGTGGCTCATCATCGGCATCACCGTTACGGAATGGGCTACGTTTAAGAAAAGGTCTGCTATTATTAAGAAATAAATATATGGATCAAGATATTCAAAGCAAATTAGCAGAACAGGATGCGAAGCTTAATGCCATTTATGCATCTATTGAAAAATTAAGGAAATACTTTTTGATCACTATGTGGGTGACCTTGGCGGCAATCGTGTTGCCACTCATCGGTCTCGTCTTTGCCATCCCAGCGTTTTTGAGTACCTACCTTGGTTCATATGATTCACTTTTGCAGTAAAGCCGATTTTTTACTACTATACCCGCTACACACATGATTACGTACGAAGAATTCAAAAAGGTTGAAATTAGGGCAGGCAAAATTCTTTCTGCTGAAAAAATTCCAGATACCGACAAGCTCTTGAAGCTTTCTGTGGATTTTGGCGAAAAAGATGAACAAGGCAATGCGAAACCTCGTCAGATCGTGTCAGGTATTTCTCTCCATTTTCCCGACGCTGCTGTTTTGGTAGGGAAGTTGTGTATGTTCGTCACTAACCTCGAACCTCGAACGATAAAGGGCCATGAAAGTAATGGTATGCTCTTTGCGGTTTCAGATTCTTCTGGAAATTTTTCTCTACTTGAACCCCAAAGCTCTATTGCTCCTGGTTCTATAGCTGGGTAGCACGTATTCATTGGTTTTTTGACGTGCGTACGGGAATTCGAGCGTAAATTGCGTTCCTTTCGATGAGCTTTGGACAGTGATGGTGCCATTAAAGACTTTCTCGACATATTCTTTTGTTGCGGATAAACCAATGCCGTGACCATTTTGTTTGGTGGTGAAGTGTTCGTTAAATATTTTTTTAAGATGAGCATTTTTAATCCCACAACCAGTGTCACGGATGGAAAGAACGGTGGCTATTTCATTTTTCTCGAGAGAGATATGAATTTCTTTTTTCCGAATGTGTTGAGATAAGTTGAATGAATCGAGGGCGTTTGAAAGCAAGTTCGTAATTATGTGGGTGAAGGCACTTATGCTGCCGTAGAGTGTCACATGTTCTGTAATTTCAGCGCTGATTTTTATTTTATGAGCTTCTGTTTTTTCTATACAAGATTCAATTGTTTTGTGGAGTATTGGAGTCGGGTTGAATGTTTCGTGTGAAGAATTTTTGATATGAGCGCGAAGGAGGTCGGTAACGTATTCTATCTGAAGGCGAGTTTTCTCTGTTCTTTTTGAATATTCCGCAATCCGTTCGCTGTCTCGGTGCAGGTTTTCTTCGAGATGATTTATAGACAGTGAGAGGGCGGTGAAATGATTTGCAAGATCGTGAAAAACTACCCGAGCCTTTTTCCCAAGCTCAACCATTTCTGTAATCTCTGTAACTTTCTCGTCTCGTGGCACCTTCAACTCCTTCGCGTATTTCATAGTGTTACGCAGTTGTGGCGATTTTATATCCTCGGCCAGGAACGTTCCAGATGAGTCGGCTTTCTCCTTTTTCTATTTTCTTTCGTAGGTTGAATACATGCGTTTCTATTGTGTTTGAAAATGGATTGCCATCAAAATCCCAGACGTGTTCCATGATTGTGCCCCGTGAGACGACTTCGCCTCTGTGGCGGATAAGAAGTTCGAGCAAGGAGTATTCTTTACGCGTAAGGTATATGCTTTTATTCCCGCGTTTTACCTCATGAGTCCGAGAATTCAAAACCAAATTTCCGGTTTCAAGACTTTCGGACACACTTGTTTCTGGCCGGCGGAGGATTGCCTGGATTCGTGCGAGGAGCTCTTTGAACGAAAAGGGCTTTGTCATGTAGTCGTCAGCACCTGCTCGGAGCAGTTTCACTTTTTCATCTGTTTCTGATTCTACGGAAAGCAAAAGTATTGGCATCTGTTTGCCGGCTTTGCGAATTTCTTTGCACACGTCGAAGCCTGTTTTCTTTGGCATCATGTTGTCGAGAATAATGAGGTCGTAGTCGTTTGTTCTCGCAATGTAGGATCCTTTCTCGCCGTCTTCTGCTGTGTCTACTGAATACATTTCTGCTTCTAAACCGATCTTCAGAAGTTCCCGAATCTCTTTGTTATCTTCGATAATTAATATTCGCATACGGGTATGGTCTAAACTGTTGCTAATGGCTGACAACACCTTAAACCATACGTAGATGCTTAGCAAAATTGAGGCTGGGGAAAAGACGGGGATAAACCGGGGACTATAAAACTATGTAATAAAAACCTGTAAGAAAGTCTAAATACTGACCGATATATAGTACAAAAATACGAGAGCAATAACGATTCGATAGATTCCAAACGAAGTGAACGATCGTGTTTCGATAAATGAAAGCAAGAATTTAATACTTACAAGTGCTGCTAAAAAAGAGACGATGAACCCAACGGCGAGTACAGGAAAATGACCATCAATGACATCGATGTTTTTCAACAAATCGTAACCTGCGGCAGCGGCAACGGTAGGTATTGCGAGGAAGAAAGAAAACTCCGCTGCGGCTTTTCGACCCGAACCAAAAAGAAGCGTAGAGGTGATTGTCGCTGCAGACCGCGAAATTCCAGGAATGACCGCGAGGGACTGAACAATGCCGATGACAAGCGCCTGTTTGTTGGTGATTTCTTCGAGACCAGAATGCGGATGGTCCGACTTTTTTGAAATATAGTGCTCGACAACAATGAGGACAATTCCACCAACGATAAGGCTCCAGATTGCGACGTAAAAATTCCCAATAAGATAGGTTTTGACTATTTTGTAGAGGAAAAAACCAATGATCGATGTAGGAATGAAGGCGATTGCTACCTTTTTCCACAACCAGCGATTTTCAAGGAGTCTTTTTCCAAAGACAAAAATGAGTGCCGCGACTGCGCCAAACTGAATGATGATTTCGAAGCTTTTGAGGAATTCATCCTGCGTGATTGCGAGGACTTTAGACATCATCATGAGATGAGCCGTTGAGGAGATCGGTAAAAATTCAGTTATTCCTTCAACAATTCCTAAAATGATCGCGTTTAAAAAAGACATTTCGTAATGGTATCACGAAAAATATTCAGTTAAATACGAGGACTACATTCCAAGCACAACAGGGATGACGATTGGTTTCTTTGCAGTTTTCTGGAAGAGGAAGCGACTTACTGCGTCAGTGACGTTCGATTTTACGTATTCGAAGTTGATTGGATTCATGCCGCTTGTATTGCTTTCAACGGTCTTTTTGATGATGAGGCGAGCTTGCTGGAGGAGGTCTTGGGATTCTCGAAGATAGACGAAACCTCGGGAAATGATGTCTGGTGACTTACGAAGCTTTCCTGTTCGAACGTTGATAGTGGCAATAATGACGAACATTCCGTCTTCAGCGAGCATTTTTCTGTCTCGAATAACAACTTCTTGCATATCGCCGATTGTGAAGCCTTCAACCATCATGTCGTCAGAAGGAGCCTTTTCTTTGAGAACAGTGATTTTCTGTCCGTCAGGGGTGATTTCTACCACAGAGCCGTTGTCTGGAACGACGATATTTTCTCGTGGTGCACCAAGTGTGTGAGCAAGTTCTCCGTGCATTTTGACCATGTAGTGGTGACCGTGCACTGGCATAAAGAATTTGTAAGGGATTTGTTTGTGAATCCATTCGAGTTCACCGCGTTTGCCGTGACCGCTCGCATGAACGTCAGAATCCAAGTACGTAATGATTTTTGGATCGTGGCGGTAGAGATTGTCTTTGAGCTTCGTGATCGCTTTTTCATTTCCTGGAATAACCGAAGAAGAGAAAATAATCGTATCGGTTTTGTTGAGCTTCACGTATTTATGAGTTTTGTTCGACATTCTCATGAGTGCAGCGAATTCTTCACCTTGAGCACCGGTTGTGATAATGAGAATTTTATTTGGTGGATATTTGTCGATGTCTTCGACGGGAACAATGTGGTCAGTTTCAACAAGGTTTAAATGCTTGATGATGTCGACGTTTGTTTTCATGCTTCGGCCCTCGACAACAATTTTCTTGCCGTACTTTTTGGCCATCTTGATGAATTCAATAATACGTTCGACTTGGGAAGCGAAGGTTGCAATGAGAAGGCGACCAGGAACATCGGCAACGATCTTGTCGATGGTGTTCATGACGTGACCTTCAGACATCGAAAAGCCTGGACGGTCGATACCTGTTGAGTCCATAGTCAAAAGAAGAATGTTTCGATCCTTGAAGAATTTGTACTGCTCGACTTCTTTAGGGTTCGGTATGCCATCAACGTTGTCGACGCGAACGTCACCGGTGTTCACGATGTCACCAAACGGTGTTTCGATAATAACTCCAGTTGAATCTGGAATTGAATGAGTCAAACCGAAGAATCGAACCTTGAGGTGTTTTGAAAGGGGAACTGCACCGTCGTCAGCACCAACGATCTTTATGTCGAGCGGCTGAAGGTGAGCAAATTCTTCCTGACGCTTCTTAATAAGAAGTGCGCCGAATTCTCGGGTGTAGATTGGCGGGTTACCGAGACGTTCGATGAGGTATGGAATGCCTCCAATGTGGTCCAAATGACCGTGAGTAATGACAAGGGCGCGGATTTTATGCTTGTTTTCTTCGAGGTATTTAATGTTAGGTAAAATGTAGTCAACACCAGGAGTTTCGCTGTCGCTAAACTGCACGCCGGCATCAATAACGATGATGTCGTCTTTGTATTCGATGAGCATCATATTTTTGCCGATTTCTTCAACTCCACCAAGGGGAATGATGCGAATGTTTTCTCCTGATGAAGGAATTTTTACGTGTTCATTTTTGTGCGCTGGGCGTTCACCTTGTCTGCCTTGTGAATGGGCAGAATAACCGCCGCTTCGGCGTGGTCCATTGTGGCCAGGGCGTCGTGGTGGTCGTGCTGCTGTTTTTGGGCTTCCTTCAGTCTTTTGATCCATGTTTTTATTGTTATTAATATCTAACTAATTAATTTTTAATATGCAAAAATTTTCCATACTCTGTTCGTCTCGATATACCATTCGTTAACGTTCAAAAATCTTTCGCTCGGATTTGTCAGTTCGCTTAAAGAAATATTCTGAAGGTTCGCCGGCGTCACGTACACAAATGCAGGCGAATATACAAATGCTGCTGGCATGTCTGCTTTAAACAATGCTTCAAACTCGCCGGCTTTGATCTTTCTTTCGGCCTTGTCCTGTGTAACTCGGATGCTTTCGAGAATTTTGTCTGTGGCGATGTTCGCGTATAGCGCAACGTTAAGACCTGGATCATTTCTCTGTGACGAATGCCAGAAAGGATACAAATCGTACTCTCGGCCAACAACTTCACCAAAAAGAAGCGCGTCGAATTTTCGTGGTCGGATCATGTTTTGGTTAAGGTCGCCGATTTCAGAAATTTTTAGATCAACCGACACGCCGATTTTGCGCCAATCCTCGATGATGAGTTCGGCAGTCTGACGGAGTTCGCCGGAGTCTCCGGTCGCAAGAGAAAATGAAAGGGGGATTACTTTTTCACCACTCTTTTTTTCCATCACCCCTGTTTTTGCATTAAGCGTCCAGCCAGCTTTTGTGAGTATTGAAAGGGCTTGGTCAACTCGCAGCTGACTTTCTGTAGTTGTTGCTTCTGATTTTTCTGAATCGTTGTTTGAAGGCGGCACAGGGGAATTAATCACCTCGCCGTATCCAAAAAGAACTTCGCGGATAATTTTGTCTTTGTCGATTGCAACATCAAGAGCCTGACGAACTTCTTTGTTGAGGAAAACGGGAGCTTGGTTTTGATTGAAAAATACACCGAATACTCGTGGAAGCGTTGTGCTGATGACTCTGCTTTTCTCGAGATCTAATTGTCCGAGGTTTGCAGGAGAAATACCGGCTAAACTATTTACCTCTTCATTTTTGAAGGCTTCGATGAGATCAGTTTCGTTTTGGTAGAAACGGAAGTTGATGTCTCTTACAAAAGGTTCACCAAGAGCGTAATCACTAAAGGCCCGAAGGTCGTAATAATTCGCGAGGCCGTACGAGTTTCTTTTTACGGTGTTGATTTTGTACGGACCGCTGCCGACTGCGTTGGCATTGAGTTCGCTGAAAGAAAATTCATCTGACGGCACGTCTTTCCAAATGTGCTTCGGCAAAATACCCGTTGCAAAATTATCAAGAAACGGTGCGTACGGTTGTTTTAATATGAAAGAAATTCTTTTTGAATCTATTTTTTGAATTTGGACACCTTCCCAGATCGGGCGTTTCGGACTTTTTACAGTTGGATCCTGGATTCTTTGAATCGTAAACTCGATGTCTTCGGTTGTAACTGGTGTGCCGTCATGAAAATACACATCATCACGAAGAGTAAATGCGTACGTCTTACCGTCTGTTGAAACTGTATATTCTTGAGCTAAATCTGGGGTAAGTGAGCCGTTTGGAGTTGCTTTGAGAAGGCCAGAAAAAACGAGAGACGTGAGGTCTTTGTCTGCATCAGAAGCCGCCAATACTGGATTCACAAAACGTGGCACACCAACAATGCCTTCCGTTGTAGAACCGCCGTAATCGGGGACTGCGATCAAAAAGCGATTGTTGAGGTTGGACAAAAGGGTAAGCCCGGTACCGATAGCGAGAGCGATTAATACGTAAAAAATTGCTTTCTCGGTGAGGGAGAATGCCTGGACGGTTGTATATATGGACTCTAGAAATCGCCCACGTCTTGGGGTTCTTGCCGTTATTTGGTTGTTATTGGTCACCGAAGAGTATTAAGTTATAGAAATTAATGGAGTTCTAAGTCCAGTGTGTGTGCGTAAATGGTAATTACTTTGAACTAGTGGAAGTAGAGAGCAACGAGAGCCAAAATGGCGAAAAGAGCCGCGATAACGATCGTGCCGTAAAACAGAGTTTTTTCGAAGCCGCGTCGTTCGTGGAAGCCAGCAGAAAAACCGTCAGAGCCGAAGGCTGAGCCGAGACCTGCTTCAGATCTTTGGAGAAGTATTGCTCCAATGAGTAGAACTGACAGGATTATGTGGATAATCGGTAAAACCGAACTGATGAAAAACGCCATTTCCACTATTATACTAAGGGTTTGAAAATTAGCAATACACTCTTCACCAAACCCCTCCGGCAAAAGAAAACACCCAACTTCGTGGTTGGGTGTGGGGTGTTTAGCGAGGTTTGCGTGCTCGCGCCGCTTTCTCTGCCTTTTCGAACTCGGCAACTCCTTCTGTGTGCTCTTTGGTATCTGGCAAAAGTCGGGTGATTTTGAACAACTTGTTCGCTTCATCCAACTCGTTGTCCTCGTACTCTTTGCTGTTACCAGCTGAATTGGTGAAACGGATGGTTTGCGGAGCGTCACGTTTTGTGACGAGTTCTATGAGGTACACACCGGGCGAAAGCCATGACGTGGATGTGTCGGTGTCTTCTGTGAGCTTCACGACTCGCACGAAGCCGTTGCTTATGGTCTCGCCGTTCATTTTCTTCTTGAACATCTCACTTTCCCAGGCGGCCTCTGCTTTCTCATCGACGACCGCATTGTCGCGGTCAGTGAGAACCTGAACAGGAAGTTGTGACCTGAAGTGCCACACCGCGAACCCGAAGATGAGAAATACAATCAAGCCAACAACTGGCCGAAACCCCGTGTAAGGATTGCGACGACTCATGAAGTACCTCCTCTATATATAGTGTGATGTGTGTTGCAACAAATTTCTGCCGATAATTAAACCGTTTTTGTAAGTAATAGTCAATAAAAAAACGCCGAGACCTAAGTCCTGGCGTTTGTTGGTTTCGGCGCGGTTACGGGCCGAAGAGGGGCTCGTCGCAGTAGCGCATTGTTACTTCGATGAGTTTGCCCGTATTGAGACCATCGGGGCCAGCTTCGAATTTGAACTTCTGGCCGCGTTTGAGCGCGATGACCTCGGGCCGAACGGTGAGGAACATGTGTCCGTCAGTGTCGCCGACATTTGCAACTCCGAGCGTTCTTTCGTGGTTCAACATCTGAACATCGAGAACTTTGTAGACAACGCCCGGGGTGAACCAGTGGTCGGTGCGAATGTCCGGCAGTGGTGCGAACTTTTCCGGAAAGGAGACAGAGCCGCTTTCGCTGACCATGTTTGCCTTGACCTGATTCGTCACCGCACGTTGACGATTGAACTGCGGGATTGCGAGCATTGCGATTACTACGAGTATGATCAGAATAATCCCAATCTCAATGATCGTAAAAGCGCGACGATTCTTCGTGAACATGTAATACCTCCGTGAAAAAGAGCTTGTGTTGTATGGCCTGACATTCAGACCACACATTATCTCTACATTAATAATAGCATATTCATGGGAAAAGTCAATTATTTACATTCTCTGAAATAAGCAATTTTCTGAAGATATTTTTCAACCTAGTCTCGTGTTGAAATCAAGGCGTCATTCGTACTATACTTCGGCCACAAATTAGAAGTTAATCTTTCTATTGCTATGAAGAATAAGAAAAAAGTAAGTTCTGCGCCGAAGGAACAAAAAGTTGTTGCAAAAAAACCTGAAGAAGTTTCAAAGGTACACACAAACGAAGACACGGGAAATTCAAAAATTCGTCCGCTTGGAGACCGAATCCTCATTCGACCTTTTTCTGTAGAAGAAACCGAAAAGAAAAATAATTTCGGCATTATTATTCCTGACACAGTAGACAAGGCGAGTCCGGAGCAAGGCGAAGTGCTCGCAGTCGGCGAAGGTCGCTACATCGATGGCAAAATTGTTCCGATCAAAGTGAAAGTCGGCGACACCGTCATTTTTTCTAAATATGGTTTTGATGAAGTAAAAGTTGGAGGTGAAGAGCTCTATATCTTGAGAGAGGACAGTATTTTGGCCGTCATTAAGTAGCCGTCATCCCCGCGAAGGCGGGGATCCAGATTCCTGAGCAAGTTGGGAATGACAAAGAAAATTTCTTTTAGCAGTAAATATTTACAGAAAACCTATGAGCAAAATAATTAAATTCAACGAAGAAGCCCGAAAATCTTTAAAGAAAGGAATCGACACTGTTGCTGATGTTGTAAAAATTACGCTCGGTCCGCGAGGTCGCAATGTCGTGCTCGACAAAGGTTACGGTGGTCCAACGATCACAAACGACGGTGTTTCGATCGCTCGGGAAATCACCCTCAAAGATAAATTCGAAAACATGGGTGCCGAAATCGCCAAAGAAGTTGCGTCAAAAACAAATGACATTGCTGGCGACGGCACGACGACTTCCATGATTTTGCTCCAGGCTATTGTTTCTGAAGGTATGAAACATACCAACATGGGTGTGAATGCGATGCAGCTCCGTACGGGGATTGAAGCTGCGACAAGCGAAGCGCTCAAAGCTCTCCGTTCTATTGCAAAACCTATCAAAACAAAAGAAGAAATTCGCCAAGTTGCGACTATCTCTGCGGAATCTGAACCAATCGGTCAGATTATTGCCGATACTATAGATAAGGTGGGTAAAGATGGTGTTGTGACCGTGGAAGAGTCGCAGTCTATCGGTATTGATTCTGAAGTCGTTGAAGGAATGGAATTCAATAAAGGCTACGTGTCTGCGTACATGGTTACTAATACTGAAAGAATGGAAGCCGAATACACTGACGCACCGATTCTCATTACAGACAAAAAGATTTCAAGTATTAAAGAAATTTTGCCTCTTTTAGAAAAAATTGCTCAAACGGGAAAGAAAGAGCTCGTCATTATTGCCGAAGATGTGGAAGGTGAAGCGCTTACGACTTTTGTAGTGAACAAACTTCGTGGAGGTTTCAACGTTCTTGCTGTGAAGGCGCCTGGCTACGGAGACCGAAAGAAAGAAATGCTTTTCGATATTGCTGCAGTTGTTGGTGCAAAGGTTGTTTCAGAAGAGCTTGGAACTAAAATCGAAAATGCGGAAGTCGCGATGCTCGGCCGAGCAAGCAAAGTTGTCGCAAGTAAAGACAATACGATTATCGTCGGCGGCAAAGGAAAAAAGGCGGACATCGACGCACGAGTTGCAAGTATTCGTACGCAAAAAGATGCAACTGATTCAAAATTTGATATTGAAAAACTTGAAGAAAGAATTGCAAAGCTTTCTGGTGGCGTTGCTGTTATCAAAGTTGGTGCAGCTACAGAAACCGAGATGAAATATCTCAAATTGAAAATTGAAGACGCAGTGAATGCAACAAAAGCAGCGATCGAAGAAGGAATCGTTGCTGGTGGTGGCAGTGCGCTCATTCGTGCCGCCAAAAAAATTATGGAAATGGGCGCGGAAGCCGAAGGTGCTGAAGCAAAGATTGGCTATGAAATTATTCTCAAGGCGCTCGAAGCTCCGCTCAAACAAATCGCCATTAACGCAGGAAAAAACGACGGTTCGGTGATTGTAAATAAAGTTATGGAATCAACCGAAATCGGTGCTGGCTACAATGCCCTCACTGATACGATTGAAAAAAACATGCTCGAAAAGGGAATTATTGACCCAGTGAAAGTTACGCGCACTGCGCTCGAAAATGCTTCTTCTGCTGCAGCAATCCTCCTTACCACCGAAGTTGCTATTGCTGACGAACCAAAGGAAGACAAACCTATGGGTGGTATGCCGGGAGGAATGGGTGGAGGGATGGAGTATTAAATCTTAAAAATAAATACTGTCTCTGGGGTGTGGGTTTTGTGGTATTGTGTAACTAATATGAAAAAATATTTAGTCGTCTTTTTGATAGTTATGATGGTTAGTTTTATTTTGCCAGTTTCGGTTGAAGCGGTTTGTTCAACTCGTCCTCCTCAAATATCGCCATCGTTTATTAATCCAATTACTTGGCCAGGGTTACGAGAACAACAGTATGCTGTTTTTTATGCAAACAGAGATTCCTTAGATTGCGAACCAGCGCCCATCAGAATTGAAATCGACATACCAGATGAATGGCCGTCTCACCTTACTCCAGCAGAGACTCTGGTGCTCCCACCTGGTAGCAATCTGAATGATTACTGGAAAAATATTGTATTTTCTGTTCCTGAAACGGCAAGAGCCCAACGTAATATCCCTGTAACTTTCCGAGCAATCAATGAGACCAGTGGGGAAGTAAAGCAACAGATTGTTTATATTCAAGTTCAAATTAAGCCATTTATATCAGGGATCACTCCTATGTCTGCAATTGTAGGGAAAACCCAGATTACGCTAACCGGTTCTGATTTTTCAAGATTCCCAACGATTGCAATAGTAGCGAATAATACTCAAGGTTATGCTTATATACCCGCAACGTCATCAAACGGTAGAGAGGTTAGTTTCAGAATACCTAGTACAATACTAACGTTTGATGGGGAAACTATACCAACACCACCCGGGAACTATGTTGTAACTCTGCAAAACTCTGATCGCTTGTGGGCATCGAACCTCCAAACTTTTACTGTTACAAATTAAGGTTTAATTAGACTCCAATGAAAAACCTACAAAAAGGCTTTATTATCCCGATTGTGATAGTCATCGCTCTTGCTGTTATTGGTGGTGTGGTGTATGTGTTTACGAAGGATAAGGGGGTCCCAGATCCTGTGGTGCAAAGTAGTGAAGAAACAGATGTGTCCGCGGATAGTATTGAAGCGATGAAGGATTGGAATACGTATAATAATCCTCAATCCTTTTTGTTTTTTCAGTATCCGTCAGACTGGTACGTGTCTGAAACTTCTCAGGGAACCATGGGAAAAATCACAGCTTTAAGTGTAACGGATCGTCCCTTTCCCAGCCCAGAATTAGAACCATTGCCAATTAAAATTCAAATTCAGTACCATGATGAAAAATCTCCGTCAGTCTCTTTAAAGGATATTGCATCTGCACCTAGTGAACTTGACGGTCGTGTACCAAAAGTAGAGCAGATAAAGATTTTTGGTGTTGACGGTTTTAGAACTAATGAAATTGGAGATGCGACATATTATATTCCCAAATCTCCAACAGAATATTTGGTGGTATTTATCGCTTCAAATTCAGCAGATGAATCTGTAAAATTATTGGCTAAGACGATCGGTATTCAAATCATGTCTACGGTTAAGGTTATTAATTAATTTAGAAATTATCAAACATGTACATCATTCTCATTATCCTCGCCGTCATTGTTCTCTGGTTCGTCTTCGCGTATAACGGTTTTGTTCGCAAGATTAATCGTACAAAAGAATCTTGGGCAGATATCGACGTGCAGTTGAAGCGCCGATACGATCTCATCCCAAACCTCGTCAACACGGTGAAGGGGTATGCGGCGCACGAAAACAATGCTTTTGAAAGAGTGACCGAGGCGCGTGCGAAAGCAATGCAGGCGACTGGCACAGCAGAAAAAGGTAAAGCCGAAGACATGCTTTCTGGTGCGCTCAAGTCCGTCTTTGCGATTGCCGAAGCGTATCCCGACCTCAAAGCCAACCAAAACTTCCTCGAACTCCAGCGTGAACTTTCTGATACTGAAAATAAAATCCAAGCTGCTCGTCGTTTCTACAATACCAATGTTCGCGACCTCAATACTGCCGTTGAATCTTTCCCAAATAATCTGTTGGCAAAAATGTTTAGCTTCACAAAGATGGAATTCTTTGACCTTGGAGGCAATGATGCTGCTCGGGAGCCAGTAGAAGTTAAGTTTTAATTTCTTTTGTATTGTATCCCTACTCTAAACCCAACCCGAAAGGAGAGTTTCCGGAGCCAGGACCGACTTTCGTCTTGAATTTTCGAAAGTCGGTCCGTGGGCGAGAGTAGCCGAAATTCAGCAGAATTTACGGCGCTCTCCGTGAGGGTTGGGTTGAAAAATATGTATTCACACCAAGATTCAAATATTCGAAAAACCTGGGCGCTCATGACACTCTTTTTTCTCGTGGTCATCGGCATTGGCTGGGTTTTTAGCTATGTCTACCAGAGTCCTGGAATTCTCTACATTTTTGTATTCATTAGTATTTTGATGAATATTTTTAGCTACTGGTATTCCGACAAAATTGTTCTTTCAATGTACAAAGCTGTTCCAGTAACAAACGAAAGTCATCCTGATCTTTGGAATGTCGTTGAAAATCTTGCCATCACTGCTGGTTTGCCAATGCCGAGAGTGTTTGTGATTCCGGACTCCCAACCAAATGCGTTCGCTACTGGTCGCAACAAAGAACATGCAGCGGTTGCAGTGACGTCGGGTCTCCTCGAAATCCTCAACAAAACTGAACTCGAAGGTGTTATTGCTCACGAACTTTCTCATGTCGGTAATCGCGATATTTTGCTTTCGACCGTTGTGGTTGTCCTCGTTGGGTTCGTGACGCTTATTTCTGATTTCTTTTTGCGAAGCCGAATGTATGGAATGCGAAGCAGTGACCGTGAAGGTGGAAATGTTCAGGGAATTTTTATGCTCGTTGGGTTTATTCTTGCGATTCTTTCGCCACTTGTTGCAACAATCATCCAGCTCGCAATTTCTCGAAAGCGGGAATTCCTTGCCGATGCATCCGGTGTACTTTTGACTCGCTACCCAGAAGGTCTCGCAAATGCACTTGAAAAAATTGCAGCCCATTCTGGTCAGCCGCTTGCGCATGCAAGCAATGCAACCGCTCATCTTTTTATTTCAAATCCGTTTGGTGGAATGGGACGGGGAGTGACGAAACTTTTTATGACTCATCCACCGATCGAAGAGCGAATTAAAATTTTACGTGGAATGTCGTAATATAGACACATGACGATGCTCAAAGAATTTAAACAGTTTTTGCTCCGAGGAAATGTAGTGGATCTCGCTGTCGGTGTTGTCGTTGGTGCGGCTTTTGGTACCGTTGTGTCTGCATTGGTGGCCGATATCCTCACTCCTTTTATCGCGGCGATAGCAAAAGTGCCAGATTTTAGCACTATGACATTTAGTATTAACGGCAGTGTTTTCAAATATGGTCATTTTTTGAACGCGGTTATTTCTTTTGCACTTGTTTCAGCCACCGTTTTCTTTTTTGTGGTGAAGCCGATGAATCACATCGTTACTCGGTCAAAAAAGGGTCCACCTGCCGATCCAACAACTAAAAAATGTCCAGAATGTCTGAGCGAAATTCCGCTTGAAGCAAAACGTTGTTCTCACTGCACGCAAATTATTTCTTAGTGTTCGAATATGGTACTCTGGGCACCTGGAAGGTTCGCATAGTGGTCTAGTGCGCACGCTTGGAAAGCGTGTGTGGGGAAACCCACCAGGAGTTCGAATCTCCTACCTTCCGCAGGTAAACTTCCTACAACCCCTTTGGATCAACTCTCACAATCCGATCATCTTCTGCGACAGGTGTGCCGCGGCCATCGCGATTACTCGTGGTGAGGTACAACATTCCGTCGGGCCCGAGGCGAACAGTGCGAATTCGGCCGTACGCATTATGGAAATATGAATTGAATGCATGAATATGATCTTCATCGATCACTGCTTCGTATAAAGATTGCCCAAGAAGACCTCCGAAATATAGTTTGCCGTTTAGATACAGAAGACTTGCAGGTGCCCACGTCACGTCTGGTCCAGAATTTTCGATCGGTGTTTGCATACCTGGGGCACTTTTGTCTCCCTCGATTGTTGGCCAGCCGTAATTTTTTCCTTTTACTATCAAATTAATTTCGTCCATTCCAGAAGTGATGCCAGACCGGCCGTGTTCGGTGCTCCAGAGGCGGCCTTCGCTGTCCCACGCCAAACCTTGAGGATTTCGGTGTCCGTACGAATACACCGCGGTACCAAAGGGATTATCCGCGGGAATTTCACCGTCAGCCGTGAGGCGAAGAATTTTTCCACCAAGTGATTTCAAATCCTGCGCAATGTTGGATGTCTGTGCGTCTCCGGTCGTGATGTAGAGAAAGCCGTCGGGACCGAATTCGAGGCGACCGCCGTCGTGGTAAAGCGCACCAGGAATGTCAGAAATAATAATTTTTTCATCAGTGAGCTTTTCATTTTCATATCTGTATCGAAAAACTGCGTTTTTTGTACCTTGGAGTGAACTTCCTGTCGTCATGTACATATAGAGGAGCTTGTTCTGGGCAAAATTTGGATGCAACGTAATACCAAGAAGGCCACCTTCGCCTTTTGGAACAGGGTGAGGGAGTTTAATGGAACTTGTAGTACCATCTTTTCCAATATGGACGAGATTTCCAGCTCGTTCGGTAACGAGGAGGGTCTTGTCTGGTAAAAAGGCAATATCCCAAGGAATTTTTAAGCCAGTTGCAATAACTTCAACTGCTGGTTTTTTTGCCGGTATTTGCGTTGGAGTATTTGTCGAAGTGCTTTGATTTGTTGAAAGAGGTAGGGCTTCGATCTTGTCTTTATGAGTTGCACCTTCTTTCAATATCCAAACAAAGATGGCGAGGCAGATAACAATAATTACGACTAAAATAATTTTCGCGCCATACTTTGGTTTATAGTCCATAATTTTTCTCTGAAATTACTTCAACTTCGTTGTTCTCCATATCTAAGTGGAATATTGTTTCGCCGACGTTATTGTCTTTGGTTATTTCATCAAAGCGATCAAGGGGATTAATCAAGATTTTGAGTTTGTAATCGCCACTTGGAAGACCAGTAACATCAAATTTTTGATCAATGTATGTGTAGTAATAACTATCAGCCCAGCCGGGAGAAATTCCTTGTCGTTCTCTGCCGCATGCGGTGTATGAAGCACTTTTGTTTGCACCTGGGTGCGCAAGGTCGATCGGTTCGGAATCGCGAACACAGAATGTAGACTTCAGACTCTTTTTGTCAGCGCCAATCGATATTGTTTTATCGAGCGGTTCGAGTGTGTAGACCGCAAAGTCTTGGAAATGATAATGACGATGTGTTGCATGCCAGAGGAATTTTCCGGACAAACGTTCAGTGTAGTTGCCGTCGAGGCTGTAGATTCGCTGGTACACATTTCGCTCGGTGTCACCTACAACGTCCTTTGTTTTTGGATCAGCAATGAGTTCGAGCGGTCCTCGGCCTTTATTCCAGTATGAAGTGGTAAACAAAAGATGCTTTTCATTGCCAACGAGTTTGAGAGTTACGTCTTGCGGTGGAATGGCGACGATGTCTGGCATAAGCACCATTTGTGTTTCGATGAGTTTGGCAACGCTATCTGCAGATGTTTGGTCAACGTAACGCACAAGCGCTACACGATCATCAGCATTTTCTTCAATAAATTTATCAATAAGAATACCCGCAACCTGCGCACGTGAAGCATTGATGGGAATTTCATATGCACCAGGAACGTACAAATTTTTCAAGAAATCATACGTGCCGTCATAATAGAGCGCTGACAAGGTGAGGAAGGTGTGAGTTTTGCGTTCATCCCATGCATATCTTTTCTGGAAAAATTCTTCGATATAGGGTTCGTATTTTTGCCACTGCATGCCGGCATATGTATTGCTGAAAAACTGCCGATCAAGCTGGTCCCAACCAAGCGCGTCTGCCATGATGGTTCCAATCTGCTCTTTGCTTAATCGTGAGGGGATTCGTACGTATTTTGTTGCCGGTTTGGATTCAAGTGTGTACACAATGTTTCGAGAACTCATCGTGTTGGAGAGTTTGTATCCAGCAGGCTCGATCGGCACTTGGCGGCCGAAGACGTAGTAGTTGAAATAAAAAATAGCGCGATGCTTGATCACACCCTCGTCTAAAAGATGCCGCGCGATGGTATGAATCGTGTCAGTTTTTTCAACTTGAAACGTAACTTCGCGAGGAGTTGGTGTCGTGCTGTTGATAAACCAGAGGTATCCGCCTGCCGCAAGTACAATTGCCACGAGAAGTGGGATGAGGACTCGGTATGAAAACATGCGATGAACGATGTTACGTCGGGGAATAAAACCTTCTTCCATATTGCACAAGTTTACCACAGAGAAATTGCTCGTGTTAAAATATACACATGTTAAAAGTTGGTCTTACGCTCTTTCTTGTTATGGGTTTGTCAGTTGCGAGTGTCTTGTGGTTGAGTTCTGGTTCTTTTCCGGGAATTGAAGGTATTAAAAATGCAAACGGCAATGATGCTTCGGTATTTTTTGCTGATTCAGTAACGCCAGAATCCCTCAAACTTGCCTATGCAGAAGCAAACAGAGCAAAAAGAGGAAATAAAGAACCCGAAAAGGTAAAAATTCTCATTGTTCCGGGGCATGATGCTGAATTTCCAGGTACGGAGTATGAAGGTTTGAAAGAAGTTGAGCTCACTGTCGACCTCGGTGAGCGACTCTTCGAACTTTTGAAAAAAGAACCATCGTTCGATGTGTATATTTCACAAACACGCGCTGGGTACACTCCAGAATTTACATCGTATTTTGAAAAAAATCGAAACGCAATCCTTTCATTTATAGACAAACAAAAAGGCATCATGCAGCACTTCGTTGAGGCAGGTAAAATCCAGCCCATGGTCAATGTGATTCACAATTCTGCACCGAACGAAGTTGCACTCAAACTGTATGGCATAAATAAGTGGGCGAATGAAAATAAAATAGACATCATTATTCACGTTCACTTTAACGATTATCCTGGAAGAAAAAAGCATGATCCGAAATACTCTGGTTTTGCGATTTATGTACCAGAAGATCAATATTCAAATTCAAAAGGTTCAAAGTCTGTAGCCGAAGCAATCTACAAACGTCTTGCAACCTTCTACCCTCACAGCGATTTACCTAAAGAAGATTCTGGCATTGTCGAAGATCAGGAATTAATTGCAATTGGTTCAAACAACACCCTCGATGCTGCGGGTATGCTCATTGAATACGGCTATATCTACGAACCAACATTCAGTGATCCTGCTCTTAGAAGTGTTGTCCTAGCCGATCTTGCTTTGCAGACGTATCTTGGCGTTCTCGACTTTTTTGGAAAAGGGTCTGTGGCTGAAGCAGGAGAATTTTCTACTCGTTTTTTGCCCCACCAATGGCAGAACGACTTTGAAAGAAATAAAGAAATTAGTGGAGACACCTTGAGTTTGCAGGCTGGTTTGATTTTAGAAGGTGTGTACCCACCGCCCGGTGAAGATAAAAATGATTGTTCACTTACTGGTTACTTTGGTCCATGTACAGAAAAATCTGTGAAAGCGTTTCAGGAAAAATACGCAATTTCTCCCGCAGAAGGATTTGTTGGTGAAAAAACGAGAACGAAATTGAACGAATTGTATTACGCAGGTATTGAACGGCCCCAGTAATTTTTTGTAATAAAAAAAGTCCCGTGCATCCATGTACGAGACTTTAGGTGTGCTGTCTGCCTTTGTTAGATCGACCTGCGTCGGCGTAGTGTGACAAGACCACCGAGACCGAGTAGTGCTGTTGTACCAGGACTCGGGATAACGGTGAAGTGAGGTGGCGGTTCGTTCATGAGCCACTCCGTAACCATGAAAACTGTCCAATCCGGTAGACCTGGACGATCGGTGGGGTAGATGGCGACATCCATCGACGAGGACAAAAGAGTTGCTCCTCCGTCGATCTTGATTTCCGACGCGATGATACTCGCCATAATCCCGTGATTGAGGGATTTGAACGTGCCAGCCCAGCTCGTGCCCACGAGTTCGAACGGGGTCACGTTCGCGTCCGAACTCATCATGGTTTGCTCGCTTTTGTAGACGTCCTGGTAGGGATCGAGCGAGTCAGGGAATTCGCCACCAATGATGATGCGGCTCCAGAGGTAGGTCCGATCATTTTCCACCCTGAATCCTGTATTCGTAGTGATGGAAGTAGGGAACGTGTCGTACGCAAAGATTCCCATCTTGATTCCGGTTCCGATTTCGGACGGAATGCTCCACGTGAAGACATTCGATCCAAACTCCCGGTTATTTGTCTGTGCATGCGCTGTCATGGCGCAGAAGCAGAGACAAAAAACGACAGATACAAGCCGACGAGTGGTCATCTCGCACCTTTCTGTGATGATGAGTTTCTGAACAAAATTGGCTAGACAACATGTCTGCCTCTAGCGGAATAATGTCATATTGGGGTTATCTAGTCAATAGTCTGTCAGTGTGTGAAATTCAAGGAAAATTCTCCCGAAAAAGTGCTGTATTCAATAAATTGACAAAAACCACCCAAATAGTAGTATTCCCGGCAGTAAGTGTCTCGTATAAGTTTTCTGTTTTCAACGGAAAAGGATAAGGGGAAAATCTAGTCGCTTACGGTTTAAAATAAAGACTAGAAGTAAAAAGTTACATGGCAAAGAAGTTATATGTAGGAGGTATTCCTTACAGCACAACAGATACAGGCTTAAAGGATGCATTCTCACAGGCTGGAACAGTTACTTCAGCAAGCATTATCGTTGACCGAATGACAGGTCGCTCAAAAGGTTTTGGTTTCGTAGAAATGTCTAGCGATGCCGAAGCACAAGCAGCAATCGATATGTGGAACGGAAAGGAATTCGAAGGCCGAAATCTCACCGTAAGCGAAGCTCGTCCTATGACAGAGCGCCCACCTCGCCGAGAAATGTAATTTAAGTTTCTCATTCAAAACCCCGTCAGCAATGGCGGGGTTTTGTTTTGCATGGTTTTTAAAGCTACTATTGTATACATGGATACTTCAAAACCATCTCCTCGGTATTTTTTGATCGCATTGATTCTTGTTCTGGTCTTTTCAACTTTTGCCTGGAAAATTTATTCCTCTCCGAAAGAGAACTCTTCTGACACCGACCCTATTTTAAGCGTCCCTGTAAAAGACACTCATCCATATGCCACAAGTTCGATTGCAATTGCCGGCACTACTGTTACTGTCGACCTTGCAATTACCCCCGAACAGCACACACTCGGCCTTTCTGGGAGGAAATCTCTTCAGAAACATGAAGGAATGCTTTTTGTCTTCGATATTCCTGCGGATTACGGATTTTGGATGAAAGATATGCTTTTTCCAATCGACATTATTTGGATTAGCCAAGAAAAAAAGGTTATTTATATTGAAAAAAATGTTTCCCCTAACACATACCCAAAAAGTTTCTCTCCGGGTAGCCTCGCAAAATACGTTTTTGAAGTTCAAGCGGGATTTTCAGATGCGTACGCACTCAAGGTGGGGGATATCGTCAACTTTTAAACGCTGTGGTAGCCGTACACTGTGAATAACTCCAATTTTTCATACTTTTTGAAAAAAATATTTCGCTCACACAAAAAATTTTAAAAATTTCCCACCGCAATTCTGTATGATTATAGGCGTCTAACGCCACTCTCTGGCATCGTTCACTTTACAGTCGATTTTTCTTGTTTTCTGACCAATTTTTTTCTTGTTTTTGGGTTCTATAATTTTTTTTGTAGGGTACAATTGTTAAGACTTTTTAGATTTAACATTTCTTGATTAAAAATTTAAAAACACTATGGGAATTTCAATAACAAAACGAGACGGGTCGAGAGAACCATTTAACGCTGACAAAATCAATCGCTCGATCGAGCGTGCGTGTGCAGGTCTCACTGATCCCGTAAGTATGGTGACTCAAATTGCTATTGAAACGGAGCTCACACTCTACGATGGCATGACCACTCAAGAAATGGATGAGGCAACAATCAACGCTGCAGTCCAAAATATTAAAGAAGACACTGCTTTTGACAAAGTTGCTACTCGTCTCCTCCTCAAAACGCTCTACCGTCGTGTTCTCGAAGACTATGATGACGATCCTGAAATCCTCCGAAGGAAACACCGAGATGAATTTCCTGCACACATCAAAAAAGGCGTAGACGAAGGTCTTCTCGACAAGAGAATGTTTGAGAAATTTGACCTAAAAAAGATTGCGAGCTTTTTGGATACTCGTCGCGATGAGCTTTTTCAGTACGCTGGCCTCTCTGGTCTCATGAATCGCTACATGCTCAAGGATAAAAATCAGAATCCTTTCGAGACACCTCAGTATTTCTTTATGCGCATTGCGATGGGTCTTTCATATAACGAATCAAACCCAACCGAATACGCCAAAAAGTTCTACGACAAAATGTCTCGTTTCGAATATATCGCCGGGGGTTCTACCAACCTCGGTGCAGGTACAAGCCGTCCAGCACTTTCAAACTGTTTTCTTTTGGAAATTCACGACGACATGACCCATATTGCCAAATCTGTTGCCGACGTTCTCCTTCTTTCTAAAGATTCCGGCGGTATCGGTGCCTCGATCACCAAACTCCGCGCCTCTGGTTCATCACTTGCTTCTAGCAACACAACTTCAAGCGGTCCAACTCCTTTTGCAAAAATTATCGACACTGCTATTCGTGCCGTCCAGCGCGGAGGCAAGAAAAAAGGTGCACTTTGTTTCTATATGGAAAACTGGCACGTTGATTTCCCTGATTTCTTAAACTGGAAACACAATGCTGGGGACGATTATCTCCGCATGCGAACAGCTAACACTGCTGCATACCTTTCTGATGAATTTATGATGCGTGTTCGTGACGGAAAAGATTGGTACATGTTTGATCCAAAAGAAACTCCAGACCTCAACGAGCTCTACGGAAAGGCATTCAGCAAGCGTTATCAGGAATATGTAGAAAAAGGCCTCGCTGGGGAACTTAAAATGTTCAAAAAGGTTCCTGCACGAGAACAGTTCCGCCAAATGCTCGTGTCTTTGCAGACGACATCACATCCATGGCTTACCTGGAAAGATCCGATCAACGTTCGTGCTCTCAACAACAATACCGGCACGATCCATATGTCTAATTTGTGCACCGAAATTTGTTTGCCGCAGGACAAAGATCATATTGCCGTCTGTAACCTTGCATCTTTAAACCTCGCCGCTCACATCACAAACCGCGAAATCAACTGGCCTCGACTCGAAGAAAGCGTTCGACTTGCAATCCGCCAGCTCGACAATCTTATCGACATAAACAAACTCGCAATTGCAGAAGCGTCTCGTTCTGACCAAGAAAATCGCGCAGTTGGTCTCGGTGTTATGGGTTTTTCAGATACGCTTGAGCAACTCGGTATGCCATACGACAGCGAACATGCCTGGAATTTTGCGGACAGAATTTTTGAATTCATTAGTTACATGGCGATCGACGAAAGCGCAAATCTTGCTCGGGAACGTGGCGTCTATAAAAATTTTCCAGGTTCAGGATGGTCAAACGGTCTCGTGCCAATCGACACGATTAAAAAACTCGAAGAAGACCGCGGCATAACGATCACTGTTTCAAAAGGCAGTCAGCACAAAGGTCTCAACTGGGATTTGCTTCGAGAAAAAGTCCGAAAGGGAATGCGCAATGCAACACTCATGGCAGTTGCTCCAAACGCAAACATCGGTCTTCTTGCGGCAACAACTCCTGGTTTCGATCCACGCTTCTCCCAAGTCTTTTCTCGAAATAAAATTTCTGGAAAATATCTCGATCTCAATCACAACCTTGTGAAGGATCTCAAAAACATGGGCATTTGGGACAAAGTAAAAGGCGAAATTATCGAAAGCCAAGGTGACCTTACAAATATCGACGGCATTCCACAGCACATCAAAGACATTTACAAAACTTCATTCACCACGAGTCCGTATGCATTTATCGAAGTTGCGGCTCGAGCTCAAAAGTGGGTTGACCAAGCGTTGTCTCGAAACATGTATCTCGAAACTCGCGACATCGACGAGACGATGAAGATTTACACAACTGCATGGGAAAAAGGTGTGAAGACAACGTATTACCTCCACATGAAGCCTCGTCACACCGCAGAACAGAGCACCGTTTCTGTGAACAAAGCAAAGAAAATTGGTAAGGTTGGTTTCGGTGCAGTTGTTTCTTCTCAACCAATGAAGATCGACGCTTCTGAACCGCGTTCATTTAGTATGCCTTTGCAAACGACGCTTCCAACCATTTCTCCACTCAACCCTCTCGAAGTAGAAGAAGATCTTGTTCGTGTACAACCCAATCCGGTTGTTGTACAAGAAGTTCGAGAAGAAATGATTTCAGAAGTAAAAATGTCTGCGTCACCTGTGACACCTCCTCACCTTGGCGGTAGCAGTAAAATGACCGTTCATGCCTCAAGTGATCCGCAGGATGATTTGGTGTGCGATAGTTGTCAGTAATATTAATCTTAAAATTCACTACCATGCTACTTGGAAAAGCCTCACCGGAAGATATGAGTTTGCACCCGCTTCGATATAAGTGGGCATACGACCTCTATAATCAAGCTGTCAGAAATACGTGGTTCCCGCACGAGATTGCACTCAAAGAAGATCTCGATGATTTTACAAAAATGACCGACGACGAACGTCATGCGGTGAAGTTTCTCATGGCATTTTTTAACCCTGCAGAACTTATTGTGAATCGCTCGATTGCGCTCGGTGTGTATCCGTACCTCAAATCTCCCGAATGTCATCTCTATTTGGCAAAGCAAATGTGGGAAGAGGCGAATCACTGCGTTGCGTTCGAATACGTTCTCGAAACATTTCCTTTCGATCGCGAAAAGATTTTTAATCTTCACCTCGAAACTCCGGCAATGAAAGCGAAGGAGGATTTCATTAATAAGTATCTTTCTCGAATGACTGAAGAAACACTCGACATTACAACTGTTGAGGGTAAAAAAGATTTCATTCGAAACTTGGTAGCGACAAATATCGTCATGGAAGGTGTGTGGTTTTATAGCGGCTTCATGGTGGCGCTTTCTTTCCGTCAGCGTAACAAGCTTCGCAATTTCGGCTCGATGATCAACTGGGTGTTGCGTGACGAAAGCCTCCATTTGCAGTTTGGTATCAATCTCATTCACAATATTCTTGAAGAAAACGTTGAATTGCTTACCGAAGAGTATGCAAATGAAATTCGTGACATTGTTATTGAAGGTGTAAATCTCGAAACGGAATACAATCAAGGTCTTTTTCCAAATGGAATTCTCGGTCTCAATGCAGATTATGTGAATCAGTATGTTCAGTATGTCGCTGACAGACGTCTCGAAGAACTCGGTATGCCAAAGCACTACAATGTTTCAAATCCGGCAAAATGGATGAGCACTGCAACCGACGTGTTTGAACTCGTAAATTTCTTTGAGACCCAGAACACAAGCTACGAAGTCGACGGTCGTGCTCATACTCAAAAAGCTGACACAAAGAAAGACGAAGAATAGTCTCTAAAGGGTTCAAAAGTGAGGTATTTTGTTTGGTATAATTACTTTATTAATACTAATTCAGTTTTTGGCATGAAATCAATCAAAGTCGCTATAAATGGTGCTGGCAGAATCGGAAGAGCTTTCGTTAAAGTTGCTCGTGAAAGAAAAGAAATCGAAATTGTAGCGATCAATGATCTTGGAAGTATTGATAACATTGCCTATCTTTTAAAATACGACACTGCGTACGGAAAATCTGAATTTCCCATCGAAGTTTCTGACGACAAAAAATTTCTCATTGTAGATGGTCACAAAATTGCATACGTAAGCGAAAAAGATCCCGCAAACCTTCCGTGGAAAAATCTCGGCGTTGATGTTGTTGTTGAAGCCACCGGTCTTTTTACCTCATATGAAAAATCTCGAGTTCATCTTACTGCAGGCGCAAAGCGTGTTGTCATCACCGCTCCAGTAAAGGACGAACCACCAGCAGATCTTAAAGGTGCAACAGTTCTCCTTGGTATCAACGATGAAAAACTTTCTACGTGCGACATTAGTTCAAACGCTTCATGCACCACAAATGCCGGAAGTCCTGTGATGGCGATTCTCCACGAAGCGATTGGTATTGAAAAAGCGATTTTGAGCACCGTTCATGGCTACACAGCGAGCCAGTCGCTTGTTGATGGTCCAAGCAAAAAAGATTTGCGAGAAGGCCGCGCTGCTGCGCAAAACATCGTGCCATCTTCGACTGGGGCTGCAATCGCAGTTACAAAGGCTCTTCCGGACCTTGAAGGTAAATTCGATGGTATTTCTATCCGTGTGCCTGTCGTTGTGGGTTCTATTGTCGACATTACATTTGTTGC
>CAZBJL010000004.1:0-2103 GCA_964492195.1 uncultured Candidatus Saccharibacteria bacterium
CATATTTGGTATAATATCTGTATGTATCTGCGAGTCCGCGTGAAGACGAATCGAAGAAAGGAAGAACTTACTGTTACAGAGAGTGGTCTAATTGAAATTTCGCTCAAAGAAAAACCGGAGCGAAATATGGCAAATAAAAAGCTTATGTCGGTTATAAGCACACATCTTTCGGTGCCGATAGGGAAATTGAAAATAATGAGCGGCCACAAAAAGCCTTCAAAAATTATTTTGGTTGGCGACAAGGAATAATTCGAATGCCGCGAATTATCTTTAACAGCTAAATATAAAACATATGAACACCCGCATAAAAACTACAAATCTTACATTGACTCCAGATATTCAGGACTACCTCGACAAAAAAATGGAGTCACTCGACAAACTTCTTGATCCAAACGACACAAGTGTTTCGTGCCAGGTTGAACTTGCTCGCACAAGCAATCATCACAAATCTGGTGATGTGTATCGAACCGAAATAAATTTAAGAAAAGGAGGAAAGGAATTTCGCGCAGTTTCTGAACAAGAAACGTTGCTCGCATCTATGGACGAAGCAAAAGATGAAATTTTGAGTGAACTTAAGGGTTACAAATCAAAACAAATGACTCTCGTGCGACGTGGAGGTGCCGCAATCAAAAATATCGTAAAGGGGATCGGAAACGTCGGAGGCAATATCGGTGGTCGCATTCGCAAACTTCGCAGAAAAGGATAATTACGATTTCAAGCCACGTTTGAAATCTTCGTAATTCATTTCTTTTTTGCCTTCAGGTTTTACTCGTTCAAGGACAAGCAAGCCATTCTCAATTTTCGCTTGAGTGACGATCACACGGATGTCTTTGCCTTGATGAGTTGAAATAAAATACGCGCCTCTGTTTTCAGAGAATGCGCGTATTTTTCGTACGTTGGTTTCTGTGTCATCAGAAAGGGAAATGAGCAAATCTGCCTTTGAGAATTTTTTGGTAAATGTGGCATGTTCGTGCTCTTGCTCTTGTGCAGTGATTTTTCCTTCAATCCACGCCGGCAGAACTTCAGAAAACAACTTTGCGCCCTCTTTTGCTAAAACCTCTTCAAGGTTTTTGTAGTATGGAGGCCAGTCAGAAATTGGCACCTTCTTTTGCGCAACAATGTCACCGTGGTCAACTTGCTCGTCGATTTTCATGATTGTCACGCCTGTTTCGCTTCCATTTAAAATCGCGGATTCAAGTGGAGTTGGTCCGCGGAACTGTGGCAACAGAGAAGGGTGAATATTGAGGGTTTTTCTTTTTGGAATTTCAAAAACATGCGCAGGAATAATTTTCCCATATGACGCCACAAGAAAAACATCCCACGTGCCGAGTTTTTGCAGATCAGTAACTATTTCTGAATTTTTGAGAGACGCGGGAGTGAGTACCGGAATATTTCTTTTTTCTGCCCATTCTTTTACTTCACCCGGGGTAAGTGCAAGTCCTCGACCTTTTGGTTTGTCTTCCGTAGTGACGATAAGGTTCGGCACGAGTCCGAGAGTTTCGAGTTCATCTAAAACAATAACCGAAAAATGGGAGCTACCAAAAAATGCCCAGGAGATTTTATTGCTCATCTTCGTTGTGGGAGTTTGGTGGAATGTCGACAACATCCTTTGCTTTGTCTGTAAAAATAATGCCGTCGAGGTGATCGATTTCGTGCTGGAAAATTTGAGCCATGAGGTCAACGCCGCCAAGTTCAAATGTGTTGCCGTGTTCGTCGTACGCTCTCACGCGGACTTTTGTTGAGCGTTTTACTTTTCCGTACAAATATCGAAGACTCAAACATCCTTCATCCATCCATTCAGTTTTTTTCGCCATTTTTACGATCTGCGGGTTTATGAAAATGTGGTCAGGGATTGTTCTTTCGGGGTCATTGGAAATTTCGGCGAGTGTTCGTCCGGAAACAACAAAAATCCGGAGACTTACACCGATCTGTGGTGCACAAATTGCCACGCCGTCGTCTTGTGAGAGGAGCGCTGTTTGCATATCTGCAATAACTTTTTTGATTTCAGGACTCTGAATGTCAGCAACGGGTACTGATTTTGCAATTTCTCGCAAAACAGGCTCGTCTTTTCCGTAAATTTTTACCATGAGAAAAGGATACCAT
>CAZBJL010000004.1:2203-67740 GCA_964492195.1 uncultured Candidatus Saccharibacteria bacterium
TCGCAAAACAGGCTCGTCTTTTCCGTAAATTTTTACCATGAGAAAAGGATACCATATTAGGAATTTTGGATAAAAGAAAACGCCGATTCGTCAGATCGGCGTTGAGTGGCCCGTAGGCCTGTGGCCAAATGTTGGCCCTAGAACGAGCAGACATCTTTAGGAACTGGATTTTGCAGTTTCGTGAGTAAAGAATCTAAAACTCACGTCTACATCTGAGATTGTAAAAAATATTTTTTTGCTTCATTCCATGAACACTACCAGCATCAATCTCAAAGTTGCTGGGTTATTCAAGGAACTACCTCTGATTTCCGACCTTCGTCTGCACTGTAGAAAATCAGATAAATTCTACAGGGGGCATGGATCCAACCAGCCCTTGCTGGCATTAAGCTTTCGCACCCTTTCATCTACCAATCTCCATCGTGATCGATAGACAAATATTTGGGGGTGTTACCCTGGCACTGTGGTTCAACTGACTTGAAGAACCCGGTGCCCAGTCAACTTAGACTTTTCTAACATAAAATATAGCACCCCTTACTGTTTTTGTCAAGAAATCATATTATATTGCGATAATTATCAAATTATGGCTTTGTGAGGCCATTCACAAAATACTTTCGGGATCAACTGCAATACTGAAAGACGGCGGCAATTGTTTTAGTTTTTCATATAGATTTCCTTCAACCCAGCGACTCCTGCCGATTTTAATGAGGGCGTGCATCGTGTAGTAGCCTTTGCTCCAGGGCGAAAATGCCGGATACGTGCTCACGTTATATTCGTGAAGGAGATTTTTGAGTTCCTCCATATTTCTTTCTACGGTTTCTTTTGTTCCAGAAAGAGAAATTTTAATGAGAATGGTAAACGGCGGATAATCAAATGCTTCGCGGTCTGCGAGTTCTTGTTTGTAGAAATCGATTAAGTTGCCTTTTTCTGCGAGGGTAAATACATTCTCTGAAACGTTTCGTGTTTGAATGTAAAAGTTTTTCTGCGCAAGCGCTCGCAAACGAATCAAAAGGGAAAGAATTTTTTCCCGAATTCGGAAATCAGGCATGCTAAACATCGAATCAATCGAAGCAATCGCGACGTTTTGGATTTTCTGGTCGAGGTAGTTGAGCATCATTTCAGTCCCAATGAGAATGCCGCCCGGTGTGTCGTAAAACTTTTTGATAATGCTTATTGCCTGTGCGTGAGTTTTCACGGTGTCTGAATCAAAACGAACAATGTTTTGTTCGGGGAATTTTTGAGTAATTTCATCGGCGATAAGTTCAATGCCGACGCCTAACGTTTGGAGTCTCCAACTCGTACAAGAAATACATTTTTCATTTGCATCTCTTTTTTCCCCGCATCGGTGGCAGAGAAAATATCGCTCTTCATTTTTAGTGTGAAGAATTGTTGGAACGCGGCAGGTTCTGCAAGTTACGACTGTTCCACAGTCGGCACATACGGTGAGTGGCGAAAGACCTCGGCGGCTTGCAAAGATGACGAGTTGCTCGCTTTTTTCCCGGCTTCGAAGGATGAGGTTGTATAGGTCTGTTGAAATCGGTTCGAACTTTTTTGCGGTTTTAATTTTCCGCATATCAATGATTCTCTGTTCGGCACTTGTTTGTATGCGAAGGGTTGGAGGAGAAATTTCTCCCAATTCGTCATTTCGATATCGTGAAACGGTTTCTGTTCGGAGCAGTGTGTCGCCGTACACGAGTCGCGCATTAATTTCTTTACTGAACATTTCTGCAAAGATGCGAATGTCTGTAAATGGGCGAGAAATACTTTTATAACTTTTTGAATTTTCACGTTCAAGAATAATTGTGCCGATGTCTGTGCGCGGCACAGAAAGAAATTGTCCTGTTGCGATGATGACGATTGGATGCGATTCGTTTGCGAGGTTTGTCCATCTGTCAATCAATTCTTTTTTCTTCATTCGTCCGTGGAAAATGTACGAGTATTCACTGATACCTTTTTCGAGGAGCATTTCAGCCCGTTTGATGTCGCTCATCGTAGGCAAACATAAAAACACCGAACGCCCACGAGCAAATTCTTCGCGAATCAAACTTCTATAATGAGAAAAGCGATCATCGTCGTCTGTTTGAAGAATTGCTCCGTGAAGTCGCTGTGCGGTGCGTTCCACAGTTTTGGTACCGCCAAGGTCTGCAGCATTTTCAAGAATAATTTTTGGTACAAGTGAAGAAAGGAGACTGCCGAGCGTTGCAACGTGGTACTCTGCCGTTTTTTCAACAGCTTTCATAAAAGGTACCGAAAGCAGACTTTCCGAAACAAGCGACGTTGTTTTTTTGTATGCAAACGTAGAGTTTTTTAATTCAAGGCGAATGTTTTCTGCAGGCTGGCTTGCGATAACAAGCGCATTTACGGTTTTGCCTCGTAGAGGAACTTTGACGATCGCACCAGGAGAGACATCGTGCGCAGTAAAATAACTCAAGGATTCTTTGTGTATGCCTCGGCTAATGGGGATCACCTCGACGATTTTCATGCACCAATACTACTAGAGAATTTTAATTTTCGCCCCTAGATTGTTGAGTCTTTTAATGATGTCTTCATAGCCGCGGTTAATACTATAGATATTTCGCAAAATAGATTTGCCTTCCGCGCCAAGCATGGCAATGAGAATAATCGCGGCAGGACGGAGCGCAGGTGGGCATACAACTTCCGCAGCTGTAAGAGTGCTTGGACCAGTAATGTAAATACGATGCGGATCGGCGAGATGAGTTTCAACGCCAAGTTTGTCGAGTTCTTGTAAATGAATGGCTCTTTTTTCGTACACCCAGTCGTGGATGAATGTCGTACCGTGGGCTTGAGTTGCGATTGCGGCAAAGAAGGGAAGATTGTCGATATTGAGTCCTGGGTATGGCCGCGATTCAATTTTTTCTTCGAGAGCGGTGAGGGTTGAAGGGAATGTTTCTATGTCGACGAGTTTTGTGTGACCATTTTTTGCAACATATTTTTTGAGAATATTGAATTTGAAACCCATTTTCTCGAGTTTTAAAAGTTCGATCTCTAGGAAATCAATCGGACAGCGTTCAATAATAATATTGGAGTTTGTTACAACCGCAGCAGTAATGAAAAACATAGACTCAATAGGGTCCTCGCTCAATTCATATGTAACATCTTCGTTGATGTTTTTCTTTCCGTGAATGGTAAGAGTTGTGGTGCCGATGCCTTCAATGTTTACTCCAAGTTTTTGGAGGAAAAAACAAACCTCCTGACCCATATAGTTCGCTGAAGCATATTTAATTATTGTCGTGCCGGGGATTCCTGCTGCCGCAATTATTGTGTTTTCGGTGACAGTGTCGCCAGATTCGTATAAAACGATTTCATTCGGTTGCAATTCTCCCGTTTCAATTTCATACGTAGTGTCTGTTGTTTCTATCGAGACGCCAAGTTTTTCGAGCGCAAACAAATGCGGCTTTACGGTGCGAGAGCCGAGTTTACATCCGCCAGCCTGGGGAAGACTAAATTTTTTAAGTGAATGGATAAGTGGCCCGATGAGTAGGATAACAACTCGAGTTTTTTCAGCCGTAACGGTGTCCAGTTTATCCATTGCAAATTCTGTCGGAGGAATGATCTCTAAATCATTGTCGATCCACTTTACTGAAACACCAATGCTTTCAAATACTTCGATCATTCTAAAAACCTCTTCTATTTTCGGCACCAGTTTAAGAGTGGTTTTTCCTCGGTTAAGCAAAGAAGCAGCCATAAGGCCTAGCGCTCCGTTTTTCGAAGTTTTTGTAACCACGGTGCCGTGGAGCGTCTGTTTGCCTTCAATTTCTATGTCTATTGCTTCAGCGTTCATATGAATTTGAGTAAATATACCACAGACATTCAATCGTCGCGCGGCGTGTTTGAAACGAAAAATTTGATACTTGTAACAAAAGACTTTACTATAGCGATACCTATGGCGTTTTTCTCAAAAAAACTTGGCATTGATCTTGGTACGACAAGTACGCTTGTGTATGTGCCAGGAAAAGGAATCGTGTTGAACGAACCGTCAGTCGTTGCCGTTTCAGAAGAGGGGAATCAAATTATGGCAATCGGTATTGAGGCGAAAGAAATGATTGGCAAAACTCCGGACAGCATCGTCGCATATCGACCGATGAAAGACGGCGTCATCGCTGATTACCGCATTACCGAAGCGATGCTTCGATACTATATAAAGAAGGCGCTTGGTAAATACAATATTGTAAAGCCAGATGTAATCATTTCTGTTCCTGCCGGTATTACTTCGACAGAACGTCGAGCGGTTGTAGAGGCAGCACTCAAAGCTGGAGCTAAAAATGCCTATGTTGTAAAGGAACCAATCCTTGCCGCGATCGGTGCGGGCATTCCTATTCATGAAGCAATAGGGCATATGATCGTCGACATCGGTGGTGGTACGACTGACATCGCTGTTATTTCACTCGGAGGTATCGTTGCGGCCAAGTCCGTAAAGTGTGCCGGCAATAAAATCGACTATGCAATTGCCGACTATATAAAGAAGACGTTCAACCTCGCGATCGGTGACAAAACAGCCGAAGAAGTAAAAATTAAAATTGGTTCGGCGATCCCGCTTGAAGAAGAATTAGTGCTCATGATCAAAGGACGGGATTTTGTTACAGGTTTGCCACGTTCTATTGAAGTGAAGACAAATGAAATCACAAAAGCAATCACTAAAGAACTTCGGGAGATGATTAAGGCTATCAAGGATGTCTTCCAAGAAACTCCTCCCGAACTCGCTTCGGACATTATTGATCGCGGCATCATCATGACTGGCGGTTCTTCACAGCTTCGCAACTTGCCCGAACTTGTTTTTAGACGAACGGGGGTCAAAGCTGTCCTTGCCAAAGACGCACTCTTTTGTGTGGTCAACGGCACCGGTGTTGCGCTCGAACATCTCGACGTCTACAAGAAAACTATTTTGACGAAAAAGTAGGGTCGTGCGGTATTTTTGACAAGTAGTTAATTTTATTGCCCATATATTTTAGTAAGTTGACACGTGTGATTGTCAGTAGTATCGTATTTCTTAGATCGCTCAGAAAGGGGAAGAGCTACTCGGCTCGACCTGGTTTCCGAGTTCAGTGTTTAGGGTTCGTGACTTGAGATAGGGTGTATTTTTTTCCATGTGTTCTCAACGGATTGAAGCGTAAGGCAACGTTTTTCTTCGGTGGTTCCCACACTGTGTGGTTGTGAACGGTTGCATTTGACCCAGCGGTAAGAGTTTCCCGCTAAGGCCATCTGTACTCCTAGTACTACTTCCAAATAAGAGGACCATAGCCGATGTACGTGGCCACACACTCCAACATCTGGTTCAATGCGCATTCACCCTGTTTCAGGTCAAAAAGGTCTCACAGACCTCGAACTCCACGCGTCCCCCGACTGTCAAAACAGTCGGGGGTTTTTTTATTCAATTTTTCCGGAATGCTATACTATTTTCCATGTCGATGAATCCTCTCGTTGTAGATTTTTTAGGCGCACCGCGTCACCATGCGTATTTAGTTGTGGGGGATGCAGAGCAAGGCTATGAAGCGTTGCGACTACTCATTCGAAAAAAGATTGTCGCAGGTGAAATCGATGCGTCGGATGTTTGGTCTCGGGCATATGCAAATGTAAGCATTGACGATGCTCGTGAAATAAAAGAAGTGCAAAATACCCGCCCGATCGGGAAGAGAAGAATTGTCGTTCTCTCTTTGTTTTCTATTCAGAACGAAGCGCAAAATTCTTTACTGAAGCTTTTTGAAGAACCGTCGTCGGACACCGTGTTTTTTATCTGTGCAGGGAATACGAGTATTTTCCTGCCGACGGTCTTGTCTCGTTTTTATATTGTTGAGTCGAACCTTGAAAGCAGTGGAAGCGAAGCGGGTCTGCTCACAAAATTTTTTGCAGGGTCAGTAAGCGAACGTGTGGCTCTTCTTGAACCAATTATCAAGGAAAAAGATAAAGCAGAAGCTGAACGGTTTCTGGATTCCATTGAAGCAACTTTGTATAAGAATAAAAAAGCAATTGACTCAAACTCTCGCGTATTTGAAGATATTTTTTCAGCGCGACGATTTCTTCGAGGGCGTTCTCCGTCAGTTAAAATGATTCTCGAACATCTCTGTGGTATTGTTCCCTCAATTCAAGTAACTAAAAAAATATGACACTCGCAACTCATATGGTGACAGGTGCCACCGCTGCTGCAGTTTTTTCCTCTCATCCCGTAGAAGCTTTTTTTATTGGCTGGGCTTCGCATTATGTATTTGATGCAATTCCGCACTGGGATTATTCGCTCGCATCCTTTTCTTCTGATTCCGAAAAACCTCTTGATACAAAAGTTACATTCAATCGATTTTTGTTTTTAGATATTGGTAAGGTTCTGCTCGATGTTCTGATTGGTGCACTCGTTGTGTATTTTTTGAGTGTCGGCGTAAATACATTTACGCTCACCATTTTATTTTTTGGAGCGATCGGTGGTGTTGTCCCGGATTTCCTCCAGTTTCTCTATGGATTTATAAAAATACCAATTCTTCGATCATTTCAGCAATTTCATAATTTTACGCACAGTAAAAAGAAATTGGATCACCGTCCACTGATCGGTATTACATCACAAGTCCTCATTATTGCGCTCGCGGGTACCATACTTTTGAGCACAGTATGATTTTTGGCAACTCTTTGTTAAAATGCTTCTACATATATGGCATACAATTTTTCTGAATTAAAAAAGGGTTTGGGTGAAGTCGAGTCATGGCTTATGAAAGAGTACGCAGGTTTGCGAACAGGCCGAGCAACACCGTCGATTTTGGATCACGTTATGGTGAGCTCATACGGCGACATGATGCCGATCAACCAAGTTGCAAGCATTACCACAGAAGGCGCGCGAAGTCTCCGGATCGTGCCGTGGGATGTTGCTTTGCATAAGCTCATAGAAAAAGCGATCAATGATTCAAATCTCGGACTTTCTGTTTCTGTTGATGAAAAAGGTGTGCGTGTCCTTTTCCCAGAATTAACTTCGGAACGCAGAGTTGCTCTCATTAAACTTTCAAAACAAAAGCTCGAAGATGCTCGTATTTCTGTTCGCAAAGAACGCGACAAAGTCTGGGACGATATTCAGGAAAAAGAAAAAGAGGGGATTCTTACCGAAGATGAAAAATTCCGTCTCAAAGACGAAATGCAAAAGATTGTCGACGAAGCAGGCAAAAGACTCCAGGTTTTGACTGACAAAAAGGAATTGGAAATGAACAGCTAAATTATGTCAATAATACTTTTCGTCGTAATACTCGCAGTTCTCATTGTTGTTCATGAGTTCGGGCATTTTTTAGTAGCAAAATTATTCGGCATTCGCGTCGATGAATTCGGTGTTGGGTATCCGCCCAAAGCACTTACTCTCTTTACGTGGATGGGAACGAAGTTTACTTTGAACTGGCTTCCTTTTGGTGGCTTCGTGAAGATTTTTGGCGAAAATGGTATGGAACCAGAAACAACCATTTCATCTGACTCTTCTGCATCAGGTAAAAGTTTTGTCGCTGCTCGTCGGCCCGCACAGGCGCTTGTTCTGTTGGCCGGTGTAACCTTCAATATTATTTTTGCTTGGATTTTAATTTCCCTTGGTTTTATGGTTGGTTTGCCAACGCCTGTAGATTCTGTTGCAAATCATAGCGATGTGAAAAATGCTCATCTAGTAATTACAACTGTTTCTGCAAACTCACCAGCGCTTGAGGGCGGGCTTAAAAGCGGGGATTCCATTACTGCTGTTTCCACTGAAAAAGCGACAGTGAAAGAACTCACTCCAGAAGCAGTTTCTGCATTTATTGCAAATCACGGTGAAGAAAAAATTAGTGTTGGGTATAGCCGTGGAAAGGAAAATGGAACTGTTACTATGTCACCACAAGAGGGAATTATCCCAAATCGAAAAGCGGTTGGAATTTCTATGGATATAATCGGCACTCTCTCTTTGCCAATTCATAAGGCACTATGGGAAGGTGCACAAACGACTGGTAACCTCGCGGTGATGACTGCGGCAGGGCTTGGTACTTTTATATATGATGCATTCCGCGGTTCTTCTGATTTTTCTCAAGTTACTGGTCCCGTTGGAATTGTTGGTCTTGTGGGGGACGCATCGAGACTTGGGTTTGTGTATCTCATTTCATTTACTGCGTTTATCTCCATAAATCTTGCGGTAATCAATCTCGTTCCGTTTCCCGCACTCGACGGCGGAAGACTTCTCTTTGTCATTATTGAATCAATCAAACGCTCACCAATTTCTCCAAAAATCACCAATATCGCAAACGCCGCCGGTTTCATTCTACTCATTGGACTTATGGTTCTTGTGACAGTTCACGATGTGTTTAAGTTATTCTAAATTCGTTACGTTTTGGTAGACCGTGCGGAGTTTTTCCTGTAATATGTTGTCGATGCGTCAATCAACTCTCTTCACAAAAACTCGAAAAGAAGCTCCCAAAGATGAAGTGGCAAAAAATGCCGAACTTTTGATTCGAGCCGGGTTTGTTCACAAAGAATTAGCGGGCGTCTATTCTTTTTTGCCTCTTGGTCTTCGCGTTTTAAATAAAATTGTTGCAGTTATTAGAAAAGAAATGGTTGACCTTGGTGCCGAAGAAGTCTCTCTCGCTGCGATTCAAGATAAAAATACCTGGGAACAAACAAATCGATGGAGCGATGCAGAAATGGACGTGTGGTTTAAAACTGAACTCAAAAATGGCACACAGGTTGGACTTGCTCCAACACACGAAGAGCCGCTCACAAAACTCATGAAGGATCACGTTCGTTCGTATCGTGATTTGCCTCGCTCCGTTTTTCAATTCCAAACAAAGTTTCGAAATGAAACTCGCGCAAAAAGTGGCATCATGCGTGGCCGTGAATTTTTAATGAAAGATTTGTATTCTTTTTCTGCTGACGAAAAAAGTCATCAGGAATTCTACAATAAAGTTTCAGACGCATACCGCCGAATTTTCGATACAGTCGGAATTGGTTCAAAAACATTTTTAACGCGTGCGTCGGGCGGATCATTTTCAAAGTTCTCACACGAATTCCAAACGGTGTGCGACTCCGGCGAGGACACTATTTATACTCATGCGGATTCTGCTTTTGCGATCAATGAAGAAATTCATGGATCAGAAGAAGCCTTTGAAGGTACAAAAATTTCAAAAGAAGATTTCAAACCGCAAAAATCAATCGAAGTCGGTAACATTTTTAACCTCGGTACTCGTTTTTCTGAAGCACTCGGACTCACATTCCTCGATGACAAGGGCAAACCTCAACCAGTAATTATGGGGAGCTACGGTATTGGTCCAGGAAGAGTAATGGGAACGATTGTAGAAGTGTTGTCCGACGAAAAGGGAATTGTGTGGCCAGAATCTGTTGCACCATTTACAGTTCATCTCATCGAAATTTCTGGAGCAGATGAAACTCACGCCGTTGCTGAAAAATTATATAAAACACTTACACAGCTCGGACATGAAGTTTTGTACGACGATCGCGATCTTCGTCCCGGCGAAAAATTCGCTGACTCTGACCTCATCGGTATTCCGTATCGTGTCGTTGTGAGTGACAAAACAATAGCGGCTGGCGGTATCGAAGTTAAAAAAAGAATCGAAGAAAAAACAAACATTATTTCAGAAAAAGACCTCATCTCACTGCTTTCAGAATAACTCATGAAAAAATTCGCTCATAAACTCTACACGATGTTCTCGAATGATATCGGGATTGACCTTGGTACTGCGAATACGCTCGTCTATGTTCGAGGAAGAGGGGTTGTGATAAATGAACCATCTGTTGTCGCGGTAAATCAAAAAACTGGTCGCGTGGTGGCAATTGGCAAAGAAGCAAAACAAATGCTTGGCCGTACACCACCGCATATTACAGCAGTGCGTCCTGTTGTTGATGGTGTCATTTCCGACTTCGAAGTAACGGAGGAAATGATTATTTATTTTATTAATTCCGCACAACGAGAATCCAAAAAGTTTTTAGGACCGAAAGTTGTGGTGGGAGTTCCATCCGGAATCACGAACGTTGAAATCCGTGCAGTGAGAGATGCAATCAGAAATGCCGGTGCTCGCGAAGTGTACGTTGTTGAAGAACCGGTTGCAGCTGCAATCGGTATGAAGCTTGCTGTGATGGAACCAGTCGGAAGCATGGTTGTGGACATTGGTGGTGGCACCACAGACATTGCCGTTATTTCACTTGGTGGTATTGTCCGCTCCAAAAACGTCCGCATTGCTGGCGACAAATTCAACAGCGACATCATGTCGTATATCCGCAGCGAATTTAAAATTATTGTTGGAGAAAAAACTGCCGAGAATGTAAAAATCGCAATTGGTTCTGCGATCCCGATGGGCCAGTCTATGGAAGCAGTCATAAAAGGTCGTGACCTTGTCACAGGTTTACCCAAAGAGGTTATTGTTACCGACGCAGATATTCGGGAAGCGATGGCGCAGTCTGTGTATATTTTGGTGGAATCTGTGCGAGAAGTTTTGGAAACTACTCCGCCGGAAATTCTTTCTGACGTCATGGGGCGCGGGTTGCACCTCGCGGGTGGCGGGGCATTGTTGCGCGGCATGGGCCAGCTTCTCCACGATGTAGTAAAAATCCCTATTCATATTGCTGAAGATCCATTGACTTGTGTGGCTCGTGGTACAGGTATCATTCTCGAAGACCTCCAGTATTTCAAAGATATTCTAATCGTAAATGAAGATGACTTACCTCCAAAAAAGTAGAAAACCAAAGAAAAATGTTTTGATAATTTCCATGAGTGTTGCACTGTTTGTGATCGCTCTTATTTTTGCACTGGAAATTTTTGCTGGTAAGCCTGTTGGGAAGTTTTCACTTGCTGTTGGTGGGCCGGTCGCTTCTGTATACACGGCAGTCGAACACAAACTTTCTTTTGTTGCTGCATTCTCGAGTTCAAAAGGCTCGCTCATCCGCGAAAATGATCGTCTCACGCAGGAACTCAACAACATGCAAGCTCAACTTTTGAGTTTTGAGAGTTTATATAAAGAACATCAAGAATTACTTTCTGCATATGGAAGGATGCCCGTGTTTAACCCTACCGTGCTGGGGAATGTTATCGCTAAGCCGCCGCAGTCTCCATACGACATTCTTGTCGTTGATGTGGGAAGTAAAGACGGTGTCGGCGTGGGCGCCCGCGTATATGGTCTCGGTGGCCAGCCGATCGGTCGGGTAAGTGAGAGTGCGAATGCAACTGCAAAACTTGTACTTTTTTCAAGTAATGGGGAACAGACGCAGGCTATCGTAGAACGCACGGGAGCTACGATTGTCATTGTTGGAACTGGCGGTGGAAATATGGAAGCAGAAGTTTCTCCGGATATTGATATTGTAAAAAATGACAGAATAATTCTTCCGGAATTCAATGGTGCGATCGTGGCGCTTGTTGCAGAGATTGATTCACGAGAGACAAGTGCGTCAAAACGAGTGTTGTTTAATGCTCCAACAAATATTTTTAATCTCCGTTTCGTTGAGATCGAAAGACTTACAAAATAAAAATGAGCATTCTTTTTCGAATTGCAGCTGACATTGTAATATTCATCTCGATTTTCACGACACCGTGGTGGTTTTCTGTACTTCTTATATGTATTGTTATTTTTTGGTTTGAGTTTTTCTACGAATCACTTCTGTTCAGTTTCTTTTTAGATGGTTTCCACGGCATTCCTGGAATGACATTTTTTGGCATCAATACTTTTTTTACGACGGTCATTGGTGTGGTATTTCTCGTCTCTATTTTCTTGAAAACGAGGCTTAAATTCTATTAGTCATAAGTAAGGTAGAATCAAGGCATGTTACGAAAGATTTCTCTCTATTTTAGACGGCGAAGAAAGATGGGTGAAATAAACCCGGATGAAATTTTTATTGATTCAAGCAACCTTCCAGAATTCGATGTGCATCAGTTCGAAGGCCGACTTGAACAACCCATTACACGAAGGGCGATTGTTCTTGTTTCGTTTTGTTTTGTGCTCGTTGCTGGAGTTTTTCTTTCTCGATTCTGGCTTTTGCAGATTCACAAAGGTGAAGCCTATGCAAAACAGAGTGAAATGAATCGACTTCGTAACACTGATATTTTTGCAAATCGGGGAGTTATTCTCGATCGAAATGGAATCGAACTCGCATCGAATGCGCTGTTTGAGGGTACGTCTGACTTTGCACGTCGTGTCTATGCACCAATTCACGGCATTGCACACTTGATCGGCTATGTGAAATATCCAACAAAAGACAGCTCTGGTTTTTATTTTAGAACAAATTATGTGGGCGAAGACGGGCTCGAAAAAATATACGACGGTGTGTTGTCAGGAGAAAATGGCGTTCGAATTGTCGAAACTGATGCGCTGGGTAAAGTGCAGTCGCAAAGTGTTATTCGTCCTCCTGAAGATGGTAAAAGCGTGACGCTTACCATCGATTCTCGGCTCCAAGACAAAATTTACCGACTCATGGCATCAACGTCAGCGGATTACGGCTTTAGCGGTGGAACGGTAGCGATCATGAATGTTCATACAGGTGATCTTTTGTCCCTCGTAAGTTTTCCTGAATTTGATTCAACAAAGCTTACCGAAGGTGACAGAGAGGCGATCAATGGATACCAAAATGATCCGAAAACCCCTTTTTTGAATCGTGCAGTTTCAGGACTTTTTACTCCTGGTTCGATTATAAAACCCATCGTTGCAATTGGTGCGCTGAACGAAAGAATCATTGATCCACAAAAGAAAATTTTAAGTACCGGCTCGATTTCAATTGCGAATCCATATTTTCCTGATAAGCCAAGTGTTTTTAAAGACTGGAAAGCGCACGGCTGGGTAGACATGCGACATGCAATCGCCGCGTCTTCTGACGTGTATTTTTATGCTGTCGGCGGCGGCTTCGAAGATCAGCGCGGTCTTGGTATCGTAAATATTGAAAAATACATCAGGATGTTTGGGTTGGGAGAAAAAACGGGGATTAATTTGTCTCACGAAAAAGAAGGAATCATTCCAAATCCAGAATGGAAAGAAGAAATGTTCGACGGTGACGTCTGGAGGCTCGGGGATACGTACAATACCTCGATCGGTCAATATGGACTCCAGTTCACACCAATCCAGATCGTTCGCTATCTTGCTGCGATTGCCAATGAAGGAACATTACTCACACCAAGTCTCGTCCATGACGACGAAAACCCAACAAAGACAATTCCACTCAAAAAGGAGGATTTCGACATTATCCATGAAGGCATGAGGTTGGCGGTGCTCGAAGGGACGGCAAGCGGTGTGAACGTGCCGTATATCGATATTGCCGGAAAGACGGGAACTGCACAGATCGGTACCATAAAGCAGCTTGTGAATTCCTGGTCAGTTGGGTTCTTCCCATACGAAAACCCGACATATGCGTATGTTGTGCTTATGGAAAAAGGCGCCCAAAGTAACACCATTGGCGCGACATACGTCATGCGTCAGCTTCTTGATTGGATGCATGTGAATACACCAGAATATTTGCAATAAATGCCAGTTGATTATCCGGCTAACTAGTGTAGAATTGTATTCTCAAATCCCATGAACGAATCCGAATATTTAACACAAGAAAAACATAACGAGCTTACAAAAGAGCTTGCTGTTCTTGTTCACACAAAACGCAAAGAAATCGCAGAACACCTCGAATACGCAAAGTCCTTAGGTGATCTTTCCGAAAATGCTGAATATCACGAAGCTCGCGACGCCCAGGCAAATATCGAGGATCGTATTGCAAAGATCGAAATGATCCTCAAATCAGCTGTCATTATGCCTTCTACTCATGACACAAGCGTTATCACGATCGGTTCAGTTGTTACGGTTCAAAAGGAGGGTGGTGAATCCAAAACGTACACTCTCGTTGGTTCAGAGGAATCTGACATGAAAGCAGGTAAACTTTCTATCAAATCTCCACTTGGTCTCAAGCTTGTTGGTAAAAAGAGTAAAGATTCCTTCACGGTGCATGCTCCGAGCGGAGTTATTAACTATAAAGTTCTCGATATCAAATAGAGACTCATATGTCATCAATTGACGATATTCGACAGGGACGGTTGGCTAAACTCAAACTGTTGAGTGAAAAGGGTATTGAAGCATTTCCTGTTGTTTCAAATCAGGATTTTACGAATGCAGAAGCGGCTGAAAATTTCGCTACCCTTGTAACAGCCCAAAAGCCCGCAACGCTCGTTGGTCGGGTGCTTTCTCTTCGTCCGCAGGGTGCGATTGTCTTTTTTACGTTTGATGACGGTACAGGAAGCTTTCAAGGTTTTATAAAAAAGGATGAAGGAATGGCTGCAGCGGATTTTGATTTGTGGAGCGATGTTGTCGACGTGGGTGATTTTGTAGAAGTAACGGGTACGTTTTTTGAAACAAAAAGAGGGGAGAAGACTCTCAATGTTTCTACCTGGAAAATGCTTTCAAAAAGCTTGCGCCCCTTGCCAGAAAAGTGGCACGGTCTCCAGGATGTTGAAGAACGATTCCGTAAACGCTATTTGGACGTTATTTCTTCTTCTGAAGTTAAAAATCGTTTTATTGTTCGATCAAAATTAATTTCTGAAATCAGAAAGTTTTTGGATAAAGAAAATTTCCTCGAAGTTGAAACGCCTGTCCTTCAAGCAATCGCCGGCGGTGCAAGTGCGCTACCTTTCGTAACACATCACAATGCACTCGACATCGATATGTATCTGCGCATTGCGCCAGAATTATATTTGAAGGAACTCCTCGTTGCTGGTTTTCCAAAGGTCTACGAAATCGGAAGACAGTTTAGAAATGAAGGAATTGATGTGACCCATAATCCAGAATTCACAACGGTTGAGTTTTACGAAAGTTATGCAGAAGCAAAAAAGCATCGCGTTTTTGTAGAAAAATTATTGCGCTCTGTTGTTAAAAAAGTTATGGGTGCAGAAGTTGTTACGTTCGACGGCAATCAGATCGATTTCTCTAAAAAATTCCAAGTCATTACGTTTTACGAATTGCTTACACGCTTTGCTCTTATTCCAAATCCAGAAAATATTTCTTTTGAAGAATTGAAACTTAAAGCCGAACAACTTGGAGTAAGAGTTGAGAAAGGGGATTTGACTCACAAAATTTTAGACAACATTTACAAAAAAACCTGTCGTCCAAAATTAATTCAGCCAACATTTATTATTGATTACCCGACAATCTTTTCTCCACTCGCAAAACACAAACAGGGTACGAAAGAATATATTGACCGCTTCCAACTTATTATCGGTGGCTATGAACTCCTTAGTGCATTTTCAGAGTTGAATGACCCTCTCGAACAACGCGGACGTTTTGAGCTTCAGGAAAAAAACCGCACCGAAGGTGACGCAGAAGCTCAACTTCTCGACGAAGAATATGTTGAAGCGATGGAATATGGCATGCCTCCAGCAGGTGGCGTTGGTATGAGTATTGATCGACTTTGCATGGTGTTAACTGACACAAAAAATATTCGCGAAGTTATTTTATTTCCAACACTTCGTCCACGAAAATAATATAAGAGCCTGAAACGTTTTATTTTAAAAACGTTTGATGCTTTCGCAAAAAGAGCCTTATTGTTGGCTCTTTTTTTGTTGTTTTTATTTTTAAAATATGGGGATAAGAATGTATGATAGTGGTAATGGGTGTTATATACTGTTATCTAAGTGGGAACAAGTGGTAATTCTAAATTGAACTAATGTTAATCGGAGAGTACACGCATACTATTGATGAAAAGAATCGTGTCTCTCTTCCAGTTAAGTTTCGTAAGGAAGTTGGTAAAAAAGTTGTCATCACACACGGTCTCGACAACTGTATCTTTCTTTACGCGATGAATGAATGGATGCAGGTCGCAGATAAATTAGGAGGTTTGGGAATTGGCCAATCTGATACGCGAGGCTTTAATCGTTTTATGCTCGCAGGTGCAGTTGAAGTTGAAGTTGATTCTATCGGTCGAATTTTGATCCCAGATTTTCTCAAGAAGTTTGCGGACCTTGCGGAAAAAGTAATTTTCACGGGCGTCCATAACAGAGTAGAAATTTGGAACAGCGATCGTTGGAATGAATACAAGAAGAAGATTGAGAAGCAGGCCGACAAGCTTGCAGAAAAGTTGGGAGAAATTGGTGCTCTGTAATATCTAGGTCATGTCTCACACAAGCGTCCTTTTACATGAATCAATTGACGGTCTCGACATCCATGATGGTGATGTGTTTGTTGATGGAACGTTGGGTGACGGTGGACACACTGCCGAAGCACTTGCACGTTTCAAAAATAAAATCACAGTCGTTGGAATTGATCGAGATCAGGAATCAATTGATCGAGTCAGTAAAAAACTTGAGAACGAGTCAGATAAAATTTTCTTGAAACAGGGAAATTTTCGAAACGTTGATTCGATCCTTGCGTCTCTCGGTTTTCAAAACGCTCACAGATTTCTTTTTGATATCGGCATGAGCTCACGACAAATCGAAGAGTCGGGTAGGGGATTCAGTTTTAAAAAAGATGAACCGCTCGTGATGACTTTTGAAAAAGACCAAACTGGTTTGATCACTGCTCGCGATGTCGTCAATGAATGGGAAGAAGAAAATCTAACCCAAATCATTCGAGGCTTCGGTGAAGAACGGTTTGCTTCGCGAATTGCGCGAGGAATCGTTGAAGCGAGAAAAAGCAAACCAATCGACACAACGGGGGATTTGGTGGAGATCATCATGAAGTTCACACCGTTTTATTACCACCACGGAAAGATCCACCCCGCCACTCGAACGTTCCAGGCGATACGAATCGCAGTGAACGACGAGCTCGAAGCGATCAGAGACGGACTTAAGGCAGCATGGAAGGTTCTCTCGCCCAAGGGTCGGATCGCGGTGATCTCCTTCCATAGTCTCGAGGATCGCATCGTCAAACACTATTTTAATGAATTAAAAAACGCAGAACTTGCAACGGCCATCACAAAGAAACCTCTTACCGCAAGCGAAGCCGAAATTGAATCGAATCCAAGGTCACGAAGTGCAAAATTAAGAATTATTGAAAAAAAATAACATGTCTATCAGATCAAAAGTAAGTGCTCACATAACTGGAAGCGGCGTATTTTGGCCTCTCGTTGGTCTTATCGTCTTTGTTGCAGTGTTCTACATCTATTCCGTCAACAAAACGGTTATTTTGGTGGCGCAGCGAAATCACATCGAATCAAACATCTCTGACGTTCGGGCACAGATCACAAATCTTGAATCTTCTCGTATCGGTGCAATGGATGACATTACCCTTGAACTCGCACAGTCTATGGGCTACGAAGAGGCAACACACGTTGTGTACATTCCTCAAAAAGCAGTGAGCGTTTTGAGCAAAGCTGATACAATTCAATAGATAATGTCTCGGTCGCAGGTTATGAGAGGAAGAGTCAGATTGGCTTTCATTTTGATTGCGTGTATTGCACTTGTGATTATCTATCGTTTGTACAATATTCAGATAGTCTCTGGTGAAAAATTCACAATCAAGGCAGATCGACAATATTTAACTCCAAATTCGTCGCTTCTCAATAGAGGTACGATTTATTTTACGTCTAAAGACGGTGACAGGGTGACCGGTGCGTATCAGCAAACAGGCAACATTGTCGTTATTAATCCGCGTATCATTACTGATCCCAACGCTATTTACGAAAGGATCAATGCATCAGTGCCTATCAATAAAGATGATTTTTTAAAAAAAGCAGAAAAGAAAACTGATTCTTACGAAGAGATTACTAAAAAGGTGGATTTAGATATTGGTACGAAAATCTCTACTCCCGCAATCGAGGGTTTGCAGGTGTTTAAACAAAAGTGGCGATCGTATCCGTCGGGCAAACTTGCGTCAAGCGTTCTTGGACTTATGGCATACAAAGGCGACGTACTCGAAGGTCAGTATGGGCTTGAGTATCAATATGAAAAAACCCTTCGTCGGGAAAATGAATCCTCGTACGCGAACTTTTTTGTAGAAATGTTTTCTAATCTTAAAAGTACATTTTCTGATAGTGAAAAATCAGAAGGCGACATTGTGACAACGATTGAGCCAAGCGTCGAAGCCTACCTTGAGCGTGTACTCGAAAAAGTGAATGAAAAATGGAGTTCGGATTATACTGGCGGCATCATTATGAATCCAGCAACGGGGGAAATTCTAGCAATGGGTTTGGCGCCATCTTTTGATCCAAACAATTTTAGTGCAGAAAATGATCCAAAGATTTTTTCCAATAGACTTGTGGAAGATGTATACGAAATGGGTTCGATCATAAAGCCGCTTACAATGGCTTCGGGTATTGATACGGGAATTATTACTGCAAAAACAACATACAACGATGCAGGATTTCTTGTTTTGAACAATAAAAAGATTTCAAATTATGACGGTAAGGGTCGCGGAGTTGTCGATATGCAGCAAGTGTTAAGTCAGTCGCTCAATACAGGTGTCGCATTCATCGTCCAAAAAATTGGCAAGGATGTGTCGTCAAAGTATTTACGAAGCTTTGGGATTGATAAAAAAACAGGAATTGATTTGCCTTTCGAAGCGGCACCGCTCGTATCTAATTTGAATAGTCCGCGCGACATTGAACACGCTACTGCGTCGTATGGTCAGGGAATTGCCATGACACCGATTAATACCGTTCGAGCGCTTTCTGTGCTCGCAAATGGCGGCAAGCTCATCTGGCCGCATGTTGTTTCGAGAATTGATTACACGTCTGGATTTTCAAAGAAAACGGAACTGCCTGCGCCCGAACAAGTCCTTAAACCCGAAACGGCAACAGAAGTCACGCGAATGCTTGTGAGAGTTGTCGATGAGGCACTTCTCGGTGGTACGGTCAAAATGGATCGCTACAGCATTGCGGCGAAAACTGGTACTGCCCAGATTTCTGACACAAAAAAAGGCTACTATGAAGATCGCTACCTCCATTCTTTCTTTGGCTATTTCCCTGCATACAATCCAAAATTTATCATTTTCCTTTACACGTATTATCCAAAAGAGGTTAAGTACGCGTCAGAAACGCTCACACTTTCATTTATGGATATGACCAAATATCTGATAAATTATTATGATATCCCACCGGACAGATAGTGAGGTATTATTGTGACAGCAGACCTGTATGAAACAGATTTTTAAAAAAGTAATCGTTACACTTTTACTCGTTGAGGCAAAGTTGGTGCTCAAAAAATATAAGCCAAAAATTGTCGCTATTACTGGTAGTGTCGGTAAGACAACGACTAAAGACGCTATCTATAGTGTTCTTTCAACGTCGTTTTTCGTACGAAAGAGCAGTAAGAGTTTTAATAGTGAAATTGGTGTACCCCTCACGATTCTCGGCCAGCCAAATGCCTGGAATGACCCATATTTATGGTTTAAGAACTTTATTGATGGAATTAATCTCATTATTTTTCCTCACAAGTATCCAGAATGGCTTGTGCTTGAAGTTGGTGCGGATAGGCCAGGGGATATTCGTTCTGTCGCACGATGGCTCAATGCTGACGTAGCGGTGATAACTCGGTTGAGTGATGTGCCGGTGCATATTGAATTTTTTGATTCTGCAGAGCAAGTGCGGCATGAAAAATCTCAACTAGTCATTGCGTCCCATAAAGCAAGTACTGTCGTTTTGAACGCGGACGATGTCCTCGTGTCTTCGATGCGACCGCTCGCAAAAGGCAAAGTTCTTACGTACGGCACAGCGAAACATACCGATGTGTCAGGTTCTGATTTTGATTTTGTGTATGACCATGTAACGTCTTTCCCGACCGGCATTCATTTCAACGTGCATGTCTCTGGAGATGTTTTTCCTGTAGTAATTGAAGGAGCGATTGGCCGACAGCAAATGTATACCGCACTTGCAGCACTCGCGGTTGCCAAGTCTTTAAAAATCGATATGCAAAAAGCTGTGCAGTCTTTGCACACACATGTTGCGCCTCCTGGCCGCATGAAAATTATTGCAGGTATGAATTCCACCTGCATTATCGACGATACGTACAATTCTTCTCCAGTTGCGGTTTCAGAGGCTCTCGATACGTTAAAAGAAATTAAGGCTTCAGGAAGAAAAATTGTGGTACTTGGAGACATGCTCGAACTTGGCTCTCATTCAAAAAAAGAACACGAAAAGGTGGGGGTAAAATCGGCACAGATTGCAGATGTGATCTATACCGTCGGCACCCGTTCGAGAAATACATTTGATGCTGCGATCGCAGCAGGTTTTCCAAAAGAGAATATTTTTGAATTCGATGATTCAGTTGAAGCAGGGACAAGATTGCGTGAAGACAGTAAACCAGGTGACATTGTCTTGATTAAGGGTTCGCAAGGCAAACGAATGGAAAAGGCGACTGCAATGCTTCTTGCGGAACCTGAAAGAGCAAAAGAGCTTTTGGTTCGACAGGAAAAAGAGTGGGAGGAAAGGTAGAAACGTGAGCCCCTTGAAGATTTGTAAATGAGTGAATTTCGTTGTAAGTTACGTGGGATAGTTTGTAATGGCCCTATCGTCTAATGGTTAGGACGGAAGCTTCTCAAGCTTCAAATCCGGGTTCGATTCCCGGTAGGGTCATAAATAATAAAAAAGAAGCGGACGTATCCGCTTCTTGATTGGTTAAAGTTTCCACTTCGGGAAAAGGAATTCGCAAAAAGGTGCTGGAGGCGTTGGGGAGCGTGGGAAGATGGACCCTGCTCGGCGTAGAGCGGCAGTTTTCTTCCCACCAAATGAGCCGAGAATTTTGCCCATTGCCTGGAGGCGTTCCCGAGTTACTTCGAGACCTGCAGTTTTGAGTGCACGAGCAAAGTAGTCTTTCATTGGCTTCGACTTCTGACTTCTGTTTAGATCTGTTCGTCGAAGTTGTGCGGCACGAAAGGCAAGTTCACGGATTTCTGGACTGACCCAGTTCTGATCGTTTGTAACAACCATCCCTAATCTCCTTTCGATTTTGGGTTACGTTTTTTGGACCAAGTTCTTCCTCTTTTATACTACATATTTTACAAAGTGCAAAGTGCAGAGCACAAACCCGTCAATTTATACAAACCAACCTATGATTGAATAGAAAAACTCACGGATTGATTCACCGACAAATGAGAGAAACGAAGAAATGTCATTCGTAAGAGTACTCATTACAACTGCAAGATTTGATGATCGTCCATCCGGTAATGCAGACAATTCAACTTCGCACAGACCTGTAAACACTGTATGGATGCATGCTTGGCCGGGAAGAGTAAATGTTTTTCTGTATGTTGCTGTTGCACCTTCGGCATCGGTAACTTTTATTCCAACAGTATGTGTGCCTCCCGTTGTGAAGAAATTACTTACCCATGCTTGATCTTGGAGACTTGAAACAGCGAGTTGGTATGTCGAGACACCGTCTGTTGTATATGTGGAAGGGTCACCATACACTCCGTCTCCGTTGAAGTCGTATTCGATCGTGATCGTTGTTCCGTCAGGGTCATATGAACCGTACGAAATAAAGAGAACGTTATTGACGCGGTCGAGTTGATGGACGGTAAACGAGGCAACAGGAGAAGAGTTGATTGAAGAATCAGAAAATGCGGGAGCCCCTGCATCTTCTGGTTGAACGATCCAGAATCCAAGAGAGGATTCACTGTCACCTGATGGGTGATAAATCACGCCCTCAGGAAATGTGATCCTGACTTGTGGGGTGAGGAAGGTAACAGGACTTTCAGAAACAAGGGTGCCTTGGACGTCCATTTGTGTGCCGTCTGGGGTAAAGCGCCAGATTTTTCTACCAGCCGACGTCATGCCGGTAAGAATGTAGTCGTCATTCCATGCTGACTTGTCGGTGACGCGGAGGCGGCTGTTTAAATGAGAGTCTTGAGAAGCGAGGCTGTGTTTGTCTTCAAATCCAGCAACAGTGTCGAATTCATCCAACGCATAACTTAAATCCTGCTTTTCTTGCGTCGTGGTTTCACTTCCAGTCCACAACTGCAGATATTCTGCCCCTGCAAGTGCCATATGGAATACGGTTTCTGCGTATGTTCCTGCTGGTGGAGCGAGATTCACGTCGCGTTCGATGTGACTTGAGCCGGCAAAGAGGGGTGCAAGAGGTGCGTCAGGTTTTGAAAGGGCAGAAACTTTTGCCCAGTTCACTTCCTGTTTAATTTTGTTGAAATAGGTTTGATTGTAGAGATGAATCCCGTCGATTGGCACGGTGCCACCACTGAACACTTCCATGGTGTAGAGTGTGCCTCTATTTTGGTGGGTACCAAAAATTGAGCCGTCGCTGTTGTAACCGCCAGAAATGTGGGTCGTTACCGCAGTATCAAGTGGCGCATAAAACGTATCGTAATTGTAATAGTAGTCGTTAAAGTTTGTAATATCGACGTTGGGGAAATAAGAAAGGAGAGGTTCGGCCATTGCCTTATTCGTGTAACTCCTAAACCAATCCGCCAAAAGCAAACCAACATATGTCTGACAATTCACCGCTGCACACGCCGTCGGGTTACGAATAAGTGTGTCGAGAGTACCCATTTTTTGTTGCATTGGGCCGTACGCTAATTCAGTTGATCTAAAATTCGTATTCGCTTGGCTGTATTTTGGATTTGAAAGGATTAAATCAAATTTTGTTTGGTCGATTCCGCTCACGTCATTCATGAACTCATTGTCCATGGTAAGGAAATCAATCTTACCGCCTATTGCTGCGTATTCTCTGAAAAAGTTATCCCATCGGACTCGAATCGTTGAAAGCCATGTATCCATCCATGGGCATCGGTAGGGTTTTGTTACCCCGTACTGGTCAACGTATGTTGGTGTGCCACCGTTTGTGTCTGTACAGTTGTCTGCATCACTAAAAAATCCGGTCTCGCTACCTGTCATGCCTCCAAATGACCAAGAAAACATCGCACGTGCACCTGGTTCAAATCGATCGAGGTATGCTTTTGCAAGTGCAGGGTTTGCAGAAGTTGGTTCACCGGCGCTCAAAATCCACGGAGAAATAATGTTGTGATAATCTCTTTGGTATACAGGTTCTCCTCCCGCAACGTAAATATGCCGAAAGGCGTACAGTGTTTTTCTTGGAACAGAAGAGCCGTTTTCCTGCGAACCATCTATACATTCTGGATCAACAGGGTAGTCAGTAAGTCCATCACTATCGTTATCAAGGCCGTCTTGGCATTCTGCTGATGTTGTTGAGTTTGTTGTAGTTCTTGATCGCGTTGGGCCTCCACCTCCGCCGCTTGGTCTGTTTGTGATAATGCTTCCAATACCTCCAACCCCTCCTGCTGAAGGGTCGCACGGTGCGCCCGTTGTTCTACTATAGAGAGAACCTGGTACACAGCCCGGAGGTAAGATTCCCGTACTGCCTGTTGAAGCGAACACAGTGGTGGAAATCTGTGAATTAACTCGTGATCGCGTTGTTGGACCAAAAAAACCAGCAACAGGGGTAATGCGCTGTGACCTTTGATATGCAGCAAGTGCGGCTTGAGTAACGGCACCAAAGTGGCCATATTTAGAAATTGGCCGTAAAAAGCCTTTTGCAATGAGAAATTTTTGGAGTGCGGTCACATCAGCACCATTGCTTCCAACATTCAAATTTCTTGTAAATCGAAAACTACTCAAGTTTCCACTACTTCCACCACCTTGTGCGGCGATCTGGCTCTGGAGTTCGGCAATTCGAACGAGGAGGGAATTCAAGAGTGCCTGCAGTTGTTCAGTTGTTTGTGAATGAGTAGCTGAAGGAGAAAAAAGGAGGGTGGATATGATAATGAAAGACACAAGTGGCCCGGCGAGTTTCTTTATTCTGGACGTATATTTTTCCACGTTTATTTTAAAAAAAGATTATTGCCCAATAATAACACATCAAAACGAATCAAATATTTTGATTATTTCAATGCCAAAGCAAATAATTATGAAAACAAAGATTCGACAACCGCTTTTACATCCGCACCATCTGCCTTGCCTTTCAATTCTTTCATGAGTGAACCCATAAAAGCACCCATTTTTGTTTTATCTGTAATGCCCATTTCTTCTTTTTTCTTTTTAGCAATTTCAGTGATTTCTGGAATAGACATAAACTTCGGACTGTATTCTTCGATCATTTTGAGTTCGTTCTCCTCGGAAGTAACAAGGTCGGTACGACCACCAGTTTTAAACTGTTCGATCGAATCTTTTCTTTGTTTGATTGCGCGTAAAATAACCGCTAGTGCTTCATCGTCGGTGAGTGTTTCGTCAGGTTTTTTCTTTTTGGATACAAGTTCGTTTGTAAAACTTGCCATAAGTCCGCGCATAACATTGACGCGAATAGAATTTTTGTCGCGCATTGCCTGAACCATATCCACTTTGATTTTTTCTTGGAAAGTCATAGTAAAATAGATGATATCACAATCCGAGTTAGTATATAATGCACAATATATGTCAGTTTCATTCGTCATACTTATCGTGGTCGCCTTGTTCTTGCTTAACGCGGGATTTATTTGGTTTATCTCTCGAAGAAAAACTGAAACTCCAAGGGAAGATGGTCAGGGCATGTCTCTGTTACTTCAACATATCAATGACTTGAGCCGGACAATTGATGCCAAAATGGGTGAAACGACAAAGCAGGTGCATGAATCCATGAAGACCCAGTTTGGTGAATCGGCAAAACTGATTCGTGACGTTACGCAAGGTCTCACAAAACTCGACGAAACCAACAAACAAGTTGTTTCTTTTGCTGACCAGCTTCAGTCTCTCCAGGATATTTTGAAAAATCCAAAACAGCGCGGAATTTTGGGCGAATATTACCTCGAAACACTTCTTAAAAACGTGTTGGCACCGAGTCAATACCAAATGCAGTATGGATTTAAAAATGGGGAAATTGTCGATGCTGCAGTTTTTGTAAAAGATAAAATTATTCCCGTTGATTCTAAATTTTCTCTAGAAAATTACAACAGAATGATTGAAACAAGTGATCCGACAGAGAAAGCTCGTCTCGAAAAGTTATTTGTGAACGATCTTAAACAGCGCATCGTGGAAACGTCAAAATACATTCGTCCGGAAGAAGGAACGATGGATTTTGCTTTTATGTTCATCCCACACGAAGCAATTTATTACGATCTTTTGATTAACAAAATCGGGGCAATTACCGAGGATACAGAAAATTTGATCCAACGCGCGGCCGGAAAGTACAAGGTTATTATCGTCTCGCCGACGTCTTTCCTTGCGTATCTCCAAACAGTCTTACAGGGCCTTAAAGCAATGCAGATTGAGGAGAAGACTAAAGAAATCCAAAAGAATGTTTCAAACCTCATTAATCATCTCAAAAGCTATGAGGAGTACCACAATAAGCTTGGAACATCCCTTAGCACCGTTGTAAATCACTTTAATAATGGTAGTAAAGAGTTTAAAAAGATCGATAAAGACGTATTGCGCATTACTGGTACAGGCGGAGGACTTGAAACTATGGCTATAAATAGGCCTGATACGCCAGAAAACGAGTAGATTAGGGTCTTTTGCTAAAACCCTTTGTTTGCTTGCACTTTTTGGCAATATAGGTAAAATAGCCTGATATGACCGAATTTGCAGTCATCGAAACAGGAGGTAAGCAGTACCAGGTGAAATCTGGTGATGTTATTACTATTGAAAAGCTTGACGGCGACCTTAAGGCAGGGGACAAGGTTACTTTTGACAAAGTCCTTCTTGTTGATGACGGCAAAAACACTACTATTGGTACACCATATATTTCTGGTGCAAAAGTTGAAGCTACTTTCAAAGAATTCGGCCGAGCGCAGAAAATTGACGTTATTAAATACAAACAAAAGAGTCGCTACTTCAAGAAAAATGGTCACAGACAGCCTTTCTCTAAAGTGACTATTGAAAAGATTAAGTAATTAAAAATCCGCTGAAAAGCGGGTTTTTTTGACGAAAGGCTATCCTGGCTGCGGAAACTCTCCTGTCGGGTTGGGTTGGAGTATAAATACAATTCGTTACTTTGAATCACCTCCTGTTTCCTAACGCATTCCTCAACGTTTCTGCATCAGAATATTCGAGTTCGGTGCCCGTTGAAAGGCCACGGCCGAGGAGGGAGATTTTGAGACCTTGTGTTTTAAAGGGAGAAAGTAATTCCTGAATATAGTTCGCAGTGTTTTCGCCGTCGGCATTTGCGCTCATTGCGAGAATAATTTCTTCGAGACCATTTGCAATCCTTTTCTCTACTTCTTGGACGAGTTCACGACTACGGACCTTTCTTTCAGGTTCGGCTTCGAGGATTGGCACAATGCCGCCGAGAACAAAATAAAATCCATCGAAAGAGCCGCTTTTTTCAAGACTTTCAAGATCACTGTCGCGAGAAACAACAGCGAGGAGGGAACTGTCTCTATTTTTATCCAAACAGATTGAGCATGTGGGCGAACTGCTCGCATTTTTACTGAAAATTCTAAAACAAGAGGTACAAGTGAGGGTGTTGGCTTTTAAATTTTCCAGTGCGCGCACAAATTCACCTGTAAGGCTCGGTGGCTGCGTAAGAAGAAAATACACAAAGCGTTTCGCTTGGCGTGGGCCGATTCCTGGAAATTCTGAAAATATTTCTACGAGGCGATTAAAAGAATTCATAGAATGTAATAAAAATTGAGCAAAATTGTAACGGAAATATGCGGTGAATTTTAGAGATCAGCAAATTCTTTTTCTGCACCGCCGTACTCGCTCTTTGTCAGGCTCTGAAAGGTAACTTTTTTGTCATTAAAGAAGAGTTCAACTTTTCCCGTTTCGCCGTTTCGGTGTTTTTCAATAAGAATTTCAGCGATGTTGTTTTTGTCGGCTTGTTCTTTGTACTTGTCTTCGCGATGAATAAACATGACAACGTCGGCGTCCTGTTCGATCGAACCGGAGTCGCGAAGGTCGGAGAGACGAGGTCGGCCTCCGCGTTGTTCGACGGCACGGGAAAGCTGGGAAAGGGCAAGAACAGGCACGTCGAGTTCGCGGGCAAGATTTTTGAGCGAACGGGAAATTTCCGTGACTTGCTGAACGACGTTGTCATTGCCGCGCGAGTTTGTGGGTACCATGAGCTGGAGGTAGTCGACAATGAGGAGCTTCAAGCCCTTTTCGCTTTTGAGACGGCGGGCAACAGAGCGCATTTTGAGAATGTTATTTCCTGGCTGGTCGTCAATGTAGATTGGTGCTTTGGAAAGTTCATCAAGTGAACGGCGAATTGATTCGAATTCGTCTTCACGACTCAACTTTCCTGTTCGGAGTTTCCACGCGTCGACGTCGGATTGTGACGCAAGCATTCTGTCGACAAGCTGCTGTGAGCTCATTTCCAAAGAAAAAATACCAACAGGTGTATTGTGTTTAATTGCAGACATGCGAGCAATGTCGAGTGCGAGCGATGTTTTTCCCATTGAAGGTCGAGCAGCCAAAATAATGAGATCGGATTTTTGAAAGCCCGAAAGTTTATTGTCGAGTTCGATAAAACCCGTTGAAACTCCACGGAGGCCTTCTTTGGAATTGTGAAGTTTGTCGAGACGCTCCCAGGCTTCGGTTAATTCATCTTTGAGTTCGATGAATTTGTGAACGGAAGAGAAGTTTGTAACATCAAACACGTGTTTTTCTGCGCGATCGAGAACTTCTTCGAGCTCGGTGGATTCTTCGTAGCCTAGATTTGAAATATGTTCGGCGGCTTCGATGAGGCGACGCATCATAAACTTTCGTTGAACAATTTCAGCGTAGTATTTTGCATTCGTTGCAGTTGGAACACCTTGCACGAGTTCGGCAAGAAATGTTGAACCGCCAATCTGGTCGAGTTGCCCTCGCTCTTTAAGGTGAGCTGACACTGAAAGCAAATCAATCGGATTGCTTCGTTTGAAAAGATCAAACATTGCACCGATCACAATTCGATGTTTTTCAGAATAAAAAGATTCTTTGGTGATGATGTCGGTAATTTCAAACATCGAGTCTGGACGCTGCATGACAGACCCAAGGAGCGCTGCTTCTGCATCGAGATTTTGTGGAGGAATTCGAAGACTGTTTCTTGTATTCGCCATGCTCACCATACTAGCAGAGCGGGCAGGGTAATTTGAGTTCGTTTTTGGCATAGTACGTTTACAAGATGTTTATAGCTTTGTATCAAAAGACACTAAGCTGCGATGAATTCGTGATCCGTCAACACTGTCGTCGACAAAGTAGCCCATATTCTCTAGATTTTTTCGGAGTTCGTCTGCCTTATTCCAATTTTTTGCTGTACGAAATGTTTCTCGCTCAATTGATATTTTCTTAATACTTTCTGGAATATCTTTTATGTAGACGGCCATGTCTTTGAGACGAAGTCCAAGCACTTTGTCGAATTCTTCGATTATCTTTACATCGCATGAACCAGAAACAATTTCATCAACTGTTTTGTGGAGAAGGGCAATACAACTTGGAGTGTCCAAATCATTTTCGATTAATTTCAAAAGTTCTTTTTTAGTTTTCGCTAGAGAAGTATGTGGAGTAAAAAAAGATACAATTCTTCCACGTTTTTTCTTGAAAGAACTGTCAGCAATTTTTCTCACAATTGACTCAAGTGCATTTTGAGCAGCACGAACGGCTTCCAGACTAAATAAAACCGGCGTTCGGTAGTGTGCCGTGAGGAGCCAATATCGATAGGCAAGGGGATTGATCCCGTTTTCTTCAAGAGTTTGTAAACGAAGAAAATTACCCTCGGATTTTGCCATTTTTCCGCTCTCAACATTCACAAATGCACTATGCATCCAAAATCGAGAAAAAAGTTTACCCGTTGCGGATTCCGACTGGGCAATTTCATTGTTGTGATGCACAGGAATGTGATCAATTCCCCCGGTATGAATGTCGAGAGTCTCGCCCAAATATTTCATAGACATTGCAGAACATTCAATGTGCCAGCCAGGGAAGCCAACGCCCCATGGTGACGGCCATTCTTGTTCGCGTTTATCCTCTGGGTGAGAAAATTTCCACAAAGCAAAGTCAGTTGGATTTTTCTTTTCAGGATTTTTGGCAATGCGAGCACCTTCTTCCATATGTGCAAGATCAATATGTCCGAGATCGCCATATTTTTTAAAAAGGGACGTATTAAAGTAAAGTCCGTCAGAGGTTTTATACACAAAACCTTTTTTCTCAAGTGTTGTAATGAGTTCTATTTGTTCACTGATGTGATCGGTCGCTTTTGGGAATAGAGTTCCAAATGTATTGATATTTAATTTTTTAATATCAGCAAAAAAAGCCTGGGTATAAAAATCTGCAATTTCAGTTGCCTTTTTGTGTTCGCGTTTTGCCTCTTCTTCAACCTTGTCTAACCCAGAATCACTGTCATTTGTAAGATGTCCAACGTCGGTAATGTTTATGACTTGCGTAACATGTAAACCAACGTATTCAAGAGCACGTCGAAGCGTATCTGCGAACACATACGCACGAAGATTTCCAATGTGGGCGTAGTTGTACACAGTCGGCCCGCAGTGATACATTCGAATTTTTTTTCCATCAGCTGGCTCGAGGAGCTCAATTTTTTCTGAAGAAGTATTAAAGAGTTGCATCCGAATATTTTAGCATGACTCCCGTTTGACTCTACTCCCGCGCTTTGAGACAATGAAAATATACATGTCAGATAGTAGAAAGCGACTCGTCTATTCAGTGCTCACTCTCCTTATTATAGGAGGTTCTTTTTTAATCGGTTACCGAACAGGCTTTGCAGGGAAGTCCCAAGTTTCTTCTCAGCTTTCTGTTCAGAATTCTTTGCCGACGGAAAATATTGGTGCGGATTTTTATCCGTTTTGGAAAGCATGGCAGCTTCTCGATGAAAAATTTGCACCAACGTCGACATCCACAAATGCAAAAGGCACAAGCCAGGAACGAATTTGGGGGGCAATCAGCGGTATGGTTGATTCTTTAGGTGATCCATATACTGTCTTTTTACCCCCTGAAGAAGCCAAAATCTTTGAAAGTGATATTTCCGGAAACTTTGAAGGTGTTGGAATGGAAATAGGCGTTCGTGATGGAGTTCTTACAGTTATTGCACCACTTAAAGGTACACCGGCCTTCCGCGCAGGTATCAAGCCAGCCGATATTATTCTCAAAATTGATGGTGTAACAACAGAAAAACTCAATGCTGACCAAGCCGTGAAGTTGATTCGCGGAAAAGTAGGAACAAAAGTCATGCTCACCATTCTTCACGAAAAATCAGAAACTCCTGTTGAGGTCGCAGTTACTCGAGCAGTTATAGATATTCCAACAATTGAATCAGAACTTCGTGCAGACGGAATCTTCGTCATCCGACTCTACAGCTTCTCTTCAAATTCTCCTGATCTTTTCCGAAGCGCTCTTCGTGAATTCGTCCGAACTGGTTCAGACAAGCTTATTATCGATCTTCGTGGCAACCCTGGAGGTTTCCTCGAAGCTGCGGTGGATATGGCAAGTTGGTTCTTGCCCACAGGTAAGGTCGTGGTAAGTGAATCCTACAAAGACGGTCGTGATCCAATCATCCATCGAAGCCGCGGGTACGACATTTTTGACAGCAAGCTTAAAACAGCGATACTTATTGACCGAGGCTCGGCTTCCGCAGCAGAAATTTTGGCCGGAGCGCTTTCTGAAAATGGGGTGGCGACACTTGTCGGAACAACGTCATTTGGAAAGGGATCAGTTCAGGAACTTATCAAAATCACCCCAGATTCATCGCTTAAGGTTACAGTGGCTCAATGGCTCACACCAAACGGTCATTCGATCTCTGCCGCTGGCCTCAAGCCTGATATTGAAGTAAGCGCAACTGAAGACGATGTTAAGAAGGGCCGAGATCCACAACTTGTGTCAGCCGTACAATTTTTACTGAAAAAATAATATATTCACCATGAAAGTAATATTCAAACGCGATCTCGCAAAAATTGGCAAAAAGTACCAAGTCAAAAATGTTTCAAACGGATATGCAATAAATTTCCTTATCCCAAACGGATACGCGGTTGCAGCAACACCACAGGCGGAAAAAGAGCTTGAAACCCTCAAAATGACCATGGGTGCTGAAAAGAATATCCAGGACAGCTTGCTCCAAAAGAACCTTAAAACAATATCTGAAACGAAGCTCACCATTGCAAGCAAGGCAAATGAAAAAGGCCATTTGTTTTCTGGAATTCACAAAGAGCAAATCATTACTGAATTACAAAGCCAAATGCATATTGGCGTTCCTACAGATTTTGTTCATCTCGAAAAACCTCTCAAAGAAATAGGGGAGCATAAGGTAAAAATTGGCAGTGAAGATAAGAACGTAACACTCATGGTTCACATCGTTGCGGCGTAGTTCTAAAATAGAGACAAGAAAAAACCACCCGAGCAACGGGTGGTTTTTAATTATGCGATGTGGAGAATCTTTTTGATTTTTGACTTGCCATCGAAGTGAGTTCGACGAGTTTGGGCAATGACAACAGTGCCTTCTTTAAGGGCGTAGAGAGTGTGGTCTGAACCAGTACCAACATTTCGGCCAGGAAGGACGTCTGTACCTCTTTGGCGCACGATAACAGCGCCAGCTTGCGCATGTTCGCCTGCATTTACCTTAATACCTAAGTATTTTGGATTTGAATCTCTCCCGTTTTTTGTTGAGCCACCGGCCTTTTTTGTTGCCATATGTTTGGTATAATTACCCCATGAGTATACTCAATGGCAGTAAAAAAATCAATATCTTGGTCCTTATCAGCATAATCGTCGTTCTCGGCTTCACGTTTGCCTTCGGAGGCCTTAAATTGAAGGCTTTGTGGGATAAAAAAGAGCCTTTGCAAATTATTCAGCCAAATCCTACCACACCAAAGACCACCGAAAATCAAAAACCGTTTGTAAAGATTCGGCCGGTTGTGGCTTCGAAAAATGGTACCACATACCACCTTCTCGATTGTCCTGGTGCCAAAACAATAGAAGAGAAGAATAAGATTTATTTTAAAGACGAGGCATCTGCCCAAAGTGCAGGCTATGAACCAGCTCAAAACTGTATTGGTTTAATCCCTCCCCACGAATAATATGATTGTTGTCGACGTAGAAACGACGGGTACAGACCCTCAAAAGCACTCTTTGGTAAGTATTGGCGCTATTGATTTCGACAACCCTACAGAGCAGTTTTATGAAGAATGCCGGATCTGGGAAGGGGCTCATATTGACCCCGCAGCTATGGTTGTAAACGGCTTTAGTGAAGAAGATGTTCGTACTCAAAACAAGCCCGAAGAAGGGGAAATCGTAAAGCATTTCTTCACCTGGTTTGAGGGAAGGGGAAACCAGCTTGTGGCGGCCCAAAACCCGATGTTCGATCTCGGTTTCCTCCAGGCAGCGGCAATTCGTCACCACATAGACATAAAACTGGCTCATAGGTCGCTCGACCTTCATACAGTGACGTATTTCCATATGATTAAGGCGAATGTCCTTCCACCGGTTAAAAATAAGAAAAGTGATATAAATTCCGACGGAATAATGGCGTACGTGGGTATTCCAGCAGAACCAAAGCCACACATTGCGCTCAATGGGGCAGTGTGGGAGGCAGAAGCGCTCTCAAGACTCCTTTTTGGACGCTCTCTTCTACCCCAATTCTCCCAATTTCCTATTCCTTGGCTGTAAGTGTTCAGTGGTTGCCAACGTCTCACACCAAAAAATCACTTTTTTGAATAAAAATTAAGAGCGATTTTAGTGAAAATATGGCTATACATAGGCCTTTTTTAGCCATAGTTTATACAATGAAATTCGCATTTTGTCATTGACAAGGGTAGGAGAATATGCTAATATATTTATGTTGCTCAGTTGTAATGACTGAGCTTTTGTTTTGAAGGGATTATCAATAATCCGTCAAAAGAACTAAAAATATATGATAAATATAACAGCACTTGGACTCTATATGTTGCTTACCGGAATCACTGGTAACCCTGGCGCAGTTCAACCTCCAAAAATGACTGATACGACTGTCCTTGTTGAAAGAACTAAGGAAGAGTCGACAAACGAAATTGATAAGAGCGTTGAAGCCCATGTTCGTGATTACTTCTCCGATATTCCAATTATGGTTGAGGTTGCACGATGTGAGTCGCACTTTCGACAGGTTGGTTCAAACGGTAAAATTATTCGTGGTATTGAAAACCCGAACGACGTCGGAGTTATGCAAATTAACGAAGACTACCATCTTGAACAGGCGAAGAAGCTCGGTATGGACGTGTACACCCTTGATGGTAACCTCGAATATGCTCGTTACCTTTATGAGAAGCAAGGTGCTCGCCCATGGTTAGCTTCATCTCCATGTTGGGCAAAAACAAAAGAATTAGCGATGAGATAATCGCATTCACGAAAGAGTCGGCCTTGGCCGGCTTTTTTGTTGTCTGAAAAATGACACAAAATAAATCTCGAGAAAATTTAAATATTAAAACAGGAACGGTAGGGAGAAGTGGTTTTTAAATGTTTGAATCCATAGAACCTTCTTATAGGTAAGAGTCGCACAATATATGTTTTGCGACACTAAGCCTAGAGTAAAGGGGCCTTTTATTTCAAACCACTTCCCTACAGATTAAATGTAAAAAAAAGACTGATTGGTCGAACGCACACAATTAATTATTTTGTTCAGAAAATATTTCTTTCGCTCTCTTCCAAAATTCTGGATGATTATTTTCCTTCATGTAATACCACCATTCAGCGCCCCATAAATATTGTTTTTCAAAACCTGATTTTTTAGCAAATTCAATCGCATGATTAAATTTATCAATGTTCATCTGACTTAACGCAGTATCCATCGATACATCTACAATTGGCTGCAAAAGCCATGGTTCGGCTGAGAGTTCGATCAATAGTACCTCTTTTTTGCCATTCACGAGCTCAATTATGTTTCTTTTGATTCTAAAAAACGCTGGGGTAATCGGATAGCGAATTTGGCCGAGTTTGTGATTCCAGATATAGAGATACATGCTTGTGCCAAATAAATCTCCAGAATTGTACGCTTTGTACCACAAACCAAGTTCGCCGCTGTCTGTGACAAGAATTTTGTGAGTTGAATCAAGTGAACGAACAAGAGCAACTTCGGTATTTAAAAATTCTCGATCAAAGAAATCTCCGCAATTATTTTTGGCAAAGAATGAAAGGAACGGTTCGTTTTCGATCTGCCATTCAGAAATTGCCGGTGAATTTTTGTATCGAGTAACAACTGCGGTTATGTACGTGAGAACTTCTGCACGCTTTTCTTCTTTTGAAAGGTTTTTTGCCCAGTCTGGTTCGTGACATTCTGGCCAGCCAGGCAAACGTCGTCCAACCGCAAGAATTACCCTCGCGTCGTGCTTTTCTGCCTCTTTGATCTGATAATCAAGCTCTGACCAATTGAAAGAATCTTTTTTGGGTTCGGTGAGCGGCCAATGAGCTGAAAGGCGAAATTTCGTGACCCCAAGGTCGTTTAAAAGTGAATCGTAGACCTTTTTCCAGTCCAACTTGAGCTCTTGGGAATGGAATACGCTAAATGAGACGCCATAGGTAACTGTGTCTGGAATTTTTCTGATTGAAAGGAGATAGAGACATCCGGCAATAATAATGACGACAATTAAAAGTTTTTTCATAAAAAGAGGACAAAGAATCCAATAACTATTAAACCTGTTGCAAGGGATTTATGTAGAAACTCATGACGGTGAACTGTTTCCTCAAAATATTCTGGCATGAGGCGACTAAAGAATATTGCAAAAATAAGGAGGAACATATACTGCGTTGCGCTCAAGGCGTTTACGAGCGTGGCGTTCCCAGACTTAAGCGCAATTAAAATACATAAGAAACCTAGACCTGCCAACACCTTGTTCCCTATTATCAAAACAGTTTTGTTTGCTTTGCTTTTATGTTGATTTGGTTTCCTTAAATCTTTTTTAATTTCTTTATAAAAGGTAGGGACCAGTAAAAAAGAAAGTGCGACTACTACGTTTGCCATTCGGGACCAGAAAAAGCCGTTGATGAACGTTTCATTTTGAAGGAGGAGCTTCATGATGACTGTTGAAAAACCGAAAAAGATTCCGGACCCAGAAAGGAAGAATAATGATTGCTTTGTAAATTTGAAGTGAGAGATGAGAAGCATTCCAATGACAAGAATTGTGAAACCAATGAGAAAATTATTTGGTAGATTTTCATTTAAAATAAATGCGCTGCTGATGAATGCAGAAATTGCGGCTACCCCACCGACAACTGGTACGACCTCCGAAGCGTTTGATTTGATGAGGGATTTGTAGAGCAAGAAAATCGAAATGGCATAACTTATTGCTGCAATAAATGAAATACCAATGGTTGCTGGAGTTGGAATTGTGACACCAAAAGGCAATGCGCCAATAGCAAATATAGACAGAACTCCTACATAAAAGGTGTAGACAACGGGCTTTGAAACAACACCTTCATTCACTATGAATCGATCAACAAGCACGGCAACTGCGTAGAGAAACTGTCCGATGATTACAAATAAAAGCCAGGTAGTCATGATTTAATTTTCTATTTCAATAACATTTGTTTCACAGATATTTTTATACACATACGCTGATGGGCGGATATGTCTCTGTTGAGTTACAAAATCAACTTCAATAAGACCGAAACGTTTTTCAAACCCAAATGTCCATTCGTAATTATCCATGATTGACCAATGAAGATATCCACGGACATCAACACCATCTTGAATTGCGCGATGGATTTGGGCTAAATGGTCGATGATGAACTTCCCTCTCTGTGCGTCAGTTGCATCGGCTAAACCATTTTCCATTATATACACAGGTTTTTGATATCGAGTGAGTTCTTTTAACACCCCGTATATTCCTTCGGGATAAATACTCCAGCCCATATCAGTTTTGGGCAAATCGAGTGTTCCGCCAAGAAGCATGTAGAAATAATAATTTAAACCAATAAAGTCTAAATGTTTTTGAGTTTTGTTAAGAAAACGATGATTTATCCAGTGATATAAAAACTTTGCAGCAATAAAATTTATTGGATTCAATCCTCTGCTTTCAAAAAGAACATTGTCTTTCGCGACTCCAATGCTTATATCTGGTCGGATTTTTTTTACTGCCGCACTGGCAGCATTGTGAGCTTTGATTAAGTTATTACAGACCTTTAGGTACGCAATTGTATCTTTTCGAAATGGTGGCCAATATTTGCGAATGTAGCCGTTATGACTGTAGCCAGAGGGTTCGTTTATGAGTACGAGAAACTGCACGTCAGGTAAGATTTCTTTAGTAACAAATTCAGCGTATTTTTTGAATCGCTCAATTGATTTTTTATTTTCAAAACCGCCGTCTTTTGAAAACCATAACGGCAGCGTAAAGTGCCAGAGCGTAATGAAAGGTTCCAATCCTCGAACTTTGAGTGCGTTGATTACATTTCGGTAATGAGCAACTTCTTTGTGGTCAAACTTCCCTTCTTCGGGTTCGATTCGAGCCCATTCAATAGATATTCGATGGCTGTTGTGACCGAGCTTCTGGGCATTGTTAAAATCTTCTTCGTATCGGTTGTACTGATCGCATGCAGCACCACACACAGGGACTTTTCCCTGCTTCGCTGCTTCAGCCCAATCGCAATTTTCGATGCCGCCTTCAACTTGATATGAAGCTGATGCCGCGCCCCATAAAAATTTTTCTGGAAATCGGAGAATGTGTTTCATTGGGATTATTCAAGAAGACCTTCCCACCATTCAAACGTGAAATGCATAAAAAGGTAGAGCGGGCCGTAAATCGGTAGTAACAAGAAAAACAGGATTGTGTTGATGACTTTCATACGTAATTGTATATCAGAAATTCTTACTAATAAAATTTCTAATGAATTGCACGAGTGCTTGCAGTGGCTCTTTCAAATGATCATTCCAGAGTGTGAGAAAGAAATTTTGAACTTCTGGTTTTCTAAACCAGGCTAATACGTCAATATGAAGCCAAAACTTTAAAAGCAAAATGGCAGCAATGACAAGAAGTATTGTTGATATGAATCCTCGATTTTTCATTTTAAAAATAGAGCAATGGGTTGAGGTATGCGCGAATGTCAGCAACGGGAATGATTGCGTTTTTGCAATTAATACTGTTTTCGTATTTAACAATCTTAACACCTTGCGATGCATATACGCCAAAGTGAAGATGTGCGCCAGCTGGCCCTGCTGGAACAACGTAGCCTGTGTAGCCGCTGTATCCAACGATGTCGCCAGTTGCTACGCGTTGACCCGGAGTAACTTTGATCAAACTTAAATGAGCGTAGAGGCTTGAAAGCCCGTTGTCGTGTCGCACAAGGACCCATCTGCCGTATGAAAAACATCCTGGTACAACGTCTGTATCGCCAACACCTTCCACGGTGCCGGTAAGTACCGCCATGACTTTTGTACCTGTTGTGGCTCTAAAATCAACACCGTTGTGACCTTTGCCGTTATAGGCATTTGTTGTTTTGGAAAATTCAGTATCACCGAAATACTGCGTAATATAAATATTTTCAAGCGGCCAGGTAAGAATTCCCTCACCCGCGCTTGGGTAGCTGCTTGGATTGATAATAAATTTGAGTTGGCTTTCGTATTGATTCAATTCCTGTCGAAAGGCTTCACCAAGACGCTTTTTTTCTTCGAGTTGAAGTTTATATGTTGCTTCTTTGCTTTGAGTAACAGAAAGGAGTTTGGTTTTTTCGGATTTGTTTATATCAGCAATTTTTTTCTGATCTTCAAGCGTTCCCTTAAGTCCGAGCAAGCTTACTTTTTTTGTTTCAGTTGCTTCTTTCTTTTGAGCGAGCTGCTTTTTTAATTCCCGTACCGCTTCAATGTTGCCCTTAAGTGCGGTTTGAAATCTACTTAATGATTCAATTTCATTCCATACATCGGCAGCAGTGTCGTGTGCAAGAAGAATCTCAACCATAGAAAAATTTTCTGCTTGGTTCGAAGCGCGGATCGCCCCTCCAAGTGCGGACTGACTCGTTTGAATTTTCTTCTCACCGTCAATAATTTCTGATTCAAGTTCTGAAATGCTTAGGCTTGTCGCGCTCACCTGGTTTTGGGTAATTTCGAGCTCTTTTGCAAGTTTGCTTCGCTGAGTGTCGAGTACGCTGATGGTGCTTTTGAGTGTCTGACCTTCTTTTGCTGTTTCCTGGATTTGCCCATCAAGCTGTTTGATTTCTTTATTCAACTGCTCGATTTTGGCATTTCGATCAGCAATATTTTTCTTAATTGTTTCTATTGCAGCATCGTCAGCTCCTTGTGCATTTTTAAACTGGGGACCACCAAGTACGAGGAGGAGTAAAAGAAAGAGAAGACTGATTTTAAACAGTGCTCTATTCATTATTTTTTAATTTGCTTTCGGCCAAGGCAAGACGTGTGAGACTTTCTTTTCTTCCAAGAAGTGCAATGAGAGTGAACGGATCAGGAGATTTATTTTTGCCAGTAAGCGCAAAACGGATTGGCCAGAGAACTGCGCCGCGGCCGTGTTCGGTGGCGTAGTTCCACACAAGTCCTTTTACACTTTCGCTCTCTGTTAACGCTGCATCCGGAGCATTTTCAATAATCGCAATGATCTCTCGCAAAAATTCTTGAGTTCTTTCGGAATCTTTTTCGTCTCTCCAAAGTAAGTCTTTGATATCGTACTCTGGGCTTTCAAATAAATAATCAAAATCTCCCGCGTCAAACAAAGCGACGATGTCTGAATATACATCAATTCTGTCAATTAAAGCCGGCACAAGTTTTACCAAAAGTTCATCAGAAAGTTTCCATTTCTTTTCTTTGTATACCGCTGAACTTTCGATAAATGGTCGGATTTCAAGAGCGATTTCCTGATGCGTTTTCCTTTTCAAATATTCTCTGTTGACCCAGCGAAGTTTTTCTTCGTTATATACCGCGCCTGCTTTTTGGACTTGGGCAATATTAAATCGCTTTATGAGTTCCGCTGGTGTAAAAAATTCCTCCTCTGTTCCAGGATTCCATCCAAGCATCGCCATATAATTAATAATTGCTTCAGGGAAGTATCCTTGGTCTTTGAAATATTTAAGAGAAATTTTTTCGCCGTGTTTGCGTTTTGAAAGTTTCGTTCGATCGCTTGAAAGAATAAGCGGTAAATGCGCATATATTGGCCGTGGAGCGCCGATTGCTTCTTGGATGAGGATTTGTCGCGGAGTGTTTGAAATATGATCTTCGCCGCGAATAATGTGGGTTACGCCTGCTTCGAAATCATCAATAACAACAGCCAAATGATATACCGGCTCGGTAAGGCTTCGTGCAATGACAAAATCACCGAGTTCCTTTGTGTCAAAAGAAATTTCACCGCGAATAAGATCGGTAAAGGTAATATTTTTATTTGGGTTTTTAAAACGGATTACTTCTGGCCGTTTTGTTGGGTCGCCGCCGGTGTCTTCTTTTGAAACATACGCAAAACCGTCTTTGATTATTTTTTCTAGATACAGACGGTACACCTCCCCTCTTTCTGACTGTCGAAGGATTTTTTTATTATCCCAGTGCAAACCAAGCCACGTGAGGTTCGCAATAAGTTCAGTTTCGTATTCTTTTGTGGACCGTTCTTTGTCCGTATCTTCAACCCGAAAAATAAATTCTCCGTCATGCTGTTTTGCGTACAGAAAATTATAAATTGCAGTACGAACATTTCCCATTTGCAAAAGACCTGTCGGACTTGGTGGAAATCGAGTAATTATTTTTTTGTAATTTTCGGAGTTTTTCATATATTAGATTTCGTGTTTCATAGCAATTGAAAGGATTTCTTTCGCGATCGCTCGTGCTGCGTCTGGTTTAAAGAAATTTTTTGCTGCAGTTCCCATATTCGCACGTTCGTTTGTATTATCCATAATGCGGTCAATTTCGGATGTGAGGATGTGAGACGTCACGTTTGACTCCTCAAGCACCACGCAGGCTTTATTTCTCGCGTACGCATACGCATTTTTTCTTTGATGGTCTCCGTGGGATTCGGTGATCGGAATAAGTATCGACGGAAGGCCCCATGACGCGATTTCAAAAATTGCCGAGCCTGCACGCGAAATAACGAGGCTTGATGCCCCTGCCGCCATTCGGAGACTTAATTCGTTGAGGTAATCAAACGCTTTGTATCGTGAAGCATGTCTGTTGTTGAAAAGAATTGCATCAGCTCGTGAAGTAATGTCTTCAAAATTATTTTTGCCGGTTTGATGAATAATCTGATATTTCTCTACGAGCTGTGGAAGTGTATCTACAATAATGTTGTTTATCATCTGGGCACCAAGTGAGCCGCCGAGAACTAAAAGAGTTGGAACATCACGATCAAGTTTCAAAAATTCATGCGCACCTTCAGTGAGAGGCTCGGTAATTTCTTTTCGAACAGGGTTGCCGGTAACCTGAACTTTTTCTTGCGGAAAGAATTTCCCCGCTTCATCAAAAGAAACTGCAATTCGTTGTGCAAACTTCCCCGCGAATTTATTTACTCGGCCAGGTACAGTGTCGGACTCATGGATAACGACGGGAATTCTAAAAAAACGTGCAGCAATGAGTACGGGAAAGCTCGCATATCCTCCTTTGCTGAACACAACATCAGGATAAATTGAAAATACTGTCCAAAGCGCTGTTAAAACTCCCCACCCTGTTTTAAAGAAATCAAAAAAGTTTTTGGAAGAACGGTAAAGCCGTTTTTTCCCCGCAGAATTTTTTTTGTAAAGGATGTTATTGTCAAACAAAAGCGCCGCATTGTACGGTGTGTCGGAAATATAATAAAGCTGTGGTGCGAGAAGTCGATATTCTTTTGAAAGTTTTTGGATTTCCTCGGCAACAGAGAGTATTGGATAAAAATGCCCACCCGAACCTCCACCAGTAAAAAGAATCTTCATGTCTTTGATTATTTAAATTACGTCGTTGTTTTTTGAAAACGGGAAATATTGAGAACGATTCCGGCTTCGGCGAGGGTCATAAAGAGGGCGGTGCCACCATGACTTACAAAGAGGAGTGGAATCCCCGAAATCGGCAAAAGCCCAACCATTGCGCCAATATTGAAGAATGATTGAGTAACAATCAGTATAACAATTCCAAATGCCAGGAGTCCACCAAAGGTGTCGGGCGAATTCATGGCGATTCTCATGCCACGAAACGTAAAAAATAAGTATAAAAATATAAGGGAAACGCCGCCCACAAAACCGAATTCTTCCGCCATTACGGCAAAGATCGAGTCGCCAATCGGTTCGGGTAAGAAGTTGAACTTCTGGACGCTTTGCCCAAATCCCCGCCCAAACATTCGTCCTGACCCGATCGCAATTAATGATTGATTGAGTTGGTAACTTGATCCTTGAATGTCGCGAGCGGGATTTATAAATGTTGCAAGACGATCCCGAATATACGGCCTCGTAAACGCAACAACGGAGAGGCCGATTGCCGCAAGGAGAATAATAAGAAGCAAATGTTTCCATTTTCCCCCGCTTACGACATACATCGAAATAGCCGTACCGCTCAGAATAACGAATGTGTCAGTGTCCGGCTGGCTCAAAAGGATTAAGCCAACAAGGCCGCACAGTAAAATCAAAGGTAAAATTCCAAATTTAAAAATCTCCACGTTCTTTTTTACTCCAGAAAGCCAGGCGGCAATGTAGATTAAAAAACCAATTTTCAAAAACTCGGATGTTTGGACCGAAAACGAACCAATAATGATCCATCGTGATGCGCCACCGTGAGTAAAGCCGATTCCGGGCACAAACACGAGGAGGGTGAGAAGGATTGATAGAAGAAAAATATAGAATGCGTACTTTCTCCAGAATAGGTAGTTAATTCGTGAGGTAATGACACATGCAACAGTTCCTAAAAACAAACCAAGAAAAATTTGGGAAAAAGCGACGCTCGTAAAGTTGGCTCCCGCGCGAGCAAACAAACCAAGTGATGCGGAAGAGAAAATGAGAAAACCAGTAACAGTCATTACAATGACCGAAGTTAAAAACCATCGGTCGAATCGATTTTCTCGTTTCATTGTTTTTATTATTGCACACGAATTACCCAATGAGCCCTAAAATCATGCCGGCAACTGCACAGACAACTCCCAAAATCCAGAATCGCATCGTTACTTTGTAGGCGGGCCAGCCAAGTGCTTCAAAATGATGATGAAGTGGGGCAATAAGAAACACCTTCTTTCCATTACGAAACTTTTTTGAAGTAATTTGAATAATATTCGAAACCGAAGTCGCAAAAAGCGGCAACGCGATAATCGGAAGTACAAGTAGACCATATCCATCACCGAGTCTGTCTGTCATAAAGGCAATCACGGCAAGAGTCATCGTAAGACCCATAGTTCCCGTTTCAGACATATAGTAGCGGGCGGGCGGGATATTGAACCACAGAAAAGCCAGTATTGCCCCCACTATAAGCGCACAGAAGGCCGCTAGATCGATCTGTTGCTGATAGAAGGCAATTCCCCCATAAGCGGCAAAAATGCTCGCAAAAATGCCTCCTGCGAGCCCATCAATACCGTCGATAACCCCTCCAGAATAAATAGCCAAACTGACCAACATAAAGAGCGGAATAAAGAAGTATCCGAGCTCGATTCCAAATCCATGTGGTAAACCAATCGAAGAAATATCAAGCTTGAAGAAAAACCAGAGACCGCAGAGAAGTCCGACCGTTGCAACAACCATGAGCCGCTTTTTTAATGAAAGACCGCCTTTTTTAACTGGGTTTTCTCTTACTTCCAAAAAGTCATCGATAAGTCCAATGAATCCACCGATAAAAAGTGCAGAGAGTGGAATCCATGTCTGATTTCTACTCAAAAAATCGATCTTTTGTGCATCCGGAAAAATCTGACCAATAAGCCAGAAAAGAATAATCGTTGCTCCTGCTGAAAGCCAAATAACCGAGCCACCCATTCGAGGCACCTTCACTTCCCTTTCTTTGTGGAGTTCATTAAAAAGCGGAGTAGCTTTTCCGGAAAGATCTATCTTCCCCGCCTGCTTTTTCCACATTCTGTATTTGTAGAGTTGCGCGGTAAGAATTGGGGTGATGAGAATACCACTTGCAAATGCGAGCACCGACGGCAGAGAAACTTTTACGATATCGATAATCATGTAGGTATTATAGTGTCTTATTTACCAATCATTGCAATTGTTGCATCGATAAGTTTTTGAATGTCGGTGAAGCGTCCGTCGTACGTAGAACCAATCACGACCGCGACGTATGGGCCTTCGAGTCCCGGTGAAAACGCGACAATTAAATTGCCTCCAGCCAAATCGGTAAAGCCGGTTTTCGAACCAATGATACCAGGCACTGTTTCAACAGACGTATTTGTATTTTTAATATTATGAACACCGCTCTTTTCAGAAACAATTTCAAGTTTTGAATGAGTAGTTGGTTCGAGAAGATCAGGATGGTTTTGTAAAATGTAATCCATGAGAACTGCCATGTCTTTGGCGTCACCGTACGCACCGCTCTTTTCGGTATTCAAATCAAGACCGCTGTCATTATAGAAATTAACCGATGCAAGACCGATCTTTTGAGCGCGATCGTTCATGTACTGGACGAAGAGTTCTTTTGGATCAGCAGCCTTGTTTCTCATGAGGAATGAACCTGCGGCGGAAGCGATTACGTTTGCTCCAGCATTTGATGAAGTAATGAGCGTATGAGAAATGAGGTCTTTTGTCGTCCAGTTGTCATTGACTTGGAGTTGTGAGTCATTTGCGTCCAAAAGATATTCTTTTGCGATGCGGATAGTCGAATGTTGTGGAAGGAGCTCTGTTGCGGCAAGTGCGGTCATAAGTTTTGTAAGAGATGCAAGAGGCAGAATCTCATTTCCATTTCTTTGATATATAAAATTTCTATTTCGAACATCCCACACCACAGCTGCCCGCGCAGAAAGTGTAAGTGTGTCAAACGGTGTACTTGTGGCTGCGGGGTGGTTTATAACGACAGGACGAGTAATGTCGTCAGTTTTTTTATATGGATTTTGTGAAAAAGAAAAGAGATAGAAAATTACGACAATAACAACACCGACTACGCCGATGGCAATAAAAACTTTATCATTCTTGTTTTGTATTTCAGAGTTGTCCATGTTCTTCTTTTGAAACTGTCTCGCCCATCATGAAGTTTTTTAGATCATTTTGAATGTTCCCAAATTCTGGCAATTCTTCGATCTTTGTAATTCCAACATGAGCTAAAAGTTCAAACGTCGGTTTATACATAAAACTTCGAGCGTCTTTACTCTCTACTCGTTCAATGAGTCCGCGAACCATGAGGTTCCTTACAATATAACTCGAATTCACTCCTCTGATGTAATCGATATCGCGTTTAGAAATTGGTCCTTTGTAAATAACAAGAGACAAAACTTCTGTAGCCGATTTGGTCAAATCCTGTGCGAGCTCTTCTTTCGTCAGTTTTTTGATGATGTCGTTTGCGTTTGGAGACGTGTACAGCATGAACTCATCTCCGTTTCGTACGACCACAAGTCCTCTTCCTTCAAGATTTTTTTCAAGTGCAGAGATTGAGGTTTCGATAGTTACAGCATCTGTTTCAAAAAAATGAGTGAGTTCTTTCATGCTCACCGGTTCACCTTTCCAAAAAAGCAATGCTTCGATTTTTGATTCAAGAGACATCTTTTTACGCGTTAACTATATTTAGGAACACCAACATTTTCTGTTTCGATGTCGATTTCACCAAATGACCCTCTTTGTTCAACTCGAACAACTCCGCGTCTCACAAGTTCGAGAAGCGCCAGAAACCCAACTATAACATTAATTTTTTCAGCTTTCCCGCCGTTCGCAAAATCTTTAAAGTTCATTTTTAAATTCTGTTCAACTCTTTTTGTGAGACGTTCAATCATTTCTTCAAGACTTACGACTTTCTGCACAATTACTTTCGGGAGATTTTCTGTTTTAGGAATTTGTGCAATGATTTTCTGCATTGCGGCAACGATGCTCATCTGTGAAATTTTTCCAGGAGAAAAAACTGTTTCCATAAAATCTCTTTTTTGTGGAGCGTGGAGTATGGTTTCACCGAATCTTTTTTGAAGTTCTACACCTGCATCCCGAATTTTTTTATACACAGCTAGTCTCATTTCAAGAGATTTAATGTCACCTTGTTCTTCTTGTGTGAGTTCAAGGGTCGGTAAAAGTGATTTTGATTTTATAAGAAGGAGCGTTGCAGCAACTAAAATAAAATGAGCACTTTCACCCATTGGAAATTTTTCCTGTGATTCAATATAGCCAATAAAATCATCGGTAACTTTTGCAAGGGAGATTTCGTTTACGAGAAGTTTCCGCTGCTCAATAAGGTCGAGCAACAGGTTAAACGGCCCTTCAAAATGTTCAGTCTTAACTTCAAAGCCCATGTGTTTTCGATTTATATAGAAATACCAATCGCCTCTTTTACCGCAGCCATTTTCTTTTCAGAAACAGTTTGAGCGTGTTCTGCTCCAGCCTTAAGAAACTCCACGATTGATTCAGGATCAGATTCAACTTCTGCCTTTCTTTTTCGGAATGGAGTAACAAAACGAGAAATATGTTCTGCTAAAAGCTCTTTCGATTCTTTATAGCCAATTTTTCCACCAATATATTTTTCTCGAAGATCAGCGAGTTCGTCTTTGTCTGCAAACAGTGTGTGAAGTGCAAAAACTTTGCAGGTGTCTGGGTCTTTTGGTTCGGTAACACCTTTCGAGTCTGTTGGAATTTTCATTACTGCTGTTTTGATTTCAGCATCAGTATCAAAAATACCAATCGTATTGTTGTAGCTTTTACTCATTTTTTGGCCGTCTGTACCGGGAACTACGCCGACTTCTTCAAGAATAAGCGGTTCGGGAAGTTTAAAAACATCACTAAACGTATGATTAAATTTTTGCGCTGTGTCACGAGTAATTTCAACGTGCTGTTTTTGGTCATGCCCCACTGGGACAACATCCGCGTCGTATAACAAAATATCTGCAGCCATAAGAAGTGGGTATCCAAAAACTCCCGCATTGATTTCTTTGTTTTTCGCTTCAGCATCTTTGAAAGCATGTGCGCGCATAAGGTATGGCATCGTTGTGATGCAATTGAAAATCCATGCGAGTTCCGTATGAGCCGGCACTGCAGACTGCACAAAAATAGTCGTTTTTTTAGGATCCAGACCAAGGGCCACGTATGAAGCCGCAATATCAAGAATGTTCTTCCTCATTTCCTCTGCATTATAGAGAGAGGTAAGCGCATGAAGATCAGCGATAAATACAAAAGATTCATGAGAATTACTCAGATCTATAAATTGCTTGATCGCGCCAAAATAATTACCAATATGAAGCCGGCCAGTCGGTTTAATTCCAGAAACGAGGGTTTTTGTGTGTGACATGTTGGAATAATACCAGGAAAATTGGCTTGGGCGAAGGGTAAAAGAAAACCCCGAAGCCAATGAACGGAACATCATTGACCTTTTTAAATTATTCAGCATAATTATCGGGGATTATTCAAGACGCTCTTTTGTAACAACACTGAAAAGGAAACACAATGTCGCCCAAGGAAATCGTCGCTCGGCTTGCTTTCGGTACCTGCCTGCTCGACGGAATGGCTATCGAAATCCATGAAAGCGTTGAACTTGTGAGGAGTTTGAGTGGAATAAGAAACTTGGTTGAAAGCCCACTCGAATTCCAAAATGGCTTGTACAAGTGGCGGGTGTCTTCTAATTCAGCTACATGCTTGATACAGGAAGGTGACACCTGGGTGGTGATATTCACTGACGGCAACAGTTCACCACTTAATCAAGGTTCCGTACTTGAAAGGGAGAACATCATCAAGGTTCACGAAGCTCTTGATTGTTTCGTAGAAGGAATGCTCCAGAAATTTCCAGACCTTGAAAAGAAATGGGCACACATTCTCGAGGCTTCTACTTACCAGGCATGTGTATTCTAGGGACAATAGTAGAAATTTATTTAAAAACCGCGGCCAGATTGGCAGCGGTTTTCTATTGACATTTTAAGTATTAGGGTGTATAATTTTATATAGGAAATTCCTATTCGTATGGATAGGTCGCCCGCAAGGGAGAAGAAGGTTGATTCCCTACCTTAGCCAATGGGATGGACTTAGTTTGGAGATTCAAATGCGTCTAAACATTAAGCTCGGCCCGCCCACCTTCGGAATGTCAGTTTCCTTGTTTCATGGAGACAGTTCGAAACGCATTCCTGTGAAGTTTACGCTTGAGAATGGTCTTGAGATCGATGTCATAATTGATGGTGTGGATCGGGAAAGCGGAAATGGTGAGTCCTGGTTATTTAGAGGGTGGTGTGAGATGAGCGACACACACATCGGAAAGGTAAGCGGGTATTTCAATACCCGCACAAGAACTGGCTGTATCGAAGAACCGATTCCGGTGCTCAGGTAGATAGAGATTTCGGGGCCCCCACCAAGACGTGGGGGCTTTTGTATTATTTATACAAAAACTAAATCCCCTCTTTTTTTAATTCCTCAACTTTCTTTTTTGCTTCACGGGAAAGAGATTTTGGTAGTTCGATGATAATGCGAACCATAATGTCGCCTCGTTTTTTATTTTCATCTGGCACACCCTTGCCTTTGATGCGGAGTACTTCACCAAAAGAAATATTTGCTGGAATTTTTACCGCTATGTCCCCATCAAGTGTTTTGAGAGTATATTCCCCGCCCAATAGAGCGTCGGAAAGTTTAATCTTGAGATCGGTAATGAGGTTGAGTCCCTCTTTTCGGAAAAGTGGATGTTTTTTAACATGGACTTTTATGTACAAATCTCCTGACGTTCCGCCGGAAACACTTTCACCTGCTCCGGTAAGGCGGATCATTTCTCCATCTTCGATTCCAGAAGGAATTTTGACATTGATCTCACTTTCGCGGCGATTTACACCAGCACCATTACAAGTTTTACATTTTTCATCAGGTACTTTGCCTTGGCCGTGACAGGTTGCACAGGTTCGTTCTGTAGCAAATGAACCGAGAATTGTGCCCCGAACTTCACGAATCTTTCCTTTACCGTTACATGTTTTGCAGGTAGAAAGTTTGGTACCAGGCGCACCTCCAGAACCTGCACAGGTTTGGCACGTAGACGTTTTGTTGAGAAGAATTTTTCGACTAATTCCGAAAACCGCTTCCTCAAACGTTAACTCAATATCAATCGAAATGTCTCGCCCACGTTTTGTTTGGCTCGATCTGCCTCCACCAAAAAAATCTGAAAAAATATCTCCGAAATTAAAGTCACCATTTCCACCCTGTGTGAACTGAGAAAAATCAAAACCTTCAAAGCCCCCAGCACCTGGTCTTTCACCGTCGTTAAACACACGTCCATACGCATCGTATTCTGAACGTTTTTTGTCATCAAAAAGGACCGTGTATGCTTCGTTTACTTCTTTAAACTTAGCTTCGTCACCGCCTTTTTTGTCCGGGTGATATTTGTGCGCTAACGTTCTGAAGGCCTTTTTTACCTCATCTTTAGTAGCACTTTTTTCAACACCGAGGATTTTGTAATAATCTTTCGCCATAAGTAGGTGCACTACATCTTCGGTTCTGTGCCTTCTGGTCCTTCTTTGAATTCTGCGTCACGAGCGGTGTCTTTTCCATCACCATTTCCAGGATTTGTTTGTCCTCCTTGCGCACCTTGATTCATGTGCTGACCAATTTTCTGAATTTCGTTAGAAAGTTCAGTAGTTGCACTTTTAATAGCATCCATGTTGTCGCTATTCTTCTCTTTCTTAAGGGTTTCAATCTTGTCTGTAATTGATTTCTTTACATCGTCAGGTACTTTTGAACCTGCATCAGCAAGTGCCTTTTCTGTCGTATAGACGAGTTGTTCGGCGAGGTTTTTTGCTTCCACAAGATCTTTCTTTTTTCTGTCGTCTTCGGCATGTGCTTCAGCGTCTTTTTGCATTTTCAAGATGTCTTCTTTTGAAAGACCGGAACTTGCCTCAATTCGAATCGATTGCTCGCGATTACTTGCTTTGTCTTTTGCTTTCACGCTCAAAATACCGTTCGCGTCGATGTCAAAGGTGACTTCAATCTGCGGCATACCGCGCTGAGATGGTGGAATACCGTCGAGAATAAATCTGCCAAGGCTTTTATTATCTGATGCCATTGGTCGTTCTCCTTGAAGGACGTGGATTTCAACAGAAGTTTGGTTGTCAGCAGCAGTCGAGAACACTTGAGATTTTGATGCAGGAACCGTTGTGTTCTTGTCGATCAATTTTGTTCCAACACCTCCCATTGTTTCGATTCCAAGAGAAAGCGGAATAACGTCGAGAAGTAAAATATCTTTTACATCTCCTGAAATAATTCCACCTTGAATTGCTGCACCAAGCGCCACAACTTCGTCAGGATTAATTGATTTGTTTGGTTCTTTGCCAAAGAATTTCTTTACTTCTTCAACAATTTTTGGCATTCGAGTCTGTCCTCCAACGAGAATAACTTCATTAAGGTCTCCTACTTTAAACGGAGATGCTTCCATCGCTCGCTTCGTGATCATGATTGCGCGATCAATGAACTCTTGAACCAAATCTTCAAGTTTTGCTCGGCTCATTTTTAATACAAAGTGTTTTGGACCAGAGGCGTCTGAAGTAATGAATGGAATGTTGATTTCAGTATCAAGCGCAGTTGAGAGCTCGATTTTGGCTTTTTCAGCAGCTTCATCGAGGCGTTGGAGGGCGAATGCGTCAGTTCGAAGGTCGATACCGTGTTCTTTTTTAAATTCTTCTGCAAGCCAGCCGATTATTTTCTGGTCAATGTCGCGACCGCCCAAATGACTGTCTCCGTCAGTAGATTTTACTTCAACGATTTCGTCGCCAACTTCGAGAATGGAAATATCAAAAGTTCCACCTCCAAAATCGAAGACGGCAATTTTCTCTTCTTTCTTTTTATTAAAACCATACGCAAGGGCAGCAGCTGTTGGTTCGTTAATGATTCGTTTTACATCAAGACCAGCAATTTGTCCTGCGTCTTTCGTTGCCTTTCTTTGTGCATCGTTAAAGTATGCCGGAACGGTAATGATTGCTTCTGTAACCTTTTCACCAAGTTTTGCTTCGGCATCGCTTTTTAGTTTCTGCAAAATCATCGCTGAAATTTCTTCTGGGCGATAGTCTTTTCCAGACATTTTAACCATGACGCCGCCGTCTGTTCCTTTTGAAATGTCGTACGGAACATTTGCTTTGTCGCGCTGAACAGCCGGATCCTCAAAATTGTGACCAATGAAGCGTTTAATACCAACAATTGTTCCCTTCGGATTTGTTACAGACTGGCGTTTTGCCAAAAGTCCAACGAGTCGTTCGCCGGTTTTTGAAGTAGCAATAATAGACGGAGTAGTTCTTCCACCTTCAGAATTTTCAAGAATTTTTGGACCACCGATGTCCATGACTGCAACGGCTGAATTTGTTGTTCCAAGATCGATTCCAATTATTTTTGCCATGGTTTTATGTAATTAAATCGTGTAATAATTTGCCTCAAGTATATTCGTCTCACCTCTCAATTTCAAGTTCTAGCCTGTATGTGTACCAACTCGAACTTTTGCGGGACTAATAACTCTTTCATGCAGTTTGTAGCCTTTTTGCAACACAGAAAGCACCACATGATCTTCTTCGGGATTTTGCGTGCTAATCATTCCAACGGCTTCTGCGAGGGTGGGATCAAATTGCTTTCCAAGCGGATTGATTACTTCCACATTGTGCTCCGCAAGAATTGCGAGAAGTTTGCTATAAATTTGCTCAATTCCTTTTCGCCAATCCGCTGGTACATTCTCGAGTGTTTCAGAATTCGCAAACGCAATATCAAAACTTACAAGTACAGGAATAATTTCTGACACGAGATTCGCTTCTGCAAATTTAACCAAAAGTTTGTTTGCTTCTTGGTCTTGCTTCCGAGCGTTTATAAAATCTGCTTTGGCTCGCTGCCAGCCGGTAAGGTATTCCCCTTTCTCTTCTTCGCTCTTTTTGAGTTTTGTTCTTAAATCAGCAACAACATCTTTATTTCCTTTTGCAGTAAATTCTGAAAATTCAGCATCTTTTTCAAGTGTGCGGTCGTCGGTTTCAGATTCAGGAGTTATTGGGTCAGTTTCTTTTGTTTCAAAATCTTTTTCGTTACGTGATGTATCCATAGTTATAATTTCTGATTGCAACTACTGCTAATCATGTGCAAAAAACATTTCGCCGCACTGTACAAACTATCGCTTAGACCACTGTGGAGATTTTCGAGCTTTCTTGAGACCGAACTTGCGGCGTTCTTTTGCTCGTGGATCACGTTTCAAAAAGCCGAGTTGTTTGATTTCTTTTCTCAAACTTTGGTCGTATGTCAAAAGTGCTCGAGAAATACCGTGTCGGAGTGCTTCAGCTTGTGCACTGATACCACCACCTTGGATGTGAGCTTGGACTTTAAATTTGACTGGGAGTTTCGTCTGTGTAAAAGGACTTTTTGCGGTTACCTGGAGTTGTTCTGTTGGGAAATATACGGGAAGATCGAGATCGTTTATGCTAAAAGATGACTTTGCGGCTTCGAAAATTCGAACGCGGGCAATTGCAGTCTTACGACGGCCAATGGCTTCGATGTATCTTCCTTCTGTATTCTTTTTTGTGCTTACTGGTTCCACTTTGTTTATTCGGTAACGTGAAGATTTTTAATCATTTGTGCACGAAGCTTGTTTGTTGGCAACATACCATACACTGTTTTTCTGAAAAGTTCCTTGTATCCTTTTTCTTTAATAAAACGTTCGATTGATACCTCTTTGAGGTTACCTCGATATCCGGTGTGATGACGGAAAACTGTATCGTTTAGTTTCTTTGAACTGATTTTAACTTGAGAAGCGTTCGAAATATGAACTTCAACCGGGGCAACTGCATTTCTCTTGTAGCCAGTCATTTTTTTGCCCATAAGCATAGTCGCTGCCTCGCTTGCAACGCGACCAAGACTCTTATTCGCAGTGTCGATTGTGTATTTCATATTAAACAAATTCGATTATGGCCTGTCGTGCGCCATCGCTCTCTCGTCGAACGAGCTTGGTTATCCTAACATATCCACCTTTTCGGTCAGCATATTTTGGACTGATGGTCATAGCAATCTTTTTTGCACTTGCGTCACCGATGAGATTAGCAATGCCACGTCGTGATGCAAGAGTTTGCTTTTTGCCGTTTGTAACAAGTCTTTCAATGTATGGACGAAGCGCCTTGGCTTTTTCTTCTGTAGTTTTGATTTTTTCGTCACGAACAAGAGAGACGGCTAAAGAACGCATGAGGGCAATACGCTGTCCTCGTTCTCTTCCGAATTTTTTGATTTTGCTGTGATGTCTCATGGTATTGGTCTGACACTATAACACGGGTATCGCTTGGATTCAATTATTCGAGAGTCATTCCGAAATCGGCCAAAACTTTCTTGATTTCGCCAATTCCCTTTGCTCCTAAACCTTCAATTTCCAAAATATCTTTCTTCTTCTTTCTTACTAAACCGCCAACTGTTCGAATGTTTGCAAGAGTAAGAGCGTTAATAGTTCGCTGTGAAAGATTGATAGTTTCGATACGAGTTTTCAAAAGTTCCTGATCAAGTTCTTTGCTGTCGCCGTCATTTTCTGTAGGCATGTCATTTTGCACAATTTCTTCTTCTTTAAAACCAATGATTGCTTTCAATTGGTTAATCATGATTTCAATAGATTTTTCGATCGCTTCACGAGGAGTGATAGTACCGTCAGTTTCGATATTGATTCGAAGTCGGTTGAAATCTGTTCGATCGCCAACTCGCATATTTTCAACTTCGTAGCTCACTTTTCGGATTGGAGTGAAAACCGCATCAACTGCAATGGTACCGATATCAACTCGATTTTTCTGGAGAGATTCTTTTGAAACAAAACCAAGACCTTTCTCAACAGTAATTTCCATAGAAAGTTCTGCGTTTTTGTCTGTTGTGTGGGCAATAACGAGATCAGGATTAAGAACGGTAACTTGGCCAGGAACTTTGATATCGCTCGCTTTGATTTCTTGAGCGCCTTTGATTTTAAGAGTGAGTGTTTGAGGTTCGTCAGTAAGCATCTTAATGCGAACTCGTTTGAGGTTCAAAAGAAGTGTGATTGCATCTTCCTTGACGCCATTCATTGATGAAAACTCATGACTTACGCCAGCAATTTTCACAGATGTAATAGCTGCACCAGGAAGAGATGACAAAATCATTCGTCGGAGTGAATTTCCGAGTGTGTGGCCGTAGCCAGGATAAAAACCATCGATTTCGTATACCCCAGCGAACTCTGTTTCGCTTACTACCTTAGGTTTTGATGGTAAAACAATTGAATGATGAATCATATAAATATAAAAATAATGAATTAACGACTATAAAATTCGATCACCGCGTTGAGATCAAAGATGGTATCGACTTTTGCTGCCATCGACGGTGTTCCGGAAATTGTGGCCATGATTTTGTCTGGGTTCGCTTGAATCCAGGTTGGCGCTGTAAAATTTTTCATTCGATTCTCTGCTTCTGCAAACAAAGGCTTTTTCGCACTACCTTCTCTCACCCCGATCACATCACCTTCAGAAACTTGGTATGAAGGAATGTTGAGTCTTCGGCCATTGACGGTGATGTGACCGTGAGAAACCATCTGGCGAGCACCAGAACGAGTTGTTGCGAGGCCCATTTTGTAGACAACGTTATCGAGTCTTGTTTCGAGTAAGGCAAAAAGAGTTGGAACAGTACTGTTTTTTGAAGCGATTGCTTTACGAACGTAGTTAGAAAACTGTCGTTCTGTCAAAAGGTATGTAAATCGAGCTTTTTGCTTTTCGATCAATTGTTCTCCGAATGCAGACTTTTGTCTTGGACCACGACGACCTCCTGTTGAAGATTTTTTAGATTTTCGAGCAAGAGAAAGTGCATACTTTGGGCTCTGAGTTTTTTCAAACACAGGAGCGTTCAAACGACGAGCAATTTTGTATTTTGGTCCAATTATCATAAAAATATTTAAAGTTTATACTCGTCGTGGGCGAGGTGGTCGCGGACCGTTATGTGGAACAGGTGTGATGTCTGAAATCGATTTGATTGCAGCACCTCGTGAGACAAATCCACGAATCGCTGCTTCTCGACCAGAACCAACACCTCGAACAAAGACAGAGATTTCTTTTACTCCGATAGCTTGTGCCTTAAGAGCGAGAGTTTCCCCAACCTTTGCCGCTGCGAAAGGAGTTCCCTTTTTTGCACCAGAGAAACCAAGTGCGCCGCTTGAAGATGTGGCGATAGTGTTACCGTTCATGTCGGTCAATACGAGCTTTGTATTGTTGTATGTTGATTCAACGCAAAGTCGGGCGCTTTCTACTTTGCGTTTAGAAGAAACTGCAGGGGCTTGCGCCACTTTCTTCTCTTCTGTTCCCGCTGGAGCGGTTTCTTCTTTTTTTATAGCTCGTTTTCCCATGGTTGTATGAATTACTTCTTATCTACGGTCTTTTTACCGCTACCCATGGTCTTTCGGACGTTTCCACGGCGAGTTCGGGAATTTGTCTTTGTTCGCTGGCCACGTGATGGTAACCCACGAGCATGACGCATACCTCGGTAATTTTTAATATCTTTAAGGCGTTTAATGTTTGCTTCAACTTCGCGTTTGAGGTCACCTTCAATTTTAAAATCTCCGATGATCTTTCGGATAGCATTTTCCTGATCAGCAGAGAGCTCTGCTGGTTTGAGACCAACGTCAACATTTGCTTGAGACAAAATAGAGAGAGCTCGTGAACGACCAACACCAAAAAGAGTGGTGAGACCAATTTCAAGCCGTTTATTATCCGGAATGGTAATACCTAGAATTCTCATAAATTATCCTTGTCTTTGCTTATGTCGTGGATTGCTTTTGCACACAACGTATAAAAAGCCTTTTCGTCTGACAATCTGGCATTTGGCACAAATTTTTTTTACAGATGATTTTACCCTCATTTTACAGACGTTTGACTATTCTACCTTTACCACCATATGGATCAATTTCGATTGAAACTTTATCTCCGATGAGAACACGAATTCTGTGGAGCCTCATTTTGCCCGCTAAGTACGTCAGTATTTCGTTTTCCTCACCTTCAATTTTTACTTTGAAAAGCGTATTTGGAAGTGATTCCGTAACTACACCAGACACAGTTTTAACCGGTTTTTTATTGTCTTGCATCACTTAAAATCGCAATGAACCATAGTCTAACAGACATACCCCTTGGCAGTCAACAATATACGCTATAGCGCGGCTATAAAGCCGGCTCAACGATAACTTTTATCTTGTCAGAGTTCTTTGGAAGTGTGAAGAACCAGACGGGGGTTATTGTGACATTTGCCTTCTCTATTGAGTCGAAATCTGCCAAACGAGCGCTTACATTAGACCTTTTTTGGCCAACCAAGCTGTCGGAAATTTGAACCTGGTCGATCTGCCAGACGAACTTTGCATTACCAGCAAGCTTGAATGAGAGCGTTTTACTTGTTGCAGGATTAAAGGTGGCAATATTGTCTATTGAGAACGTAAGTGAATCGAGATTTGCTACATCAACATTTTTATTTTCACCACTGATTTGAAGATTGGTTAAGAATTTCGAAAGATCTTCTTTTGCAAAAATGATTCCGTAAATATCCCCTTTTTCTGTAATGAGCGCAGTTGAGGTACTTGTGTTGGCACCTTGAGGTAATTCTGCAAAGCTAAACGTTGAAGCGTTCTTGAATAAAATATGAGTGTCAGGAATCTGTGAAGCCAAAGTGTCCTGAAGGTCGTTCTTGAGCTTTGTTTCTATTGCGGCTTTTGCTGAAGCGGCGTCTGTAGGGGTAACTTTTTTAACTACCCCAGAAAAACCACCGGCAATAGGAGATGCGGGGTCAGATTTTGCTGAAAACTTTTCGAATCGAGGGTCACCTTTGAATCCAGGAATGGTGAAATCAGCAAGACCAATGTTGTACGAAGTTCCAGGCTGGTCAGCGTATACCGTTACCGCAATAGTTCCCGGAGTAGCGACACCGTTGGTTATTTTCTGTCCTGGCACGGTAACCTGGTCAGCAATTCTAAAAATGAGGCCTTCCGATGTTTCAAAACGGGTCTTTGCAATGAGAACTTGGGGTGAAGCGCTGTAGTTGTTGTAAATAACAACCTTGCCGGATGCTTTTTTATCTACTTTCTCTTCTCCACTGGCTCGGACCTCTTTGTTTGACTGGCGGCTCAAGGTGACGATTGTGTACGCAAGCTGGCCGTCTGTAGGTTCGAGAGCTGCAGTGCCAGAGATGTTTATAGGAAGGTTCGACTCTTTAGGGGTAACGGTAACGGTCGCTGATACAAAAAGGAATGAACCTGCGTAGAGAAAGACAAAAAGAATGGCGACAGCTCCTGCCCAAACCCAGATCTTCCTTGAACCCTTGCTTGTTTTAGAAGACTTCGGTGGAGTTTTTTTGATTGGTTTTTCTTGTACTGCTTCTTCTGGAATCTTTTTTGTAATCACTTCCTTTGGAGCATCTTCGACAGGTGCAGCAAAATCTGATTTAGCATCAGGTAAAGGAATATTCCTGATTGAACGTCGGCTGCCTGGAACTATATCTTGTACAAATTTTTTAGGCATTATGATTTCATTTTACAAGAGTCGGATGTTGTTTGTAAACAATTTCACTGTGTGGAAGTCGGTTGTGAATGTAGATTGAAGAAAGCGCCACAAAAATATTTGGCATTTCGTCAGTACCGAACTCCGCAAACTGAGAAAGATTTGATCGAGAAAGAGAAATTGTGTTCGGAGTTTGTTTTTCGAGTATGTCTTTAAACACCGCGGAAATATTTTGATCTGAAATAAAGAAAGATCGCTGTGGCAAAAAATGTTCGTGGTCACTTCCCTTCTCCTGAACTGCCGTTTGGAGACATAATCGCCATTCTTCGCCAAAAGCTGCCACAAGTGCCTTCATTTTTTCCTTCATTTCAGCATCGGCGGTGTCACTCGCATAGAGGTTGATGAGCGTACCAGCGAGTTCGGGGTGTGTGTCGAAATGCACCGCAACATTCCGTACAAGGTGGTTTTTGCCAAGCGGAAGTGAAATAACCGACGAGATTGAACCATGTCGAACAACAAGAACATCACTTACTTCACTCCCAATATCTATAAAAATAAAGTCTTCTTTGGGAGCAAAGAGCGGCACAATAACGTTCCAGGCAACAAAGGGAAGGCTGTGGAAGGTTACAGCCGTCGGATGGATCAACGTATGAATTTCAGAGTCGATTTTCTTGCACAAATCCTCGGAAGTGATTCCGGCATAGACCGAAAGATCAATTGATTTTGCTGATTTTCCATATGGATTAATGGTTTCGTAGCCATTTAACTTTATATGAGATGGGATCTTTTCAATAAGAACGTCAGTGTCTCCGATATTGTTCTTAGAAATTGATTTGATCTGTTCATCGACAAGTTTTTCGATCATTTTTTGAGACACAACAAAGGCAGACTCGCTTTTGAGACTTACCTGTTTAGAAAAAGAAGAAAACCACGGAGAAGCGAGCACAATGCTCACTGTGTGGATTCTTTTTCTGTGTTTTTCGTGAAGAGTTTTTACAACTGTCTGCAACGCGGCAAACATATGTGTAGACAAACTTTCTGCAGTGATTTTTTCTTTTACAGGAAACTGCGATTCATGAGTAAGCTCAATTTTTGGTAGTAAGCCCTTGGTGAATTGCACAACAGAGCCCGACACTCCGCCGCTTCCAATAAAAATAACGAGATCGTGTTCTTTTGAGCTTAGAAAGGACATTGAATCCTTATAGTATAACAGAACCTACGATAGAGTAGCTTTGATTCTCCTCACACCTGCAGACACGGCTTCTTCTTTTGCGATTGTGAAAGTACCAAGTTCACTCGTACGTGTCACATGCGGGCCACCACAGATTTCTCTGCTGAAAATTCCCGTTTCTTCATTGCCAATTGTATAGACACGAACAATATCTGCGTATTTTGCACCAAACACACCTTCGGCATTGAGTTCGCGTGCTTCCTGAAGCGGCATTTCTTTGAACGTAACTTCGAGGTCCTTCGCGATCACTGAATTAATAAGACCCTCAACTTCTTTCTTCTCAATATCAGTTAGTTTGGCGGTGTGGGCAAAATCAAATCGAAGCCGTTCAGGTGTAATGTTGCTTCCCTTTTGTTCAACATGACTTCCCAATACTTTTTTTAGAGCAGCGTTTAAAAGATGGGTTGCGGTGTGGTACTGAACAGATTTTTCACTTGTATCAGCAAGACCGCCTTTGAATTTTTGTTCGGAACTAGAGCGAGAAAGATCCTGGTGTTTCTTAAATTCATCATCGATTGCCGCAACATCAACAGTAATTCCCTGTTCTTTGGCCAATTCAATCGTAAGATCAACCGGAAAACCGAAACTTGAGAACAACGTGAAAACTTCTTTAGTAGAAATTGCGCCATTTCGAGACAATTTCGAAAATTCTTTAAGACCACCTGCGAGAGTTTTTCTGAATTTTATTTCTTCTTCAGAAATAACAGAAATAATTAGGTCAAAAACAGCAGAAATATTTTCGTAGACCTGTGCGTATGTTTTTGGAATAGTTTCAGCGATTTTTAAGATTCCACCTTCTTCTATTCCAAGGCTATCAGCAAATCGAACTGCTCTTCGGAGAAGACGGCGAAGAATATAGCCCCGATCAGTGTTAGAAGGAGTAACTCCATCGGCAATCATAAAAACACTCGTACGAATATGGTCGGCGACGATTCTTTCAACACGAATATCACTTTTTTGTGCCAATGCGCGAACTGCTTCAATAGTAGGAGCGAGCAAATCTGTTTCAAAAATACTGTCGACGTTTTGCATAATAATTGCGAGACGTTCGAGACCAGCTCCGGTGTCGACATTTTTCTGCTTCAATTTTCCAACGAGTACACCGTCCCGTTTCTCGTATTCCATAAAGACGTCGTTCCAAATCTCTACAATTTTTTGTTCAGAATCAGCTTTGTTAAAAGCGTCAACATTTTCTAATTCACCAACGGTTCCGGTAATGTCGTAAAACATTTCGGTGCTTGGTCCGGTAGGGCCGGTCCACGTATCTTTTCCTTTTACAGACGGCCACCAGTTTGAATCCACACCTTTATAGAAAATTCGACTTTGTGGCAAACCAGCTTTCATCCAAAGAGCAACAGACTCATCATCTCGTGGAATTTTTTCATCTCCTTCAAAAACAGTCACATACAGACGCGCAGGATCGAGTCCAAGACCTTCGGTTTTTGATGTTAAAAATTCATAACTCCACGCAATTGCTTCTTCTTTGAAATAACTGCCAAGAGACCAGTTTCCAAGCATTTCAAAAAAGGTGGCGTGAGTTTTGTCACCAATGTCTTCGATATCCGTCGTTCGAACGCATTTCTGAACATCGACAATTTTGTCGCCGTTTGGGTGTTTTTCACCCATAAGGTATGGCACGAGCGGCTGCATGCCGGCAGTATTAAAAAGGACGCTTGGGTCATTAACCGGGACAAGCGATGCGGATGGAATAATCGTATGCCCACGATTCTCAAAAAAAGTAAGGAATCGTTTTCTGATTTCGGACGATGTCATGGAAGCATTATACGTGGCCTCGCTATACAAGAGAAGCGATGACTGCAAAATCTTTTTTAAGCCCCCCTTTTGTACCACCGTTATACAGAGCCACCGCTGGATGGTAGAGTGGAACAATTTTTACTTTTCCGTATGAAACAGTGGCTTCATAAATCTTGCCATGAGCCTGGGAAATCGGCAGGATTTCAGATTCAAGACCGAATTTTTTCATAATATATACCATCGAAAAACGCCCAAGCGTTGCAATTACTCTTGGCTTAATAATGTCGATCTGACGGTCCAAAAATGGTCCGTAGAGTGCAATTTCATCTGGAAGTGGATCACGATTATTTGTCGGTCGATCCTTCACAATATTTGTTACATACACTGATCCGCGCGGCATATTGATAGAAGCAAGAAGTTCATCCAAAATTCTACCCGACGCGCCGCAAAATGGCCGGCCGGTTTCAGCTTCATTTTTACCAGGAGCTTCGCCTATAAACATTATTTTTGCGAAATGGTCGCCTTCCCCAATTACAGGATGTGCCTTGTTTGCAATTCTCTCCTTATACAGTGGCGATACAGAAAAATTTAATACGTCATCTTTCACTTGCTTCATACGCTCGTGACGATTTTCTACGTCTTTAGTTTGTTCGAGTTCGGACGTCATACATTACTTTTTTCCAGAATTGGCTTTTTCTTTTCTTAAAATTTCTCTTTTGACTTCCATTCCGCCACGATTGTACCCGCCCATGCCGCCATCAGACCGAACAACACGATGGCATGGAATGTGTGGATCGTAGTTTGTTTTAAGAATACTTCCGACTGCACGATATGCTTTTGGCCGACCAGCCTTTTCTGCCACCAGTTTATATGTAAGCGTCTTACCTTCAGGAATTTTTCTTACGATTGCAAAAACTTTTTCTACAAATGGTGAAGTTGATTTCATGAACTTAGAAAAGTGGTTGATTTGAATCCTTAATTTTTTTCACATTTTTGGGAACTGATTTTGTTTTCGGCTTTTTAGTTTCAGAGTGAGGAGTTATTTCTGGTAATCCAGCTTCGCTCTCAACAAGAATAATATATGAACAATATTCGCAATCACTATTGCCTGTGGGAATTTTTTCAGACATCAAACACTCTTTAATATCGTGCAGCGTTTGATCAATCCACCCATCATTGCCTTCGTAGGGAATAACAGCAACATCAAATTCTAGTTTGCCATCGAACGCTTCCTTGTCCGTTTTGCCGTTTACATATACAAAATACCCAACATTAGAAACCTTGAAATCATTCTGCCTAAAAAGCCATTGGTATATTTCCATTTGGCGTTTATATTGAATTTTCCACTCATCATCAAGCGTAATTTTGCCTTCTTTACTTGTTGCTTTGTAGTCAACGATAATTAATTCGCCGGAAGGAGTAACCCAGACATCATCAATACCTCCGCGGATAAAAAGATTGGTTGGTTTGTGGAGGGTCGCAATACCGCGTTTGAGAGCATCGCGCCACTCCTCCATTCTTTCATGCTTAAAAGGTACTGCATCAATCTTGTACGCTTTCATTAATGGATGAGCAGCTTGCTTTGTTCGATACACGTCGAATTCCTTTTTGAGAAGTAAATCGACAGCGCTGTTGAGAGCGAACGGTGGACCTTTCGGACGCGAAACACCTCTACAGCTATCGAGATAAAAACATCGCTGACACTGCGTAAAAAGCTCGATTTTTGTGCGGCTTAATTTGAATGGATCTTTTGATTTTCTGTCAAAAAGGTACCATTGTCTCTTTTTTGCAGGAAACGGCATGTAAAATTAAATATTGTTTACTTCCTCAACTATTTTTTCTGCACGATCTTTTGGTAAACCAGCATCTATGAGGATTGAGGTGTTATTGCGAATTTGTTTGCAGAGCACAATTCCTTGTTGAAGGAGCGATTTCAATTCCCCACTATGGATTTCAGTAAGACACGTAATGGGCATGAGGTCACCGTCTTCGATCATAGATTGCAAACTTACGTCACCCGGATAATTCCAGCCGATCATTGTCATGTTTTTGCAGAGTCCGTATTCGATCGCAGTGGAAGTAAAACCAGTGTTGGTGATTAGCCACGCTTCGTTCAGTGTTCGGCGTTTATTGCCGTAAAAATGCGTCACTTCAAGCAAATCATCGAATCTTGCCTTTACGTAAAGCGCAACCTTCAAATCGCATTTCATTCCACGCTGATTGTGAAATTTTGCTTCACACATAATAAGTTTTTTATCGTTCCAGGCAACAACGTCAACTTCATGCTCAACACAACCACCTTTCACAATTTGATTTGTTTCCGCAGAATAGCCTTGGCTTCTAAAAATTTCAGCGACATACTTTTCAAATGGAAATCCGGAAGGACCAAGAGCAGAAACGGCTTGTCGCATTCCGTATCGATATGAAGCAGGAGTTTGAAATTTATGCAAAAGGAAAAAGGCGTGTTTGTAGATTTGGGCGGTCGTCGTACCATCCACTAATTCCTTTTGAACGTGGTCGATGATTTTACTAACAATTTCAGGACTTGCTTTCGCCGCTGTAAGCGATTTCTCGAGCTTACTTGGGTCAAACTGTTCCAATTGGCCATTGGCCTTCAAAACATTCGGTATATTGGTCATGTTTTTATTTTACCTTAAATAGAGTTGTTTGTTTTTCACATGTTCAGAAAATGTCGAAGCATAATGCATCTTCCCCGCACCATCTGACAAGAAATAGTAATACGTGGTTTTCTCTGGGGTAATTGTCGCAAGGATAGAATCAAGTCCTGGATTCGCAATCGGTGTTGGCGGAAGCCCAGGATTTTTGTAGACGTTATACGGAGAATCATCAGCAAGGTCAGCTCGGGTAAGTTCCGCGGTTGTTTTGCCGTTAATGTATTTAAACGCAACATCAACTTGAAGAGGCATTCCTTCATCAATTCGTTTCCAGAGAATACCAGCAATAATTCGTCGAGTTTCGAAATCTCGCGCTTCAGTTTCGACAATCGACGCCATCGTAATAATGTCATCCACACTTTTTCCAAATTCTATAATTTCTTTTTCGTGAAGTTTTATATGAACGTCAAAATTAACTTTCATGGTTTCGATCGCTTTTTTCGATGTCACGTTTGGAGCAAAAAAGTATGTGTCTGGAAATAAATACCCTTCCGGAGCGGTCAGAAGAAACGTTTCAATATCAAAATGAGGCAAACGACGGACAAGCAACTGCCCAATTTCAAATTTATTAAGACCTTCCGGGATCGTAATTTTTACGGGCTGTATGTTGAATTTGCCGTGCACAACTCTCTCGGCAATAGAATACGCGGACAGCGGCTTCTCAAACATATAATCCCCTGCAATAACTCCAGAACCTTCAAGAAAAATACCACCGACAATGGCCTCAAAAGCTAATTCGGAGCGAATATATCCTTTTGATCTCAAGGATTTTGCAATTTCTGAAAGAGTCTGGCCACTTTCTATTGTAAAAATTTCATCGGATGTAAACGCATCGGACGGAGCGATCAGAAAATAAAGCACGATACATACGAGAAACAGAGCAAAAACCACGCCAACAAATATCTGAAAGCGAGAAGATACTCTGAAATCCCGGTACGACTGAAATTGATTCATGAGTCGATCCATCACATTTAAATCGGCAAATTAGCTGGAGCTTCGCTTTTCTTAGAACCAATTTTAGTAAGAGTTGGAGTACCAACAACCTTGCCTGGCAAATGGAAGATAGTCGCGATTTCTTCTGTCGTAAGGATGAACGGTTTAGCCATGATGTATTTGTATGGAATCTGGAAGAAAGATCGGAGTTTGTAGGCATTGAGAAGGCTTATTTCGCGCGCACGCTGGCGATGCTGACGGAAATCCTGCCACGGGTAATCGAAACCAGTTCCGCCTCCTATCCTGATTTCATTCAAAGACTGGGATCCGTATTGCCTAAAACTACCAATAAGCCCGGTAATACCGATAGGGTCAAATGCATCCTTTCTCGCAATATAAAAACCCCTGATTCCAACTTCAAAAGGTAGCTTCGATAAGCTTCGTTCCAATGCAGCGATAACATCTTTCTCACCAGAAGTTGGGGCGCGTTTTCCAGCTCCTTCATCATCCCCACCACTAATGTCTTCTATCTTCTTTTTGATTTCTTTTTTGGCCTTGTCCGTCCAATCAGGCCTTGCAAACACAGCGTCGTCTTTCACACTCATTTTTCGATGAGCCTGAATCAAAATTTGAATCCAAACCTGCTCTCCGGCTTTAATGCTGCCTAAAAATTCCAACACAGACGACATTGGATCAATTTTTGACTCTTCTTCTTGCTCCTTATCCAAACCATAGTCGATATATGTTTTTATTGGATAAATATCAGGCTTTTTTAATTTAAACGTTAGACCAACAAGAGACATCTCGCTTGGATCAACAAAAACTTTTTTGGTGTAGTCTTCAGTTTCGTAGATTTCAACACCCGGATATTGAGCGTAAAATTGGGATTCAATTAATTGTCTGAATCTTGGCTGGGTCCAGATAAAAAAACGAACATTTCCTTCAATGGAAACTATTTCGAGAGAAAACCACGGTCTATATTTCCCCTTCACAAATGTAGAAAGATAATCACTCGCACCTCCTTGAAACAGGGAGGTAATAATCATTTCCATTGCCGCAGGAGATTTAAACACGTCGCGGGGCAGTTTTATTTCAAGCAAAATACCACCGGCTTTCACTATTGCATTTGTCCGAACATATTTAAGCCAGATGGATATAAACATTCCAAGAAGCAATATCGGGAGCCACACTGGTGACGTTTGAAACAAAAGATGTATAACGACACCTAAAAAATTGGGTCTAAATGCAGGGAGAAGATCATTGAGCATGATTTATTATAACAAATTACGGTATATGCCTATACAAAACAATCCCCTGATTTCTCAAGGGATTGTTAAATCTATTCACAAAGAGGCTGTATTTAAGCTAACGAGTACCGATTCTGTTTGTCTTTTTTGAAGAATTTTGAATTCTGGAGGTTCACAAGAATGGTGTTTGGTTTCACGTATCGTTCCGTAAGTACCTTCTCAATGATTTTTTCCTTTGTAAGCGGACCATCCTTTTCGAGAATCTTTTTGATGACGTCTTTTACAACACCGCTCATATATCCCCACTCTGCGAGCGCATAGAGACCACGACCAACAAGAACAAAACGAGGATCTTTAATGAGTTCGTTGTGTGTTGTTGCAACGTGCGCTTTTTTATTGAACACTTCTGTGATCAAACGAGCAACTTCACGGAAATGAATTGGAGAACCATGCTTTCGAATAACGAGAAACGCGTAATCTCGAACACCACGAGCATTGATGTTTGAAGATCCTGATTTACCCCATTCACCGAGCGGGTTTTTATTCAAAGACTTTGACATCCAGAGCCAACGCTTGATGACTTCTTCATTTTTGTACTCTTCGGAAACGTCTTTAATGTAAGAAAGGAATGATTCGATGATTGTTGATTCTGGAACGATCGCATCGTCGTCGAGATCACTGTAAATCTTTCGGAGTGTTTCGTGAATTTTTTCGGCAAGCTTGTTGTCGATATGCCAATGAGTTTTGAACTCTTCGTCTTCTTTATATTTTTTGAAATCTTCACCAACAACAAGGAGGAAATGAGTATGGTTTTGAGTAGATTTATCAGAAGAAAATTTATTTAAGAGGTCGTGCTCGGAAAGTACGCCACCAAGTCCAGAAAGATGCTGTTTCAATTCCTGAAACGCCTTCGTTTCTTTTTCGTACTCTTTTGATTTTCGAATATTGGTAATCGAGTGGTTTTCAATCTGACGAACTCGCTCACGAGTGATGCCGTATTTTTTACCAATTGATTCGAGTGTCATTTTCTTTGTTTCGGTACCGAGACCGTAACGGCTTGAAACAACATCGCGTCCGCGCTCAGAGAGAACTCCGAGTAAACGTTTCGTTACCTGCTTTGGATTAAATGACGGTGTTATTTGTTTTGTTTTCTTTTCACTCATGATTTTTAATCGGCCTTTAATATAATTACGACAAATTTTACTATCATTGCTGAAATTAGTCAATACGTCTTGACATAAAGGCAAAATTTAGCCAATTACGAAGTTAATCAACTTATTTTTAACAAAAATCACCTTCTTGATTGTGGCTCCATTAAGCCATTTTTTTACATTTTCATGTGTAATTGCCATTTCGTGAACTTTTTCCTGTTCGAGGTCTACAGGGATTTCAAGCTCTGCCCGAACCTTGCTATTTACCTGAACGACGATTTTCACCACATGCACCTTGAGTT
>CAZBJL010000004.1:67840-79437 GCA_964492195.1 uncultured Candidatus Saccharibacteria bacterium
CTCGTCGGAGACATGCGGAGCGAATGGCGCAAACAATTGCAAGAAAACTGAAAAATCTTTTTTTGAAATAACAGTTGCTTCTTCGAATTTTCTTGAAAGAATCATCATGCTTGAAATCGCTGTGTTGAAATTGAAGGTTTCAATGTCGTGAGTTACTTTTTCTATTGTGGAATGAAGTGCGGATTCAAATGTTTCCTCTGTAGTGATACCTGAATCATTATTTTTTGCATCAACCATGACCTTTTCAGCAATTCGCCAGACACGGTCAACAAGTCGTCGAGAACCCATGATACTTTTTGTATCCCAGCTGCTCGATTGACTAAACGGTCCCATAAACATTTCATAGATTCGAAATGCATCAGCTCCGTATGTTTTTACCACGTCATCGGGGTTTACAACATTTCCATATCGCTTACTCATTTTTCTCCCATCCTCCGCCAAAATAAGACCGACATTGTGAAGACGTTTAAAAGGTTCAGAAACGGTCACTACGCCAATGTCATATAAAAATTTATGCCAAAAACGCGCATAGATGAGGTGCCGGGTTGCGTGTTCTGCTCCACCAACGTACACATCCACCGGATCCCAGTACTTTTCTTTTTCAGGAGAAACGAGAGCCTTTTTGTTTTTGGGATCCATGTATCGCAAGTAATACCAGCATGAACCAGCCCATTGAGGCATTGTATTGGTTTCCCGTTCGGCATCAGCACCACACTGCGGACATCGTATCTTCACCCATTTTTCTATCGCTGCAAGTGGCGACTGTCCCGTTCCCGTAGGAGCGTAATTTTTTACTTCCGGCAATTTTACGGGTAAATCCTTTTCGGGCACAGGAACAACACCGCATTTTTTGCAGTGAATAAGAGGAATTGGTTCGCCCCAGTAACGCTGACGAGAAAAAACCCAATCACGAAGTTTGTATTTTGTAACCAAGCGACCCTGAACAAATTCTGTAATTTTCTTTTTTGCGGATTCACTCTCCAATCCAGTAAACTTTTCGGAGTTAACGAGGAATCCTTCTTTGGTAAACAGAGAATTTTTAGAAAAGAGACGCTCCATCCAGATATCAGCTTCAGCATGAGTCATGTTCTTGTAATTGATATCAGATTCAGTAAGCCACACAACTTCGTGTTGGTTTTTTTCTGCATCCTGTATTTCAACTTTTTCATGATCAATCAATTCAAAAACAACAGCAGTGGTATATGCAACTCGATTTTCATCTTTATGGGCAGCAAAATACTCCGCTCGGACTTGTCCATCGAGAGTTTTAACAAATTTTAAATTTTTAAAACCAGTTTCTTCTTCTACTTCTCTTCGTGCAGCAGACACGACATCCTCACCGTCTTCCACACCACCCATCGGAAATGTGAGCCAATCAAACTTTTTCCATTTGAGACCGACATACTTTCCTGTTTTTGGATCTTTTACAATTGCGTGAACATTTTTTCTTTCAACGACCTTTTTACCTGCAACTGGTGGATTTCGAACATCAATAATATTTGGGATAACAACTTCTCGAGTCGGAAGATTAAATTTTTGTGCGAAACCAAAATCTCGAGCGTCGTGTGCTGGAACGAGCATAATCGCACCCGTACCATACGTATTAAGTACGTAGTCAGCAACAAAAACCGGAATTTTTTCTTTGGTTGCTGGGTTTATTGCCCACACACCTTCAATTTTTATACCTGTTTTTTCTTTCTTTGCATCCGTTCTTTCGATTTCAGTTTTTTGTGTACTTTTTTGTACATAGTCCCGAACTTCATCGGCATTATGAATAACACCTCCATGATTTTTATCCAAAGCCAACGTTACCCACACATGTTCCGGTGACAATACCAATGCAGTAGCACCAAAAATGGTATCTGCCCGTGTGGTGAATACAGGAATCAATCCGGGCTTTTGTCCTCCCGCAAACTCAATAGGAAAATTAATTTCGGCACCCTCACTTTTACCAATCCAATTCCGTTGTGATTCTTTTATTGATTCTGGCCAGTTAAGACCATCGAGGTCTACAAGAAGCCTGTCAGCATAGTCGGTAATTTTTAATACCCACTGTCGCATCGGGCGTTTTTCTACGACAGAGCCACAGCGCTCGCATTTTCCATCTTCAAGGTCCTCATTTGCAAGGCCAGTCTGACACGATGGGCACCAGTTTATTGGTTCGAAGGATTGGTACGCCAAACCTTTTGCATACATCTGCAAGAAAATCCACTGCGTCCAGCGATAGTATTCTGGATCAGTCGTATTTATTTCTCGCTCCCAATCATAGTTAAAACCAATAATAGAGAGCTGTTCTTTATAGCGTTTGATATTTTTCTCAACAGATTTTCGTGGATGAGTTTTTGTTTTGATAGCAAAATTTTCTGCAGGCAAACCAAACGCGTCCCAACCCATTGGATGCAAGACGTTGTATCCGTTCATTTTTTTGAAACGAGAATAGATGTCTGTAGCAATGTAACCCTTTGGATGACCAACGTGAAGACCTTCTCCGGAAGGATACGGAAACATGTCGAGTACAAAAGACTTCGGTTGGTTAGAAGATTCTTTCGTTTCATAAATCCCCTCTTTTGCCCAGGTCTTCTGCAATTTCGCTTCTATTTTTTTATGGTCGTAAGACTTCATGTGTTTCCAAGAATACAAGAAAAAAGCCTTTCTGTAAAAAGGCTTTTTTCGGACTCACCTTAGTAAACTATTTTATTGACGGGATACAATTTCGGATCAATTGTTCTCGAGAAACAGACACGTCCCACTCCATGCTTCCAATTATCAGTTTCAACGGGACCGTACACGCCTTTAATGTTTTGGACAGGAACTGAACGCATCATTGCTTTGTCGAGGCTATCATTACTTTCTTTGTTGAAGGTGGCACAGAGTTCAAATGCAAGATCAGAAACTTTTTTATATTCATACGGCTCACCTGTTTGTGCGTCGAGTGGCGCAACGAAACCAGAAATAGAATCATTAAGCTGTCCTAAGTTACTTGGAACACCAGCTTCTCGTTGCCATCGATACACAATCTGATACTGAATATTCTGCAAATCATTTACTTTTTGCAAATCAAAACCAATGAGACGCTGACTGCCCGGAGAACCCATAATCCAAAAACCGATTCCAAGAGAAACGACGACGAGCGCACCAGCTCCAATAGCAAACATCTTTGGCTTACCCGCTCCAGTTCCGTTTGAACGACGAAGATCCCATAAGTAGTATCCGAACACAAACCCAGCAACCACGAGAATAACTAATACCTTTAGCAAAAACCGACTTGAAAGCTCACCACCAAGAAAAGAATTCACAAGGACGATGAGGTCGGTAACGATCGCAATTCCAGTAAGGAAAAGGGTGAGGAAAATAAGCCACTTTCTAATTCCAAGTCCGCGCTTTTCGGGATTTTTCGAATAATCGCGACTCACAAGCCATGACAAAAGTAAAAATATTGGGAATACAATAATGAGAGATGCGATTGCCCAGCGAATTCCAGTTGAATACGGATCAACGTAATAACTCAATGGATCCGGATACACGATATTTAAAACTTGGAAAAGCAAGGTGATAAGACTGATCGAACTCACGTAGAGCGCAATCATCGCGCCAATGTGAAGGAAAAAATCCTTTGGACTCATTTTAAGCATACTCATGGGTTAAATAGTAAGTATGCAAATTATATCACTGAATTTTTTGACTCACTCAACCTTGACGATGCACTGGAGACATATTAAATTATAGCCGTGTGGCGGATGAGCGCTCTGCGCTTATCTCCTCCCCCCAAGGTGGCACGACCTTGGGGGATTTTATTTAGATTCAATATTTAAAGCAAAATAAAAACCCCAAGTTACAACTTGGGGTTTACGGCGAGGTAGGGTTCTTGTTCTCTTGGATTTGTCTTATGCAGATCAACCGAAGTGAATCAGCTAGTAACAAATCGGAATTATCCCTTTAGGAAAAGCAAGTGCTTTTCAACCTTGTCCGTTGTGACTACTTGATCGAATCAAGTTCAGCCATCGTTTTGTCAAAAGCGTCCCTGATGATGATCTTTACGAACTCAGCCATTTCGGGAGCTGGGACGCCGAGATTTTTGGCTTCGTTGGTAATCTCCCGCTTGATCTCTCTCCAGTTCAGGCGGACACCCTCTGCTCCCATCTTCCTCTGCAATGCGAGCATTGCAATCTGACCGATTCGTTCCTGGTTAATGGTCACAATGTACTCCTTATCTCAATGAACTATCCCGCCTTACCGTAAGGCAACCAGTTGATTACTGACATTTCATCAACACTTAAATTGTACACTTATTTAGTAATTTGTCAATGATCCTAGATCTTAAACTCCACAACATCCCCGTCCTTCACAATATATTCCTTCCCTTCAGTACGTACGAGACCTTTTTCGCGTGCAGCAGCAAATGAACCAGCACCAAGAAGCTTGTCCCATTCCACAACTTCGGCTTTTATGAACTTATCTTTAAAATCGTTATGAATCGCGGTACCCGCAACTGGGGCAGTTGAGCCACGCAGGATAGTCCACGCTCGTGTCTCATCTTCACCCGTCGTAAAGTACGTAATGAGATTTAAAAGTTCGTAACCTTTGCGAATCAAGTTGTTGATTCCATCGTCTGTACTTCCGAGATCCTTTCGAAATTCCCCCTTTTCTTCTGTATTCAAATCTTTCAGTTCTTGTTCAATCCCCGCATCGACAATGACGTATAAAGAATGAGTTTCTTCTATAAATTTTAAAAGGTTCTGAAAACGCGCGTCATTTAATTCATCCAAATTTTTTCCTCCGGCTTTTTTATTGAGCACGTATAAAAATGGCTTCATTGTTAGCAAATGGAGTCCTTTTACTACCGGCATTTCTTCTTTAGTAATATCCGCAGTCTGCGCAAGCTTACCTTCAAGCAAAACCTTTTCAATTTTTGCGAGCACCCCTTCCTCGATAATTGCTGCCTTGTCTCCTCTTTTTACATCTCTTCCAACATTCGCTTTACGTTTAGTAACTGTTTCAGTGTCAGCAAGAATAAGTTCGAAATTAATAACTTCGATGTCTTTGAGCGGATCAACTTTCCCATCAACATGAATCACGTTTTCATCTTCAAAAATTCGAACGACTTCGGCAATCGCATCTACTTCACGGATATTGCTCAAGAATTTATTTCCCAAACCTTCACCGGTTGACGCTCCTTTTACAATTCCAGCAATGTCTACGAATTCCACCGCAGCAGGAACTGTTTTTGCAGATGTACTGAATTCAGAAAGTTTTTGAAGTCTTTCATCCGGCACGGCAACAACACCAACAGATGGGTCGATTGTGCAGAAAGGATAATTCTCGGCTGGAACCGATTTTTTTGTGAGAGCGTTAAAAAGAGTTGATTTGCCGACGTTCGGCAAGCCGACGATTCCGATTGAGAGTGCCATATATATTATTTTTGTTGATTTTCAAACGATGTGTAGGAAGTCGAAAAATTGGTCTGTCGTGAAATATAGGCATTTACTATATAGATTCCGAACACAAAAGCCAAGACGATGAGCCCATTGGTAACAAGGTCTGGGTGATGATGATTAAACTTGATAGTGAACATGAGAATCAATGCGAGGGCAATAATTCCTGCAACAACAAACAAAATGGCATTAACCATATGTCGAGGCGACGCAATGATTCTTTCAAAAAGAGTGGGTTCCTTTTGAGGAGTTGTGGCCGCAAGGACCGTAGGTGTTGTTGAAGGTCTTCCGACCGTAAGTGTTTCTGACGAAACAGGCGCTGAAGAAGAATCCGTAGATGCTTGTGCGAGCGTATCTGTTCCAGATTCTGTTTTGTTTTGAGTTGTTACCCCCGCTGCTTCTACAACTGGAACGAGTTTTGCGAAGACTGTTCGGTCTTGGTTTTGTACGCGAGGGTTCGCATACATCTGAACGACAAATATCGTTTCCTGACCTTTGTACGTACCAAACGCTACTCCCGTTCCCATTTCTTTATAATTCGCCTTCACGATGTTTGCCTTATGACCAGGAGAATTCATCCATGCATCAGTGACATCTTTTGAATCGCTAAAATTCACCGCCAGATTTTCTCCGGCATAGTCGTAGGTATAGCCAACAAGCTCAAACCAATACCATGGCGTTTTACCTTCTGGACTCACGTGGGCAAAATAACTCTTTGCGGCCATGTCTTGTGCCTTGAGTGTTGCGGCTTCAGTCAACAAAGGGTTTACAACCAATTCTGGAAGATTATTCTCGCTTCGTTCTTCGTTAGTAAGCGACGCCAAGACAACGGGTAGGACTGAACCGAGATTTGAATTTCTCGCAATGCCGACAAAGTGAAATGTTGGCAGAATAAAAACAATGAGTTCGAAAAACAACACAATCGTGATGATAGATCGTGCGTTTTCGCTATGCAAAAAGTGAGGCCGATGGTCGTTACCTTCGTGAGGAATAAAATGCCTTTGTAACCACTGGAACATTGACTATATGATAAAACAGAATCCTGTTCTCATCAAGACTACATAATCTTCTTGAGGTCGTCCTCGTATTTCTTCATAACCTCCATCATTGCGGCCATTTGGTCCATACCTGACTTCATTTTTGTCTGCGCTTCGAGTGCAATTTTCTGGAATAATTCAGGATTTTTTTCTACCATTGCAATAATCCGCTCCTGTTCAGCTTCTGGTACATCTTTAAGCTTTGACTTGATAAGTTTTCTTAACAGAAGATCTTTTAGTGACATGAATGTGTGTAATAAATAATTTTTAATTTAAATGCCAAAACCTATAACTCCATAACGCGCTGTTGCTTTATGAGTTCAAGCCCACCATGCAACCCACCAAAGTCCTCCAAAGTTGCCATTTTAATAACAGGCAATTCTGGATAAATGTGAAGGATGTCTTTTAAATATTCAGTTGTTTTGTCGACAGGAATTGCCGGATTACCCGTAATCATTGATCCGCCAAGAATTATTGCATCCGGTGACCAGAATACACAGACGTTATTGAGCCCATACGCAAGAAGTTTTGCAAAATCGTCCCAGATTTTTGGATCTTTGATTTCTGCCGGTTTTTTGCCCGTACTTTTCATAAGGGCTTTTCCAGAGATGTAGTCTTCAATGAAAACACCGTCAGCAGTGGGAATAATGCTTTTGTCGGCATCGATGATCTGGTGACCCGGCTCAAAACCAATTGTCTTTGAATCAATTTTTCCTTTGATGATTCTCACGCCACCAACACCCGTACTCACGGTAATATATGCAACGATATCAAAGTCGCGACCACTACCGCGAGTTGCTTCACCGAGTCCTGCGAGCGCTGCATCATTTTCAATATATACAGGTGTGTCAAAAAAAGTTTCGAGATCAGCGCGAAGCGGTCGATCTATCCAATCCTCCAAATTCGGACTTTTAAGGAGCATTTTTTTCTTCTGGCTAAATGGTCCCGCAATGCCGCCAGCAACGGCAGAAACTTTGTCTCCCATGATCAACGACTCGGCCGCTCTTTTAAACTCACCAATCCCCGCTTCGTATGAATACGGCGTTTCAATTACTACTGTTTTGCTCAAAGTTACTCCGTCGTCCGACACCCCGAGTCGCATTTTCGTGCCGCCAATGTCAAAGACAATATACATAGTATTAAGAAATTAGTTTTTTAAACTCCTCTATCATGGGCACCTGTTCTGGATCAACGCCGTATATGTCTGCAAGCGAATGCGCGACAACATCAGCGAGTGCAATCGAGTTGAATATTTTTTCAAACGGGCTGTTTCCATGAAGTGAAAGCGTCGTCACACCAAAGCCTCGATCCTCATACATTTTTTGCAACACTTCCATTCGTTTCGCTATTCGCGGTTCATCAGATTCATCTTTGAGGAAAATGAAATGAAATTGAGTCGATAGATTTTTTGTAGAATCCACGACATCGAAACCTGTCATTTCATTATGATTTAATTCTGGAAACACATTGTGAAATGCAGGAATTTTTGCGGTCTCATTGAATTTAATTTTCCAACTATATGCCAAAGCTTGCTGCGAACGTGATGAGTAGACGATTGGAACTTTGTTTTTTAGTACTTCCGCAATATTATTTTTCTCGAGTTCAGCATAATTCAAAGAAAAGGTTCTACTTCGAATTTCTTCAACCTTGTCACCATTCATTAATTTCAAGAGAGACATAAAAGAGTATCCGAGTGCATCTCGTGGCTGAAGACCGCTCTGTGGCATGAGAATGTATGGAACCTTGTGTTCTTTTGCAAAATCGATAAGACGTCCGCCAGTAGAAACAATCGCGAGCCTATGCTTTGCAGCAAGTGCTTTTTCTGCAAAATCGAGAGTTTCTTCAGTATTACCAGAATACGAACTCGCAATGAAAATGCTTTTCTTAAAACGTTTTTCAGAGTTTTGTGGCAAACCGTAATCTCGGTGAATATAAATATCGAGTGAAGGATCGAACATTTTAATAAGTCCTGCAGAAAGATGCGAACCACCCATGCCACCCACAACAAAACTGTCGGCAGATTTTAGCTTTGATTTATTTTCAATTATTGGCTCGAACTGAAATTGTTCAGAAAAATTCTTGATCTTTTGTTCCATATAAAATAATTATACCGCTATTTTATCACGATACCGGATGAAGCTCTCAATTTTACAGACAACATAAAAGGCAGGGACGATTCCCTGCCTTCCTCTTTTTGCCGCTCCACTTTCCTACGCGACAGCTGCGGCCAATGCCGAAGACTGTCTCGGTCGTGCGATCACTTGCGGATGAAGCATCCGCTCTTCCGCTGCCCTTCTTTCGACGTACTCGGAGTACTTCTTCCGCGTGTCAACATCGAGCTGCTCGAGGCAGGAGGCAAACAAATGTCTGCCCTCCTTGATTCGCTTCTTGATCTCCTCCGTGTGATGGTGGGAGAGCAGGGGCATCCTGCTCAAAACATATTCTGTGAAAGCCGGCATATCCGTTTCCGTGAACTCGGTCTCCTTTCCACCCGTTTCTCCCCGACAACACCCTTGCATTGCTGACAACGTCGTCCGTGACGAAGACTGCACGAGGGTCGAATGAGTCATCTCAGATACTCCTGTAGTAAAAAGTAATGAACCCTTCCGTATCAAGACAAGATACGGAACTCCGTCGTGGAGCGTACCAAGCTAAAAAAGGCGTGTCAAGGAATATCCCCACAACACTACTGCGAACCAATAACACTTCCGAGTTGTGTGTCCATTTCAACGGTATCAATCTGGGAAACCGCTGTTTCTAAGTCTGAAATAATTTTATCGAGTTCGAAAGAAATATCTCCATTTTCTACATCAAATTTTGATTGAATTGTTTCTGTAATTTCGTAGGCATCACGGAATAATCTGAACGCTTCGTTGTATTCTTTATTGTTGAGTTTTTCTTCACCTTGTCGAAGCAAATCGTACGCATGTTCAAGCAAATCAGTAGGTTCGTCTACGACAGGTTCTGTATGTGTGTCTATTTCGATTACAGCCTTACCTTTTACAGTAATTTCTGTAGAGGTTGCCACTTCTTTGCTTTGCACTTTTGCAGTAGGAGCCGCGATCATTGCCATCGTAGCAACATCGGAAGATGTACTCATTGCAAGATTCATTTTTTCCTCTATATCAGTAAGCGCCTTCTTCACTGATTCTAATTTTGTTTGAGCAATTACAAGTGTTGTATCATCGTTTGTTTGAAGGGTATAAATCTGGTCTTCGGTATTTTCTCGCACTTGTGCAGAAATTTCTCGTGGACCCTTCACAATTTCTTCCACAATACTTGCTTGGGCAGTAGCAACAGTGCCCGCAGCAGGGGCGGGTACGTCAGTTGCAGTTTCACCGAGAGATGCTTCGAGCTTGCTGCTGATTTCAAACGCAGTTTTTAAGTCACCTTTTTTAGTGAGATCATCGAGGTCACTTTTTACATTAGAAACATATGTATCAATTCGTGTGGCAATTTCAGCCTGATTTTTATCTGAAAGTTTGTTTTCTACGGCAAGTTTTTTCGCTTCCTCGATTCTTGTTTTTACGAGCGAGACATCAAATTCTGAACGTTTTACGCCAGAAAGAAGTGCGGCCTGAATTCCTTCATTAATGTTGACCTTGATTGGGTACAAAATGTCTCCAGGAACAGCGTTTTGAGCTGCAAAAGACGTACCGGTACCGAAAATCGCAAGAAGTAACAATGCACCAACGGTACGGAAGCTGTATGCATGGAAATGAGAGAGACGATCAGTAAAGTCTTTTATAGAAAATGGGGATTTTACAAAACCAAGTTCAGGTTTTTGTTCTTGAGCAAATGTTTCTTCCTGAATTGGATTGCGTTCAATGAAAGTGTCAACAGCGAGAAAAAGCTTCGAGCGTTCTCGTTCAGTGAGGTTGATTTCTTTTACCTTTTCAACCAGAGTTTTAAAAATATCTTGTTCTTTATTCATGTTGGTCTCGAAGAATACTTCGGAGTTTTTGCAATCCTCTATGGATTCGTACTGAAATGTTGTTTTCGGTTTCGGACGTAATTTCTGCAATTTCCTTTACTGACAACCCTTCAACGTATTGAAGGTAAATGGCATCTCGGTATTTTTCTGGAACAGAGCCGAGAAGCGCCAACGCCTTTTCTCCATCGATTTTGTCCATCAATGACTGACCAATTTCGACCCCCACATCAAAGCCTTGTTCCATGAGGTTATCCAAAGAAGTTGGCTTTTTCTTGCGATATTGGTCAATAATCAGATTCTGGGCGGTTGTGTATATAAAAGCCCTCAAATTCTGAATCTTTTTGCCTTGTGCGGCATATTGCCATACCTTCATAAAGGTCTCCTGGGCCAAATCGCGAGCTACATCCCTATCAGAAACCCGCAAAAGGCAATACCGAAAAACGGCATCAGCATTCTGCTTATAGGTTTCAAGGTATTTTTGCTCGAAATCTTTATCCATGTATTGAGACGTCAAAAGCCCTAGAACATTACAAGTCTACAATATTTTTTGGACTAGTCCAGGTTTAACCAAAATTGATGAAAATTTAATGCTAGTATGGGTACTATATTAATTTTTATAAAATAATGGAAAATAAAATAACATACAGGGTCGTTATTGCCATACTTGTGATCGCTCTCATTATTATGGGCGTGTGTCTTTTCAAATCACACAATGAAATTAGTGATCTTAGGAGCGGAAATGAGAGTTTAAATGGAGGGGCCTTTACACTTACGGCATGCGAAAACATCACTACTCCCGATCAAGAAGCAGCATGTGTCGGCAGACTCGTACAGATTTCAAAACAGCTTTCAACGTACGAAGAGAAGTTAAAAAGTATTAAAGTTCCAACTCAATAAAAAAGATTCCGCAGGTACACAAAACCCCTCATGTCGAGGGGTTTTGTTTTGCGCACAACAAATAGAGTACTAGATTTTTGCCTTACTATCTTCAAATCCACTCTTACAATCATCAAGAATGCCTTTGAGTTCGGCTTGGGCTTCTACTGAAATTGTAGACTTAGAGATATTTGCGGCCTGCCATGCAGCAACTTTGTCGCTACATACTTTTGAGTCAGCAGAAATATCGTTAAATGTTTCTGTAACTGTTTGATTTGGCTTTGTAAAATAAAGCACCGCGAAAATAATTGCAATGAT
>CAZBJL010000005.1:0-58201 GCA_964492195.1 uncultured Candidatus Saccharibacteria bacterium
GGCCACAATGCGTATACGGCTGATTTTACCTATGAAATCAGTGGAATTGGCCAGCCGTTAGTGCGAAATTTCGTCATTAGAACTACTCCTTTGAAGCCTTAAATCCCCGCCGGAAACCCCTTCCACAGTTTACAAATCTGTGCTATGATGTGGACGAATCAGTTCTTTGTAATCTGTTTGATGGAACGACAACTCTCACATGGAGGTCTCTATGCTTGTGCTCTCTCGCCAGCGTGACGAAGTAATTAAGATCGGAGACGAGATCGAAATCACGGTCGTTGATATCCGTGGCGACAAAGTTCGCCTCGGTATCACTGCCCCGACTCGCGTCTCAGTGCATCGCAAAGAAGTCTACGAGGCTATCAAAGCCGAGAATCAGCGGAATGCCGAGAACATGAATGCTCCCATTCCTCCGACGCGTGGACCCTGCCCGACAACCACAGGTACGCCTCCGATGGGCCCACCGCGCATACGCCAGGGTGGCAAACGATTCGACGCCTCCCTACCTTCTCCGCAGAAACACGGCAGCTCCGAACACCAGGCAAAACTTGCGGGGTAACACTCATGAAGGAAATCCATCTACAGGTTCAGTTTTCACACTCCGACAGTCTACACTTTCGGAGTTTTTTATTTGAACAAAAAAATAAAGAAGGTTAAAAATTTAGTGAGTCGATTACTAGAATCTCGGTCTTTTTTGCTGTACTATGATTGCTTATATGAAATTATTTTTGAAAAGAAAACGTGTTGTTTTTAGCATTATTGGCGCTGTAATACTTATTGGTATTGGTGCATTTGTGTTCAGTAAAAGTGGCGACAACACAGAAGGAACTGTAGTGGTCAGCCATGGAGATTTTGTAAAGGAAGTCTCTGTTTCCGGCAAAGTTGTCGCATCAGAAAATGTCGATCTTTCTTTTTCGGAAACCGGTCGCGTCACGAGCATCCCCGTCAAAGTTGGTGACCAAGTCACCGTTGGCCAGACATTGGCACAGCTCAACATCGGTACTCTTTTGTCTGACCTCCAGTCTGCGCGCGCAAACCTTGCACAAAAACGTGCGGAAACCCAGAACACCCAGGTCAACTTAAGCGAAGTCCAAAAAGAACAAGACACATTGGTTGCAAACGCGCACAGAAAATTACTTTCAAATGATTTGGTTGCGATTCCAGAATCAACAGACACTACAGCCGAAGCTCCTCTCATTACAGGTCTCTACAATGGTGTAGAAGGAAAATACAAAATTACAGTACGACAAAATCCATCGTCAGGTAGAAATAACTATCAAATATGGGTTTTTAACCTTGAAACAAACGGTGGAGTAAAAATTTTGGACACAGAACCAACACCACTTGGCACAAAAGGTTTGTTTGTTTCCTTCCCTGAAAGCACTGATTCTTACAGAGACTCTACGTGGTACGTCACCATTCCTAACACAAAAAGTTCAACGTATCTTTCTGTATACCAAGCCTACCAAGAAGCTCTCCGAACTCGCGACCGAGAAATCTCAAACGCTGGCGCAGAATTAGCTCAAAATAATTCTGGTATTACTGTTTCCCAGGCGGAAGTTCAAAGCGCAGAAGCTGAAGTTTCAAGAGTTCTCGCTCAAATTGCTGAAAGAACGATCACTGCTCCATTTTCTGGAATCATCACCAGCGTAGATGCAAAAGTTGGCGGTATTGCCTCTGCAAATGAAGCCGCACTTTCAATGATCAGCGCTGACAATCTTCAGATCGAGAGTTTCGTTCCCGAAATCCACGTTCAGTTTGTCAAAATTGGTGATTTAGCAGATGTAACACTCGATGCGTACGGTCCTGAAGTTCCCTTCAAGGCAAAAGTTGTTTCCCTCGACCCCGCAGAAACTATTCGCGATGGAGTTTCAACATATCGCGCAAAACTTGAATTTACTGAAAAAGATGAACGCGTACGATCCGGCATGACCGCAAACGTCATCATCACAAGCGAAAAGAAATCAAACGTCATCGTTATTCCACAAGGCGCAGTCACAAGTCACGATGGTCAAAAATTTGTCTTCGTTAAAAAGGGCGAACAAAAAGTTGAACAAGCAGTAACGACTGGAAGCATTTCATCCTTTGGAGAAATTGAAATTGTTTCTGGTTTGAATGACGGAGACATCGTTATCGTTTCCGACGAAACTAAGTAATACATATGTTTTCTCAAATCGGTCTCAACACACGAATTGGTCTCTACCTGGCCATCCGTCAGATCAGACGTTCAAGCCTCTGGACAACGGGCCTCATTGTATTCGTCATGGTTCTCACCTTCCTCAACCTTGTTGTGGTTTCAGGAATTCTTGTTGGTCTCATCCAAGGTTCAGTCGAAGCAGCACGAACAAAATATACGAGCGACATCATCATTTCTACCCTTTCCGACAAAAAGTATATTGAAAATAGTCCAAACATTATCGGACTCCTCCACACATTGCCGCAAGTAGAAAAAATTAGTCATCGTTTCCAAGAAGGCGCGAACCTCGAAGCAAATTACAAAACGAGAAAAGATACCGACAAACCAAACATCACAGGCACACAAATTGTCGGTATTGACCCTGGACTTGAGGACGCAGTCACAGGACTTTCGGATTCTGTTGCACTCGGCTCCTATTTAGTTCCTGGCGACTACGACCAAGTCCTCGTCGGGCAATATTTGCTCAAACAATTCGTTCCAATCGACTCACCAGGCTTTGCAGCACTTGAAAACGTAAACGTCGGTACAAAGATCAGAATCATTATTGGCGATGTTACGCGAGAAGTAACTGTCAAAGGAATTCTCAAAAGTAAAGTCGATGAAATTACACGAAACGTCTACATGACGGACTCACAGCTTAAAAATCTCATTGGCCGTGCTGATGGCAATGTCGACCAAATCGTCGTGAAGCTCAAAGATGGCGTCGATCCCCTTGTTGTCCGCGAAATCTTGAAACAACGCGGTGTCGACGAATTTGCAAAGGTCCAAACGTACGCCGATGCTCAACCGCAATTTTTGAAAGACATCATTGCGACCTTCAGCATGCTTGGTAATTTCTTCAGTTCAATCGGCTTAGTGGTTTCTTCAATCACTATTTTCATTGTGATTTTCATCAATGCGATTACTCGTCGAAAGTTTATTGGAATTTTAAAAGGTATTGGCATTAACGGCCAAGCAATCGAAATCTCTTACATTTTTCAATCAATTTTTTACGCGACGTGCGGCTCAATCATTGGTCTCACCTTGCTGTATGGTTTCCTTTCACCGTTTATCGCAGCTCATCCGATAGACTTCCCATTTTCTGACGGCATCTTGGTTGCTCCACTTGGTGGAACAATGTTTAGAGTTGGTTTGCTCATTCTTTCAACAGTTATCGCCGGATACGTTCCTGCTCGCATGATCGTTCGTAAAAACACCCTTGATTCAATCTTAGGCAGAAAATAACATGATTACTACAAAAAATTTAGTGAGATCGTTTAAAGACGGCGCGAGAGAAACTCGAGTCTTAAAAGGAGTTGATTTCGTTGCCCAAGAAGGCGAATTCATTGCCATCATGGGTCGCTCTGGAGCGGGAAAAAGCACTTTCCTCTATCAAATTGGTCTTCTCGATGACCCAACAAGTGGTGAAATTGTGATTGATGGACAAAATACTCACGCAATGAGCGTTGCAGAACGTACCAATTTCCGCCTACAGAAATTCGGCTTTGTATTCCAGGATTACGCTCTCCTTCCAGAAATGTCGGCACTTGAAAATGTTGCTCTCCCCCTCCTCATGCAAAACATGAATAAAAAAGAAGCCTACAAAAAATCCGCCGAGGCACTCACGAAAGTCCGACTCGGTGATCGTTTGAATAATCTTCCAAGCCAACTTTCTGGAGGAGAACAACAGCGTGTTTCTATTGCTCGTGCAGTCGCCCATGAACCCAAAATTCTCTTTGCTGATGAACCAACAGCAAACCTCGACAACGAATCTTCTCGAACTGTCATGGCGATCTTCCAAGAACTTCACAAAAATGGTCAGACTATCATTATGGTTACCCACGAAGAAGAATTCGCTCGTTTAGCTGAAAAGATTGTCCGTATGGACGATGGAAAAATCGATCCTGCACACTAGTTTTTCTGCACTGTTCTTCTTATCCCCACAGATCTCTCAAGATTCTGGGCTATAATTTGACTGTTTACTAAATAATAAATACTACCTATGAAATCGATGGCTATGGGACCTATGATATACGGATTTCCTTTAACGACACTGCTCATGCTTCTTTCAGGAGTTTTTTATCTTCTCTGCGCCTTCCTCTTGTGGAAGCCGTATCGTCGAGAAAAGAATGAACTTATCGGTGCACTCTTGGCTTTCCTCGTGTATCAGTCAATTAATATGTTTTTCATGGGACTTCAGATGTATACCATGAACATGGTGTACTCACAGATTTCAGCATTTGCAGTATTTGTGGGTTCTGCATACATGCTTAAGTTTCCCTTTAGTTCATTTTCACGAGGAACACGCCGATTCATCTTTGCAGTTTCGCTCGTCGGTGCACTCGGCCTCTTTGTGTGGTTCATGTTGACTCCCGCACGACAAATGGGACTTATGAACTTCGTCCTCTGGTACGACATTGTCGTAAACGGCATTATCGTCGGTGGTTCAATCTTTATTTTCGGTTTGATGGCGAAAGAAAAAAGACAGCGCCTCAAAACTATCGGTGGTGGAACTGGTGTTGCAACTTGCTGCGTTGTTTCAAATGCCGCAATGCTCGGAGGTGCACTCCTTACAAGTACACTTCTTTCTTTTGCAGCTCCCGTCATTATCCTTGGAACCCTTGCAGTTTCCCGTAAAAACTAACAACCCTCACTATGAGTGAAATTGGAGAAAAGATTACCTACAACATAATTGGAGGAATATGCGGTGTGGCTTTTGGGCTCATCATTAAATCTTTTAATTTCTCCCTTCTTCAAACAACAGACACCGTTCTTCTTCTCATCATCACTGGCCTCTTCGGCATACTCTTTTTTGAAAATCTTCTTGAATATAAGAAAGCTCAAGAGTTTGTAGTTATCAAAAAGATTCGAGACGAAACTGTCGCACTCATTACGCATGAAATGCGAACAGGTCTTACCTCAACAAGTTGGGCTATTCAAGTAATCCTCGAGAGTTATCAGAACGCCTTGAGCCCGGAACATCGGGAAATGCTTCAAAACGTCACGAAGTCTATCAACACGACGGTCATGCATTCGGTAAACCTGCTCGACATTAGTCTTCTTGATGTAGGCAAACTCACCCTTTCGCTTCAGTGGGTAACGCTTGGAGAATTAGAAAAAGGATTCAAAGAAATTCTTCACAAATACGAGCTCGGTACCTCTCAAGCCGGCATTACCCTCACTTCGAAAGTTGTGCTGGATCCTAAGTTTCGAGTGCAGGCAGATTTACTTCGTTTACGCATTACACTAGAAAACTTACTCGAAAATGCAATTCAGTACACTCTCCGCCCAGAGAAAAAGATCAACGTCGACATTCACAACAATTCTTCTACCCTTTTCATCACCGTAAGTGACACAGGAATAGGAATTCCACCAGAAGAAAAACACAAAATCTTTTCTGAATTTTTCCGAGCAAGCAATGCGCGAATGGCGTTGAGTCACGGAAGCGGCATTGGTCTCCACATGTGCGAAGAATACATCCGAGCTCATCACGGCACGATTCGGTTTGAATCAAAAGTAAACGAAGGCACCACGTTCTACATCACCCTTCCACTCCGCACAGTTGCAGACGTGAACGAATTTCTCACGAAGATTTAATTCATTCTTAAACAACAAAAAACCAGGGCACATGCCCTGGTTTTTCTTCGCACATTTTTACAGCCTATTTTCGAACCATCTTCATGATCCAGATAAGGACCACCGCACCTAAAAGAGCGACAAGGAAACTTGAGATGTTAAAACCTTGAACTCCACTGCCGCCAAAGAAACTCATGAGCCAGCCACCAATGACTGCGCCAACGATACCAACAATGACATTAACAATGATTCCTTGTTGAGCATCAGTTCCCATGATGAGGGAAGCTACCCAGCCCACCAATCCTCCAAATATAATCCAAATGATGATACCCATATATGTTTAACTAATGATAACAATATAAGTATATACCTAAATAAAGCCCCATTTTGATCAGAACACACTCTGTTGACTTTCCCCTCCACAGGCGTACGCTGTGAGGTAGAAATGGGCTAACAATCGACACACCTGATATGTAAACAAAGGAGGGGTATGTTTAATTTGTTTAGGCGAAATGGGGTGAGGACCAAGAAGAATATCAAAATGGGTCCCGCCAATGTTATGCAACTGTTTTCTGGACTGTACGGTTCCGCAACGCGGCAAGTTCCAATCGTGTTTACTCTCGATTCCCCGATCAACATCAGCGGTTCCTCAATCTCTGAAGTAGCAATTACGCTGGTCGGTATCGAACGATCTGATCCTGGCGGAAACAAATTCGCCTTCGAAGGAAAGTTTGGGCAGGGCGATTCCTACAGAGAGGTAAACGGTGAATACAGCTTTGTAACAACCTCGGGCTGGATAGAGTTCGTAAAGGATGCATAACCACACTGAACCCCACACATTCGTGGGGTTTTTTTATAGCAAAAAAAATTTCGCATGATATAATTCCAGACACTATGGGTTTCAACTCAAAAATGAATGAACGGCTCCTCATCATCTTCTCTGTCATTCTTTTGGTTTTTATCGGTTTTGGTGGCTACAAATATTACGTATTAGGAAAAACGTATACCCAAAATAAAACTGCGAACGAGGTCGCGATTGCAGATCTTACCTCTCGTCTCCAAGGTATCGAGCTTGAAAGGACAAGTTTGAGTGATGCGCTGACCGCAGAGCAAAGCAAAAACAGAGACTTTGAAGATCAGTTGGAAGAACTTTCCGGCACTGTTGGTACGCTCACAAAATTAAGTAAAACTGACCCTGAACTTCTCAAAAAATATTCCAAAGTTTATTTCCTCAATGAAAATTACCTGCCTTCAAAATTAAGCGACATTCCTTCAGAAAGTTTATTTGATATACAAAAACCCCAAAAGTTTCAATCTGAAGCTCTTCCTTTTCTCAAACGACTTCTCAACGAAGCAAAAAATGACGATGTTACTTTAAAAGTTCTTTCAGCGTATCGTTCCTTCGATACACAAGCGACTCTCAAAACGGGATACAAATTTATTTACGGCGCTGGAACTGCAAATCAATTTTCTGCTGACCAAGGATATTCAGAACATCAGCTCGGTACTGCGATCGACTTTACAAATCCAACTGTTGGCAGCACGCTCGATAATTTTGAAAAAACTCCTGAATACACGTGGCTTGTCAACAATGCGTACAAATTTGGTTTCATTCTTTCGTACCCAAGCGGAAATCAATATTACCAATACGAACCATGGCACTGGCGTTTCGTTGGTGTTGATCTTGCAGAAAAACTTCACGATCAAAATAAAAAATTCTACGATCTCGACCAAAATAACATCGACTCTTTCCTCATCAAAATTTTCGACAGATAGGTTTCTTCTGTCTTGTTGAAGCGTGTTACAATCTCCTCCAGAAAAGTTCTTCGCACACTAACCTCTTAGAGAAAGGTCGCAGATGTTTCAAAACAACGGACTGAATCGCGGCGACCTCAACATGAAGGTCGTCATCGGAATCGGTGTAATTCATCTTTTGGCGCTCGGCGCTCCGTGGTGTTTTACCTGGAGTGGGTTCGCGTGGTTTATGTTCTTGTACTGGCTTTCAGGCTGGATCGGGATCACCCTTTGTTATCATCGGCTTCTCACGCACAGCAGTTTCAAAACACCTCTCTGGTTTGAGCACATCCTTACAACGATCGGCACCATCAGTCTTCAGGGCGGACCGATCGACTGGGTTGGACTTCATCGGATACATCATGCGTATTCCGACAAACCTGGCGACCCGCATTCACCACACGTGAATGACTTTTCCTGGGCGCATGTGCTGTGGGTATTCTTCCGACGAGCAGAAGGCGTTGATCCGAGGTCTGTTACGTTAGACCTTCAGAAAGACCCGTTTATGGAAACCATTGATCGTTTCCACTGGGTGCCACCACTCACTGTAGGAATTGTGCTTTTTGGGACGGGGTTCATTGTTGGAGGCCTCTACACTGCGCTTTCATGGCTCGTATGGGGCGTTGGGGTGCGTACGGTGGCGGTCTACCACACAACCTGGTTTGTGAACTCTGCCGCACATACGTGGGGCTACCGGAGCTACAACACATCCGACGGGTCGAGAAACAATTGGTGGGTCGGGCTACTGGGTGGCGGTGAGGGCTGGCATAACAACCATCACGCCGACCAAACTGCAGCCGCACATGGCTGGCGTTGGTGGGAAATTGATCCGACGTATTGGACGATCCGACTCTTGGGTCTTGTCGGGTTAGCCTGGAAAATCAAAAAGCCGAATTCCGCTGCACTTCTTTCTAAAAAAGTAGTGTGATTCGCAAGCCTCCGACTACATCGGAGGCTTTTTTATATTTATATGGATATACGAATATGCAAAAATACCAGCCGAAGCTGGTATTTTCATTATTACATTTCTTCTCCCGGAATTTCCTCTTCGTCATCCTTTGGGATAACCACACCGTTTTCATCTTCTTCCTCTTCTACTGGCACACCCTCCATATTGTCGTCCATTTTTTAGATATTAGATTGATAAAGGTTTCTTATTTGACACTTTGCAAATAAAAATTCACCAACTTACACGGACAGTATACATGAGTCATATGTTTGGGCAATTAGAACTTACCAACAGGTTAGTTACTTTTTTCTATTTCGAGAACAGTGAGAGTGTGACGGTCAATTGTGGATGTAAAAGACACCTTCATCCCTTCTTTTTCTGCGCTTGTTTCAACGTATATGAATTGTGAATCTCGAGTTACCCTTTCTATCGTGCAGTTTCCAGAATACACAGCGTATGTATTCTCAATTGAATCCTCAGCAAGTGAAATTTTGAGACGAGCAATGGACACACAAGAGAGCGCATTAAATTTCAACACCTCGAGAGTTTGAAATTCACTGACGTTTCTCGCCTGCACATACGCTCGACCTGCAGAAGAAATAACAAAAATGGCGGCAAGAAAACCAAAAATTGTTACAGTCATGAGTGCAATGAATCCCCTATTATTCATGGTGAATTGGATATGTGGTAGTGGCAAAGTTTAAACCATTTATAACCGCAGTGAATGTAAGCACATTCACACCTGGTAAGTTTGAGCGATAAAAAAGGAGTGACGAAGTCAGCACTGAATCCAAATGAAGTGGTTCTAATTCTTCATTATTTTTCTGAATTGAAATCAGTCCATGGTGATTTGAAATTTGATATCTTTCTCCGCCATGCGCCGTAACCGAAAGATTTTCAGTGAATTGCCCCGGACGAGGTTCTTGGATCGAATCTGCTTCAGAAAGTATGTGTTGAATTTTTCCTTCAAGAAATAAAAATTCTTGTGTTGCATCAGCAATTGTTTTTTGTTTTGATTGCCATGTCTGGAGATTAATAAGAACCGGGATTGCAACAACAATAAAAATAGAAAACAGCGCAATGTACAAAATTACTTCTATAAGTGTGAGACCTTTATTCATGTTCTGTTTGGGTGAATACATACGCTGAATTCCCTGCCGTCACAGCAAAGGCTTCATTTTCATAATCAATCCCTGTTGCTGGAGCTGGTAGATCTTTACTCCATACTGGAACAAGTTCATTTTCTTGATTCAGTTCAAAAACCTGCAATTCCTTTTGGATATTGCTTGTGGCTGTGAAAACAAAACCTCCCGCATACGTAAGGGCGTATATGTCTGCACCTGTCGGAGCAGAAGTAATTTCATTAATTTGAATGGAATTGCCTGTGGGATCAGTCTGATACTCGAGCACGGAGAGTTCATTGTGCCCCGGCACAGTGCCTTTATAGCGACCGAGAAATATCGTATTTCCCATAACTTGAATTGACCGACCATCTTCATTTCCTGGAAGATCGATTGCTGCCAGCTGAAGAATGTGTGTCGGATCCCTGATATCAAGTACGATGAGATCCCGAATATTTCCCGACGTGGCAAGAAATGCGAATCCATCCTTAACAGAAATATCATTTATATTATGGTTAACTTCACGACTTCCAAGCCACCGAGGTGAGGCCGGGTCTGAAACATCGTAGATATGGAATTCATGTCCAGCGGTGCGTTTTGTACCAACATATATTTTGGAATCAAAATAAGAAATACTAATTGCCTCCGGCCGTACTCCTGCAACATTAGGAAGTGTCGATGTTGCAAGAAAATGAGGGGATGAATCAAGTGCAACAACCTGACTTGTACTACTATGCTGGGCTACAAAAGCATACTGTGTGGCTGCATCAATTTTATTCGCACCAATGCCAAAATCTAGAAAAGCTACATCGTGAGGATTTAATAAAGAAAAAGCAGCAACGTCAGCATCAGATTCTGATAGCGAACGAAGAGAGACAAATGCTCGACCGTTTGCAATATCTACTGAAGATGCAGGAAAACCGAGATCAACTGTATCAGTGAGTTGGAAACCTGATACTGAAAAATGTTTTGGTTGCCCACCACAGTCATCACCGTACCGATGAGCCACATCCAGATCACTTGAAATAAACGAAACGTGCATCGTTGATGTACTCCGCCAGCCCGTTCGCCAGGAGGATTTTACGTCCTTAACATCTTCACATCGAGTGAAGGGTTTTGTGACAACATCATTTTGAATTCCCCACATGTCCTGCACACTTTCTTCGGGATTTTGATTGTTTAAAATATTCAGCAATTTACTCGAGGAAAGATGGAGCGCAGTGATACTTCTCACATTATGGATAAACAAATCTCCTATCTGCCACTGGGTATCGAACACAGCAGCAAAAATTATAGAAAACAAAGTGAGCGCGAGGATCACTTCAACCAAACTCACACCACGAGAATGTTTAGAGTATTGCGCCGGCATTGTGTATCGTTATTACTTCACTACAAGTTGAACTACTTGTTCCGATGTGAATCTCAATTTCATGTTCATTTCCAACAAGTGAACCACTCCCTTCCTGAAAAATTATTTCATCTGTGGCTGATACTGGGAGTGGCGCTTGATGATTTATTTCATCACGCAAAATTGAATGATTACGTTCTTCTGAATACATCTGGTAACCCTCATCATTTATTTGAACTGAAACATTCCCATTTCCGGAGAACTGGGACAAAAATTGCGCCCGCTCGAGTGCAAGCTTCGCGGTTTTTACTTCTTGAGCACAGGCGTATGTAGAAAGTGCCGGCACCGTGTATGCAACAGACGCAACTGCAATAAGCCCCGCCAACGCCAACACGAGCACAATCTCAATGAGCGTAAACCCTTTTTGTTGAGTTCTGTCTTTACACATTTTGAAAATGCGAAGTGATACCGTATATCGGCAAGATAATCGATAGGGCGATAAAACCAATTACGAAACTCATTGAAACCATAAGGATAGGCTCAAGGGCGGCGGTAAGAATTCGAATCTTGTCATCAAGTTCGGTTCTCAATATGTCTGAAACACTCTTCATTGAGTTCTCCATATTCCCAGTTTTTTCACCAACAGAGACGATGCCCGAAATATAGAGTGGAAATTTTTTCTTTTCTTCTCGAAAAAATACTGACAATGACTTCCCTTCGCTCACAAGCTCTGAGGCCTTTTCGAGCAACACTGCGTATTCGATAAATTTCAGAGTAATCGCAATATTTTTGAGCACCTCCGAAAGCTGTTCTTGTCCACGAAGAAGTACATATGTTGAATCAAAAATTGAATACAAAATCCGAGTTCGAAATATGTGACCGATAATTGGAATTCGCAACACAGCAGCGCGAAAAAAGTTTTGTGCTCGCGGAGAAAAACGCCACAGAAGTATCACAGAAAGAATGACCCCAACTATTACGAGGAGGAACATCCACCATTGTTTTGAAAGTGTTTCACTTACCCATATGAGTATCCTCGTTGAAAGAGGAAGAGTAACTTTAAGGGTTTTAAACAGCGGTACAATTTTAGGAAATACAAACAACAAAAGTCCAACTACAAGGCAAAGCGTACCGATGAGTATTGCGAACGGATACGCGACTGCTCCAATAATTTTCTTTTTCATAATCAAAAGCTTTTCCACTTGTTCGTGGGCACTTTTGAATGAGTCTGAAAGAGAGCCACTTCTCTCACCAAGCCGGGCAGCATTCGTACTTATACCACTTACTTTCATCCCTTCGCCTCGTTCAAACACATGACTTACACTTTTGCCAGCTTCCACAGAATCTTTCCACAGCAAAAAAGTTTCTTTTTTACGCTTTGATTCGGTTTGTTCTGCGAGCATTGCGAGCGCCTCGCTCAAAGAAATATGAGCGGACAAATACATCGAGAGTGTATTGAGAATGGCGGCCTCATCCTTAAGCGAAAATTTTGATTTGAATATATTCATATATGACATGCTGAAGCGACCTCATCGAGAGTCGTGAGACCTTGTAACACTTTTTCAATTGCATCTTCCATAAGAACTGTCATTCCACCTTCCACTGCCGCTTTACGAATATCTTCTGATTGCGCTTTTTGCATAATTAGATCTCGAACCTTTTCGTTGAGAATCAAAACTTCAGAAATTACTGTTCGACCGGAATAGCCCGTATTCCTACATTGCAAACATCCTTTTCCCCGAAAGAGAGATTGATCCTTCGTAAGCAGTGCGGTGTTTGCTTTTTTAAAAAAATCCATTTCACTGGCCGTTGGTTTTACTTCCACTTTGCATTTCATACAAATTTTTCGAACCAATCGTTGACTTATGATTGCCCGCACAGTTGAAGCAATGAGAAACGGCTCAACACCCATATCAATAAGCCTCGGAAGTGCCGTAACTGCATCATTTGTGTGAAGCGTTGAGAGAAGTAAATGCCCAGTCAGCGCAGCTTGTGTTGAAAGTTCAGCTGTCACAGAATCACGAATTTCCCCTACCATGATCACATCGGGGTCTTGCCGCACCACTGCCCGCAAAGCTGTTACAAACGTCAGATTGTTACCAAGGTGAATTGGAATTTGAGTTATACCAGGCACAGAATATTCGATTGGATCTTCAAGAGTTACCACCGAGACTTCGGGTTGAGCAATAGTACCCAAAAGCGCATACAAGGTCGTAGTTTTACCAGAGCCTGTCGGCCCAACGACGAGAATCATCCCATGGGCGACACCGAGCACATCAGTAATCTTTTTTGTGTCTGATTGATTAAAACCGAGAGCTTCAAACGTGTTGGACCGAGTTGTCTGGGGCAATAAGCGCAGCACACATTTTTCTCCATAAAAAGATGGCACGATAGATAAACGAACGTTGATCCCTGTTCCAGAAATATTCACCTTAAATCTCCCATCCTGCGGTGACATTCGAACGTCAGTCCGAAGCATTGAAAGAACCTTAAGCCGAGCAACAGCTTCTTCATGAATTTCTTTTTTATATCGACCAAGATGCACAAGCGCTCCATCAATTCGAATCCGAACTCGGCATTCGTGTTCTGCTGGCTCAATATGAATATCGGAAGATTTTTCTTGAAAGGCACGCGAAATCACCTCATCAATCAATTTGACTGGTGAATATGAAATCATTTCTTCTCGGATGGTTTTTGTTGCAGATGTCACTCCGAAGAAGTGTATTCGCGCTTGCTTAAATTTAGATTAAGGAATAATAAAGCATTTGACTTCCCCAATTTCCCGTGTTAAATTCTGCGGAGAACATCCGCTCACACCTCACATCTGGGAGACCCGTATGCGCCTTTTCTTCTTTATTGTCGGGACACTTTTCATGGCGGCGGCAATCATGTACGCCTTCCTTGGACCACGATTTGCTCCGGTCGGCTGGCTCAACGAAACGGACCAGCAGGTCACAAGCAACGGTTTTTTCACCTTTACGTTTCTTGCCGTCATCTTGATCAGCGGATTCCTCGTCGTCTGTGCCGCGCTCTCAATTCCCAAAAAGCCAAGACTCTGATCCCTAACCCCTCCATGTGAGGGGTTTTTCTTTGTATTAGGTAGTTGCTTCTCCGTAGCTATTCATCACAATTCCTGCCGCTACAGCGACATTGAGCGACCTCACACTGCCTCTTTGAGCAATTTCCACTACTGCAGTGCATTTGTCGAGAATTTCTTTTGGTATTCCCCCACTTTCCTGACCAAAAATCATAAGAGTTTTTTTATTCTTGTCCCAGGTGTAATCCTTGAGCGCTACAGCACCTGCGGTATTTTCAACGGCAACAATTACTTCATATTCTTTAAAAAGCGCGTCGAGGTCCTCTGTAAATTTTAAATGTCTGAAGTGAGAATAAAATTCTGCCCCCACACTTGCTCGGCGATCAAACTTTTTGTGACCATAGAAAATAATTTCACTCGCTCCAAACGCATTCGCTGAACGGACAATGTTACCCGCATTATTATCAAAAAGAATATTCAAAATAAGCACACCGAAGTTAAGTTTCTTTTCTTCGAGGTATTTTTTGGTTTCTTCGTCTGTAAGCCACTTCAAATAATCCGCGACGTTTCGTGGCTTTGTAGGGTCATATGCGAGGCTATTGAATTCAAAGTGACCTCGTTTCTTTTCATTACTTTGTTCAGACATGGGCGTGAGGTTGTGTAGGAATTCCTTGGCTGTTGTGCATTTCAAAAATAAGCTTACGCACATCGTCGGGCCGTGCGGCATTTCTCATTACAAAATCTTTATTGTCTTCAGAAGCAGTTTGTACACGCAAGTCACCGTACTTCAAAAAAGTCGCCACGATTCCGCGTACTTCTACAGTAATATCCTGGATTTTATCGAACCGTAAATTTGAAATTTCTCGATGGAAAATCCATTTTTGATTAATATCGATAATTCGTTTGTCTGTTATATACCACACATCGAGATAGTAATTCGTCCAGTTTATAAAAAACATTACCCACAAAAATAATGCCCAGATCGCGTACACAAAAAGAGTGACGTAGAAATAATCTGAAATATGTTGAGCTGCTTCGATGGGCGCGAGAGTAATTCCAACAGCGTAGAGTGCAGGTGGAACAATGAGCAAAATAACACTGATGACAATTTGCGGAAAAAATACGATCCAGTGTTTTCTCACTGTTCGGAGGATTTTTTCATCTGGCGCTAAATCAAGTCGAGTAAAAAGCATTAGAGTAAAAGTAAAGCTACAAACGCAACAATAAAAATTGCTGCGGATCCAATAAAATACACGATTTCTGCGAATGAGGTAAGGCGGCTTTTCATCCCATACTGACGCCAGTGATACATGAGAATCAAGGTCATTATGAAATAGAGGAGGAACACAACACCAAACACAGGCCAGGTAATGGTCCGAATTGTGTGCATATTAAAATGAAAATTGGTCTGTAAAGACGAGAAAAAAGTCATTGTGTATACCCATTATAGTACCAGGATTACGCCATCCGCAATGCCATCTTGTGATACGATCATTTCTCCGTTAAAATCACCATTATGGTAAAAAAAGCAGCTGCAAAAGAAATTGTAACGACTCCCTACAAAGGAGTCCGTGATTTTTATCCCGAAGACATGTACTTCGAAAAGTATATGTTTGCCGCAATGCGACACACCGCCGAAAATTTTGGCTATGTTGAATACGGCGCATCTATCCTTGAACCAGCTGAACTCTATCAAGCGAAAACTGGCGAAGAAATTGTAAACGAGCAAACCTACACCTTTACAGATCGCGGCGGCCGAGAGGTTACCCTTCGCCCAGAAATGACTCCAACCGTTGCCCGTATGATTGCCGCAAAACGCCGTGAACTTTCTTTCCCTCTTCGTTGGTATTCAATTCCAAACCTTTTCCGATACGAACAACCACAACGAGGCCGTCTCCGAGAACATTTCCAGCTCAACCTCGACATGTTCGGTGTTGAAAGCGAACGTGCAGATATTGAAATTGTTTCTATTGCGTACCAACTTTTAAAAAATCTTGGTGCAGAAGATTCAGATTTTGAAATCAGAATTAGCGATAGAAACCTCTTGAATTATTTCTGGGATCTCATTGCACTTCCCGCTTCAAAGCGCCGAAAGATTGAAAAAATCATCGACAAAAAAGCAAAAATGTCTGATGAGGACTTCAAAAAAGCTATCGAAACCGAAGCTGGAAAACGCGCACCGAAAATCATTCAAGCGCTTGATTCTGGTCATGCATTCATGGAAGCAATTGGAAAAGAAAATCCAGAAATCGCCAAAAGATTAATCAACGTTGTTGACGGCCTTTCAAAACTTGGCGTTACGAACGTCATTTTTACTCCTACGCTCGTGCGAGGTTTCGACTATTACACTGGCTTTATTTTTGAAATTTTTGACAAAGATGCAACAAACTCTCGCTCCCTTTTTGGTGGCGGCCGATACGACAATCTCCTCAAGATTTTCGGAGCAGAACCAGTTCCTGCAGTTGGCTTTGGTGTAGGCGACGTTACACTTATGGATTTCCTCACGACACACAAACTGCTCCCCGACTATCGTTCAAGTACACTTCTCTGTTTGGCAATCCTTGATGATGAATTTGAATTTGCCGACATTGTTGCTGAAAAAATCAGAGACAGCGGAGTTTCTGTTGCGATCGATTACACCGACAAAAGCATTGGCGACAAGATCAAAAAAACTTCTGCTGACAAAATCCCCTTCTTTGCAGTCATCGGTGGAACAGAAGTAAAAAGTCGCACGCTTAAAATCAAAAAACTCGACGACCGCACCGAGATGACGTTTCCAATCAACGAAGCAGGCCTTCACGCTCTTACAGATTATTTATTTAAAATGTAATGAGTATGAAAAAAGTTGTTTTCGACATCGAAACAAGTAACCTTTTTGCCGACGTTGGCAAAGCTGACCCCGCACTTCTCGATATTTCTGTTGTAGGAATTTATGAATATGAAAAGGATTTGTACCAATGCTTCGAGCAAAGTGAATTCAAAAAGCTCTGGCCAATTCTTGAGAGCGCGGATTTACTCATCGGTTTCAATTCCGAACATTTTGACTTGCCACTCCTCAACAAATATTACTCCGGTGATTTGTACAAAATTCATCACCTAGATATTTTAAAAGAAATCCGTCAAAGCTACGGCCGAAGAATGAAGCTCGACCAAATCGCCGAAGGCACGCTCGGACTCAACAAGTCTGGCCAAGGAATCCAAGCAACCGTCTGGTGGAAAAATGGTGAGAAAGAAAAAGTGAAAAAATATTGCCTCGACGACGTGCGAATCACAAAAGACGTTTTTGAATACGCGATCAAAAATAATGGCCTTAAGTTTAAAGAAGACGGAAAAGTTATTGATATTCCACTCAAATCTGCGGATTGGGCAAAACCAAAAGAAGCGAGCGCGATGACCTTTTCAATGCCTTTTTAGTTTGTGGTGTGCGTATGATAGAATGTGCGAATTGTACTTTAATCAATAGACTCACAGTCTGTAATAAAATCCATGGAAAATAAATCATCACTTTCAATCCCAATTGCAATCGTTGTCGCAGGACTCATTATTGGTGGAGCAGTTTACGTTTCAAACCGTAACAGCAAAAACACCGTTGCAACTCCTGCCCAAACGGAAAACCAAACGACAAAAGTAACATCCGAAGACATCGCAATTGAACCTGTATCTTCACAGGATTACGTTCGGGGCAATCCAAATGCAAAAGTAGTCCTTGTTGAATTTTCTGATACCGAATGCCCATTCTGCAAAGCGTTCCACGGAACCCTCAAAAATCTCGTCGACAAACACGCTCTCTCTGGAACTCTTGCGTGGGCATACCGAAACTTCCCCATCAAAGAACTTCATTCAAAGGCTCCCAAAGAGGCCGAAGCACTTCTCTGTGCCGGTAAACTTGGCGGTAATGACGCGTTCTGGAATTACACCGACGCCGTGTACGCAAAAACATCTTCAAATAATTCTCTCGATGCTGCCCAACTTCCAGTTATCGCCAAAGACGTTGGTCTTGATGTAAAAGCGTTCAACACCTGCCTTTCAAGCGGCGAAATGACTGCACGAGTAAATGCGAGCGTTCAGGATGCGAAAAAAAGCGGTGGCAACGGCACTCCGTACAGCGTTCTCATGACGAGCAAATCTTTTGACAAAGCAAAGGTAGAAAAATTCTTCACAGACAACATACTCAAATACGGTTTTCCAAGCAATCTTTTCACAATCTCAAATGACAATAAAAAAGTTGCTGTGAGCGGTGCAATGCCTCCAGAATTTATGGATAGTTTGATCGTACTACTTTCAAAATAGCTGGTTTGCAATACCCAAACCCCTACTCTGCTGGAATAAACAACTTCCTCATAGCACAGTACTCGCAATCCAGGTTTTCACACTTCTTGTTCCAAAAAGACAGAGTTAGAATTTCTTCTGCTGATTTTTTGATAACCTGTGTGAGTTCGGCTATTTCCTTGTCTGTAATTTCAAATTTTTCTTTTTTATAATTACCTCGCTCATTCGGCTCGACAAAATCTATTTCCCCCGACTTCATGTTGAACGTGGTCTTACCACTTCCATCCAAAAGAATTTTATAGAAAACCAACTGGCGCTTGATGTTGCCTTCGGATGACGCGGTTTCACCTTCAATCTCTCTACGGCTCTTTGGCTTACCTGTTTTGTAATCCACGACATTTACACTTGAACCATCGAGCAATTCCACCTTATCAAGCTGACCACGCAAAATAATATTTTGATTTTCTCCATTTATGTCAACAGGCATACTGACATCAGAAATACTGAACTCGTTAAAAATATTTTTTGACCACGTGCCTTTGTAAGTATCATAGTACCCACCAAGTGCCTCACGGCCCCTCTCCAAAAACAATTCGTAATCAGAAGTCGAAAGTGCCTTTCTGTTAAGGAAACTTTCAAAAAACTCGAGAAGCTCTTTTTTACTTATTTCCTTATCATTTTTATAAGCATCAAAAAAAAGTTTCAGAGAATCGTGAATGGCCGTACCATAAAGTTGATGTCTTTCTTGGGCATGTGGCACACGTACAAGATTGCTGAAAAAGAATTGCCACGGACAAGTTAGGTAATTGTTTAGCGCACTAACAGAAAAACCTTGTTCCAAGAAAAGACTTGCTAAATATTCCTTATTTTTAATATCAAGATCGCCACCAAAAGCATGTCCACCATCTGGTTTTGAAAAACTTTTAGTGTGTATTTTTGCATCTATTCTGGTCACTAAATTTGGATCAATTTCGTCCAAAAACTGGCTTTGGATGAGCTCTTTGCCCAAACCTCGATATCTGGCATATGTGAGCATTATGGCCCTTCTGGCGCGCGTTAAAACGACGTAAAGGAGGCGTCTTTCGTCGGCCACAGAGTCTTCAACCCCATTTTCAAGATTAGCCCCAATTGCCAAAAAATGACTCGGGCTTCGTCGGCCACCCCAATGACCATCGTTTAAGTTCAAACAGTAAACGAAATCGAATTCTAGGCCCTTTGACTTGTGGGCGGTGAGCAAATTAACCCTGCCAGGATGACTGGAAACACTTCTCGCTTTGATCGAGACACCATGAATAAGCATCTTATCTACAAGGGTAATGTAATCGCTTAACCGGGCGTATTTATGCCTCTCCAAAAGCTCGACCATGTGGGAAAGCAAAGAGTCATATGACGCAAGCAATTCGATGGAATTGGGCTTGGACAATATCATGCCAATGAAACCAATTTTAGACGTAATCTCCTGAAAGGCTTCGATGAGACTTTTGTTTTTTGCCGTAGAGCTTAATTCGTGCAAGATTGTATAAAAATCCAAAAAAGATTTCGGATCTTCCACGCCAGCCGATTCCAATTCTCTTTTTGATTTAATAACTGTGTAGATATTCTTTCTGGAAGATTTTGCGTAAACCAAAATTTTATAAATATCTAAATGATTGAGTTTGAAAAAATCCAAGAAAATTGCCTTGGTTACATATTCATCATTACCAAAATCATTTACAGCCCTGACAACAAAAAACAATTTTTGGATTTGCTCATCTGAAAAAACATCTCGATCGGTATGTAAAATATATTGAACTCCAGCATTGCCAAAAGCACGCGAGATTTCATCGGCATCTTTATTATTTCGAAAAAGCACAGCGATTTGTTCAGGCTTTTCGCCATTGGCAATTTTCTTTTTTACATCTTCAGCCACGAAAGCTGCTTCTTCTTGTGGGTTGTCTAGCTCGGCAATAAAAATATTGGCAACTTTGTCGCCATCTTTGGCTTCAAGCTTCACCCTTTCAACAGAACCAGAATTATTCTTGGAGATTAATTCATGTGATGCATCCAAAATACCTTGGGTTGAACGATAATTCTTTACAAGCGAGACCATGACTGCCGATGGAAAACGTTTTTTAAAATAGAGAAAATTTTCAAGGGAGGCACCTTGGAAGCGAAAAATGGCCTGCTTTTCATCGCCAACAACAAACAGATTGGGATTTTTTTCATGGAAACCTGACAAAAGTTCTAGGAGCAGATTTTGTCCACGATTAGCATCCTGATGTTCGTCTGCTAAGACATATTGATAGTTTTCCTGAAGTTCAAGCAAAAGTTCACTATTCTGGCGCAAAGCCCGAAGAACCTCCATGATCATATCCTCAAAGTCGTACAATCTTTTTTCCTGCAAAGCCTCCTCATACTTAGAATAAATAAGAGCTAGCTCTTTGCTATTTTCGATCTTGCGAAAAAATGGTTTGTATTTGGATTTCACTTCCCCCTTATGAGCACCCTTTGTGTGTTTCAAATCTTCGGATTCGAGCAAATCGCCCTCAAAATTTTTGACTATATTACCGTACTCCTTGGCACCAATATCTTCACGTTTAAGTTCTTTAATGAAATTTAAAATTGGCTTTAGGTAATAAACCGGATTACCAGATGGTTTAAGCGAAACTAATTTTAGTTCCTCAATCAAACCTTCCAGAATATTTATCTGGTCTAAATCCGTGACATGTTGGGCACCGATAATTCTCGGAAATTCCTGAGGAAAATTCTTTATAATTTCGTTACAAAAGCTATGGAAAGTGTAGATCGGAATCCGATAAGCAGCAGTTCCAACAATTTCCTTCAATTTCTTGCGCATTGAATGAACGCCGGATTCAGTGAATGTCAGAGCTAAAATATTTTCAGGTGAAGTGTCTGTTTTTCGCAGAATATTGGCGATTCTAAGAGTAAGGATCGAGGTCTTACCTGTTCCGGGCCCAGCAATAACAATCATTGGTCCATCTACATTATCCACCGCCTGTCTTTGCTCACTATTGAGGTTTTTATAGAGTGACTCGAATTTGGAAGATGACATGTTTTTAGACATTTTGCGAAGTATAGCACGATGAAAATGGCCTGGTTTTTGCTTGTTTTACGCCGTGAAGCGAGTTGGCTTGACTGAAATGTGCCGAGGATGAGAAAACCGGCTGCTGGAGCCGGTTTTCGCTCATGGTGGGAGGATGGGTGAAAAACTAGTAATAATTCCTCAACCTCGCAATACTTGGATGCTGACGAATTTTTTCATGTGCTTTTGCTTCAATCTGACGAATGCGTTCGCGAGTGACACCGAATTCTTTTCCTACTTCCTCGAGTGTGTGCGTAATACCATCAACGAGTCCATGTCTCATTTCCAAAATCTTTCTTTCTTTTTGTGGAAGATCATCAAGAATTTCTCGGATTTGGTCGGCAATAATTCTACGTGCTGACTCTTGGTCTGGAGAAAGAATTTTGTCGTCGGCAATAAAATCGCCAAGTGTAGACTTGCCGTCATCGTCGTCACCTACAGGACTTTCGAGTGAAACAGTATTTTGATCGATCTTTTCAATCTGATAAATTTTTTCAGGATCAAGGTCCATTTCTGTTGCCACTTCTTCGGGCAATGGATCACGACCGAGGTCTTGAGAAAGTCGTCGAACGACTTGTTTATACTTCGCAATTGTTTCGACCATGTGTACTGGCACACGGATTGTGCGGCTTTGGTCGGCCAACGCACGTGTAATAGCCTGTCTGATCCACCACGTAGCATACGTAGAAAATTTATACCCCTTCGTCCAGTCAAACTTATCGACAGCCTTAAAGAGTCCCAAATTACCCTCCTGAATAAGATCAAGAAGTGTTAAGTCAGGACTGCGACCAACATATTTTTTAGCAATAGAAACAACGAGACGGAGATTCGAACGTGCGAGCAAATTTTTGGCTTCAGGATCGTTTGCCTCAATAAGTTTCGCGAGTTCTTTTTCTTTTGCACCGTTAATGAGCGGATACTGGCCGATTTCCTTAAGGTACATTTGGATCGAATCGTATCCAGAACTGCTTTCATGACCAGTGTATTTTTTGAGCGTGTCATCAACGGCGATATCGAGCAAACCTCCGCCTTCGAGCACGTCGATGGTTGCTTCGCTCAAGCGCGTATAGAGAGTGTCGAGGAATGTGATGTCATCTTCAACCGTTGGAAATTCTTTCAAAATTTCATCGTGCGTCACAAAGCCGCGTTCTTTTCCTTTATGAATAAGGCGTTTGACTGCGTCCTCAAGCTTTTTTGCTTTAATGCTTAGCTTTGGAGCGGCAGCTTTTACAGTCTTTTTTGTTTCAGCTTTTTTGGCTGGTTTTGAAACTGTTTTCCTGGCAAGGGGTTTTTTGGAGGCTTTGGCCACCTTTTTTGCCTTTTTTGTTTTTGTTTTTTTTGCGGCTGCCATTTTATATTAGTTTTTTCTTTAACGCGCTTAATTTATTCGTGACCTCGACGTATTCTGTTAAAAGTTTTTTTGCCTTTTCACTATCTTTGCCTAATTCTGCTTTGTGGAGTTCGGCCATTTTTTTGACCAATTCTTCCTTTAGCATTTCTTCCTTGATGTTTATAAAAAGTTCTTCAATGTCCTCATCAAACTTACTACTTTGTTCGTAATATTGTTCGGCTTCAAAAATAAGTTTCTCTTTTTCGATGCCGACATCTCTTTCGAGAGCTTTTTCGACATCTTCGCCGACGATTTCTGCAAAGCGTTTGCGGATCGCCGCCGAAACTTCCGCTCGATCCTTCTTCCCTTCCTGCCAACAAATAACTCCGATGATTCGTCGCTCGATCGCCTGCCTTCTCGACGCAAGCGCATTCATTCCCGCTCGGGCTGGCACGCTTGCAACGCCTGTTTTTCTCGCCGTTGCAAGACTTTTCAAATCATCCCAGAGCGCCTCTTCTTTGAGGTCCGCCTTCTCGGCAATTGTTTTAATAAAATGAGCTTGCTCTGTTTTACTATCAACGTCGAGAACTGAAGGCAACACCGCGGATTTTATTTCTCGAGACAATACTCGTGCATCAAGTTTTCTTGCAAGAATATTGTCGAGATAAAAATCTATAATATGTTTACCTTCTTTGAGCGCGTGTTTCCAATGGTTGGGATTCTTGGCGACGAGTGATGCGGGGTCGTCGCCAGGCGGCAAGACCGCAACCTTCACTTCCATACCAATGACGAGCGCTAATTCTGCACTTCGTTTTGTAGCATTGAAGCCAGCACTGTCAGAGTCAAACGCAAACATAATCCGCGGCGACAATCTCTGAAGGCGGCGCAAATGAAGCTCTGAAAGCGCAGTACCAGACGACGCCACTGTGTTTGTAAGTCCCGCCTGGTGAGACATGATCAAGTCCATCTGGCCTTCGACCAAAATTGCATAATTAAGCTTGCGGATGGCAGTTTTGGCTCGATCAAAGCCGTACAACACCTCTGATTTATTAAACAGTGTCGTTGCCGGACTGTTTAAATATTTTGGAGATTTTCCATCATCCACAAAGATTCGGCCAGAGAAAGCGACAGGTCTCCCCGTGTGGTCAAAAATCGGAAACATAATTCGGCCACGGAACACATCGTAAAATTTGTGCTCACCTGCGCCGGATTCATTTCTTTTAATGAGACCAGTCGCCAACATGTCGGCTTCTGTAACTTTTTTACTCTTGAGATGGTCGGACAAAACCCGCCATTCATTTTGAGCAAAACCGATACGCCATTTTGCAATTGTCTCTGGCGTCAAACCTCGTTTTGCAAGATACTCCAAAACTGGTTTATTTTTTTTCAACTCTTGTTCAAAGAACTCCGTTGCAAGCTCTACAGCTTGAAACAATTTTTCTCTTTCATCTCGTTCCCCTACTTTCTCTGGAACAAGTTCAACGCCAGCTTTTGCCGCAAGGTTTACGAGAGCTTGTTTGAATTCCAAACCTTCGAACTGTTCGACGAACGTGAACATGTCACCTTTTGCACCACAACCGAAGCAATAATATGTACCTCGATCAGGGGAAATAAAAAACGATGGTGTCTTCTCGTTATGGAAAGGACATTTGCCTTTGTAGCTTGCGCCAGCTTTTTCCAATTTTACGTACGAAGACACGACGTCAGCAATCGAGAGTCTTTCTTTGATTTTTTCAACTGAAGACGCCATTTTTTATTTCTCAAAAACCACGTCACACCTTACCACTGCACGCGAAGCAATTAATGTCTTGCGTCGCTTGCTTTCTTCTTCGCTTCCGCAACCATTGCCTCCTTTACACTGCCTGGAAAACCAGTTCCTGCGGGGATCAAATTTCCGATAATAACGTTTTCCTTGAGACCAACCAAAAGGTCTTGGTGACTCTTGAGGGCACCGTTGATAAGCACACGAGTCGTGTGTTGGAACGAAGCAGATGACAAGAAGCTTCGGCGAGAAAGAGAGACTTCGGTGATACCCATAATGAGTGCATCAACTTTTGCTTCCTTAACTCCTTTTGCACGTGCTTTTTTGTTTTCTTCGAGCAACTCGGTGAGTTCCACAACGTCACCAATTGAAAACGGAGTATCGCCTTGGTCTTTTACTTTTCGACGATTGAACATTTGGCGAACCATAACTTCGATGTGCTTTCGGGCAACGTTTTCTCCCTGAAGTTCATAGAGTTTGCTAATTTCTTTAATGATGTAGTGCTCAGTTTTTTCCTTACCAGCGTACACGAAGAGTTCGTCGAGATCAGCAGAACCGTCGGTAAGGATGTCACCTTTTTTGACCGCGCTTCCTACCTTCACGAGAATCATACGGCTGTGTGATACTGGGTATTCAACTGCTTCTTTTGTTTTTGCTTTAGATTTTTCAGCAAATTCTGGCATGATGGCGATTAATTTTTCGCCAGGATTATTTCGAACTTCAACAACAACTCCGTCAACAAAGCTCACAACCGCAGGACTCTTTGGTTTGCGCTTTTCGAAGACTTCTTCAACGCGAGGCAAACCTTGTGTGATGTCTCCACCAACAGACGCAGTACCTCCGGCGTGGAAGGTTCTCATCGTAAGCTGTGTTCCTGGTTCACCGATCGCTTGTGCGGCGACAGTTCCTACGGCTTCACCAAGCGCGATTGGACGGCTGTTTCCAAGATCAGAACCGTAACACTTCACGCAGATTCCTTGAATTGTTTTACATGCGAGAGGGGTTCGAACCAAAATTTCAGAAATGCTTGTCTTGTCGATTTCGGCAGCAAGTTCTTTTGTTACAAAGTCGCCTTTTTTCGCAATTGTTTTGCCGTTTGAAATCACATCTTCCGCCAAATATCGGCCTTTAATGTTTCTTGAAAGCGGCATTTCAATACCTGACGCACCTTCTTTCAAAATCTTAATACCTTCTTTTGAACCACAATCTTCTTCAGTAATGATGACGTCTTGTGCAACGTCGAAGAGTCGGCGTGTGAGGTATCCAGCTTTTGCAGTGTTGAGCGCGGTGTCGGTCAAACCTTTTCGAGATCCGTGAGTAGTAATGAAGTACTCGATCGGAGTCAAACCTTCTTTTGCAGATGACAAAATTGGGAATTCATTTGTTTCTCCGGCTGTGTTCTGGATGAGACCTTTCATGCCTCCCATCTGGGTAATCTGAGAGACGGAACCTCGGGCACCAGAGTTCACCATGTCGTAGAGAGATCCTTTTGGATCAAGTGTTCCAGGAATGAGTTTTTCGATTTCATTCTTTGCTCCGTGCCAGATTTCAATTCCCTTTCGGAATCGCTCCTCTTCGGAAATCAAACCTTCATTGTATTGAGAAACGATTTCATCAACCTTTGCTTTTGCGCGGCCGATAACTTCTGGCTTCTGTTTTGGAATAACGACTTCGTCGAGACCCCAAGTAACTCCAGAACGAGTTGTGTAGTGAAAACCGAAATCCTTGATCTTATCCATGATTGCTGGAATAGATTCCAAACCATAGAGCGTAATCATATTGTCGAGAATACCGGTCATCTTCTTTTTATCGACTTCGATGTTCTGGTACGGATAATCAGCAGGAAGAATGTCGTTAAAGAGCAATCGGCCTGGAGTTGTTTCGAAAATTGTTCCAGCCATTTCTGCAAACTTTGGGTTTCCTGTTGGAGCCAAAACTTTGACCTTTGCGCGATAGTCAACGTTGCCGAATGAATGCGCGATAGCCGCGCTTTGTGGATCTTCGAAAATCATTCCTTCTCCCTTTGCTCCAGTGATGTTCTTTGTCATCCAGTAACAACCGAGGATGATGTCGAGCATCTTGTTTGTGAGTACGGGTTCACCGCTTCCAGGCTTCAAAATGTTTTTGTCAGAAGCCATGATGCTTTTTGCTTCTGCTTGGGCTTCGTCAGAAAGTGGTACGTGAACGGCCATCTGGTCACCGTCGAAGTCGGCGTTGAATGCAGTACAGACGAGAGGGTGAACTTGGATCGCATTTCCTTCGATGAGAATTGGCTTGAAAGCCTGAATACCCAAACGATGCAATGTCGGTGCGCGATTCAAAAGCACGTATTTGTTCTTGATAACTTCTTCGAGAATTGCCCACACTTCGGGAATACCGTCTTCAATGAGACGTGTTGCACCACGAATGTTGTATGCCAATTCTTTCTTCAAAAGACCGGAAATAACGAATGGCTTGAAAAGTTCAATAGCCATGTGTTTTGGCAAACCACATTGGTCGAGTTTGAGGTCAGGACCGACGACGATAACTGAACGACCAGAATAGTCGACTCGTTTACCGAGAAGATTTTGTCTGAAAAGACCTCGTTTACCTTTGAGGTTGTCGGAAAGAGATTTGAGCGGACGTCGCTGTGACTGATTCAATGCACCTGCAGAAGAACTGCCGTGGCGAATTGTGTTGTCGATCAACGCATCAACTGCTTCCTGAAGAATTCTTTTTTCGTTTCGGAGAATAACTTCTGGCGCGCTAATTTCTTTGAGTTTCTTGAGACGATTATTTCTGTTGATGACTCGACGGTACAAATCGTTCACGTCAGATGTCGCATAGCGACCTCCATCAAGAGGAACCATTGGGCGAAGTGCTGGTGGAATTACAGGGATGCGTGTCAAAAACATCCATTCAGGGCGAATGTTGTTTTTGATGAGGTTTCGAAGAAGTGAAAGTCGTTTCTGAATTTTATCAACTTCAACGCCTGGAGCATTTTCAAGAATTTCTTCGAGAGTCTTTTCGAGCTTTTTGAGATCGATTTTCTTGAAAAGGTTGAAAATTGCTTCTGCACCAATGCCGGCTTCGAAAATCGAGCCGTACTTAACAGAGAAGTTGTGGTATTCGATTTCATCGAGCACGCGACCAATATCGAGACTTTCGATTTCTTTCTTTGTATTTGAGAAAAGTTCTTTTATTGCTTCTTTTGTTTTCTCGTCAGTTGCGCCTTTGAATTTTGCTTTGAATTCGCTATCGAGGTCTTTGAGTGCTCGTGTTCGTTCGTCTTCAGAAACACCAGTCACAATGTAACCTGCAAAGTAGATAACCTTTTCGATATCGATCGTAGGAATTCCCATAATGAGACCGATTCGTGAAGGCAAACCACGAAGGAACCAGATGTGCGAAACAGGAGTTGCGAGTTCAATGTGACCCATTCGTTCACGTCGAACAATAGAGCGAGTTATTTCGACTCCACATTTTTCACAGACGATTCCTTTGTAACGAATACCGCGATACTTTCCGCAGTAACATTCATAATCCTTGTCTGGACCGAATATTTTTTCATCGAAAAGACCATTGCGTTCGCTTCGCTGTGTTCGGTAATTGATTGTTTCAGGTTTTGTAACTTCGCCGAATGACCATTCTTTAATTCGCTCCGGTGAAGCGAGCTTGAGAACAATCGAATTGAAATCTTGAGTTGTTGTTGCTTTATTTTTATTCATGATTTTTATGATTATTCTTCGCTTCCCTTACTTGATTTGGTGTCATCGGCATCTCTGTCTGCTTTTCGGAGTTCGACATCAAGACCCAAACCGCGGAGGTTGTTAAGAAGCACATTAAACGATGCGGGAATATTTAATTCTCGGATCGGCTCACCTTTCACGATTGCATCGAATGCAGCAGAACGACCGACGATATCGTCTGACTTAATGGTGAGCATTTCACGAAGTGTATGTGCGGCACCGTAGCCCAAAAGTGCCCAGACTTCCATTTCTCCAAATCGCTGACCTCCGTTTTGTGCCTTTCCACCGAGTGGCTGCTGGGTAATAAGAGAGTATGGACCGATTGAACGCATGTGGATTTTATCTTCAACCATGTGATGAAGCTTCATGATGTACATGTAACCGACTGCAATTTTCTGACCAAAGGTTTCACCTGTTCGTCCGTCAAAAAGTGATACTTTGCCATCTTCGTTGAAGCCAGCTTTTTTGAGTTCGTCTTTGATTTCAACATCGCTTGCACCAGAGAACGGCGGCACAATTGCTTGGTAGCCAAGCGTATTTGCAGCAAGACCCAAATGCATTTCAAGAATCTGACCCAAGTTCATACGAGATGGAACACCAAGTGGCGTCAAAATAATGTCGATCGGCGTACCGTCTGCCATGTATGGCATATCTTCTTCTGGAAGAATCTTTGAAATAACACCTTTGTTACCGTGGCGACCTGCGAGTTTGTCTCCAACAGACACGTTTCGAAGCTGCGCAACTTCAATATGAATACTCTTGATGATTCCTGATTCGAGTTTGTCTCCACGCTCACGTGAGAACACTTGAACGTTAATGATTCGGCCACGTTTTCCACCTTCCATTCTCTTTGATGTGTCTTTTACATCGCGAGCTTTTTCACCGAAGAGAGATCGGAGCAAACGTTCTTCTGGAGTAAGCTGACTTTCACCTTTTGGAGTAATTTTTCCAACGAGAATGTCGCCGGGACGAACTTCTGCACCAATGCGGATAATTCCGTCTTCAGCCAAATTTTTGAGTTTTGTTTCACCGACGTTTGGAATGTCGCAGGTTGTAACTTCGGGACCGAGTTTTGTATCGCGAACGTTTACAACAAATTCTTCGATATGAATGCTTGTAAATTTGCTGTTTTTAACGAGTCGTTCAGAAAGAATAATGGCGTCTTCGTAGTTGGCACCAGACCATGACATGAATGCAACGAGGATGTTTTGCCCAAGAGCCATTTCACCGCGATCGCTCGAAGATGTGTCGGCCATGATGTCACCTTTTTTAACCTTGTCACCAACGTTCACGCTTGGGCGCTGATGGAAACAGGTAAAACCGTTTGTTCGGGAGAAGTTTACAAGTTTGTATTCTTTTTCTTTTCCGCCTTTTGTATTTTTAACGATAATTTTCTTGGCGTCGGATGCGATGATTACACCGTCTTCTTCAGCTAAAAGGAGGCGACCTGTGTCACGAACTGCTTTACCTTCGATACCTGTCGCAACAAGAGGAGCTTCAGGAACGATACAAGGAGTTGCTTGCTTCTGCATGTTCGAACCCATGAGCGCTCGGCTCGCATCGTCGTGATTCAAAAATGGAATCATCGAAGTCGCAACAGAGAACGCTTGGTTTGTATCAACGTCGATATAGTCAACCTTGTCTTTTGAAACAACGATAGGATCGCCTGCAAGTCGAACTTCGACATCGTTATCAAGAATCATGTTGTTGTCGCCAACAGAAGTTGCGGCGTGTGCAATATAGAAAGATTCTTCTTCCATTGCATTAAGGTAGACGATTTCGTCGGTAACTTTACCGTTTTTAACCTTTGCGTACGGAGTTTCGATCATGCCGAATTCATTGAGTCGAGCATAGAGACCGAGACGCAAAATAAGACCGATGTTTGGACCTTCGGGAGTGTGGATCGGACAGAGACGACCGTAATGTGATGGATGAACGTCTCGAACTTCGAAACCAGCGCGAGCACGATTCAAACCGCCGGGACCGAGGGCTGAAAGTGTTCGTAAATGCTCGATTTCAGAAAGAGCATTTTCCTGTTGCATGAACTGTGAGAGTTGATTGGTTGTGAAAAATTCTTTGATTCGAGCTTGGAGCGGTTTTGGACTAATAAACTGCACCGGAAGCGTAATGTCGCTTTCAACCGTCGACATTCTGTTCTGAATGTTTCGTTTGATTTGAGCCATACCCATGCGAATTTTCTGCTGGAACATTTCTCCAACAAATCGCACACGGCGTGAACCGAGATGATCGATATCGTCTTCAACAGAGCCTGGAGTCGTATTCAAAACTCCAATGTGATTGATGATAGTTACAACGTCATCAAGAGAAAGAACCTTTCGTTCCAATTCCCCTTCTGACATTTTCTTTTCAAAACGCTTGTTGAACTGGACACGACCGACACGAGAAAAATCGTATCGTTCTTCACCAAAAATAGATTTGATAAATTCGCGGGCATTGTCTGCAGTTGCAAGGTCACCGTCGCGAAGTCGTTTGTGAATTTCAATAAAAGCTTCATCGAGAGACTTTGTGTGGTCTTTTACCAACGTTTTGTCGATGAAAGATTTGGCTGCAGAATCTTTAAACAAATCCTGAATGTTTTTGTCTGTAGCAGCACCGAGGACACGGAGGAGTGATGTAACGGGGAATTTTCGTTTTCGGTCGATTCGGGCAAACATACTGCCGTCAGAATCAGTTTCGATTTCAATCCACGCACCACGAGCTGGGATTATCTTTGCACCAAACAAAATTTTGCCTTTGAGTTCATTGAGAGTAAAAAATACACCGAAAGATCGAGCAAGTTGCGGGACAACAACGCGCTCAACTCCGCTGATGATGAACGTACCGTGGTCAGTCATGACTGGCATGTCCGCCATGAAGATTTCCTGTTCTTTAGAAGTTCCGAGAGTGAGATTTTTGAGACGAATCTTTACCTTAAGAGACGCTTCGTAAGACATTTTATTGTCTTTTGCGTAGTATTCGTCGAATTTTGGCTCTGCAAGTTCAAAACCAGTGAAATCGAGTTGAAACTTCTTTCCAGAATAGTCTTTAATAGAAGAAAATTCGCTGAAGACTTCTTTGAGGCCGTCTTTGAGAAGCCATTGGAAAGAATTCACCTGCGATTCGACGAAATTTGGCATCTCGGTGAGAGGCTTTTTGAATTTCGCAAAATATTTTTTTACGATTGGCTGTGTCCCAGTTTTATCCATAATGTTTTATTAAAATTTTCTAAATAATCCTTTCAAACATTCTTCTCACACAGCAGTCTCCTGCATTCATTTACAAAAAAATAGAAAAGACGGAAAAATTCCCCCTGTGGATAAGGGTTCTTGATCTTCTTTTTAATTTATCTATTTAAATGAGGCACGTTGCCGCTTGTATCTAAAACAGCCTTGTAAACCTTCATTTTCTGCCACGACTCAATCGGAATGAATTGGACCCCGATTATATACTGGGGTGCGTATTTGGTCAAGTAAATAAAAACCCCGAACACAGCCTTTGTGTAGGGGGTCCATGGACGAGAGCGCCGAAGCGCAAGATCGAATGAATACAGAGTAAACGTTCTCTGTTAATCATACTGCGCCCACACTTATAGTCAAGCAAAGAAAAAGGGCCGCCACCCGAAGGTAGGCGGCCCAGTTGGAATGGAGGAGTCTGGGACTCCAAACCAACGTCTCAGGGTCCAAAGACCAAAAAGCTTCACCTGAAGCCAACACATGACATCTTTCACTAGATTACACCGACACAAGACTCTGTCAACAGGCTACTTCTTTGCTCGCCACTCCTCTATTTTTTTATGATCACCGGAAAGAAGGACCTTGGGCACTTTGTATTTTTTACCTTTATATTCTAAAACTTCTGGTCGAGTGTATACGTCAGAACTCGCCGCTCGACTTTCTTCCAAAGAATCAAAATTTCCGAGCACGCCTTTCACCTGTCGAGCAACACAATCCATAATAAGCATTGCGGGCAATTCCCCACCTGTGAGCACAAACGGTCCAATCGAAACATCTTCCATTTTAAAAACTTTTTTTACCCGAGCATCAATACCTTCGTAACGGCCAGAGACAATAATGATGTCAGTGTATTTTTTGGCAGCAGTTTTGGCGTATTCGTTCGTAAATTGCACACCTCCAGGAGAAAGGAAAATGATTTTTGGTTTACGTTTCTTGCCTGAAGCCTTCATTGCAGCTTCGATAGCCCTGATCGTTGGGAGTGCCCGCACTACCATCCCTGGCCCACCGCCGTATGGTTTATCATCAGCTCGCTTACCTTCTGTTTCAAAGTCTTTAGGATCATAAAATGTGATCTTAATCTTTTTGTCTTCAATGGCGCGCTTAATGATCGACTCGGAAAGATACGAGTCGAAAGCGCCTGGAAAAAGGGTTATGACGTGAAAATTCATCGCCGCACAATACCACAAAATCCAATTTACGTAAAACCGCACTCATACGAGTGCGGTTTACTGACAAGACTAGAGTTTCAAATCCGCCATTGCTTCGTCGACGGTTTTGCTTGCCTTTACTACCTTTTCGCCACCAACTGGCTCATTTATTTTAAGATTTACGCGAGCGTTGTGCTTCATGCCAACAACTCGAAGAAGGGTTCGAATGGCTTTTGCTGTGTTTCCTTCCCGACCGATCACCTTACCCATATCTGCGGAGTTAACGTCGAGGGTCAAAAGTACGCCCATTTCATCAACAACTCGTGTAATTTTTACATCGTTTGGATTATCAACCAACGCTCGGACAACAAATTCTAAAAACTGACTGTCATGTTCCATGTTTTAAAGTTTAGCTGTTTATAAAGTACTTGCCTGTATTCAGAATAGGGGAAAAAACAACTAGTAGCAACGGAGAAGTCAACAGTTCTTTAACTAATCTTCCAACGAGAGCGCCGTAAATTCTGCTGAATTTCGGCTACTCTCGCCCACGGAATGACTTTCGAGAATTCATGACGAAAGTCATTCCTGCCTGCGGAAACTCTCGTTGGAAGATTAGTTTGGAAAAAATACAATACGCACACTAAAAAAGAGGGATTATGCTTGTACTGGCTCTGGAGCAACTTCTGCAGGAGCAGTCGGAGCTTCTGGAGCAGGTGCTGCGACTTCTGCCGGTGCACCACCTTCAACTTCTTTCTTGATTGGACGTTTCTTTGGGAGAACGTTTACTTTTTTACCAGGAATAAGTTTGCGGCTCACAAGGAGGTTGTGGATTGTGCCAGAAAGTTTGGCACCGTGAGACATCCAGTGTTTTACTCGGTCGAATTTAATTTCGGCCTTTTCAGCTCGGCGAGAATCAAAAGAACCCAACACTTCAAGAGACTTACCGCTCTTTGGACCGTTCTTTGAATCCGTTAAAACCACGCGGAAAGTCGGCTCGTTCTTTCGGCCAACCCTTTGTAATCGAATCATAAGCATGGGGGCCATTGTAGCAGGGGTTTTTAAAAGGGTCAATGTCTTTTAAGCCCTATCCTCCGAAGACAAAAGAAAACCGCGCAAAGCGCGGTTGGAGCACTGCCCGACAATCCCTAAGTAGGAAAAGTGGACCTGGTTGCTACAAGATAAGACCCTTCGGGCAAAAGTACACAGAACCGATGAGTCAACTCATAGAGCTGATAGAATTCTTCCCTACACAGAGCCAACATCTCCTCCGAATGTCTTTTGCCGACTGACTGAAGTCCCACCCATGAATCTTCCACGACAGTCCTGTGATGAACGATAGAGGCACCCAACTCCCTCAACCGCACCGCAGCACGTGATTCAAGGACCCCTGGATTCAATGGGTCATCGTTCTTGAAACAGAGCATACTCCTCAACGTCTGAATGTCATTAAAGAAATACTGGCAGAGTGTGGGCTTGGGCCAATAGTCGATAATCACACAGACCACGAGGAAAGGAACAAAGTAGAAAAAGATGGTAGATCCAGATGCTTTTACACGTTCGGGGTATAAAAGCATCACTACAAGACCCAAAAGAATGAGGGTACTCATATTTATCGCGATTAACCACTTCTTCCATTGATGTAGTCGGTCGGATCTCTCGACCTCTGCCCGCGAGACATGTGTACTTTCTGCCCAGCGAGTAAGAAGGTCTTCATGAATCAAACCCGTACGAATTGCCTTACGCAGAGTCATGCGACGCTCCTTATTTCATTGTGAAAGATGTGCAACTTATATAACGATTCTGCGAAAAAAATATCACAGAATCAGTCTTTGTCAATAACTGTAGTTCCACCCACCTTCCCAAAGTAATGACTTTCCCCTCTTTTCTGGTATGATTTCAGCACAAATGAAACAGTCAGACAGTACGAGTTCGGGAAGTACGGGCGAACAAAATCACCCAAAATCGGACCAGAAAACAGAGACAACACTCACAGGTAAACTCACAGTCAGTGGCCGCGGCACTGGTTATTTGCGTATTCTTGACCGAGAAGAAGATATCGAAATCGACAATCAACTCCTCCGAACAGCGCTCAACGGTGACGAGGTTACCGTTTCTCTCCTTCCCCGAGTTACAGGCGAACGACAAAAAGGTGAGGTTACAGAAATAATTTCTCGTGCCCGAAACAACTTCGTCGGTGTTGTTGAAATGAACAACGGTATCTACATCGTTCCGGATGATCGTCGCATGTACAAAGATATTGTCGTAAAGCCAGAAAATTCCCTCGATGCAAAAGCTGGCGACAAAGTTCATGTGACACTTTTCCCGTGGCTCGATGCGAAGAAAAATCCTGAAGGCAAAGTCATCCAAATCATTGGCCGAAAGGGCGAACACAATGCCGAAATGGAAGCGATCGTGATCGAAAGCGGTTTTGAAAATAGCTTTCCGCAAAATGTCGTCGACGAAGCCGAAGCAATCGCCGCACACGAACGAGCACGGATGGAAGAAGAAACGGCTCTTCGTGCCGACCTCCGAGACATCACCACGTTTACGATTGATCCGTTTGACGCCAAAGACTTCGACGATGCTATTTCCGTAAAAGAACTCGGCGATGGCACCTACGAAATCGGCGTTCACATTGCTGACGTGTCGCACTTCGTTCGCCCAGGTGGCCCACTTGATGCTGAAGCGCGCAAACGTGCTCTTTCTGTCTACCTCGTTGACCGGACGATCCCCATGCTTCCAGAAGTACTTTCAAACGACCTCTGTAGCTTGAATCCGAACGTCGACCGTTTAGCGTTCAGCGCCATTTTTACCATGACAGATGATGGCGTAATTTCTAAACGCTGGTTTGGAAAATCAACGATCAATTCAAACAAACGCTTTTCATATGAAGAAGCCCAAGACGTACTCAACAAAAAATCTGGTGAATTTTCAAAAGAACTTTTGCTTTTAAATAAAATTGCCTACGCACTTCGTAAAGTAAAATTCGCCGACGGGGCAATTGATTTTGAAACGACTGAAGTCAAATTCAAACTCGACGAGAAAGGCAAACCGATTTCTGTATACAAAAAAGAACGTCTCGATACTCATAAGCTCGTTGAAGACTTCATGCTTCTCGCCAACCGCGAAGTTGCCGAATATATTTTCAAATCCCACAAAAATCGCCGAGGTTTTTCTCTGTACCGAATTCACGACATGCCAGATCCACAAAAGATCACTGATTTGGCATTGTTCCTAAAAGCGATGGGATATGAATTGAAAAATACTGACGGCAAAATTACGTCAAAAGACATCAACGAACTCCTCAAAAAAGTCGACAACAGCCCGAACGAAGATTTGATAAAAACCGCAACAATCCGTTCTATGTCAAAAGCAATTTACTCAACCAAAAATATTGGCCACTTCGGTCTTGGGTTCCGTTTTTACACTCACTTCACCTCGCCTATTCGCCGCTACCCCGACCTCATCGTTCACCGCATTCTCGAACAAGAACTCAAAGGCAAGCCAGTAGACGCCGATGAATTCGCTCGACTCGAACGCATTGCAACCGAATCCTCAAACCGAGAAGTAAATGCTGCCGAAGCCGAACGCGCATCTATTAAATACAAACAAGTTGAGTACATGGGTACTCGAATCGGCCAGATTTTTGATGGAAAAATTTCTGGTGTCGCTGAATTCGGAATTTTTGTTGAAGAAAAAGAAACTGGCTGTGAAGGCATGGTTCGCCTCCGAGACCTCGGAAGTGATTTTTATACATTAGATAAAAAGAATTACGCTGTTGTCGGTGAAAAAACACGAAAGCGTTTCTCTCTCGGTGACAAAGTAAAATTTAAAGTCGTTGGCGCCGACCTCGAACGTCGAGCTCTCGACTACGTCTTCGTGTAAAAGAAAAGGCTTGAGCAAATGCTCAAGCCTGAATTTTTACCCTTCGACACACCCTGGCCGCCGCACGAAAACCCAGTTCGTGTCAGCATCCCACAAGTCCTCCGGCGTCATCTTGCGACAACTCAGCCGCAACATGTCTTCTTCGAGATGTGTAATGGTGAACACCCGAGGTTTTTCTTGTGAATCCAACAGAGGCCGCATGGCCATCACCAGAGACTCACCGAAAACCTGGTCTGTGAGTTGCAACCGGAGCCTCGGACCGAAATCCGGGGGACAGAGTTCACCGAACTTCCGAATCGCTTGATTGACCTCGATCCGGGTCGCTCGTTTGGTGAAGCCAAGTTCGTAGCCCGACATGATGCCAAGCTCGGTACTTTTGACCTCGCCCGGAAGAAACTCCACATGTGGGAGAATTTCTTGAGCAAGGCCACTCACCACCATCTTCCTCCCCCTCATCAATTCCTCGAACTGACGCTTGGATGTGAGTTCCCTCTCCATCTGAAGGCTCACAGAACACGTCGCAGAAGCAAGTACAGTCATCATTTCTTCCTCTCTTCAAAGTGCAACATTCCGTTTTTGCATAAACCACTACACAGTAGTCACGGTCACGAAATTCCTTTTCCAAAGAATATTGTGACTACAACCACCGTAAGTGTACATGCGCTCCCTTCCCGTAATTATAATAACCCATTTAAACGATATGTCAAACACTACATAACAAAAAACCCGCCGCAATGCAGTGGGTTTTTTGTAACACGTAATCTTGTATAGATTACTGGTTGAGGACAGCTCGGGTCAAAGGACCAACGAAGCCAGTCACATAACCGATTTGGTTAAAGTGAGCTTCTTGGTACGCTTTTGCCGCAGCAAAAGTGATTGGACCAAAGTAGCCAGTGTCGGTTGGGAAGGTAAAGAAACCTTCAGCACGGAGACGTTTCTGGAGTTCCATAACATCATTGCTCTGCATACCGATTGAAAGATCATTCAAGAACTTAAAATCTGTAGCACCCAAAACGATTCCCTGTGAAGTAGACGCGACTCGGTTGCGACTACCACCACTTGAAGAATGACGACGAGTAGAACCAGTCTCTGTTGGAGTTGGAACATCAATAGTAGGAACAGGAGAAGCTACGTGTGTAGTATCAACTGCTTGTGGTTCTTCTGATTCGTCTGAAAGTGAAGGCATAACAGGGTTAGCTGTTGGAGCATTATCACCTGCTTCAGCACCATCAGTACTTGGAGTCATACTACCGTCAAGCGTTCCGCTTGTAGGAAGCGCAGTTACAACTGGAGTGTCTGTAACGACAACATCAGGAGTAGCAACACCAGCGTCGAGAACAACTTCTGATACAGGGAGAGCAATGCTGTCCACTGAATCATGAGCTGAAGCTTCGACAGCAACAGGCGCAACTTGTGCGTCTGCAATAGATGCAGCGTAAGTACCTGTCATAGAAATGGCAGCAATTACGAGCATAATCTTAGAAAATATTGTTTTTTTCATAATAAATTACTAACAAACTGTTAAATGCAGATTTGGTTTTAAATCCGCCAATATATTTCGATATATATTGAGGTCAGCATTGTATCAAACATACAACTATTTGTCAAGACTATTGCTGGGAATAGCGCTGCGCGGAGGGATTATAAAAAGGCTTTATTTAGCCACGGTAACTGCTTCGTCAAACTGAATAGAAAGGAGCTTTGAAACACCGGTCATCATCGTAACGCCATACAAAACACCTGCGCGGGCCATTGTTTCGCGATTATGCGTAATGAGAATGAGCTGGGAATACTTTGCGAGGCTTTCGATCATGTCGCCGTATTTTTTGGAGTTTGATTCGTCGAGGGCAGCGTCGGTTTCGTCGAGAATAATAAAAGGAGGCGGTTTAACCTGTGACATTGCAAAAATAAGAGCAATAGAAGTGAGCGCCCGTTCGCCACCGGAAAGCATCATGAGACCTTTGATTTTTTTCTTCGGTAAATTTACAGAAATTTCAATTCCCTCTTCGGCCTCTGAATCATCCAACATACCCGCTTCGATTGATTCAAGTCCTGCGCCGAGGTCGAGGTCTGGGTCAACTGCGCGACGTTTCTTTTCTTTGAGAAGTACAAGCTTTGCTTCCCCACCTCCGAACATGAGGGAGAAAAATTCGGCAAATTGTCTGTTGATCTTTTCGAGACCAATAGCAAATTCTGTACTGATCTTTTCACCAAAATCTCTAATGAGAATTTTCAAAGATTCCGCAGACTTTCCAAGATCTTCGAGTTCACGAATCAAAAACGCATCACGTTCGGATACATCGCGGAACTCCTTCATAATCTCGTCTGTTGCGCCAACACCACTTTCTTCAAGACGAATTTTTATTTTCTCCAACGTTCTTCTGCGATCATTTTGAACGGTTCGTTCTTCGAATTCACCACCTTCAAGTGGAACATTTTCAAAATCCAAAATATCTCTACCAACAATTGCCGCGGCTTCGCCGAGTTCACGTTTGTAGTTCTCTTCTTCAATCCGGAGAGTATCTTCACGGGCCTTGATTATATTTTTTTGAGCAATGACTTCATTTTGCGCAGTCATAACTTCAAAAAGTTTCTTTTCAGCCGCACGGTTTGTATCTTTTTCTTCATCAATTTCAGTACGCAGTGATTCATATTCCTTCGAAAGGGTTTCTTCTTCGGTTTGAACTGCCTTTATTTTCTGGTCTAATTCAATTCTTTCTGTTTTGAGTTGTGCGAGAACCTTTTCTGAATCAGCAGAGCTTGTTTCGGCATCTTTTTGTTTATGTTTTGAAATAAAACCCGAAACCAAATTTCGCACGTGGGCGACAATTTTTTTCAATGCAGAAATGTCACTTTCATTTTCCGCAAGCTGTATCTGTTCGCTCAATTCCCCTGCAAGATTTTCGACGTCAGAAATCGGCACACGAATTTCTGCAGATTTTGAAATCTCCTTTTCTTTCGTGAGGATTCTTTCTTCAGCCGAAATCTGGCCTTCTGTTCGGCCAATCTCTCGCATGTATTCATCTTTTTTCTCTCGAGTTTTTCGGATTTTTTCTTCAAGGGAAATAATGTGATCACTTTTTTGATCGTGAGTTTTTGAACGTGCCAAAATCGCCTTCGCTTCACTCAAATCATGTTCGAGCTCCGCGAGACGTTTGTCTATCGGAGACCTTTCGAGGGCAAGTTCGGCTTTCGCACCAGTAATGTAAAAATTTTCTCGCTTCAAATACTGTTTGTAGAGCGTCGCGAGCTCGGCTTTCATGTGGACCGCCTTTTCAACTTTTTCAACCTGTTTTTTGAGGAATTTGAGGTGAGGCGCAACTTCCCGACGAAGAGACTCGACAGATTTAATATTTTCTTCGGTCTTAGAAAGCTTTCGTTCGCTTTCTTCCATTTTGTACTGATAAATTTTGAGACCGAGCGCATCTTCGATCATTGCTTTACGCTCTTTGATATTTGAATTCAAAATTCGATCGGCTTCCCCCTGCGAAATAATGTGATGCCCTGATGAACCAATGTGAGCTGATGCGAGAAGCTCCAAAACGTCCTTAAGGCGAACCTTCGTGCCGTTGATTGCATACTCGTTTACTCCGTCACGAAACACGGTGCGTTCAATACTTACTTCATCAAAATCAAGATTTAAAAATCGACGACTATTGTCGAACACAATCTTTACTGAACCGCGATTTGCACGAGCAACTTCATTGTTACCGTTCCAAATCATGTCCTCGCCTTTTTTGCCGCGCATAGACTTGAGCGACTGTTCACCCAACACAAAACGGAATGCTTCGGCAACGTTCGATTTGCCGGAACCGTTGGGGCCGACAATAGACGTAATTGGCGTATTAAAATTCAATCCGCTTTTTTTTGCGAATGATTTAAAACCATGGAGTTCCAAACTCTTCAAATACATTTGTACAATTTTACCGCATACATAAGAAAAAGTCCTGAGTATTAGTCAGGACTTTTCATTTTCAAAATTGAAACCAACGATTATGATTGCAAAAAAAGTTACAAAGAAAGCCTTTACAAATCTCCCACTCCCGACCTGTTCCAGAGGAGCTGAGATAAGAACAGCGAACACGACCAGGGACACGATTTTGAGCGTCAGAAATGCAACAACCACATCGTCCGCTTTTTTGTTCATTTTCACTCCTCCTTGTGTTATGAGTGGTACAACCTACACACAACATAGAACAATTCTAGAGAAAGTCAACTACGCCCAATCCTTCACTTCAAGCGCCTTCTTTGCGGCTTCCTGCTCTGCGTCTTGTTTCGACTTTCCTTCTCCTGTTGCGATCATCTTGTTGCCGATAAAAACGCCGACTGTGAACTGTTTGTCATGGTCTGGGCCGGTTTCTTTTACAGTTTTATATTGCGGAGTAAGCTCAACGATCTCCTGTGCCTTTTCCTGAAAGAGACTCTTTGAGTCAATCCATGAGCCTTCCGAAAGAACAGTGTCGATAAGTGGAGAAATATGAGTATAAATAAAATCCTTTGCGGCATCGTACCCTTGGTCGACATAGACTGCGCCGATCACTGCCTCAAGTGTATTTGCCAAAATGTACTGGCGTGCACGGCCAGTGTCTTTTGCTTCACCTTTTGAAAGGATGAGGTAGTCGTTCATGCCGAGCTTCGTGGCCACTGCAGCGCACGTAGTGGCATTCACAAGCGCTGAACGATACGCGGTCATGTCACCCTCATTTTTATCTGGATATTTTTTGAAAAGATAATCCGTGATGACGAGTTCGAGCACTGCATCGCCTAAAAATTCGAGACGCTCGTTGTGCCCAAAGCCAGCGTCTTTATTTTCATTTATATAGGAACGATGAACAAACGCTTGCCGGAGCAAGTTTTTGTCGTTAAATTTTACGCCCGCTGTTTTTTCAAATTCACTGAAATCTGGCATTTTGTTTTAGTTTACCCCTCTTTAGTACACGAGTTTGCCATTTTGGGCAAGCTACTTCTTAAGCAAGATATTGATTGCCTTTGTCACGATCGGCAAAATGTCATTATAAAAATTGAGGTCAAGAATGTCGGCAAGTTTGAACCATTTTGTATCATCGAGGCCGCCATTACCTTCTTCGAGTTTGAGATCTTTAAACGGAGCCTTGGCCATATAATAGACGACCCGCTTTCGCTTCTTTCCCGTTTCAGGGTGATAGGCAATGTACTCATTTTCACCGAGCTTGTCTTCAATCGTGACGTCCAAACCAATTTCATCATGAGCTCCGCGAGTAATCCCCGCTTTTTCTTCTTCGCCTGGCTTTAATTTGCCCTTGGTAAGCGTCCAATGGCCAAAAACGTCATGCACAAGCGCGAGGTAGATATCGCCTTCATGGTGAGCGTATACGACCGCCCCGCCGAGGATTTCCAGGGGTGCTTCTGCATCTGGGATGTCCTTTGGGCGTTTATGCTTCGAGGTTTCGTTCTTGTCTGGCTCGCCCATTTCTTTGTACACCGCACCGAGAACGCCGTTGACGAATTTACTACTTGTGTCACCGCCGTATGTCTTTGCGAGTTCGATTGCTTCGTTAATAGCAACCTTCGGTGGCACTTCTTTATGGTCAGCAAAAATGAGTTCGTAGAGACCAACTCTTAAAATATTGCGGTCAACGATAGAAATTTTTTCGATTGGCCAATCCGGAGCAGCTTTGGTAATAATTTTATCTAAATCAGTGCTTTTTTTGAGCACATTTTTCATGAGATTGTCCGTAAATAAAAAATCTCCCATACCGGGAGCAAACTCTTCTGTATTGCGACGAAGAATATCGAGCGCTTCTTTTTCGCTTTTCTTATTGAAATCAGTCTCGAAGAGGGACTGAACAACTATTGATCTGGAAAGGTGCCGATTTGCCATTTTCTTGCTTCGTGCAACATGCGAACTGCGCGGAGCCGGTTACACCGAAACTACTTTGCTTCTGTAGCTTTTTGAGACTTTTTTGTCTCCTTTTTTAACGCTGATTCCATGTCCATAACCTTGCGACCTTTGTATTGGCCACAACTTGCACAGACAGCGTGTTTTTCTTTGGGGGCATTGCAGTTTGCACAGACAGCAAAACCTCGCGCCTTGAGCGCGTGATGAGACCGGCGGTTACCGGTGTGGCTTCTTGTGCTTCGCATTCGTACTACCATACAGGGAAGGATTATAGCGGAAATGGCTTATTTAGGCAAGAAATCTACAGCCCCACCCTCCGAAGACCGTTCGCGCACTCCTGCGGAGGGCTTTTCAACCCACCCCTCCAGGAGAGCGCATAAATTCTACTGAATTTTGCTCCTCTCGGTCGCCTTCGCGACCTGCGAACTCTCCTTCCGGGCTGGGTTTGGTAAAAAATACAATACTCATACTGTCATCCCCGACTCGCCTCGCGGCGTAAATTTAACGGGGATCCAGTATTTTTTTCAAAGAAAAACTTCTGAATATGATTCTATGAAATCCCCTTCAAAAAACTCCTTCGATGAATCTCACTCGGCCCGAATTTCTTAATTTTTTGCCGATGAGAAAGCGTTCCATAGCCTTTATGAATATGAAAATCAAAGTCAGGGTACCGTTTTGATAACCGAATCATTGTGTGGTCACGGGTAACTTTGGCGACGATGGATGCAAGGCTGATGAGTGGTTCGCTTTGATCTCCACGGATGATCGTTTTTTGGTATAAAAATTCTTCTGGAGCAGAGAGACTGCCATCGAGAATAACCATTGTCTGATGAGCTGGCACTTGGAGTTTTTTAAGAATTTTTTTCGTCGCAAGGCGAATCGCAAAGACAATTCCCTTTTCGTCGATAATTTTTGGACTGATTAAAGCTACCGCGAAGTCGAGTGATTTTTCTTTTTTTGCGTGCTTCATTTTTTTGAAAATTTCTTCACGAACTTTCGGCGAAAGCATTTTTGAATCTTTTGCGATTTTAAAAAGAGGATGTTTTGTGTTGAAAGGTATGACGACAGCACCCACAGAAACCGGTCCAGCCAAAGGCCCACGCCCTGCCTCATCTATTCCAACAATAAAATTAATACGACTCGGATATATTTTGACGATTTTCGGCGCGGTCATGGAAGTAGGTAAGGTAATCTCTAAGTTGTATAATCGTAGCATGTCGAAATTTACACACCTCCACGTCCATAGTCATTACAGCCTCCTCAACGCTTTGCCCAAAATCCCCGACCTTGTTGAAACAGCGAAAGAAAATGGAATGGAGGCACTCGCCCTCACCGACAACGGCAACCTCTATGGCGCAATCGAGTTCTATAAAGAATGCAAAAAAGGTGGCATCAAACCCATTTTAGGTATCGATGCGTACGTTGCTCCTCGAACTCGAGCAGACAAAGAACGCGGTATCGACAACCCTCGCCAGCGTTTGTTGCTTTTGGCAAAAGATGTTTCGGGCTACAAAAATCTCATCAAGATTGTGACTACTGCAAACCTCGAGGGCTTTTATTACAAACCTCGCGTCGACAAAGAACTTGTCCAAACTCACAAAGAAGGTCTCATCGCTATTTCACCTGCAATGTATGGCGAAGTTGCAAGTGCGATTGCAAACAAAGATTTTGAAAAAGCCAAAACGATCATTACCTTTTACAAAGAAACATTCGGTCCTGATCATTTTTATATTGAAATAACCTATCATCCAGAAATCGACGGTCATGAAGAAAAAATGGCAGGCGTGATTAAGATCGCAAAAGAAATGGATGTGCCGATCGTCGCGGCGCACGAAGTTTTTTATCTTTCGGTTAAAGATCGCCTTGCTCGCAACACCCTTGTTTCGATTCAAAATATTGATTACAGCGACAGGAACAACGGTGGCGGAGGTATCGGCGACTCCGAAGAAGATTTTTCTATGATCACACCAGCGCAAGCCGAAAAGTTTTTCAAAAAAATTCCGGAAGCACTTGAAAATAATGAAAAAATCGTCGGTATGTGCAACCTGGAACTCCAGCTCGGCAAATGGCTCTTTCCAAACATTGTCGTTAAAAGCGGGCTTTCGTATGACGACGAACTCCGACACATGGTCTATGAAGGCCTCAAACGCCGCGGAGTAATCGAGACTCCAGAGGCAAAAACAAGAATTGACTTCGAGCTTGGTGTCATTAAAGACAAAGGCTATGCGCCATACTTCCTCGTTGTGGCCGACCTTCTTGCCTTTGCCCACAAAAACCACATCCTCACGACAATTCGAGGTTCGGTTGCCGGATCTTTTGTTACATACCTTTCCGGAATTACAAACGTCGATCCGATAAAATTTAAATTGCCATTCGAACGATTCTTAAATCCCGAACGTCCATCTGCTCCCGATATCGACATGGACTATGCCGATAACCGTCGCGATGAAATGATTGCGTATGCAAAAGAAAAATACGGCGCAGACAAAGTCGCCCAGATCGGAACGTTCGGTACGATGATGGCCCGTGGCTCTGTACGCGACGTTACCCGTGCACTCGGTCATCCATACATTTTGGGCGACAAAATTTCAAAACTCATTCCGATGGGTGCGCAAGGATTCCCGATGACTATCGACCGTGCAATGGAAGAAGTCGCCGAACTCCGCCAACTCTATAAAGCTGACGCAACGGTAAAAGAAATCATCGACATGGCAAAAAAGATTGAAGGTTGTGCACGCCACATTTCAGTTCATGCCGCTGGTGTTGTTATTTCCCCTGTTCCTCTTACAGAAATCGTACCGCTTCAGTACGACACCCGCGAAGGCAAAGACATCATCACCCAGTACGATATGTATTCGATCGATGAAGAAAATGCCGGCCTCCTCAAATTCGACTTTCTTGGAATTAAAAACTTGGCGATTCTTGCCGACGCCGTTGCACTGACTAAAAAACTCAAGAACATCGACATTGATATTGAAAACGTTCAGATTGATGACAAAAAAACGTATGAAATGCTTGCTCGAGGTGAAACGCTTGGCCTTTTCCAGCTGAACGGCGAAGCAATGACGAAGTTCCTCAAAGAACTCCGCCCGACAAACATCAACGACATCAACGTCATGATCGCCCTCTACCGTCCGGGTCCAATGCGAAACATTCCCGATTACATCAACCGCAAGCATGGAAAAGCTCCTGTCACGTATCTTCATCCAAAAATGGAAAGTTACCTCAAAGACTCGTACGGGATTTTGGTGTACCAGGAAGACATCATGTTCACGGCGCTCGAACTCGCTGGCTACACCTGGAAAACAGTCGACAAACTCCGCAAAGCCATCGGTAAAAAAATTCCAAAAGAAATGGAAGAGCAGCATGCAGTGTTTGTCGACGGCTGTTTGAAATCTTCGAATATTCCGAAAGAAAAAGCCGAGCAAATCTGGGATTTGTTCGATCCGTTCAAAGGCTACGGCTTCAACAAAGCCCACGCCGCAAGCTACGGCAAGGTTGCATACCAAACGTCATACATGAAGGCGAATTTCCCTGCGATCTATATGTCAGCCGTCCTTACTGCGGATTCTGGCGACGTCGAGCAAATCGCCGAAATTATTTCTGAATGTAAACGCATGAAGATTCCCGTACTCGCCCCAGACATCAATGAAAGCTTTGGTGGATTTACCGTCGTGCAAGACGACGCATCACAAATAGAGAAAATTCGCTTCGGGCTCTACACCATCAAAAACCTTGGCGAAGGCATTGCTGACACGATTATTACGGAAAGAAAGAAGAATGGAAAATTCAAATCTCTTTCAGATTTTTTGGATCGAGTGAAAGATAAAAATTTAAATAAAAAGTCTCTCGAAGCCCTTATTAAAACTGGAGCAATGGATGAACTTGGCGAACGCGGCCAGCTTCTTGCGAATCTCGAAAATATTCTTGCATACAGCAAAGAAAAAACTGCGGGTAACGATGGACAATCCCTTTTTGGTTTGATGGCGGACACCTCAAGTATCCCTGGCCTCCGGCTCGCTCCCGCTGAACCCGCAAGCAACCAAGACAAGCTGACCTGGGAACGCGATCTCCTCGGACTCTACATTTCTGGCCACCCACTCGATCGCTTCAAAGAAAAAATCGCAAAGCTTGGCGGAGCAATTAACCAGACAAAAGAACACGCAATCGAAGGCAGCACGATCGTTATTGCCGGACTCATTGAAGAAGTGAAACCAATTTTTACAAAAAAAGGCGACAACATGATGTTCATCCGACTCGGTGATTATTCTGGAAGTATCGAAGCAGTGGTGTTCCCGAAAACTCTCGAAGCATACAAAGATGTATTCACTCAAGACAAATGCGTAGCCGTAAAAGGAAAAATTTCTACGCGAAACGGCGCACGAAGTATTGTAGTGGACGTTGCAAAAGCTCTGTAAGCAGGAATTTTGTAAGAATTACCCAAAAACGCTATAATTTCCCTCATGAATAATAAAACTAACATCGAGGCTCTTCGTCATTCCCTTGCCCACCTTTTGGCTGCTGCAGTCCTCGAACTCCACAGGGATGCAAAACTTACAATCGGCCCAGCAGTCGACAATGGTTTTTACTACGATTTTGAATTCAGCTCGCCTGTTTCTGACGCAGATTTACCGAAAATCACCAAAGCAATGAAAAAGCTTCTTCCTTCATGGAAAAGTTTTGAACATGAAGAAGTTTCAGAAAGCAAAGCTCGAGAAATTTTCAAAGATAATCCGTACAAGCTCGAACTCATTGATGAGATTGTAGAAAAAGGTGAAAAAATTACTCTCTATACTGCTGGAAAATTTACCGACCTCTGCCGTGGTGGTCACCTTGAAAATCCAGCAAAAGAAATCGACTCTGATGCATTTGTACTCGACCGTGTTGCTGGTGCCTACTGGCGTGGCGACGAAAAGAACAAAATGCTCACTCGCATCTACGGTCTCGCGTTTGGAACAAAGGCCGAGCTCGATGAATACGTGAACATACGCGAAGAAGCTAAAAAACGCGATCACAAAAAGCTTGGAAAAGAGCTTGGTCTTTTTGTCTTTTCAGAATTAGTCGGAGCAGGCCTTCCTTTGTGGACTCCTAAAGGCACCATCATGCGCGAACTCCTCAACGACTACGTCTGGGAACTCCGTAAGAAAAAAGGGTATCAGAAAGTCTCAATTCCCCACATTACCAAAAAAGATTTGTACGAAACTTCTGGACACTGGAGCAAATTTGCCGATGAACTTTTCAAAATCACCACACGTGAAAAGCATCTCTTTGCCATGAAGCCTATGAACTGTCCGCATCATACGCAGATTTTCGCAAGCTCACCCAAAAGCTATCGCGATATGCCCCAGCGATACTGCGAAACAACGATGGTCTACCGCGACGAACAATCCGGCGAGCTTTCCGGTCTTTCTCGTGTCCTTTCTATTACCCAAGACGATGCGCATGTGTTTTGTCGCAAAAGTCAGATCAAAGATGAAGCCTTTGCGGTCTGGGACATTATCGATGAATTCTACAAAGTGTTTGGTTTCAAAGATTTAAAAATCCGAGTCTCACGCCATGATCCAAAAAAGTTTGAAAATTACATTGGAACTCCAGAAACATGGAAAGAGGCTGAAGACCAGCTTGTCGCTCTCGTTAAAGAACGTGGCATAACAGAATTTATCGACGGCCTCGGTGAAGCAGCAATGTACGGCCCAAAGATCGACTTCATTGCCAAAGATTCAATTGGCCGTACGCTCCAACTCGCCACAATCCAGCTCGACTTTAATATGCCGAAAAACTTTGACCTTACCTGCACAAATGAAAAAGGTGAGAAAGAACTTATTGTTATGATTCATGCCGCAATCATGGGCTCAATTGAACGCTTTATGAGTGCCTTGATCGAACACATGGCTGGCGTTTTCCCGCTCTGGCTTTCTCCAGTGCAAGTAAAAATTCTTCCTATTACAGAAAATCATGTAGGCTACGCCGAAACAGTATTCAACGAACTCAAGAAAAATAATATTCGTGTCGAGCTTGATATGACAAATGAAGGTCTTGGCAAAAAAGTTCGCAATGCGAAAATTCAGAAAATTCCATACATTCTCGTAATCGGAGAAAAAGAAGTTGAGGCACAAAAAGTTACTGTTGAAAGTCGAGACAAAGGCAACATCGGCCAGATGTCACTTTCAGAAATTTCTGAAAAGCTCCACAAAGAAATCGAAGAAAAAAGTTTGTAGCAATGAAAAAGCCCCGGCACATGCTGGGGCTTATCGTTTCAAACTCAAGGCGTCGCTTTGGCAGCCACCTCTTCGACCGGGGTCTTGAAGGTAACAACTGCGGTGATCGCCAGACCAAGTGTAAGAAGAACGATGAGAACCGTATTCCTTCTCCTGATCCGACGATTGCGCCTTCTTCTCTGCAGACTCACATACGAATGCATACAACCTCCTTGTGTATTTTAGGACAAACGGTACGTCAGAAATCTAATATAATGATACCACTTTCGTGCAAATTGTCAATCTATATCCTCGAACGGAAAGTGCCTTAGATGTCGATTGTCGCCTTCTTCGCGTTTGACTGAATGAATGACTTTCGAGCTGGAACGTCTGTACCCATGAGAATATCGAACACCTTGTCGGCTTCGATAGCGTCGTGCACAGTCACCTGCTTGAGGATTCTGTGTGCAGGGTCCATGGTTGTTTCCCAGAGTTCTTCGGAGTTCATTTCTCCAAGACCTTTGTAGCGCTGAATTGAAACCTTTGCCTTTTTCGGTTCATCAGAACCTTTTCCCTTACCTGTTTGCTGTTCTGATTCTTCAGTGTTTTCTTCTACGGCTTCCCCATCTTCACCTTCAGTAACTTCCTCTACCTCAAAATCATTTCCAACTTTCTTGAATTTTTCTTCATCACTGTATGCGTAGGAAATTTCTTTACCTTGTTTGATTTTATAAAGCGGGGGTTGGGCAACATACACAAATCCACCATCGAGGAGCGGACGGAAGAAACGGAACAAGAGTGTCAAAATGAGCGTACGGATGTGGGCTCCGTCGACGTCGGCATCAGTTGCAATGATGATTTTGTGGTATCTCAACTTACTTACATCAAATGAATCGGCGATACCAGCGCCAAATGCGAGCACGAGATTTTTAATTTGCTCTGATGCGAGCATTTTGTCGAGACGTGCTCGTTCGATATTTAAAATTTTACCGCGCAAAGGCAAGACTGCCTGCGTGCGACGATCACGACCAGACTTTGCAGTACCACCAGCGGATTCTCCCTCCACAATCCAGACTTCGGAATCCTCGGCAGAAGTTCCTGCTTGGCAGTCTGCGAGCTTTCCCGGCAATGTCATGCCTTCGAGCGCACCCTTGCGGAGAACACCGTCCTTTGCGGCTTTAGCAGCTTTGCGAGCCTGGAGCGCAAGAGACACTTTGCTGATGATTGCACGAGCGTCTTCAGGATTTTCTTCGAGGAAATATGAAAAAGCTTCGCTGAAAATAGTTTCTACCATACCTCGAGCCTCGACGCTTCCGAGTTTTGCTTTCGTCTGACCTTCGAACTGTACCTCGCGGAGCTTTACGGAAATGACTGCAGTGAGACCTTCCATAACGTCTTCACCAGTAAAATTGTCCTCTTCCTTTCCATTACCACCGTTTTTCTTGGCGTATGTGTTGAGTGTTCGAGTAAGAGCAGATTTGAAACCTGTCACATGCGTTCCACCTTCGGAATTGTAAATATTGTTGGCAAAGGCAGTAAGACGACTTGAAACTTCGTCAATATACTGAAGTGCGATTTCGACTGTTTCGTATTCCTTTACAGCTTTTTCAACATAGAAAATATTTTTGTGAATTGGCTTCTGGGTTTTGTTATGAAATTTTACGAGTGACAAAAGTCCTCCTTCAAAACAGAAAGATTGCGAAGGAAAATCCCCACCAATCTCGCGAACATAGAAAACTTCAGTAAAATCTGTGCCGGCTTTTGCTTCTCGCGCATCAATAACGCTGATTCGCAAACCTTTCACAAGGTATGCCTGCTGACGCATGTGGTTTACGATTCGGTCAACTTCAAATACTTGTTTACCAAAAATTTCTTCGTCTGGTTCAAAGGTGATGATTGTGCCATTTTGTTTTGTTGAACCAACTTTTTTAACTGCAGCTTTTCTTTTTCCTTGACTGTATTCCTGCATGTATATGCCGCCGTCTTTGTGAACTGTTGCATTAACGTAAACAGAAAGTGCGTTTACAACAGATGCGCCGACACCGTGGAGACCTCCGGAAACTTTGTAACCTTCGCCGCCGAACTTTCCTCCAGCGTGAAGTGTTGTCATGATTGTTTCCAATGCAGAAACTTTTGTTTGTTTATGAATGTCGATCGGAATACCTCGGCCGTTGTCGGCGACACGAACGCGGTTGTTAGGGAGAAATGTAACTTCAATATCATTCGCAAAACCACCCATGGCTTCGTCGCGGGAGTTATCGAAAATTTCTGTAACCAAATGATGGAAGCCGTCTGGACCAGTTGTACCAATGTACATTCCGGGTCGTTTTCGGACCGGTTCAAGACCTTCAAGAACCGAGATTTGATCGGCGTTATAGTTTGATTTTTTAGGTTCTTTTTCAGCAGCCATGAGTTTTTCAAATGCGAAACCGTCCAAATACCTACGGACGGCTTTTGCAATTTAACCTTTTCTTTATAAGCCTATTTTACCAAAACTGACCCCATAATACAATGCCAAAATCCCCCAATTTTGGAGGTATTTTACAGGTCATGTTATGCTTGACAATATTTCAATACAATGATATGATAGTAACAGAAGCATCGAGAGGACATGGCGTCGAAACGCCATGCTTCGGTGCAAAACTCCATTTCACGGAGAGTATCATGTTGTACGACCAGATGACATTGGAAGACACTCGGGCCTTCGATTACGACCTCAACCACGGATGGATGGTGTCGTTCGAGAAGCCGGTCCAGAAGGTGCAGGCCGGCCGCGTCGAGCCCTGGCAGCTCAGCTGATCCTCGTAACGTTTCAAAAACTTGAACATTCGTAGGCCCGCACTTTGTGTGGGCCTTGTTTTATGTAGAGAGACTTACTTTTAAATATAGCCCTTCGTTCCCTTGTGGAGCTTTGGATACACTGCATCGTAGAGTTCGTTCGCCTCCTTTTTTGTAAGTGTAAGGTCTGGATGTCTTAACACAATCGTAACGAGAATGTTGTCCTGTCCCACAGAAGCACCGAGTTTTTCGCGGACAATCGGAAGAAGGTCTTCGTATTTTGTTCGAGAGATTATTTTTACATTTTCCACGAGATACGATTTGTCACCAAACGCGTCTTTTATTTCTTCATTTATATCTTCTTCGGTGAAATTCCCCGGTATGCAGTACGACATGTCTCGTGAGATTGGTGGCATACTCGAAACCTCTTTAAACTTTGAAGTATTCGTCATCTGCTCGGCGATTCGTGGTTCTTTAGAACGCAAATATCGTACGTCAGGAATTTCTTTAAGGGCCATCGTAAGACGATCGAGTCCGAGACCAAGCGCAAGACCAGAATAGATTTCTGGGTCAAAGCCAGCACCTCGCAACACTTCTGGATGCGCGAGACCAGCTTCTAGAATTTCAAGTTCAGAGTTGTCGAATTTTGCATACACTTCGACACCATTAAGCGTGTATGGGTGAACAGCCTTGTAAATAACAGGTTGTGAGCCCGGTACCACAGCTTCGAAAATCATATTCACCAAGCCGAGTAAATCAGCGTCAGTTACGGGACCTCGTGTGCCATTTTTTCGAAGCGTCCACACGTCCATCTGATGAAAGACGTCGAGATGTTTTGGATCAATCACGTCACGACGATATACAAGACCTACAAAAATAAAAACGGTGTCAGGAATATCGCCGTTGAATTCTTGATAAAAATTCTTGAATGTTTCAGGAACATTCGCGGACGTGTGCGTTCGTAACACATGATTTTCGTCTGTATAGCGTGTGTATGTCGACGCTCGTCCTGCGTTGTCGTATGGGAACAAGAGCTTATCGAAATTATCTTCAACAGACACGATTGGGTTAGCTCGAATGACTCGCATTTGACCAAAACCAGCGGCTTCGAGCCGAGTTTTAACTTTATTTAAAATAATATTTATTGCATGAAGCGGACTGTCGTCGAGCGTGAGATCCGTTACCGCAAGCGCTTTCTCTATCGCTTCAGGTGTAGAAACCTCGAATCGCAACAAATCGTCGTTAGGACGTTTCGCATTCACCGCTAATTCCGCTCTTTTTAATGCAGACTGTTCTTCTTTCATTGGTTTACGTTTAGTTCGGCGAGATAATTAGTATCTTTTATATACACACGGTTGTCACTTACCCTAAAATCCGGCTGCTGACCTCGATATATTGGATAGAAATTCTGATACGGTCTGCGGTCGATTTCTACTGCATACACACCGTTGTCCAACGCCAGCATAATAGCATCAGACCGTGAAGGATAAAAATCAAACGACCGAATTGGCACGAAGGATTCAAAAACCAATACAGGGTCTGTACAGCTAATAACCGTGCAGAAATATTTTGGTGCGGAATCTTCACTTCCCGTCCATTGTGCGTATATCGTGTTACCCGTACGCCAAATTTCAACTTTTTTATATGTAAGAACTTCCGGACTTGTCGTTGCGGAAGCAGTTTTATTTATTTTAAGTGAGCTTGGAACAGTTGAAGAAGCAAAGAGAGTAAGGATTTCTTTTCGAGACGCCGGAGTAGTGATTTCATCCGCAACAATAACTTTTGGCACAAGTAACGGATAGAGCGCTTCAACCTCCCCCGCTTTTACCTGAATGATTTTTGCCCATGGCCAAAACGCTTCATTTGCCGCAAGGACGAGGTATTGATCTGGCTTGAGATTGTTGACGAGTACTTCTCTTTTAAGGAAACCTGACTGGCTTTTAAGCTCATTGCCAATATAGACCGCAGTATTCGGTTCTGGTGTAAACACGTAGACGCCACCACGAATCGTGAGACCGAGGGTCGTGTCGAACGTGTAGCCGTTTGAGTAAAAAACAAGAATCGGAAAACCTACGAGAAAAACAAGAAGAAATCCAAAAAAATAGATGAGGCGTAACTTATATGAAACCGGACGTGGCATAGCGTTTAGTATATGACGAATTTCTCCTACAACAAATATGAACCCGTACTAGGATTGATGCTTTGGCGTAACCCAAAAACCCATATATCGACCAAGCATAAGACGAGTCTGTGCATCGAGACTCGGAATTGAACCGAAGACAGTGATCGTAATCGGAATCAAAAGCCATTGAATGAGCATGAAAACAAATTTAAAGCGTCCATGGACGATCGGTCGTTTTGGCAAAAAGCTCATAGAAATAATCGCAGAGAAAATGAGTCCACACATTGCAAGCACCATGAGGTTTCGCGTCACGACCGGCAAGTTATACGAAAGGACAGTGGTATGAAATCTGTATCCACCAAGGATAAGCGGCAACCAACTCAACATAAAAATAATGATCGGGTTTGTCGCAAGCGACCAAAAGCCCTCAAGCTGAACAAATGCGACTCGTATCTTTTTCCAAGTCGAAATCCGTTTATTTTTTACCAAACCAAACAAAATATAGGGAATATTTTCCACTCCCCAACCCCATCGTCGCTGTTGTTTGTAAATATTTATAAGTGTCTGCCAAAAGGTTGGTGCGAGATTTGCATCCATAGAAACGGGGTACGAAATCGGCGTCACAAAGTAGTCTCCGTCGTACGCAAGGTATGCATTCCAGAAAATTCGAGAGTCTTCGGAAACCATATTTTTCTGCCAATATCCAATTTCATGCAACACTTTAAAGCTCACTGAATGCGAAGAAAACGTCGCAATCTTTTCTGGACGTTCCTGCTGAATCATCTGCCAAAACGTACCTGACGTCGCAACAACTCGCGACAGTGCAGGCGCATCCCACATATTGTTGTTATAAAGCGGCACAGGTTGGAAAGAAGTCCTGAACGGCTTTTCCCCTGTGAGGAAATGCCACGTGATGCACGCGAGATAGTCCGAATACACCACAGTATCGATATCGAACGCAGACACGAGCACATTTTCATAAGGAATTTTCTTTGCATCCAATATTTTCTTTCGAGCTTCATCGATTGCGTGTGCAATGTTTGATCCCTTTCCAGCCATTTCGCCAGGTAAATCCTTCGGGTGAATAGTGATAAGCAAATCACCAAAGACACCGGCGTATTCTTTCTTTACCTTTTCCGCTTTTTGTACTGCATCATTCCCTGCTCGTTCCTCAAGCGCAAGGACAACGAGAATCTTTTTATTATCGTAATGCGAATCAACAAGCGACTTGAGGCAGTTTTCAATAACACTCACATCTTCTTTGTAGTACGGCAACAAAATGAGGTGGTAAATGTGTTCGTATTTCACATGACTTAACATTTCAAGCCAGTTAAGTGACCTGTTATGTTTCAAACGTCGCCAGTTTTGTCTCAAATACGTCGAAAGGTACACTGTCTTTAAAAGCCAGTAAAAATCAAAAATAATAATAAAAATTGCTGCGTAAACAGGTGCAAAGTACGAAAGGAGCACACAACCAAGAATCGAGCCCCACGCGAGAGCTCCTGGAAGGATTTCAAACGCTCGGTACAGAGTTCTGTCACGGCCAGTGAGTTCGGAGGCTCGGCCGATATGAAGTGGTTTGTAGATTGGAACAGATGAATCCATGATGGAAAAAGTGAGCCACCTCTCGGATTTGAACCGAGGACCTACTGTTTACAAAACAGTTGCTCTACCAACTGAGCTAAGGTGGCGTGTTACTCGCTTGTCGAGTGAAAATACAATACCATCAAACCTACGCCGTGTCGCCGTCGCGACGGAATGACATCGAACGCATGTACGGTGAAACGGTATTGTTTGAAAAGTCTCGCTTGCCTCTCATTTTTGGATTCGTCCCATGATAATACCCATGGGTTTTTGCTTTAATCCGTCCAAAGAGTGCTTCCACTCGATTTGGGATATGAACCAAAAAAAGAAAGAACGCTCTTTCTCGGCGATGATCCCAAATTTCCTGCAATCGTTTACCAACAGCAATGATTACAGGATCACCTTTAGAAAAAAATCGGCCAAAAAAAGTTTGTCGACCCTTTTTCATTTCTACACGCTTTACAACCAAGAGGAATAAAATTCCCAGAAGAGCAACGATACATGTATAGAGCAGTGACATACATTTTTAACGAACGGTTGAAAATCGGGCAAATCGCGCGACTTCAATTCGTTCACCAAACTTCTGTATAGCCGATTCAATCATTTGGCTAATAGTTACATTTTGATCCTTTACGAAGGGCTGGTCAAGCAGTATACGTTCACCAAAATATGCATTTAATTTGCCTTCAATTGCCTTTTCTCGAATATTTTCAGGCTTATCTTTAACTTCATCTGCAAAGATTTCCTGCGCTTTTTTTCGAGCTTCAACGTCGATATCTTCTTTTTTCAAGAATTCTGGGTTGTTAGCCGCAACATGCATTGCAATGTCACGAGCAAGCGTCTTGAAGTCGTCGTTTTTTGCAACGAAATCTGTTTCGCAGAGAAGTTCAACCATGGCACCTACCGTGCCACCACCGTGAATGTAAGAAGCAACGACACCAGAACCCAAGTTTCGATCAGATTTTTTGGAAGCGATGCCTTTACTATTCTTTTTGAGAATAATAACTGCCTTTTCCATGTCACCATGAGCTTCCTCCAACGCCTTTCGACATTGCATAATAGAAATGCCTGTAAGATCTCTCAACTCCTTGATTCTTTCAACGGTTATTTCCATATATATGATATAAAAAACGAACTAAAAACGAGTAATTACTTCTTTGTAACTTTGCCAGAATTATAAGCCTCTACAAACTTATTTACGAAAAATGCAATGCTTGCAACTGACGCATCGTTTGCAGGAATAGCGTAGTCAACTTCAGTAATATCACAGTCAGAACCACAGAGCGCAACGATTGGAATTCCTCGTTCCTGTGCTTCCTTTACAGCAATATCTTCCTTTTTAGAATCAACAATAATGAGGGCCTTTGGCAATTCTTTCATTGGAATCAAGCCTTCAAAGAATCTCTTGAGATTTTCGATTTCTTTATCGATGAGCATTCTTTCGCGCTTTGTGTATTTTGCCAATTCACCCTTTTCTTTTTGCATGGTGAGGTCTTCGAGTTTTGCAACGCGTCTTTTGATCTGGGTAAAGTTTGTGAGCGTACCACCGATCCAGCGTCCATCAACGTACGGCATGCCAAGTTTGAGAGCTCCTGCCTTCACTGCAACACGCGCTTCGCCTTTGCCACCAACAAAAAGAACTGGTGCGTTCACTGCACCGAGGTTTTTTACGAATTCGAGAGCTTTATCTAAAGACTGATTGGTTTTTTCAAGATCAAAAATTTCAACACGGTTTTTTACACCGAAAATAAAAGGTTTTGTTGAAGGATGACGTCGTGAACGAACAAAGCCGAAGTGAGCTCCGACTTTAAAGAGTTCTGAAACAATATTTGATTCTGTTGGTTTGGTATTCATTGGTATTAAAATCCCGGGAAACAAAACGCGTTTCTAAGAGAAACGCTTGAGAAGTCTAGCAAAATAGGGTAAATATTGCAATTCTCTTTTTATTCTGCTTCTTTTGCTACTTTTTCCTGAAAAGACTCTACGATTTGGTCGAGGTCGCCTGCAAAGATTGCCTCAATATTGTGCCATGACTCTTTAAGGCGATGGTCGGTAATTCTGTCCTGTAAAATATTGTACGTCCTGATTTTTTCTGAACGATCGGCAGTTCCCACGAGTTCCTTCCTTTCCGCAGAGTGCTTTTTCGCTTCTTCGGCTTCATGAAGAACGTCGAGTTTTGCCTGCAAAATTGTCATCGCTCGTTCGCGGTTTGCCGACTGACTTCGTTCTGATGTGCAGCGCACGTCGATACCAGTTGGTTTATGGATGAGTCGAACGGCAGTTTCAACTTTGTTCACGTTTTGTCCGCCAGCGCCGCCGGAACGAGAAAATTCGATTTCAAGGTCAGCAGGATTGATTTCTACATTCACCTTTTTTCGAATCGGCAACACAGCAACAGAAGCAGTCGAGGTATGAACGCGGCCAGACTTTTCTGTCGCGGGAACGCGCTGGATTCGATGTACACCAGACTCAAATCGAAGGTCTTTATAGACACCCCTTCCTTTAATTTCAAAAGACGCATCTTTGTACCCACCGAGAGAATTTTTGGACTCCTCGAGAACTCGGACGATCCAGCCTCGACGTTCACCGAACCGGCGATACATCGTTGCTAACTTTTCCGCAAAAAGGGCGGCTTCGTCACCACCGGCACCAGCACGTACTTCGAGAATGATTTCATTAGGAAACTCTTCTTCCGCAGCGTCTTTTGAAACAATCTCTTTCATCTGATTCATAAGAGATTCCTTTTGAGCGGCAAGACCGTCGAGTTCGTCTTTGGCAAGCGCCGCAAAAGACGGGTCAGTTGCGGCCATTGTTTTTACTTCATTTTCTTCTTTCTCGAGTTTGGAGTATAAATCCGCGAGAAAAGCAGTCTTAGAATTTTGTTTAAAACTTTCTATGTTCATGTAAGAAAGAGGTGCGGCAATCTACGCAGCAGTGACTTTCTTGGTTTTAGCAGTAGTAGCAGCGGCTCGGCGGCTCTTGAATTTCTCCACTCGTCCTGCGCTGTCGAGACTTTTTTCAGTTCCAGAGTAGAAAGGATGGCATTTGCTGCAGATTTCAACACGAATAAGCTCTTTTGTTGAGCCAACAGTAAATTTGTTTCCGCATGCGCATTCTACAACGGCTTTTGGAAAATATTGGGGATGTGTATCTTTTTTCATGTTATTTCAGGCCACTATATCAAAAACCCCTTAAAAGTCAAAA
>CAZBJL010000005.1:58301-72575 GCA_964492195.1 uncultured Candidatus Saccharibacteria bacterium
ATCTTTTTTCATGTTATTTCAGGCCACTATATCAAAAACCCCTTAAAAGTCAAAACTAAAGCCCTTGCAATGGGTCAATCATGTTTGTCTGAATGTTGGTGGCTTTTGCCATAACACCGTCACCATAAAAGGCATTTGCAGGAGCAGCCCAATTACCACCAGCGTAGTATTTGAGCGCAGCCGTGCGTTCTGCAGTGTAGGTTTTTGCATTTGCGCCAAGGCTTGCGAGGTATATACCTGAAGCCATGAATGCATCTTCTGGTTCCCACGGATTCGCAACATTCTTTCCAAGCGCAGCAGCAACGCGGTCTTGGTACGACTCCCACGTCGTTGGAATAAACTGCGAAGGACCCATCGCCCCTCCCCAGCCTCCCTGCCATGGACATGAAAGCGGCATTGAACCCGGATCAAGCCCGAGTTTATTTACGATACGGAGAAAAGCGGATTCATCATCTCGTCTCGATAATTTTGCGGCGATGTCGCTTGGGCCTGGCATGATTGCCTGCCATTTTTTGCTTTCTGGGTCACCGGGGCGATTACATGTACCAATATTTGCACCTAAGTTTGTTTCTTGCGTAAGAATTGCGAGGAGAAATGCAGGACGAACACCAGTTTTTTCTGAAACTTCATTGGCATATGCGAGCGCCTTTCCAAAGGGAATGGCTGCGGTGTCACGCAATGCGAAAAGCGCGGTACGAATTTGTGCGGCTTTCGCTTGGCGTTCTTTCAAAACCTGTTCGTATGTTTTTTCCTGGTTTTTACTGATCGTAAGGAGTGCTTGCTTTTCAGCCTCGTTTTTTTCTACCTTAGCTTTTTCTGTTTCGATGACAACCTTCGCATCTGTTTCTTGGTTTTTCTTCGTACTTAATGCGAGTTTTTCTGCCTCGGTTAAAGAACGTGTTGCCCGGACCTCTTCAAACAAATCCTGCATCGAGCGTTTAATAGAATCGTATGAATCAAGATCAGCAAAAAATTCCGAAAGGTTTTGATTTGAAAGAACAACTTCTGCAACAGAATATGAATCCATTTCATTCGTTTTTCGGATCAATCCAGACAGAGATTCTTTTCCTCGTTCAATTTTGCTGTCGAGCTGGCCAATGGTTTCTTCTTTTTTACTAATATCTTTTCCAAGCGTCTGGATTGCGAGGTTTTTTGCCTTAATGACAAGCTTTGCTTGGGCAATTTTCGCTGCAAGGATTTCGGTATCACGCTTAATCGAGCCTGTTTCTTGGCGTTTTGCATTCAAAATTGTCGTCCATTCAGCAATTTCTTTCTCGGTTTTTGCGAGTTCAGCTTGAAGCTCCTTTTGTCGTGCGGCAACTTGGTCTGCAGATGGAGCACCCTGCGCAGAAACAATACCCGCAAAGGTCTGATACATCATCGAACTCGAGAGAGCGATAATCAATACAAGAAAAAGGAAAAGATTCTTTTTATAGTAAAAAGGCATGTGAAGCATTATAACATGTGAAGACGGACGGACTGCGGAGTCTTTACAGACTTCACTTTGCTGAATACATATATACGAAACAAAAACAGCCCGCTCGGGCTGTTTTTTAGATTATTCTGATTTTTCTTTCTTTTCTGGTTCAGCACCTTCTTCACCCTCTTCTTCTTTCTTACCTTTCTTTTCAACTTCGATTGCAGAGAGATCAACAGGAACTGCTTCTTCCTCTTTTTCTTCTTTTGGTTCAGAAACGAGGGCAATAACTTCGGTGGCGTCTTCGAGAAGTGTAACACCAGCTGGCAATACGAGATTGTTTGCGAGGATTTGATTGTCAAAGCTTGCGAGAGAAGAAATGTCGACTTCAATATTGTGAGGCAAATCCTTTGGCATTGCTTCGATTTTGAGTTTGTGGAGGACTTTGATGAGAATACCACCGAGGTTTTTGACCGCAGGAGATACACCAACGAATTCCAATGGAACTTCAACTTCGATTTTGTGACCTTTTTCGAAGACGTAAAAGTCCGCATGACGAGGAACTTCAGTAACAGGATCTACATCGACGTCATGAATGAGTGCTTCGAGTTCACCTTTTTCACCCTTCAAAACAACAACAGAAGATTCACCAGCTTTTTTCCAAACCTTTAAAAATTCAGCAAGAGAAACAGAAACAGGAGTTGATTCCTCCTTTTTGCCATAGAAAACAGCAGGCATAACGCCTTCGTCTCGTAATGTATATAGATTGACCCCGACTTTTCGAGGCTTAATTTCCAGAGTAAGCATCAGGCTATTATATTCAAGTATTCAAAAAAATCAATGTTTTCATAGAAAAAGCCCCGCGTTGCGGGGCTTGAGTGACAAAACACACAGAAACAGTGGGGCCAGATCAGCGCGTGAGTGTGCCGTCGAGGATTTCCTCGCAAAGTTTGATCCACCGTTCACACTGAGGCACGTCCCTCAAATGATACACGAAAAGCGGACCCCAGAGCACAGGAGATTCCGGAACTCTCACCCCGGAACCAATCCTGAACGTCTCCGATTCCCCCACAACTGGCACAAACGACCACTCAGACTTTTCCCGGTGGATCTCGATGTGACCACCCCGAAGATGATCTTGAACACGATTCAAAGCACAGCTGAACGGCCGTTGGGTCCTTTCATTGTAAAGACCCACGACCAGAAATCCTGCGCCTCTCTTCTTGGGCTGATGACGCACTGCCTGTGGCGGAACAAGTATGGCAACCAATGTTCTACTCCATTGTAAAAGTGATTCCCCCGATTCCTGTAACACAATGTACTTCCTGCCAAAAAGAGTACGCTTAATTAGTACAAATGTCAAATATCGCTAGGATTTAGCGATATGACTTTCCATATATTCGATCGTACCGCCAACTTTTTTACCAGGATTGAAAATATTTTTTGTATCGAAAATGTTTTTTGTTTCAGCGAACAGAGCGGTAATTTTAGGACCAAACATCTTTTCGAGGTACGGCGTTCGAACAATGCCGTCGTTGTGTTCTGCCGTAATTGAGCCTTCGTAGCTAATCACAAGGTCGTAAATTTTATCTGAAATTTCTCGGATGATTTCCCTGTTTCGAACTTGCTTCATATCCATTAAAGGAATGATGTGGAAGTTGCCGTTACCTGCATGACCAGCAATAGTGTAAATAAGTTTGTATTCATCCAAAATTGCCCGCATTTTTGGCAAAAATTCTGGAAGGAATTCTGGGCGAACGATGACGTCGTCTATAAATGGAGCAGTTCGCATGCCTCGAACATGTTTACGGAGCAGATTGAAACTTTCGCGGCGAATCGTCCAGTATTTTTCGGCTTCAGAAACACTTTTTATTGCTCGCATTCTGAATTTAAAATGAGCAATTTTATTCTTAAGCGCAATCAATTTTTGATCAATTTCTTTTGAACTATCACCAGAAAATTCAACGAGTAAAATGAGCTTTGGAATGCCGCCCGTAAGCATCATAAATACTTCGGGAATAAAACCAAAAACGAGTTTGAAAAAACTGCCCGTTTTCATGCTTCGGAGCATTTCTGGAAGGAATCTGACTGCCATTTTCATCGTACTGTCGTCGTAAGATTCAAGACTTTCAGGATTGAATTCCAAAATTTCGTCGACAATACTTCCCAATTTTGAAATGTTCGGCATAAAAACCACAAAAAGCTTTGAGATTTTCTTTACGGAAACAAGTTTGAGCGTAGCTTCTGTGACAATACCGAGCGTTCCCTGCGAACCAACGATCAGCTTTGTAAGATCAAATGTTTTTCCGTCCCAGACATTCCAAAGATAGTAGCCTGCAGAATTTTTAGAAACTTTTGGCTTTGCATCAGTAATTTCTTTCTGATTTTTTACAATAAGATTGAAAATTTCTCTATATACACCACCTTCAAAATCCTTTTTAGCCATTTTTACATCGAGTTCAGACTTTGAAAGCGGCTTCACGGTATATTCATGACCGTCAGAAAAAATCACCTTGAGTTCTTTGACGTAATGTTCCATCTTGCCGTAGTGAAGCGTTTTTTCGCCTGCAGCATTGTTAGCGACCATGCCACCGATCGCGCATAAATTTTTTGAAGCAGTAAAACACGGCAAAATTGAGCCAAGTTTGAGGGTTGCGACTTCGAAGTCTCGATAAAACGTACCGGGCAACACTGTTGCTTCATGTTTTGAAATCGCTTTGATTCCATGCATGTATTTCATGACATCGAGAATGATGGATTCGTTGAGCGAACCACCAGACATGCACGTACCCGCAGAACGTGGAGTTATAGAAAGAGACGCGTCTTCCGCTTTTTTCTTATCGATGAATTTTACGAGAGCTTGGATGTCGGCGCTGTCTTTTGGACAAAGAACAAGTTTTGGTTTCACTTCAAAAAGACTCGCATCATGACTATACGTCGCAAGTGTTGCTTCGTCGTCGAGAATATCGCCCTTGAAAAAAACTTTTATTTCTTCCTGTAATGTCATGTATAAAAAACTTTATGCGAGTTTGTTGAATGTTTTAAGTTTACCTTCTACGAATTTCTGCATTGCAGTAACGGGACCTTTGAGAATTTTGTACGGCGCAACTTCGTCAGGGTTTTCCTGCAAAGAAAGTTTGAGCGCGTCGCGGTACGCAAGACGAAGTTCTGTATTGATGTGCACAATAGAAATTCCTGCGTCGATTGCGGCAGAAAAATCGTCGTTTGAATTACCCGAGCCACCGTGAAGTACGAGCGGTACACCAGCTGTGTCACGAATTGCTTTGATACGAGCAATGTTGAGCTTTGGGTCAACGCCGCTGCGGAGCATGCCGTGGAAATTCCCCACCGCAGGAGCCAAAAGATCAACGCCTGTTTTTTTAACAAATTCGAGCGCTTGCACAGGGTTTGTTAAGGCACTTTCGGAAAGATCGACGCCTTCAGGAACCGCATCGAGCAATTTTGAAGATTGGCCGATAAAACCGAGCTCGCCTTCTACAAGCACATTACGACCAACACTTCGAGCGTATTCAACACACTTTTTTGCCTCGGCAATATTTTCTTCAAAGGGTAATTTTGCACCGTCGAAAATTACAGAGTCAAAACCAGCGTCGATCGCCTCTTTTACTCTTTCAAAAGAATACGTATGGTCGGCATTGAGGAAAATTGGATGACCAAATTCATCACGGAGGCTTTTTACAAGTGCCGCAACCTGTCTTACACCGATAAAATCACGCTCGCCTTCTGAAACTCCGATGATGACGGGAACGTTGAGCTTTTGTGCAGCGTAAAAAATAGCCCACAATGCTTCGATATTTGAAATATTAAAATGCCCAATTGCCGTTTTATTGATTTCAGCGTCCTGAATGTATTCGTAAAGGGTTTTCATGCCAAGAATTATAACATGACCTTTTTAATCACATGTTATAATTTTCCGCATGAAACAAATTGATTTCCTCGCCATTGGCGACATTGTTGTTGATGCCTTTATCCGACTCAAAGACGCTTCTGTTCACTGCAACATAAATAAAGATAAGTGCGAACTCTGCATGCCTTTCGCTGAAAAAATTCCTTTTGAATTCGTTGAAGTAGTGACAGCAGTTGGAAATGGACCAAATGCTGCAGTTTCGGCCGCTCGGCTTGGGCTCAATTCTGCTTCAATGTGCGATGTTGGCGGCGACCAAAACGGAAAAGATTGCATTAATTCCCTTAAGAAAAACGGGGTTTCAACCAAATTCGTCACAAAACACAAAGGGAATAAAACAAATTACCACTACGTACTTTGGTATGAAGACGAACGGACAATCCTCGTAAAACACGAAGCGTTCAAATACACATTCAACGCACCGCGCAAAAATCCTCGCTGGGTATACATCACCTCGCTCGGTGCAGACTCTCTGCCCTACCAGCTCGAAATCGCTAAATGGCTTGAGAAAAATCCTGACGTCAAACTCGCGTTTCAGCCCGGAACATTTCAGCTCAATGCTGGTTTTGAAAAACTTCTTGCGTTCTACAAGCGATCCGAAATTTTCTTCTGCAACGTCGAGGAGGCGCGAAGAATTCTTAAAAAAGAAGATGGCGATGTGAAAGATTTAATGAAAGGTATCCATGCACTTGGACCCAAAAATGTTGTCATTACTGACGGGCCAAAGGGTGCGTATGCATTTGATGGAAATGAAAGCTGGTTTATGCCGCCCTACCCAGATCCAAAGCCACCGTACGAACGCACTGGCGCAGGCGATGCATTTGCTTCTACTTTTACTGTAGCTTTGGCACTTGGCAAAACCCTCGCTGAAGCACTCACATGGGGACCAATCAACTCAATGTCTGTTGTACAGGAAATCGGCGCACAAAAAGGACTTTTGAAAAGAGAAAAACTCGAAGAATTTTTGAAGAATGCACCGAGTGAATACGTTCCTAAGAAAATATAAATAAAAAAACGCCGTCTGTCTTAGACGGCGCCCGAGAGAGAGCAGGAAGGATCGTTCTTAAAACTTCAATACCAAGACAGATACGTTTCCGTCTCAAGCAAGGTCTCGTACGCATTTTCTGCGGACAATTCCCTTTGCCAACAATCAACGCTTGGAGGCATCGTATGCAACACATGGTGCCACGTACCACCACTCCTCTGTCTCCACCATCTGAAATTGCCGAGAAACACATCCAACAAATCGCGGAAGGAATTGGACATGCTATCTCCTCCATTTCAAAGTTAATGTTTGTTCCTCTGAAACAATATACCTCTGGTATTTTTGTGTCAAAATTATTTCCTCCCCACCACCTTTTTTACCGCTCGTGTAATAGCTTCAACGCCCATACCATAGTGTTCAATGAGTTCTTCCATTTTGCCTGACTGACCGAATTGGTCGTCAACACCAATGAATTCAATAGGTACTGGATGATGCTTTGCGAGACATTCAGCAACAGCACTTCCCATTCCTCCACGGATCTGATGCTCTTCGACAGTTACAACTGCTCCAGCTTTTTTTGCTTGCTCGATAATTGTTTTTTCATCGAGCGGTTTGATGGTATGTAAATTTACGACGTTCGCGAAGACACCTGTTTTTTCTAATTCATTCGCGACGACGAGAGCTTTGTGTACGAGCGCACCTGTAGCGATGATCACCACCTGTGGCTTTTCTGTTTCTCTAAAAATTTCTGCTTTGCCGATTTCAAAAGGAGTCGAGTCGGTGGTAATGACGGGAGTTTTTTCTCGGCCGAGACGGATGTAGACAGGAGTGTTTGTTTTTGCTGCCGCGATGGTAGCTTTTTTTGCTTCAATAGAGTCGCACGGAGAAATCACAACCATGCGCGGAATAACTCGAGTAATCGCAAGGTCTTCTATTGCCTGATGCGTACCGCCGTCAGGGCCGACAGAAATACCAGCGTGGCTACCAGCGATTTTTACCGGACGATTGTTGTAGCAAATCGTCGTGCGGATCTGTTCCCAATTTCGGCCAGGAGAAAACATCGCGTATGAAGTAATGAAAGGAATTTTGCCCATCGCGGCCATTCCGGACGCAACAGAGGCGAGATTTTGTTCAGCGACGCCGATTTCCACAAAACGCTCTGGAAATTTTTTGGCAAATAAATGAGTTTGTGTAGATTCGGTGAGGTCGGCACAAAGCGCGACAATATTTTTGTCGGCTTCGCCTGCAGCCAAAAGTCCTTCGCCATAACCTTTACGGATTGGTACTTGCTCGACATCAGTGTCGAAAATTTTAGGATTGAGAGAAGAATTATTCATGTTCGCTTTTTATTTTTCCACCAAGAGTTCGAAGTGCGTGCAGAGCCATCGCCGCTTCTTCTTTATTCGGAGTTTTGCCATGCCATTCAAACTTTCTTTCAAACTCTGGGACACCTTTGCCGGGAATCGTTCGAGCAATAATGACAGAAGGCTTTTCAAACACTGCTTTTGCTTTGTTTACTGCATCGACAATTTCTTCGATGTTATGTCCATCAATCTCCTGTACATGCCAATTCCATGCACGCCATTTGTCTGCCAACGGTTCGAGCGGCATGATGTTTTCGGTAAAACCGTCGATCTGAATATTGTTGCGGTCAACAAATGCGATGAGGTTGCGGAGCTTTTCTTTACCGGCAAGCATCGCCGCTTCCCAGATCTGACCGCAATCATGCTCGCCGTCACTCAACAGAGCGTAGATATACCGATGACTCGATTCTCCTTCATCAATTCTATTTGCAATCGCCATTCCGACGGCTTGCGAAAGTCCCGAACCAAGTGGCCCAGAACTTGTTTCAAGCATAGAAAGATATTCGCGATGCGGGTGGCCTTGGAGACGTGTGCCGAATTTGCGAAGCGTCTGGAGTTCATCTAGTGGGAAATAACCCGCGTGGGCCATCGTAGCGTAAAGCACGGGACAAATATGGCCGTTTGAAAGCACAACGCGATCGCGCTCTTCCCAATCGGGGCGCTTTGGATTGTGATTTAAAATATGAAAATAAAGTGCAGTAAAAATATCCGTCATACCAAGCGGCCCCGCAGTGTGACCCGAACCAGCTTCGAGAAGCATCGTAATGATCGACTCGCGAATTTCATTCGCTTTTATTTCAAGATTTTTAATTTGTTTGTCAGTGATTTCAGTCATTATTCTTGTGAAAAATTATCGAAAAATTCAATCGTGCCAGGAATGTCACCGCTTTCAAAAATTGCCGAACCAATAACGAGACGGTTCACACCTGCGTCGATAAGCTTTGGTGCGGTTTCGAGATTCACACCACCGTCGACGCTGATCGTGACGTCAGGATGACGCTGTCGAAAATCAGAAATCTTTTCGATCACCCGCTCATCAAATTTTTCGCCCTGAAAGCCGACCTTCTGTATCCCCATAAACTGAACAAAACTGATACGTTTGAGAATTGGCTCAAGTTTTTCAATAGGAGTGTCGGGGTTAATGGCAATGCCGATTTCTGTATGCAAAAAATAATCTTCTTCGGGCAATAATCCGCGAATTTCATGAATAAGCGTTTCAATATCATCGACAGATTCAAGATGAATTACGAGTCTCTTTGCTCCAGCAGAAATCCAATCTTGAATTATCTGTTCGTTCACGCACACCATTAAATCAACTTCGAAATCGAGTTCTTCCCAGTATGGAAAGCCACCTTCTTCTTTAAGAATTTTTGCAAAATCAGAATCGGCTTTTTTGATGTACGGCCAAGTTTTATTTGAAACAAATACGCCATCACAGACATCGACCTGTATCATTTGTACAAGACCCGACACGAGCGCCATGCTTTCGCTTAAGTCTTCAAAACTTTTTGGGAGAATTGCGGGGATTACTTCGATCATTTTATTCCATCAATTTTCTTAAGGCGTCTCATGTGTCGTTCGTCTTCACTAAAAGTAACTGTCAAAAATGTTTTCACTGCTTCTTTTGCGTCAGATTCTGAAAGAAAACGAGCACCAAGCGAAATAACGTTCGCATCGTTATGTTCGCGAGCTGTCTTTACTTCGAGGGGCACATGACGGTCACTGTCTGGATGATACTGACCATTAAACACAACTGCTCGGACGTGACGGAAACGATTGGCGACAATTGCCTCACCTTGCCCAGAGCCGCCAATGATGATTCCCTGCTTTACGCCGTCACTTTCAGAAATTTCTTTTGCGAGCGGAATAATAAAATCAGGATAATCGTCTTCAGCATTAAATGCATGTGCGCCAAAATCTTTTACTTCAAAACCAAGATCGCGTAAAAAAGGAATGAGTTCTTGTTTGAGTTCGAAACCAGCGTGGTCAGAAGCGATGAGAATTGTTTGCATATATTTATAGTATTGCATCAATTATAACAGAGAAAATAATATGGGATAATTGCTTGGGTTTATTGCTTGACACTAACGTACATTTCATTATATAATACGCGTAGAAACGGAGTGGGCGAACGCAGACGCGTGTCTGCCAGTTCGTTTCCACAAGCACAAGAAAGAGGAGCATACGAATGTCCCGATTCACATTGGAAGGTCTCGAGCCTCGTCTGTCCATGACCACGGAGCACGGAGACGTGCACGCGGTGTCGGAAACAAGCCTTACGGTCACCGGAACAAATCGCAACGACCGCATTGTCGTTGTCGTCACCGGCAACCCCGAGACAGAAACGGCCAGGGTGCGAGTCACCTCTGGCACAGGTCGCGGAAAGACAGTCGAAACGTTCAGAAGGGTCACCGGCTTAACGATTCAAGCCCGTCACGGCGATGACACCGTCATCGTTCGTGGCAACAACCTTTCGAACCTCAACATGTTCGTCAACGTGTTGGGGGGAAATGGCAACGACAACATCAAGATCGGACCCTTCGATGGCTCGATTGGTGTCTACGGGGACGGTGGCAATGACGTGATCAATTGTTCGAGGGCCCTCATCAACGGGTCCGAAGAACAGAATCGTGGCTTGTTTGTCTACGGCGGCGATGGTGGAGACACCATCATCGGTAGCGACGGCAACGACACTCTTCATGGAGGCAACGGCAACGACACCATCTTTGCTCAAGGTGGCGATGACTACTTGACCGGCGGCCCGGGTCGTAATTTCCTCTTCGGTGAAGACGGAAACGATACGTTCGGAGCCGCACCGACCAACAGCTACAGCGAATACTCCAGCGAGTGGACTGTCGGCGGGAACGATGCCATGAGTGGAGGTGAGGGCGATGACACGGTCATCTACACCTACAACCGAGAGTGGACGGCGAACTTCCGGGTCCGCGTCACCGGCATCGAGACCACCTTCAACCAAGAAGTGAACGACGGAGGTGGTGGCAAGGGCTGAGCTAATCAACTACACAATGTGTACATAACGCAAACGGCGATCCAAAAGGGTCGCCGTTTTTTTCTTTGTTTATTTTAACTTAAAACTCTTGTAGAAAATCTCAAATCCCGGAGTCGAAGTGTCACCATGGATTACGTATATACTCTCATCGATATCAACAAAAACATTCTGCAGAACCAAGATCACGTAAAAGAAGATCGCATAACAAGAGAGTCTGCAACTTGTTTGACATATTAACAAATTTCGTTATATAATATATGCAGAAGTCACGCAGATGGAAACAATAGACGCGTGTTTATTGTCATGTTTTCACACGTACAACAATAAGGAGTTCACAATGTCCACTTTGTTCGAATCGTTGGAGTCTCGTTCCATGATGTCTGGGAATCACCATCCGACAACTTTTGATCTGTCGGACGAGGGAGTTCTCACCATCAGTGGTTCGGCAGGAGCTGACCACATCGTCGTCGCCCTCAAGGGCAACCCGGCGACACAGCGTTCCGCCGTGAAGATCACTTCAGGCGAAGGGAAACACGAGTCGATCACCGAATTTTCAGGAGTGAAAAGCGTCACCGTAAAGGGCGGTGACGGAGATGACTCTTTGATCATGCAGGGCAGCAACCTCTCGGGATTTTGGTCAGATAACCAAATCTTTGGAGGCAACGGTGATGACAGGATTCAGATCCGGAGATTCGATGGTGCGATCTCCGCGCATGGCGGCAATGGCAACGACACTCTTGATGCGTCGAAGGCCATTGGAGAGGTTTCCCGTGGTGCCAACCACAATCGCAGGCTGTACGGTGGCAATGGGCACGATTTCATCGTGGGCAGCAGTGCAGATGACGACCTCTTTGGTGGCTACGGCAGGGACACCGTTTGGGCTGGCGCAGGAAACGACACCGTTTTCGGCGGACCTGGTCGCAACTATCTCTACGGCAGTACCGGGAACGATTCTTTTCACTCGCGGCCGATTACCGGCTGGAGCGTGAACAAGACCGAATGGACCCTCGGAGGGCATGATTTCATTGACGGAGGAACCGGCTACGACAGGGTGTACAAACAGTACAACCCGAAGTGGGAATCTGTCTTTCGAATCAGCACAATCCGGGTTGAGGGAACGATTCAGCAACCATCCGCTGAAAGCAAGAACTTGGTACACTGACTACCCAGCTCACAACCACACAAACAGCGACCCCCGAAGGAGCCGCTGTTTTTTTATTGATACTGAACAGGAAAACGTCTTACCTCTGAATACTGAACGTGAACATGTAGTCTGTGGATTTAATCACTCCCGATGTTTTTACGGGTGTTACCCCAAACAACGTAATGTCCCCGCTAGAAATCCGAACTTTTGTATCTGATTCAAAAATATATTCTTGCGGAACACTGCCTCTGAAAGCAACATCTGCTTTTACCACCACTCTCCCCGCCCAAATACAATTTACATTCGCCGGACAACGACTATCTTCCTGTAATTCTTTTGGAGTAATTTCAAACCCTGTCGCGCTTACCGATTTTTTACCTATTCGAGCCGTAATTTCATCAGACTGAACTGGAGATGGTTGTGTGGTTTGGTGTTCTGTTGGAGAAACAGATTTATTTTTTATATACCAAATGCCGAAACTCCCGAGCACCAGAATAGTAATAACAATAAACGATTTCTTATACATAATAAGCCGGAACACTACATTTATTTTAGCCGAAAACTCTTATAAAACGCCTCGAATTCTGGTATCGAAGTACTGCCACTGATTCTATAGATCCTATCATTGGTCTCAATAAAAACATCTTTAAGGGCAAGGTTTATAGATTGACTGCTTGAAACTGTAACCAATAGCGCGGTTCTGCCGTTTATCAGAATATTTTCTCTTTTTTCTTTTCGATCAGGAGCATGACTCCAAAGAAGACTTATTAAGTTTTCTTTACTATGTGATTGTTTTGAAAATACCGAAACACCCCAACTCCATCCTCCAATTTTGGAAGATTTTGTCCCAAAAGCTACCGAAGCTACCCCCGAATCAAACTGACTTTCTTCATACACCCAATCTTCTTGACAAAAGATTTCACCACCATCAGCAATACAGGTTTTTAGTTTGTTTGGATACTTTATAGAAAAATTATAAAGTGAATTATTATATGTCTTCCAATCCAAAATCTCATTTGGAACTTCCAGCTGAACAACTTTGTCCTTTCGAGAAAAATAATAACCAGCAACACTTAAGGCTAAGATCACAAACAGAACCATCAAGACAAGTGTGATTATTTTGAGATGAGATATCTTCTGAGGAGGCAAAGGAGTTGGGCTTGAAGCTGGGACTGGATTTACATTGACTTGATTATTTTGATCTGGATTCATATTTTAAATTTACTTAATAAATCCACCACTTTTTACAACGTGATCCACGAGTGTATGGGAGTATAACTTACTTCGTTATCATACCACGCTAGCCATTTAGGCTCATTTTCACAAAAATTAGTTAAGAAATTGCCCCGCCCCGCTCGCCTTTCCAATACTCAATAAATTAAGTACTGAAAAGGTGGGCGGTTCGGTGTGACTATTTGATTATCAAGGTACAAGCAAATCATAAGTCTGCTCCTGACGAATAGCAAGGTTATCTAATATTCAAGCAATATCAGATATTATTACTTAGTATTAGGTAACTGATACTTTATTTTGTGAATTTAAAAGATGAGATTATTGAACTAAATATTTTTCTCATTTCCTTAGTGTGATTATTTGAACCCATGTTTAGTGCAATCATGTGGGACGAAGACGAATAGGGCGCTGTCTCAATCTCAATGTAAACTGAGTCCTCTGTAGGTGGAGTTGTTAGTACATATTCTTCTGTGCCGCCTATTAGTGCTTTATGACCATCAACAGATGATAATTTTTTGTAGAGATTAACTCCTGACTCTATGCCTAGAGTATATGGATGATTGTGAACATTTAGGTAAAAACCATAATCTGGATATTTCCCTACTACCCATCCATACGGATCATTTTTTTGTAAAACCCAATCAGAAGGATACTTAAACTCAAAACCATAGGTCTCATCTTTATAAGTTTTCCAATCAGATGTTTCATTTTTAGAAGGAGTATCAGCTGTATTAGTTGACGTCACTAAAGAATTTGATTTATTCACTGAATAGTAAATACCTCCCCCGATTACCAAGACTGCGATAATTCCAATTATTAACGGAACAGCAGAACCTTTTTGTAAATTTTTCATATTATTTGTTAGTTTAGCACTTTTTAAATATATTTTCCTGTTTCAATTACATGTTGAACCAAAGTGCTCGTATACCCCATTTCATTGTCATACCATGCAAGAACTTTTACGAGATTTCCATCAACAACGCGCGTAAATGCGAGATCAGCGATCGATGCATGAGAATTTCCGATAATGTCTGAAGAAACGAGATCTTCTTCAGTTACTGTAAAAACTTTTTGCCATCGTTTCTCTTTTGAAGCTTTTGTGAGAATTTCATTTACTTCTTCCGCGGTAGTATTTCTCTTCGCAACAAATGTAATGTCGACAATAGAACCCACAACGACAGGCACACGGATAGAAA
>CAZBJL010000006.1:0-25351 GCA_964492195.1 uncultured Candidatus Saccharibacteria bacterium
TTCTGCTTGTCCGACAGGAAGAACTCAATCTTCTTGCCGTCGAGGAAGAGGTCGTCGCCCACACGGGTGAGCTTGAGGTTACCTGTCTTCTGGTGACTCTCCAACTTCCAACCATCGGGGATGAACGGCCTGTCACCTGTCACGACGTGGTCCTTGATGACCACCTCGACGTTACCAGCCAAGAAGCGTTTGGCTCCCTGGACACCACCGAGCTTATCGAACACAGCCTCCACGCTGACATCGCCCACATACAGGTCGTACTTCATGGCATCATCTTTCTCCGACCGTTGGTCGGGATTGTTCTCTCACCCGTTGGGCAAGAGGCCGCGAAATGCGGCAAAGTTAAAGGTCAATCTTTATATATTATATACCAATTTAAATAATTTGTCAAATCTAGAGTCGCTTGATCTACCTCCCCTCCACCGCTTCTATACCTGGCAATGTTTCATTAGAAAGAAAATCGAGCATGGCGCCGCCGCCTGTTGAAATAAATGTGAATGTATCTGTAAGTCCAAGCGACTCAATAGCTGCGACCGTGTCTCCACCACCGACGATCGATTTCGCATTTGAATTTGAAATGATTTCTGCAAGTTTTTTTGTGCCTTCAGAAAATCCTTCTTCGTAGTTTCCGAGCGGACCGTTCCAGAGAATGAACTTCGCCTTTTTCACAAGTTCGCCAAGTTGGATGAGAGATTCTGGCCCAACATCCCAGATTGTTTCCTTTGAAGTAATTTCGTGCGCGGATTTGGTAGAAATATGTTTGCCTTCGGCTGCAATCACATCAATCGGAATGAAAACTTTTTTTGTTTCCAAAAGTTCAGGCAGATTAAAATTTCCGTCAGAAACGACAGACTGACCAACTTCAAAATTAAGTTCTTTGAAAAAATTGTTTGCGAGCGCTCCACCAACAAAAATAAAATCTGCTGATTTCAAAAACTTCTGAATGAGCGGCATCTTTGTGTCGAACTTGGCACCACCGAGTACGAAAAGAAATGGTTTCGCAGGTTTAAAGGCTTCACTTAGATTTTTTACTTCGCGGATAAACACAGGACCAAAGTAACTTGGCAAAAGTTTTGGAACACCGACGATCGATGCATGCGCTCGGTGCGACACGGGAAAGGCTTCGTTCACGTACATATCCCCCATTGCTGCCAACTTTTTGGCGAACGTTGGATCATTTTCTTTTTCGCCTTTATTTATTCTTAGATTTTCAAACAGAACCACGTCTCCCTCTTTCATTGCATCGAGAACTTTTTGTGAAGATGCGGTGAAATATTTTGGAATAAACGTAACCGGAATTTTCGCATGGGCAAAATATTCAGCGACAGGCTTTAGTGTTTCCCCGCCTTTTCCTTCTATATGACTCACGATGACAATTTTTGCACCAGCGTCGCGGAGAAGATTAATTGTTGGAATTGCAGACTTAATTCTAAAATCATCCATCACCTTCCCTTTTTCCATTGGCACGTTCAAGTCGAGACGCAACAGAATTCGCTTACCTCTGATATTTTTTACTTGATCAATATTTTTCATAGTATTTCAGCCTTACAGCAAATGCGCGCAACACATGACACACAGTGCACCTACGCAACCTTATCAACGACAAATAAAATTTCTTTAAACTGAATCGGATCCAAACTCTGGCGACCAACCAAAAGACCGTCGACGTGACCGTTCATCATGATGTCTTCTGCGTTTAGAGAAGTAACCGAGCCACCATACAAAACTGGAATCGTTTCAGCATATTCACGACCCAGCATGTCAGCGATAATTTTTTTAATATATAAAAGCATTTCGTGCATGTCTGCACCTCGCATTGCCTCCTTGTCGCTCTTGCCGATCGCCCATACAGGCTCATATGCGATCACGAGATTTTCAACAAACTTTTTTTGAATACCGGAAAGTGCTGTCGCGAGCTGCTCTTTCACAAATGCCAAATAATTTCCTTGACTATCTCTTTCCTTTTCACCGATACAGAGAATAGTCGTGAGTTCAGCCCCCAATGCAGCCAAAACTTTTTTATTTACTACTTCCAATGTTTCACCGAGCTCCCGACGTTCGGAATGTCCGACAATAGTGTGAGTTCCTCCAGAGGCTGCAACCATCGAAGCGCCGATTTCGCCTGTGTATGGCCCCGCACTTTCCCAAAAAACATTCTGCGTTCCAATTTTTACTTTTGTATTCGCAAATTTTGAAAGACTACTGAAATAAATAGCTGGCGGGCACACAATGACCTGTGTTCGTTTGATCTTCTGACTTGTCCTTCTTATTGCAAGAAAAATTGCTTTGGCTAATTCAGGCGATTCTGGATTCATTTTCCAATTTGCCACCACAAGTCGCTTTGATTTCATCGGGATATTTTAACACACCTAAATCTCTTCCCACGAAATGGTGGAGTACTGGTCAGAGGTCAGTGGGAAGCTTGGTGGTGGACCATAGAGAAGGTTGGCATCGTATACGATGTTTCGAGAACAGTAACCGCTACCGATTTCTCCAATCGCGCCTCCGCAATCCCAGTTTGAACCTGTGTAAGAAAAGCCGTATCGTTGATTTGTTGCAATCATTCCGTAGAGGTTAAGTGTATTTCTCCCGTACCAGTTAACAGTTGGGCCGCTCGTTTTACAGCTTGTCGTGTAGTAATAACGCCCAACACGGCCGTTTTGAGCCATAAGTGCCGCATCAATGTCGAGCGAGTCAGAACTAAAGAGACCAACGTTGATGTTGTTTTGAGCAATAAGGGCAACAACGTCGCGACCGTCGGTATTGGTGTAGTTGATGTCTTCGTTCACTGTAATGCTCGTCCTTGTCGCAGGGTTGTCTGGGAACTTTCCAGAAGCGATCGTCAGACGAGCGGTGTCTATCGTTCCTTCAACCCATGCATTGTCTTCCACGAAAATAAGCCCGTTCGCTGGAATCGCAAACGGCGAACCAGCAACTTGCGTCAACGCTCCCCCGGTTGTGGCAATGCTCCACGTTGCCCATCCTGTTTGGTTGTTACTGTTGGTACAGCCAGACGGAGCGGCACGAAGGGTGTTTACTTTATAAATATTGAACGTATCATTCGCATTCAAAACAATTTTGTATCCAAGTACGCCCGAGCTCGCAAAATATCGGCCGCTTGCCTGGGCGTCTGTTTTGATCTGCGCCAAATTACTTGTGAGTCCAGCGAAATCGACGGCTTGAACGGGAAACTGGCGACCGGATTCGAACACATCGAGTCGTGAAGGCACGGCTGTTGGCGGACTTGGGTCGGCTGGCGAGTCGCAGGTGTGCACACCGAACGAAGAACTTCCGTTACAGTCGTCGGAATCAGTGTCGTCGTAGCTTGTGCGCGCACTACTTACGATATTATGCGCAAGACCGTCAAACCGAATGCCTCCATTTGAATGGATTGGACCGAACACTTCGGTACCGACGCCGAAACGCATGTCGCTACTCGACACAAACGCAAACTTTGCGAGAGATGGAATGGCGAGAGTGGTTTTTATTCCTCGCGAAATTGTTGAGTCTTCCAGAATATTTCCTACCGACTGAATAGTGACAATCGTTGAACCCGCTGGCGGAGGTGTGATCGTAAGAGAAAATGAACCGATCGTTGTGCCGTCTTTGTCCTGAAACGAATGAACGTACGGGCCAGCGTGACCAGTACCGTCGGTAAAGTCTTGCGGCGAATGTGCGAGGTGCCACCGATAATAATCAATTCCTGCTTCAGCAATTTGAATTGCCTTCTCTCTATATACAGAAGACCTCGAGACTTTCATATTCACTCCCGCCCATGTCACGAGCGCGCTGATGATCACGACAGCAATACTACCGAGCACGATAGCTTGTATAACGATGAATCCCCTCTTTTTAAAATTATTTCTCATTTATAGATTGTCTTTTAAATTACGCGGCACAACTTGAGACGTAAGTGAGAGCGGAATGTTTGACTGTGCTTGGGAAGATTTTCGATTCAGAAGGATTGAAAATTTAATAAGTTTTACAGACGCGATGTTGATCGGCACAGATAATGGCGTTGAGGTTCCAGAATAATTTGAATCGTAGTATTGAAAAAGTGGCGTACTTGTACCGTTGCCAAAATCTGAAACGACCGTCGTCACGACCGCAGAACCTGCGTTGTACACGAGAGGCGAACCCGATGGCTTGATAACGCTTTTTAAAAGCTTTCCTCCTTGTACATAATATCGTATCTGTTCTTTGTATGCGTCGGCGTCTATATTTGAATAAAAAGTTACAGACGAAGTTGCTGCTTGTGCAATAGCATATGAACCAAGACTCGACGGTGACATTTCTCGCATTTCTTTAACCATACTTACAACTGCTCGACGACCTTCGATTTGCGCATTGAGATCTTTTTGAATATGCGTATTGAAAGAAAAAATGTCTCGCTGAAACGAAGCAATAAAAATCGCGATGATTAAAAAAATACCCACAGACACAAGAAGCTCCACAAGTGTCACACCTCCTTTTAAATTCTTCGGAAAATTTTTCATTTAATCTTGAGGGTTAAGCGCGGCTTCCGCGTGTTGCCACGAACTGTTTATCGTCACACTCGTAGAGTACGTATCGTAATCGTCATGGGTCACGGTGAGCGTGTACGTTCCGGAAGGAATTCCAGTAAACACGACTTGTCCTGGTGGCACGCATTGTGAAGAAAACGTAAAGGAAACGTCAGAGATATTTGGCGTGAGCGTGCTACTTGCTGTTTCGAGGTACAACTTATAGCGCAAAAACCGATCGTTATCATGAACAGAATTTAGATACGAACTCGCAGAAGTGTAGTAACTCCCCGCCGTACCGTCTGGCCCAAGGAAATTCCATGTTGTTGTGTCGTTGTTTGTCGCAACCTGCATTTTGACACTTGTTGGTCCAGTTGCGGGCGGCTGGTCAGAAGGCAGCCAGAGCAATTGATGGAAATTACTTGGTGAACCGGTGTCGAAGGTTGAAGACGTAAGAACTGCACTTGGATCGTACACTCCAAACGAACCGTTGAGCTTTACTTCCCCTACTGGGCTCGATACCTGCATGTTTGCCGAAGCAAAATACTGCGAAGGATTTGTAGACGTACTTTGTCCACCACCGCCAGACCAGTCTGTCTGCCTCAAAAATCCACGGTCAGTTACAAGTGTCTGGTCGTACCCTCCACCTGCGAGGCGGACAGTTGAACTCGACACCGGCAAACCTACAGACGCATCGGTAACTGTTACAAGAAGCGTATCGGGGTCCTTGGGTGCCACAATAAATTTGATGTCAGCATTGCTCCCAGGCTCGAGCGACAACGGAGTCACTGGATTTGTTCCTACAAGGTCATATGCGCTATCTGTAAATGTAAGTGGGTATGTATCCCATTCCATATTCGTAAGTGTTTTGCGACCAGAACTATCAGTGACAAGATTTTGATTGTATTTGAGCACGTTTGGACTTGTGCCAATAAGTCGTGTTCCTTGAAGATTGAAATCAATCGACGCTACCGGCGAGCATGTCTGTGTCGTGGTCGTAATGTCCATCGAACTTACTCTGTCTATCACAAAACTAATTTGGGTAACCTGCTGAACAACAACCGTAGCGTGCGGTTTCGTTGGGTTCGGATTCCCTACTGCACCCGGAGTCAGTGTTTGGTCGGATGTATATCCAGCTTTCGTAATTAAAATTTGATACGCATTCACGCCGGGCGGTGCATCGACGATTTGAAGCATGCCGGCATTGTTGGTGACGTCGTCGATAGCAATAGACGGAGCAGCTTGCGTGTTTGAAATGTGTACACTCGCATCGGGCACAGGCTGGCCGTTTGCATCAAATACTCGAATAAAGAGTGCACCATTTGTCGAACTTGTTTCGAGACTTTTGGGTGACACATGCGTGTTTACAAAAATCGGCAAAAAGTTTTGGCAGGTTGTGCAGTTGATTTCGATTTCGACGAGCTTGTAATCTGCGGGCGAAAGATCGTTCGGACTTCCTCCGACTGTTCCGTCAAAAGGATCGTCCACGTTTCTAATCGTTGTCGTTGCAACAAACGTCGCGCCGCTTCGCACAAAGCTTTCCACATGCAAAATTACACCGTTTGGAATTCCACCTGCAATACCAACTTGCTGATACGGTAAATTGCGAATGAGTTCAAAACGTTCATTAGCCAAATCCATCGCAACAATTTTTGTACGCGAAGCGGAAATAACTTTAAGCACTCCCGTAAACGCTCCGTAAATCCCTACAGCGATAATTGCAAACAAGCTGACACCAACGAGGAGTTCCACAAGAGTGAATCCTCTTCGTTTGCTCACGCTTTGTTTGTTTTGAGTATTCATAAAGGAAACTAAATTGCGTCGACGAGAGAGTAGATCGGCGTAAGCATTGAAACTGCGAAGAAACCGACTGCGATACCGATGAAAACCATAAGCACAGGTTCAATGACCGTTGAAAGGTCTTTCGTTTTTTGTTCGACTTCGTTCTCGTAAAAAATTGCGACGTTCTCACACATCTGCGCGAGACGGCCGGTTTCTTCGCCGATATTTGTCATCTCCCCCACGAACGCTGGGTACAGTCTTTCTTCAGCCATGAACACTTCAGAAATTGGTTTTCCTTTTTCCACAGCAATTTCAGCTTTTTTAATTACTTCTTTATAGTAGACGTTTTGTACGACTTCACCGGTAATTTTTATCGCCACAATAATATCAACGCCCGCAGAAAGCAGAGACGTAAGTGTGCGAGCTGTTCTCGCTGAATTCGTTTCTTTTGTGATCGGCGCAATGATCGGCAAACGAAGGACAAGTGCATCAAAAAATCTTTTTCCTCGTGTAGTTTTTTTCCAATACACAACACCTGTAACCAATGCAATAACTCCCAAAAGTGAAATGATGACGTTATTTTTCAAAAAATCTGACGTAAAAATAACAATTCTTGTCATGAGCGGAAGCTGAACATTCAACTCCTTAAAGACACTTGAAAGTGTTGGCACCACAAATATAAGCATGAGAAACGCAATGCCCACCATCACGATCAAAATTATCGTCGGATAAATCATGGCACCGCGAATTTTTTTCGTAAGGAGATGGGCTTTTTCGAGTTGATTGCCGACAGACTTAAGCGAGTTTGTCAGACTTCCCGACTCTTCACCCGACCGCACCATGGAAACGAAAAGCGTAGAAAATGTTTTAGGATATTTTTCCATCGCAGAAGAAAGCGATTCTCCTTTCACGATACTTGCGTTTAAGTCTGAAAGAACTTTTTTAAAGCTCGTACTTCGAGTTTGTCTTTCCATAACAGAAAGTGCTCGCACGACGGGCAAACCAGCTTCGATCATCGTACCGAGATTTTTTGCAAACTGAATTTTATCGGTCATCGAAACTCCACGCAAAAATGACGGTAGCTGCAGCCCGGATTTTTTGTCTCCTTTTACTTCTTCAACATGGACGATCGTGCCTCCCTCTTTGCGGATTTGTTCGTATAAGCCAATTTTATTATCGGCTTCTTTCTCGCCTTCGTATTTTTCGCCACTCTGACGTACTGCTTTAAATTTAAATTTCATATGTATTAAAAATTTGTTTTGAGTAACGAAGGCACGATTGTAAATTTATTTATTCCGAAACAACACGAAGAATTTCTTCTATCGTTGTCTGTCCCTGTACCGCTTTAAACACACCGTCTTCGATCATCGTAAGCATTCCCTCTTTTTTGGCTTGGGCTTCGAGTTCTTTGTCTGTCTTGCCCTGCATAACCAAATCTTTCACTGACGGTGACATTTTCATAACTTCATAAATACCAACTCGACCAGAAAAAGCATCGGCTGGGTTTACACCCGTTTTTGGACGATAGAGTGGAATTTTTTCCCATGTCGCTTTTGGATCGACAATTTTTTCTTCTTTCAGAGCACGAAGCACGCGTTCAAGGTCGACTGACTCTGAAAGAGTTTTTATTTCAGCCGGTGTCATTGTGTATTTTTCTTTCTTGTCGGTGAGTTTTCGCACAAGACGCTGGCCGATAATAATGCTTACCGTAGAAACAATGAGAAATGCTTCAGCGTGCATGTCGATGAGGCGCGGCAGCGCACCCGCAGCAGAGTTTGTGTGCAGGGTGGAGAGCACCAAATGACCCGTAAGAGACGCATTGATAGCCAATGCAGCTGTTTCTGAATCTCGAATTTCTCCCACCATGATGATGTCAGGGTCCTGGCGAACAAGCGTACGAAGACCCGCGCCGAATGTGAGGCCGATTTCTGATTTCACCTGCGTCTGGTTTACTCGATCCATTTGGTATTCGATCGGATCTTCAATCGTTGAAATATTTACGTCTGGCGTATTCAAAATATCAAGCATCGTGTAAAGCGTTGTCGTTTTTCCGGAGCCTGTTGGGCCTGTTGTGAGAATCATTCCCGTAGCAAGAGTCATCGCCTTGTGAATTCTTTCGAGCGACTCACCGTGGAAACCGAGAGCTTCGAGGTTGAAGCCTGCACCATTTTCACGGAGCACGCGCATAACGATTTTCTCGCCGTAATACGTTGGCAACGTTGAAACACGGAAAGAAATTTTTTCTCCGTTGAGGTCAATCTTGAAACGACCGTCTTGTGGAAGACGCTTTTCGTCGAGTTTTAAATTTGAAAGAACTTTAATACGTGCGGCAAGACTTGAAGATGCATTTTTTGGCAGAACCATTGCATCTCGAAGCAGTCCGTCGATTCGATACCGAACAAGGAGCTGTTCGTCGAGCGGTTCAATATGAATATCCGACGCACCTTGGATGATCGCATGTTTTAAAAGTGTGTCGACGATTCGCACCACAGGCAAATCTTCTGCGAGCTTTTTCAAATCCCCTGCTGACGCTTCGTCTTGGTCACTGTCGGCAATTGTTTTAATAGAGCCGATTTCGGTTTGGATCAAATCACCGAATTCCGCTTTGAGACTTTTTTGATATTGCAAAAGTGCACTTTTTACAGATTCTGTATCTGTAAGTCGTGGCAAAATTCTCAGCCCGACTTTTTTCTTAATGAAATCAATGGCCGGCAAATCGTCGGTGTTGAGCATGGCAACTTCAAGAGAATCTTTTGTGCGCCTGAACGCAACCACGTTGTGATTACGAGCGATCGGTTCGGGAATAAGTGAAAGCACTTCAAAGTCTAGATGCTCGCCCTTGAGGTCAATAAACGGGATACCAAGAATGCTTGCCTGGATTCTGCGTAAGTCATTTTCATTAATCGCGCCGTTAGAAACCAAAATCTCACCAATATTTTGATCTTTTTCTTTAGATGTTTTTTCTGCCGCAACCAAATCCCCCTTCGACACAAGACCGGAGTCGAGAATGAAATCTTTTAATTGCTTTTCTTCAATGTGCATAGCTAATCAACGTGAGATGTTTGCATTAATTATACCAAATAAAAAACTCATCCCTTTGAAAAACGGGGATGAGTTTTTATTTACATTTTGAATATTTTTACTGAACTCTCAACGCTTTGCAGTAGATTCCTTGTACTCGAAGACTGTTGTGTGCATCATCATCCCAGTCTCGTGCACGAATTCCAGTCATGACCATATTCCCAGGACACTGAATATCTTGTGAGTCTGGATCACCACCACCAAGAACAGCTGGGAAATAATAATTACCACCACCAAGCTGAGTAACAGGCAAAACGTTGCTACCAGAGCCTCCTGCTGGGGTTGTCCATGACGCAAGTCCTGTACTATCTGAACTCAAAACCTTACCAGCACCAGGAGTTCCACCAGTAATTTTTATTTGGCCATCAACTTTAAATGTTGCTGTTGCATCAGGTTTTGCACCAGTTGCGCCACCTCCGACAGCTACGTTACCTGTTGTTTTTGCAATCGCGAATCGAGACGCCACGCCGCTTTCAACAATGTCGAATGCACTTGTACCGTTTTGCCATGCTTCAATGTGCCATGCATTAGCAGTTCCAGTTGATAACTTATTTCTCAAATCAAGTCGCGCTGCACCAGTGTCGCCGCTTTCAACGACAATCTTTGGGTTTGCACTTCCGAGAGAAGCTGAACCAAATACGTGGATTTTTTCAGCCGGAGTAAGTGTTCCAATTCCAACTTTTCCTGAAGGAACCAAAAGACCTGTTCCTGTTGTAGGTAATGTATATCCAACAACCAATGGACCATCTTTGATCTGACTCGAAGGTCCTGCATTCAAAGGAGCGTACGTATTACCTGCTGGTGGTGCACCTGTTGGTGCTTGCCAGCTTGGAGATGTCTGCGCCATTACGTATTGAAATCCTGCTGTCATGATGAGGGAAAGAACAATTACCTTCACGCTGTTCATTATTTTATTATCGTATTTCATAATTTTTATTATTAAAAATATTAAAAGTCTTACTGATTATCCATCGCCCGAATCAACGCTTCTCGATCCCCTGCTGGCCGTCTTTCTGTTGGCGCAGATAAGCTCAACATAATCGCTTGCACTTCTGGGTCAGAAATCGATGAGGACTTTGTTGCAGAAGTAGATTTAATGAGAGCTTGTCGCTGATCTTCAAGAGACAAAATTGGCTGTTGTTGTGTTTGAGGCACCGCAGCAATTTTGTTTCGACCAGTGATTATTGCAACACCAACAATCGTTACGATTATGATAACGAGGGCTATGCAGATAAAAATTATTTTTCCGTGATGATGTTGTTCCATATTATTGTTCGATGATTATTGGATTGGTGATCACGTTGATCTGACGAGTACATGCGCTCACGGTGGCACCTGGGGTACTGCTGTCGGTAACAGTAACAGTGAGAGATTTCGGACCAAGTGTGCTGTACGTCTTGCTAATACTATGGACCAGATCTGAAGTTGCACCTGTTTGTGGGTACACAACTGTGTCCACTGAACCGCCGTCAGTGAAGCGGAATGAGTAGACATACGGAGAAACTCCTGGAGGATTAATTGTTGCAGTCCATGTTACTGCTCTATTAAGGATTGCTGGGCTTGTGACTGAACATGCAACATTGAGATTACTTGCTGTTGGTGGATCAACGACGACAGTTCTATTTGTTTGAGCTGAAAGGCCGCCAGAATCAGTGACAGTGTATGTTCGTGTGTATGAACCAACAGAGTTTGTGTTTACGCTTCCCGTTCTTACGATAGAGCTTGTAAGATCGCCGTCCTCTGTGTCTGTGGCAAACGCACCCGGATCATTGAAGCTGTCGCCAACAGTAAGTACTAACGGATTATCTCCGTTCAAACTAATCACTGGAGGATTATTTAAATTAGGTGCAAGAGCAGTACAGTACCTTACACCCTTTCCAGAGGCGGCACCTGTTGTCTGGTCCCATTTAAGCCACCCAACAACTGGTCCACCCCATGAGTAACCAGAAAATTTTTGTAATGTTGAATCAAAACTGACACCATAACCACTTCCTCGAAGACTGATCCAACCATCCCAGCCGTCATTTCGTGCTGTCATTGTTGAACATGTGCCAGTTTGAGTTCCTGCACATGCGCGAGCCCAACCATGCAAACTTCCACTACCTTGAATAACAGCATTTCCGCCGTTATTTCCAGCTGTGTTTGGTGCGCCAGACAAACCACCAAACTTTATCCACCCAAGATTACTGCTCCACGCGTACCCAGTAAGGGTTTTATCAGTTTGAACAGTTACGCCATATTTTCCTGTTACTCCTGCAGGGCAACCAGGCTTTGCCAATGCTTCTGCGTTAGAAATTGAACCATTGTCGTCAGCGTCGCAGTCCTTACTACTAAAACTTACCCAACCAATACCCATTTTTGGAGACGGAGATTCGCTTGTTGCTCCCCACGCAAAACCACAGAGAGGTGAAGCTGTACCAGAAGCACCCGCTGTTCCACCAACATTACCCAACGTTCCCCCAACGACGTTATCAGTGGCGCCCGGCAAACCTGTTGTTGCGCCAGAAACTTTTTTATCAAAATGATTCGGGAGATATGCTCCAACACTCACCACCACAATCGCCAACACAAAAGCAGCTATTATTTTTTTATCTTTCAAAAAGGAGTGGAGAGATTTTTTCATTAAAAAATATTACGAGTTAATAACGAGCAAAAACCGCAGGCAGAATTTCTGGAATAGTGAAATTGTACCACGTGCGACCATTTCATTTATTTTAGTTTGAATGTGAATGTGGATAATTGTGCAAAATAAATGCTCGCAAAGAGTGTTCAGAGCAAAATTGACATAACGTGAATAATTTGCTAAGGTTTGAAAACAGTAAGTTCGCCCTCCGGGCGGGCTATTTTTTTAAAAAGGCTGTTAGTCTCATAAATTTTAAAACCATGTTAGATCTAAAAATCATCAATTCTGTCTTAGAACAACTCGAACAAGAACGAGGTATTCCTCGTGAACGTGTCATTGAAGCCATCGAAATGGCCCTCGCGACTGCATATAAAAAGGAATACGGCCAAAAAGGTCAGATTATTCATGCAAAATTCAATATTAATTCAGGAAAAGCTGAATTTTCACAGGTAAAAGTTGTCGTTGATAAATCAACCGTTGTGTTTGACCCTGAAAACGAAACTGATACCGAAATGGAAAACGAGGCTGGAGAAAAAATCGAAAAAGACATTTTCAACCCTGAACATCACATCTTGCTCGAAGACGCCACAAAAATGAAACGTGGTGCAAAACTCGGCGATGAAATCATCTTCCCTCTCGAAAACAAAGAAGATTACGGCCGAATCGCATCCCAAACCGCAAAACAGGTCATCATCCAAAAGATCCGCGAAGCCGAAAAAACCGCTGTTCTCAAAGAATACGGTGAACAAGAAGGTAAAATCGTCACTGGAACTGTCCAAAGAATCGAACGTGGCAACATTTTTGTCGACATGGGACGTGCAACAGGCATGCTTTCATACGAAGACCAGATTCCTGGCGAACGCTACACCCAAGGTGAACGCATTCGTTCGTACCTCTATAGAGTAGAAGAATCCCCTCGTGGCATCTTCCTCCGCCTTTCTCGTGCTCATCCTAAATTCCTCGAGAAACTTTTTGAAGTTGAAACTCCAGAAATCGCGAACGGCTCTGTTGTTATCAAAGCTGTCGCTCGAGAAGCTGGTTCACGATGCAAAATCGCCGTCGCTTCAACAGACAGTCACATTGACCCTGTTGGTTCTATGGTTGGTCAGCGCGGCGTACGCGTTACAACCGTCATGAGTGAACTCGGTGGCGAAAAAATTGATATAATCGAATGGTCAGCTGATCCAAAAAAGTTTGTTGAAGACGCCCTGTCTCCAGCCAATGTTTTGTCTGTCGAAGTAAAAGAGGAAGAAAAGATGGCCACTGTTACCGTTACTGAAGACCAACAGTCTTTGGCTATTGGAAAAGGTGGTCAGAACGTTCGCCTCGCAGCCAAACTCACAGGATGGAAAATCGACATTCAGTCCGCTAAAGGTGGCGAAAAACTCGCAGAAGAAGATGGAGAAGTAACAGAAAAATAATAAATCTTTACAATAAAATGAGTACATTTCACTTGTGGCACGACGTTGAACCAGGAACCGATGAAAAAATGAACGTTATTGTTGAATTCAGCAAAGGTTCAAAAAATAAGTACGAAATAGACAAAAAAACAGGCCTCATCGCCCTCGACCGTGTCGCTCACACAACTCAAGACTTCCCATTCGACTACGGATTCATCCCACAAACCCTCTGGGATGACGGCGATGCGGTAGATGTTGTCCTTTTAACCACCTTCCCTCTTTTAACAGGAGTCCTTGTGCGAGCTCGCCCTGTTGCAATCATGGAAATGATCGATGACGGAGATTCTGATTTCAAAATCATCGCCGTTCCTATAGACGATCCACGATGGGCAGAAGTAAAGGACATCAAGGACATCAACGCGCACACATTGAAAGAAATGGATCATTTCTTCTCAACATACAAAAAACTCCAGAACAAAGTTGTCGAAGTAAAAGGCTTTAAGTCAAAAGAAGACGCGATCGCAGCATTTCACAAAGGACTCAAACTCTACAAAGATAAGTTTCCTAAGTAATTAAAAGAAAGAAACACGACCCAAAAAAGCCTCCAATGATTGTGGGGCTTTTTTGTTGCTTGTGTAATACAATAGACAGGTGAACGTCTGGTTTTTCGAGGCTTACTAGATATAACTATTTAACACATGAAAAAACTAATGAAATTCGCAGTCCTCGCTTCGTTTGCGTGCGCAATGGTTTTTGGTCTTGCAGCATCAGCTCGCGCCGAAGATCCTATTCGAATCAACACGGCTTCTGGTGTTGGGATAAATGGCCAAGTGATGGATAAAGCCGTTACACTTGATCTCAAAACAAAAGCCGAGATCGAAGCGATCGTAAAAAATGAAGGCCATCGTTGCCAAACACTTACCACAGAAGACCAGAAGCTGGCTTGCTACAAACAAATCGAAACTAAAATCCGAGCAAAATTCGAAAGTCTTGCAAAAGATTCACCTTTCTTCCAAGAAATTTTGCGCAGTACGACATTCCAAAAAGGCACTGACGGAAAATACCAAGTCACGGTAGGCAAAGACGTGGGCATTAAAAAAGAAGACGGTGTCCCCGTTCTCCGAGCGGTGAAAGGCGATTTTGATATTTTCTCTGGTCGTTTTGCTGATGTAATAAAAAACCTCGAAGCGATTCACACACGAATCTCAACCCTCGCAGACAGAATTGATTCTCGAATTAGCAAACTAAGCGGGGAAAAAGCTGACGTTGCGGTTTCTAAAAAATACATGGCAGCAGCACGAGAAGAACTTCGTCTCGCAAAAGTCTCTATCGATTCAGCACAAACCACTTTCAAAGCTGAATCAGCGACAGTAAACACAACCACCGTAACAACAAAAACTGACGATTCAAAAGAAATCTGGAGCGTTGAAGGATATACAAAATGCAAATTGAACAAAGGTGTCCTCAAGTTAGACAGCGCACCTCCTCGATGTGTCCTCGGTGGAACAGTGTACGTAAGTGAGAGCAAAAAAACTGACGACACTAGTGAAACAACACATGTTGCAACTAATTTCCGAGCAAAACTTACAAAAACTATGGCTCACATCGCAGCTGCAAAAACTCATTTGAAGAATGCGCATCAGGATCTTGTCCAAGCCATGAGCAACCTCAAACCAGGAATTAACAAAGTCGATTCTTCAGTAAAAGTTGAAGCAACTACAGGAGTAAATTAATCGTTTAACTTATCTTTATGAATAACAACACAATGAACACTGGCAGTTCCCTAGAAAACAACAACAGGCCGGTCGGCGCAACGATTGCGCTCATCGTTATTCTTCTCATCATCGTCATTGGTGGAATTTACTTCTGGACTTCAAAAACTTCTTACGCTCCACAGAACACTTCAAACAGCCAGAACCAAACTTCATCAAGCTCACAAACAACTATTGAAACTAAAACCATCCTTCAACAAAGTTCTTCTGACGATCAGTCAGCAATCGAGTCTGATTTGAGTGCCTATAATTCAAACGATATCGACAACGTTGATTCTAGTTTGTAGGAATTAGAAAATAATTGTTTCGAAACAAGGACACCCGAAAATGGGTGTTTTTTGTTGCAAACAATGGCCCAGATAGGTACACTGTCGAAACATATATGAGCGAAAAACCATACCAAAACATAAAAATCGAACCACTCGCTGGTTCAAAAGTGAAGATTTCGGGTGAAATTAGCACGCCGGCTTTCGAAAAAGCACGGAAAGCAGCGATCGAGCATGCCAAAAATTCTGCAGAAATTCCTGGTTTCCGCGCAGGTAAAGCTCCAGAAAACCTTGTGATTAATCACGTTGGCGACATAAAAATCCTCGAACGTGCAGCTGAATCTGTAATCAACGACGTATACGCAGACATTATCGACGACCACAAAGTCCGAGCTATTGGTATGCCAACTATTTCTATTACTAAAATTGCCGCGGGTAATCCGCTTGGTTTTGTCCTCGAAACGTTTGTAATGCCAGAAATTTCTCTTTCAAATTACAAGACTCTTGCAAAAGAAGCGATAGGAAAAGTTCCTGACGCAGCAACAGTGGTAGAAGAAAAAGAAGTTGAAGCAGTCATTGAAGATTTACGAAAGCGACTTGGAGCAATGGAAGGCGAAGGAAAAGAGTTGCCAGAATTTAATGATGAATTCGTAAAGAAACTCGGCGACTTCACGAACGTCGAAGCCTTCAAAGAAAAAGCTCGCACCAATATTCTTGAACACAAAAAACTCGAAGTAAAAGACAAACGTCGTGCGGCCATTGCTGATGCACTCATTGCGGAATCACATTTTGACGCACCTGAAGTAATCGTAGAATCAGAACTCAACACGATGCTCGGACAGTTCCGTGCAGACATCGAAAGAAATGGCTACACAATGCAGGGCTACCTAGAACAAATCCAAAAGAAAGAAGAAGATATCCGAAAAGAATGGCATGAAAGTGCCGTCCGCAGAGCAAAACTCGAGCTCATACTCAAACACATTGCCCGTGAGGAAAAAATTGTTCCTAACGAAGAAGACCTTAAAAAAGAAATTGACCATATTATTTCTCACCACAAAACTGCGGATCGTTTCCGAGTTCGAATGTACGTTGAGAATCTCATGACAAATCAGAAAGTTTTTGAGTTCCTAGAGAGTTAGTTTATCCATCACCCTCCGAAGACCGTTCGCGTACTCCTGCGGAGGGCTTTTTAACCCACCCCTCCAGGAGAGCGCATAAATTCTTACGAAAAGCAGTTTTACGTGTACAATGGAACGCATGGAACCTATCAGCCATTATTATGGTGACACGGTTAGAAAACTCCTTATAACGTGCGGTTTGATAATGCTCATTACACTTCCCTTTTTAAAATCAAACCTATCTTCGCCATTATTTTACTCGCTTCTCTTTATTCTCATTCTCACCTTCTTTGCAGGGTTAACAAACCCGAAACAAAAACTTGTCATGGTTGGCGACATAATTGTTTCGATGGCGGGTTTTATTGTGTTCGCGAACCAAGCCGTGACACAATTCACCGGCTTCTTTAATTTATTCTTTGCCACAAACTTTATACTTTCAGTTCTGTTTATTATCGCGTTTTACTTGAGTGTCAAGACAACTCGAGGTGTAGAATTTTCAAAATCCGTCGCTGCAAATGTATTTACGAGAATCAAAAAAGTGAAACGCTTTAACGCTTCCGAAGATGCACCTAAGGGTGAGAAAAAAGAACTTAGTGAAGAAGAACGTCGACGAAAAAGATTTCTACGGGATGAGTAAGAGTGACGCAATGGCGACTGCAGCAGTTTCAGCGCGGAGAATATTGTGACTAAAAGAAAGAACAGGGATGTTTTGCTTTCTCAATAGATCGATTTCTTCTGTACTAAATCCTCCTTCCGGGCCAATAAACACATTCACTCGTTCATTTGTTTTGTAGTCAGCAATTTTAAATTGCTCACCACGAGGATCAAGAGCAAAAGTTTTTCCTGACAAATTATCGAAAGATTTTTCAAGAGAAAGCGGTTCAGAAATTTCAGGCAACGTTACACGTCCAGACTGCTCCGCAGCTTCCGTAATAATTTTTTTCGTTCGTTCCATATTTACATTTTTCTTTTCACTTCTTTCAGAAATAACTGGCACAAAACCCGAGACCCCAAGCTCCGTTCCCTTTTCGAGCGTCCATTCAAAAGAATCTCGCTTCGCGAGGGAAAGGTAGAGAAAAAGCTGTGTTTGTGAAATATTCCCCGGCTGACTCGATTTGATTTCAACCTCCGCAAAGCTGTCTGCAAAAGAAACGAGAACCCCATGGAATTCTGAACCAGAATTATTGAAAAGAATTACTTCCTGCCCAACCTTAAAACGCAACACGCGTCGCCACTGATGGATAAGTGTGTCATTTTCAATTTTTACTTTTTCGCCTACGCGAAGCGGTTTTTCAATAAAAAATCGATGAAGTCGCATAGGGAGTATCTTATATCCTTAATCCAATATCACCAATCCTGGGTCCCCGTTAAATTTAAGGCGCTCTCTGGTGAATCTTTGGTTAAACTAAATTTTCTGTTACACTACCGCTATCAAATTTTATGAGATTAAATAAAACTACAAACATGCTTGTACCAATGGTTATCGACAAAGGTCAGTTCGGCGAACGAGCGTACGATATTTACTCGCGCCTTCTCAAAGACAACGTTGTGTTCCTCGGCGGGCCGATCCATGACGACATGGCAAACCTCATCATCGCCCAACTTCTCTTCCTTCAGTCTGAAGATCCAAAGAAAGACATCAGTATTTACATCAACTCCCCTGGCGGCTCGGTTACTTCAACGTTAGCCATCGTCGACACAATGAACCACATCAAAAACGATGTTTCGACTGTCTGTGTTGGAATCGCCGCTTCTGGTGGTGCAATTGTTCTCGCAGCCGGCAAAAAAGGCAAACGCTATGCCCTTCCAAACTCTGAAATTATGATTCATCAGCCGTACGGTGGTGCAGAAGGCCGTGCTGCAGATATCGAAATCACCGCAAAACAAATCCTCAAAACTCGCGAACGACTCAACAAAATGCTCGCCGACAACACCGGCAAACCTCTCGCTCAAGTCGAAAAGGATGTCGACCGCGACTACTTCATGAACGCTGAAGAGGCAAAAAAGTACGGAATTATCGATAAAGTTATTTAACCCACTCTTTATATAGAGTAGACAACATCCAGCTCATTCGAGCTGTTTTTTGTTTGACAAAAAATTTTGCTGTGTTATTTTACCTTTAGGCAGAGGCGGTAGTACGCATTCACCCCGTGCTACATGACCTCACTTAAGAGGAATTGGGTGAAGGATTCGGGGAAATTGGTACCCCGAGGACAATATAGGCGAAAGCCTACCGATACCAACCGAGACACGCCCCTCCAGGCCTGTCTCGGTTTTTTCTTGCCAAAACTTTACAAACCTCCCCTTTCGCCGTACTATGACGCTGTACCATTTATTTGTAATTTGTGATCCTGCTGTGGACTTTATGACGATATATAGCTTAATTTCATTCCCTACCTTCCAAATCCTTCCAACATATACTGAACATACCTTTGATTTAAATTTTTCTTGCGCGAAATTTGATTCGAATAATCCCACAAGTGCGCCAGAACTTCTCATAAACGTCTAACGCGGGTCACCACCCGAAATGTCAATAAAATTAGCGCTCGCTTTTGCGGGCTTCGCTGGTCTTGTCGGAATCGGCTTCGGATACTTCCTTCGTTGGATCGTGTCCCTCGGGAAAAAAGGCTCAATGGAGCTCCAGATCAAGCAAATGATGCTTGATGCCCGAGAAGAAGCTAAGAAAATTTTAAAAGAAGCTGAAGAAAAAGCGGAAAACGCCGTGAAAGAGTCGCGCCTCGAAATAAAAACAAACGAGGAACGCACGAAGAAAGCCGAGGAAAGAATAATCAAAAAAGAAGAGCTACTCGACAAACGTCAGGTGGACATCGACAAAGAAGTCGAGAGCATTAAGGTTAAAATCGCAGAAATAAAAGAAATTCGCGAAAAAGCGGAAGCACTGCACACAAAGAGATTCACTGAACTCGAAAGAATTGCTGGTTTAAACCACGAAGACGCCAAGAAAATGCTTTTGGACATCGTCGAGGAACATGCTGAAGAGGATTTGCTTATGCGAGCAAAGAAACTCGAGATGCATGCAACCGAAAAGCTCGACCGCCAAGCAAAAGATATTCTTTCCACGATCATTCAACGTCTCGCAACGTCTGTCTCTTCAGAGATCATGACAACGATCGTACCTATTCCTTCTGACGAAGTAAAAGGTAAAATCATCGGAAAAGAAGGCCGCAACATCAAAGCCTTCGAAAGAATTACCGGTGTTGAAATTATTGTCGACGATACTCCGGGAGCAATTACGATTTCTTCTTTCGATCCAGTCCGACGTCAGATCGCTCGTGCCGCGCTCGAAGCTCTCATTCAAGACGGCAGAATTCAGCCAGCAAAAATTGAAGAGATGGTTGAGAAAGCAAAACAGGAAATTGGTAAAACAATTAAAGAAAAAGGTGAACAAGCCGCGTACGAATGTGGTGTCTTCAACCTCGATCCTCGAATTATTTCAATTCTCGGTCGACTTCACTACCGCACAAGCTACGGCCAGAACGTTCTTCAGCATTCTATTGAAATGACTCACATTGCCGGAATGCTGGCGCAGGAACTTGGTGCAAACGTCGCTGTTGCTAAAGCTGGTGCCCTACTCCACGACATTGGAAAAGCTGTCGACCATGAAGTTGCGGGTTCTCACGTAGAAATTGGCCGCACCATTTTGCAAAAATTCGGTGCAAGCGAAGAAATTATCAAAGCGATGCAGGCTCATCATGGCGAATATCCGTACGAAACGATTGAGTCGGTCATTGTCCAGACTGCCGACGCTATTTCTGGTGGTCGCCCAGGTGCTCGACGCGACACTGTCGAAAATTACTTGAAGCGTCTCGCAGAAATCGAGGCAGTCGCTAACTCTTTCAAAGGTGTTGAGAAATCATACGCCCTCCAAGCTGGCCGAGAAATCCGCGTCTTCGTTAATCCATCACACATTTCAGACATTCAAGCCAAAGAAATGGCTCGAAATATGGCTATTAAGATCGAAAAAGAGCTCAAATATCCTGGAGAAATCAAAGTGAATGTCATCCGAGAGACACGTGTTATCGAATTCGCACGATAATTCCCTCTTTACGGCCCAAATATTAGACAATAAAAGCTTCTTGCGCCAAAAAAGCCATATAATATAATGATTAGGTCATTAAAACCTTTAAAAGCTCGCGATAATTTAAAGAAAATATGAATAAACAAGGAATTGTAGATGCAGTCCACGAAAAATTAGGTGGAACAAAAGTACAGGCCGAAGAAGTTGTTGATCTCATGGTTAACGGCATCATCGACACTCTCAAGAAAGGCGAAGAAGTTTCAATCGCTGGTCTCGGAATCTTTTCAACAAAGACTCGAGCCGCTCGCCAAGCTCGCAACCCTCGCACAGGCGAAGCTATCAGCGTTCCAGCTATGCGCGTTCCAAAGTTCCGCGCAGCAAAAGCTCTCAAGGATGCGGTAAAATAATTTCTCCTAACGTTTTAAACAAAAAGCACCCAGTAGGGTGTTTTTTGTTTGGACAATATGTTCTCTCTGAAAAATCCTTCGGAGATGAGAATTATTTTCTTTACGTTGGTGCGGGATAGGAGAATCGAACTCCTGCTTACAGTTTGGAAAACTGTCATTCTACCATTAAACTAATCCCGCAAATTTTGTTCTCCTATACTAACAAATTTTCCTTATTACAGAAACCTACAGAGGTTTTTTCGCCCGAGCAATCTTTACCACCTCGTCAAAATTATCTGCGTCGGACACCTTATTCTTATTTTCCAGTCCGCAGACTTCGCATTTATACAAAAGACTATATTTTGCCTGTGTGCCTTCAATACCCACCGGCTTCATGAGCCCACCGCACGTCTCTTCCCTGTCGCCAGGGTTTTTGTCGACGTGTTTGCTCCACAAGCAGTTCGGGCAATGATTGGTAAAACCTGTACCAACCACTTCGAGCCCACATTTTTCGCACACGAAATCTTCTTTGTTTTTTTGAAATTTTTTGGCCATTTTTTGAGTTTACGTGGCTTTGTGATAGGATTTTACAGTTGTTTTGGCATATAGCAAGCTAGTGCGCGCAAAACGGGGTGTAGTGTAACGGTAACATGCTTGACTTGGGATCAAGTGACTCCGGGTTCGAATCCCGGCGCCCCGACAGAGAATTTTTATAAGAAACAACGTACATTGGCAATGAAAGCAACGGAAAAGGTCAAAATCCCCTACTTTAAGCAAGAGACAGATGAAACCTGTGGTGCCGCCGTACTACGTATGACCCTCGCCGCCTGTGGTCACACATTTACAGAGAAAGAACTTGCTGACAGGTTCGTTGCGCTCTGTGACGGAACTGAAAGACATGAGGAATTTCCTCCCTGTGCCGCAAAAAACGGCTATTTCCCTATCGTAGCGGAATCCTTAAAACTAGACTACGTTGTTGGCCGAAACTCCTCGATTCCCGTTATTCAATCACTCGTACACCAAAATTACGTTGTAATCGTCTGCTATTTTTACGAAGCAGAAAATACTGGTCATTATGCGGTAGTCAGCTCTATAGATGAATCACATATTACCCTTCTTGACCCTGACGCGGGACCAGAAACCATATATACTTTGGAACACTTTTCAAAAATCTGGTACACAGACCCAAAGGATGATAATGAAAAATCTTGGTTTGTAGCCATAAAATCAAGTTTGCCTCTTCAATAAGTCATTTTTCTTTCAAGACCCTCCGTTCGACCACCCAAAGACATTATCCCGCCAAAGGAATGTCTTTTATGAATTTTATATACGCCTTTTTGTTTGCCAGATCGAGATACACCACTGCAACATCAAACTGCCACTCTTTTTCATGCGCATTGTTTTCCCCAAGATACATGTGAACCACTTTGGCCAGTTTTCTCATCTTCCAGGCACTTACATTCTCTTCTGGTAGATGTTTAAGTGTTTCAAGATTAACGTTTTGGGGAATATTGGGCTGATTTGGATAAAAGTTTACACGTGAAACAGTTTTAACCTCTATGAAGTGAATCTTTCCATCATATTCAACAATCACATCAATCTCCCCTTGCCTCTTGAGATAATTTGACCGCACATGCGTGAAACCCTTATTTTTCAAGTGCTTTAGCACCAACGCCTCCCCCAAAGCGCCAATTCGCTTCTTCCTTTTAGCAATCATTACCCTGATATCTCCTGAATGGGTCATGTTATTCGTGAAACATGAGCATTATAAGAAGCCCTGATTCAAGGAAAAATTAAGTTTGTTTCATGAATAACGTCTTTTTAGTTTCACGTGAAACAAAATATGAACGTTTCACATGAAAATCCCTGGGTACGTATTGTATTTGCATTTCAATTCCAAACCCAGCCCGGAAGGAGAGTTCGCAGGTCGCGAAGGCGACCGAGAGGAGCAAAATTCAGTAGAATTTATGCGCTCTCCTGGAGGGGTGGGTTGAAAGCCCTCCGCAGGAGGAACGTGAGCGGTCTTCGGAGGGTGATGGGTGAAAAAACCTGTCCTTTATACACATGTCCCCAAGGTTATCCACATAATTGGCCAAAAATATGGCTATAAATCGTCTATTGGTCACATAAAGGACTGTGTACTGAATTGGTACTCACACAGGACATGGGAGGGAAGTAAGAGGACAAATCACGCAAACAAAAACAGCCCGAAGGCTGTTTTTGAAATCCTCCTGTGAGGAATAGGGATTTATTATTCCTGTATCATTATCATCTTGTCACTGTAATCCCAGACCATGTGTGGGCCATAGAAGGCTGGATTGTTAAGTGCATAGTTGTATGGGATCAATTCTCGTTCGATCTGGAAGTAATATTCACCCTCTGGAACGAGGTTAACTGGAAGAGTGAACTTTTCCTCACCGTCATTAGGCATACTGCGCATTCGCGCTGGTTTATGTCCGAGGTCAGAGCTTACGAGATTCAAACGAACTCGCCACTCTGGAGACCCACCAGTCCATTTAATGTCATATGTTTTGCCTTCTTGAAGAGTTTCACCGCCATTTGGCCATACGAGGGTTAGCTGTGAGGTTTTTGAACACAATTCACCAGTTAAAACATCGTACAAAATGCCATTTTTACACGTTACAGGCTGGGCAACCGTTGCGAAGTAGCCATCGCTTTGGTCGGAAGCAGGAACATTGTCGCTATCATTAGAAACTCGGATCTTGTATGAACCAGGACTCAAGCTTGGGTCAGCTTTCCAGTCATATGAACCAGTGTCTTTAAGATTTCTTGCAATATTCTTCACATCCAAACCTCGATCATTCACCAAATCAATTCTAAGAGGGGAATTATCGAAATGTGATGTTACCCATGTGATCTTTGTAATAATGTCCTTTACGCCGTTGTAGTACGTTTCACCACCATTTGGAGACGTGACGAGGATTCGTGAAGACAACGGATTTGAGCAGTATCGCGTACCAGTGTCGGAATTATAAATCATAGTTCCTACACACTCGAGCGGACCAAGAGTAGGAATAGTAGGGATGGGCTCGGCAACAACAGCATCATCCGTATTCTTTGTAACGGTTGGCTTTTCAGGTCTTTGAGATTGTGATCTCTTTAATTCTTCTTTAAGAGAATCAATTCTCGACATGAGACGGTCAATTTGCTTCTGAATCACAGCACTCGACCTAAATTTGGTGGTTTTTGCAGAAGCAACTCCTGGAGTTGCAACAGACAACATGGCCACAAATAAGGCGATAATTAGGACTTTTTTCATAATTTTCTGTTAGCGCACTTAATAAAGCCAAAGCAACACATCCAGGACGTTTCTGCGGCTTATTTATTACGTAAAACGGGGAAAAGCACGAAAAGAAACACTAAAGTGGTGCGGGTAGCGAGAATCGAACTCGCGTCCCGTCCTTGGCAAGGACGTATTCTACCACTAAACCATACCCGCAATAGGGGAGATTATAACGCAATTGAAATATAAACGGAAATAAACTAAATACTTACGGTGTAACAGGAGGTACACATGAGGGACCAATATATGGAATGTCGATCCACAAATCATCATCAACAAGGAGAGGAAGTCCGTTCGTGTCTCTTATTTGTCCGTCTGGACCAGCAGAACGGAGCGTATCCAAACCACAATCCACGTGAGTTAGAGGCAATTCGCCTTCATTTTCATCCAAAAGATACGGGCTACCCCACGGATCTCTATCGAAATTAGAGAGGTCAATAACACCTCCAGAGGCAATTTCTATCCTGTCGCGGGCGTGTATCCATAAATAATAACAAGGGTCTCCGACGGGAATGTCTCTAATACTATTGATAGGACTTAAACCGAAACTTGCTCTGTAAGGAGTGTTTCTGCATGCGCAGTCGGTACAGTAGGGGGTGAGACTAATATTTGGATCATACACAGTAACTTTTGTGGTGGTTCCAGTTTCTCCTTGCGCAAGGATGATCGCATCTTCTATTTGTCGCATTTCTGTTACAGCACGAGCGATCCGCGCTTTTTCACGTGCGGTAGTAAGAGACGCCAAAGCGATACTTGAAATAAGTCCGATGATAGAAATAACAACGAGAAGCTCAATGAGTGTGAAACCAACGCTTTTCCTTATTTTCATAGAAAATGTATTACAAAAATTATAGCACGGAAAATAATAGATTTTCCAAACTTATCTTGTGCACAAAATAATACTTAGAACGCTATGCTGTGCGCCCGGCAGGATTCGATCCTTACAGGATCAGTACCCCGATTGGATTTTTCCTCGTTCCAAAAAAAACGGAACTCAGAAAAATACTCAATCGGGCTTCAAATCCTGCCCAAAAGACCTTCGGTCTTTTTTTAAGTAACACTAACCACGTTATGCTGT
>CAZBJL010000007.1:0-14564 GCA_964492195.1 uncultured Candidatus Saccharibacteria bacterium
GAAAATTTTAAAAGCTGGGCCGATGTAATAATTCCTACAGTCATAGAAACATTTAGAATTTGGGCTATTGTTCTTGATGGAATTTTTAAAACTCTCACAAAAATTGGAGACATCATACTTAGAATTGTCGCTGGTTCAGACGAGGTCTCGAACATCAACACACGAGGAGTCCAGATCGGATTAGGAGCCGGCAATCTTCCTCATCGTGCAATGGGTGGTCCAGTCTCAAGAAATTCACCCTACATTGTTGGAGAAAACGGACCTGAAATTTTTATGCCCGGTTCAAATGGATCGATAATACCAAATAGAACCGGCGGTGAAGGTTCTGGTACCGGGGGTGTTACCGTAAACATGAACGGTAATTTTTATGGAAGTGATCCTGATATGGCTCGCAGAATGGGCGACGACATCGCTAAAATTATTGCCCAGCAATTAAAGCTCCGAACTATTTAAATGGCGATTGTCATTAAAAAAAATACGGTTGATATAAGCTCGAGTATTGATACGAGATCTGTCGTCGTGACATTTGTTCTCACAAAAGAAGTCAGTCGATTGCAGTTCAACATAAAAAACACTCCCACAAAAGCCAGCTGTGATTTGGGTGATCAGATCGACGTATATGAAGGCTCTGATCATATTTTCGGTGGTACCGTCACAGAAAAAAATGACGAGGTTGCCGGTGGCATTTTGATTGCAACCCACTACACCGTGAATGACTGGAGCTTCCGTTTGAATTCAAAACTCGTTATCAGAAATTACGAGGAGGAAGATCCCCAAACAATCGTAAACGATATCATCGCCTCTTTCACAGACGGAACCTTTGGAACAACTGGTGTCGTGCTCGCCGGCTACGATATTCCATCTATAAAATTTAATTACGAACAGGTCACTGCCTCAATAGAAAAAGTGGCAAAACAAATTGGGTGGGAGTGGTACGTTGACGCCGATAAGGAAGTACAGTTTTTTCCACCAAGTGTCATTGTGAATGCTCCCTATACCATCGACGATACGATGGGTAATCTCGAGTGGAGAACGTTGAACATCGAGCAAAGCCTGATCAATATGAAAAACAGTGTGTATGTGATTGGCGGAACGTATTCAAAGGTTTTAGATGCAAGCACGACACCGGACAAGTATTTGACCGACGGCACAAAAACCGTCTTCACTATCGCCTACCCCTACACAGCAGACACAATCGTAGTTACTCTCGCCGGCGTATCCCAGACCATTGGTACTGATCAAATTACTGATCCTGGCACTGTGCAGGTTTTGTATAACCAGGCATCGCGCTTTATTCGATTCACAAGTGTTCCTACAACAGCCCAGGAGGTACGGGTGTATGGTACTGCGGAGATTCCGATCCTCGCCCACGTGCAAAACGAGAGCGCCATTCTTGCGTATGGCGAGATTCAAGACGCGATTATAGATCCCCAGATTAAATCTACTGAAGAAGCACAAGCGAGAGGTAACGCACAGATTTCACAGTTCGGTACTCCGGTGTATGCCGTTAAATTTTCAACCCTTAAAACTGGTTTCAGAGTTGGTCAAACGGTCCAAGTCGACAGCACCCTTTTCGGTGAAGAAGTGATGGTGATCATAAAAAGAATCACTGGACGTATGTATTCGCCCACTCAAATGCGTTACGAAATTGAATGTGTTGGAACTGAAAAGGTGAGCTTCGTTGATATCATGAAATTCTTGCTGCTCCGAGAAAAGACAGACACAGTCGTTGCGGACAACACAGTGCTGCAGGTGTTATTATTATTCAGTGAATTAACGAACGTTTTTGATAACACGAGCGACCCCACCTCAACGAGTGCGCCGTATGTGTGGGATGCGGCTGTAGCAAGTAGATACAATCTCGCAACATGGTCTTAGAAAGAAATGTAAAAAATCATCAGCCGTGCTTTGGAAAGGGTACGATCACGATCCGAACGTATAAAGCAGGCACAAAGATTCTATTGAGCGAAAGCGTTCAAAGAAATTTGATTATGGTCGGGACTAACACCGGCATAAATCTTATAATCAGAAGACTCCTTTCGATCAATACATACACCCTTAATATTAATTGGGGGGCGATCGGCACAAACGGAACTGCTGTTGCTGCATCTGATACACAGCTTGGTACAGAGACCCTTCGCACCACTGTTGCGCTTGCGAGCCAAGGAGCACTTAATCTCGCAAGCTTTCAATTTTTCTTTCCTGACGCGAATCTCGCGAACGGAACATATCGAGAATTTGGAATGTTTATCGATGGTACTGCAACTGCCAACTCTGGTCAGATATTTAATCACGCTCTTTTCACAACTCCGTATGTGAAAGCAGGCGGTACAGATACCACAGTGCAGTGCGATATAGAATTTTTTCAATAATAATTTATATATATGATTAAAGCCGGTCAAACAATTGCAGCAACAGACTTTGTGATGCAGCTCGTTGCAGGTGAAGCACTTACAGCGAACGATGCACTTTATTTAAAAGTTTCTGACGGCAAAGCATACAAGACCGATGCCGATGCTGCATCAACTTCAAATTTTATTGGATTTGCACAACAGAACGCATCATTGGGAGCAACTGTAAACATTGTGAATGACAACGTATTTACTACTTTTTCCGGTCTCACAGTTGGTGCAACATACTTTCTTTCAGGAACAGCCGGTGCTATCTCTACCACTCCCGGAACTGTTGTCGTAGCAGTTGGTTACGCACTTTCAGCAACAACTATAAAGATTAATAGGATGTCAAGATCTGTAAATGGAAGTTTTAATGCTGGACAAAACGGAGGAACACAGGCAGTCACGACCACGTTTTTACCAAGAATAGTAAGGTTGTCTGCAGGTACCGGAAACACATTGAGCGGTTCGTTCATGAATGCGACCTGGTGTTATAACACAATTACTGGTGCAACGTTTCTTTACAACGAAGGTACTGCAGGATTTGGAGACAATACACCGAGAGCCTACCATCAAACAAATGCCAATTATTTTGAATTTTCAATTACCGCTGTGAGTGAAACCGGCTTTACTATTACGTGGGCAGAAACAGGAACAGTTGGTGCGGACGTATTCGTGAACTATGAAGCAGAGGGCTATTAATTTTTAAATCAAATTTTATGGATGAAACACAATTCGGGAAAGGTGCAGCAGACAGACCAGGTGATTATTTTGGAGACAGAGCGTGGAGACATGAAGAAATTTCTATGGCTCCTACCCCAGTGAAATGGGTAGAAAAAACTGCATTTAAAACGTATCCGAAAAAGAATCAAGGAACGTCGGGATCATGCACCACGCAGGCGCTCGCGAAGCAACTCTCGGTAGACGAGCTTTCAGAAAATGGCGAATACCGAGAGCTTTCTGCTCGATCCATCTACCCCTACGTTGTAGTACCTGGAGGTGGTTCAAACTCGATCGTAGCGACAAAGCACGCCGTTAAATTCGGTATTACCCTCGAGTCATTGCTTTCTCCGGCGTTAACTGAAGAAGGCATGGTTTCAGATAAGGGATACTTGAAGGATGCAAAAATAATCGCTCAAGTGTACAAGCCAGAATCTTTTATTGAGTGTGCAACTGACTTCGAGACAATTGCTTCCATCATTCAAAAATTCAGAGATGATGGAAAAGAAAAAGTGATTACTGCAACAGTCATCGGAAAAAATAATGGAACATGGCAGTCTGAATTTCCCAAAACACCGGCAGGACAAAATGAACCTGGTTTGTGGTATCACCGAATTGTAATTACTGATTACGGAATGATCGGCGGAAAAAAAGTTTTAGCGATCGACAACAGTTGGGGAGAAAATATCGGAAGAAAAGGACAGCAGTTTTTGACTGAAGAATATGTGCCGTATATGTACGGAGGAATTTATACACTCAACAAACCGGATGATTGGCAAATTCAAACATCAACCGTAGTTCCTCCGGTGTATACCTGGACAAAAGATTTACACTTGGGTTCACAAGGTCCCGACGTTGTTGCGCTTCAGCAGGCACTCCAATCAATGGGAATGTTTCCACTTGATAAATTTATAAAACCAAGCGGAAATTATTACGGCATCACACAAAAAGCTGTAGAAATATTTCAGTCAACATTTGGAATTCCGGTAACTGGAAAGGTAGATGCTACCACTCGAGCAAAGCTAAACGAGATATTTTAATCCCCATTGTGTTTTTTCTAGGTAGTGTTATAGTTTATTTCGTGATCGTAAATAAACGAGGGGATTGAATCCCCCGGTCATAGGGCCCAAATCAATTGAAATTTAAACAGCCTCGAGAGGGGGCTGTTTTTATATCCCCAGGTATTGATTGATTTCGTAATGCTAGCACGCTAGTATCAATGATAAGAGTCGATGCATTAGCCTGCGCACGAGCCGGGCGACGAAGATAACAATATTAAAATGAAAAAGAAAGTAGAAAATCTTACGAGACCGGAATTGATAGACGAACTCCGCCGTCACATGCTTCCGAAGCAGTATCCGAGAATCTTGAAGTGGGAAACAAATCACATCAGATCGTTACTCAAAAGTTATACGGAATTTTATCCGACACCGAAAGCAGAAAATTAATAAAGTTTTTAAACAACACAAAGCAAAACAAAACATATGTCAGAAATAAAAATTAGAAAAGCGGAACGTGCACAATCAAAGCTTCGTATCGGTTTGGCTGGTCCTTCTGGTGCAGGAAAAACCATGAGCGCCTTGAAACTTGCTCGGGGTATTGTTGGTCCTGAAGGAAAAATTTTAATGATAGACACCGAACGAGGTTCTGGTGATCTTTACGCGCACTTAACTGAATATGACATCATCTCACTTCAGCCACCGTACGCTCCAAAAAAATATGTTGAGGCAATCGAAGCAGGTGAAGACGCTGGATATGACGCAATTATTATCGATTCTCTTTCGCACGCATGGTCGGATGAAGGCGGTCTATTGGATCAGGCAGACAAGTTGTCGAGCGGAGGTAATCGATTCACAGTGTGGGCCAGTCTCACCCCGCAACATAGAAATTTGGTAAACGGAATGCTTAATAGCGATGCCCACATTATTGCGACAGTTCGATCGAAGCAAGAATATGCGATGGAGAACGATGCAAAAACCGGCAGAGCTTCAGTCAGAAAGTTGGGCATGGCACCCGTACAAAGAGACGGGATGGAGTATGAATTTACAACCATGTTTGATATTGAGCAAAACCATAGTGCACACGCTTCAAAAGACAGGACAGATTTATTTAAAGAGGAGGTCTTTATCATTACTGAAAATACAGGTGAGAGATTGATCAGCTGGCTCAAGGAAGGAAAGGAGGAAGACAAACAAACAAACAAAGATATTCGAATTAATCAGAAAAAACAAAAAATAGGAATGCAGTTGAATCAGCTCGGATTCCAGACAAAGGGTGTAGACGGAAAAGTGATCATGGAAAAAGTGAAAGAGCTCACAGGCCTTGAGGCAACAGAAGGAAATTTTGATGAGATTACTTTTAAGCTTGCAGTAATGATTGATGAGAAAAAGACTGCAGAAAAAAAATAAAGAAACATGAGTAAAACAATCGAAAAAATAAAACACAATGCTGAAGCCTTGTCGGCTGTTCGAAAAGCAATTGATCTTCTCAAGGAGGACACTAAGCTGAAAATGGATGTGCTTCTCGAAACAAAATACAACATTGAAAATGAGCTCATGTCTGCCTTTGAAAAAGAGGGATTGGGTTCGATTAAAACGGACGAGGGAACAACCTGTAGCAGATCGGTAAGACCTGGAATTAAAATCACTGACGAGCTTAGTGCATTAATGTGGGCACGAGACAATCATGCGGTATCGATCAATATGACGTTAACTTCCCAAAAATTAAAATCGCAAAAGCAATTGCCTACTGGTTTTGAGCGAGTCGAGAACGCGTATATAAGTATTCGCTCTCCCAAGAAAGTCACGGGCGAAGAAACCGATCATGAATAAATTTTATCTTACCTTCGATCGCAGACACCCTCTGCACGATGGCTGGATTGAAGTTTGTGCGTATGACTACGAGGAGGCGGTAGAGATTGTGCAAAAACATTTCGGTACCCACTACGATTTAATTCGTCACCTCGATCAAATAAACTTCACACGTTTTACCAAAGGAAAATATGGTGAGACCTTGTATGCTTAGATGATGAAAATCATTGTGCCCGGCGAACTTGTCGATCTCAACAAATACATCAAAGCAATCAATAGCCACCACATTGTCGGCAATCGATTGAAGCAGGAACAAACTGATCTCGTCGCACACTCGTGCTACGGACAAAAGAAAATTACCAAGTACCCAGTGAAAATTATTTTTTCTTGGTACTCAAAAGATCAAAGAAAAGATATCGACAACGTTGCGTTCGCTAAAAAATTTATACTCGATGGGATGGTTCGTGCCGGTATCTTGGAGAACGACGGACGCCGGCAGGTATCAGGATTCGAGGATAGGTTTTACATCGACAAAATTAACCCGAGAACAGAAATAGAAATTTCAGTGGTATAATCCAGAAATGAAAAAATGGAAATCTGTTCGTGACTATGAAGGGGTGTACGAAGTTTCTTATGCGGGTGAAATAAGAAGTTTGGACAGATTTGTAAATTACAGAATTTCAGGAGTGAAAAGAAATCTGAGAGGTAGAAAAATGAAATTAAAATTGGACAGATACGGCTATTTAAATGTTTGTTTGTGCAATAAAAATAAAAAAGAACATCTGCGTGTACACATACTAGTATTAGAAAATTTCACTTGTGTTCGACCGAGAGGTCTTGAGGCAGCGCATATCGATGGCAATAAAACAAACAACTCAGTAGAAAATTTGAGATGGGTTACTCACAAAGAGAATGAGAGCCATAAAATTATTCACGGAACGCTGATGATTGGAAATAAAAATCATAGGCATCGAAATTATAAAAACAAAAAACATGTACTTAAACAAGGCAATAATTTGCGGAAATCTAGTCAAAGATCCCGAAGTTAAAAATTTACCGAACGGCACAGCAGTTTGTAACATGAGTGTGGCAACAAACAGTTCGTACAAAAAAGGAGACGGGACAAAAGTCGACAAGGTTGAATATCACAGCGTTATTGTTTTTGGAAAGGTCGCCGAGAACTGCGGAAAATATTTAAAAAAAGGTCAGAGTGTTTTGGTTGAAGGTTCTCTCCAAACCCGTACGTGGGAAAAGGATGACGGCAGCAAAGCGTACAAAACAGAAATACTGGCCCAGGGTGTGCAGTTTGGATCGCGTAGGAACGCACCTGACGCTGATACAGAGACGGAAACTCCAAAGACGATAGATATATCGGATGGTGCAGATCCGACCCCTGTAAAGCGAAAATCAGGTACCTATGTTTCATTGGGTGACCAGATCGAATACCCTACCGAAGATATTAATCCTAACGACATACCATTTTAAAACTATGGAAAAAACTTGCACAGCACGCGTGAAAGGTAGCCGATGTAATTTTCCGGTTGTGAAACATCCTCGCCCTGATATCAAAAGAGGCGACAAAGAACATCTGCTTTGTAAAAATCCGAAGTGTGATCGCTACTACATTTGCGCGTGTGGTAAAAAATTCGGTCACCACTAAAAAGTTATTCACACAAAAATAAAGGCATGCTAGCGCGTTAGTATATAATTCAAAGGATGAAAAAACCAATGACCTTAATCGAGCTCACAAGAAAAGCAGGAAGGGCTAGAGTGGCCATGTTAACAAAAAAAGAACACTCTGAACTTACACGTGCTGCAGCTAATGCTCGTTGGGCAAAACACAAAAAAAATGAAATACGAAAAAGGTAGCTTCATTGTGGTTCCGAATCGACAGATGCTTTCAGGAATGAAAGGGCCTGTCCAGGCTGTATATCTCTGGCTTTGTTTTCATTCAAATCAAGACGGCACATGTTATCCGTCGGTCAACACCCTTTCGAGAGAAGCAGGTGTCTCAAAAAAAATGGTTAATAAGGCAATAAAAACCCTTGAGACTGCCGGTATTCTTCAGAAGGAGAATCGAGAAAATGAAAATAAAGAGAAGCTTACCAATCTCTACACAATCATTATCGGTGGGGGGGATGGGTCAGAATCGACCCCAGTAGCAAAAACGACCCTACCTAGGGTCGAAAACGCCCCTACCCCTAGGGTCGAAAACGCCCCACGAACTGTATCCAGTATTAAACTAAAAGAACTTAACTCAAATATATCCAAGGAATCCTTTGAGAAATTTTGGGAAGCATACGGGAAGAAAGTCGGTAAGGTGAATTCGATGCGAGTATGGCAATCGAAAGAACTCTGGCGTCACATCGATGAAATTCTGGTCTTCATAGCTGCCGCCGAGAAAACCGATCGTTGGATTAACGGCTACAAGAAAGATCCAGAACGTTTTTTGCGACTCGAGTGCTGGAACGACGACATCGCGACCTATGCTGATCGAAAAGAAAAAGGCATGGAAATATTAAAAGTAAATTAAAATCATGGTATACGACGTAAAAATTGCAGGCTATCCGGATCTTCTCCGAATCGACGACCCAAGTGACATTACAAAAACAAGGTGGGAAGAGTTTCTGAAATCAAGGGTTGACGGCATGGTAAGCATTTCAGGATGGACGGGACGCCTCTCCGACATCCGTGCGTTTCGTCGAGTCGCTGCAAGTCTTCCACATAAACCAGATTCTGCGTTTGCAGACTACCTTGAGGAGCGCCGAAAGATACTTGCACTCACCCCGGCAGAGCGTGCAAAGCGAATGGGATTTTTCCGGCTCATGTACTGGACCTACACCGGAAAGAAAAGTGAGGAGGTGAAAATAAAAGATCGGCCACTGGAGGAAATCGTTGAGAAATTTCAGTTGAAATATTTTCTGGAAAATCCTCGTCGGGTGGTTTGCGATCCTCGCATGTACAAGGCATTTATAAAATCACCAAAAGCAAACACGTTCGGGTTGCTGACCATCGAGCAAATTGTTAGACAGGACAACTTTGCAGCCAGAAACCTGTGATATAATTTTTTTAACACCATGACACAAAGCTTTGTGGAAATCACAGATTTAGGAGAAGCAAGCGCGCTCGTTGCACTCGGATTTATTTTGGCTGATCTGCAGCCATCGAACACCGGAACGTTTAAGGTTTTTCTTTTCGAAGAAACTCATCCAAAAACATCAACTCTTGTGATCGATGAGGCCATTGAGGACTATCAGCGCAGAAAGCTGCAAGTGGATGCACAAACATTTTTCCGATCATTAACCGAAATGAAAAGAAAAATTTACAACCACACAAACAAGATGGCCCTCGAGCGTTAAAAATTAATAGGTAAACAAAACATATGGAAGAAACAAAACAAAACAAATTTAGAGAAGAACTTTCTGATAAATATTTATTCATCGCATTTGAAGCCCTTGGCTTGTACGAATACTACGGTTCGCAGTACGAATCTTTAAATAAAAATGTCGAGGAAATGGAAGCTCGAATGGTTGAAGCTAACGAAAGGATCAGAGCTCTTGAGACACAAGATACTGGAAAAAAGAAAACTCCTGAAGATAAAAAGACACTCCTCGGATACAAAGATGACGCACGAAATTACGGCGAAAGAATTAAGTCGGTAAGTGAGATGCGCAAAAAGCTTTTTGAGAAGACAACCGCGTATCAAAGTGAAGGCATGATGGCTTTTGAGAAGTCAGATTTTTTTGCAAAATTCAAATTAAAAACTCCTGAAATGATTGCAGCCGACAAAGAAAAGCCCGTAGAACCTAAACAATAAAGCAATGGAACAAACCAAAAAAGCTCAAAATGTTAAGGTGATAAAAAATTCAGAAAAGCCAGAAACGCCTGAAGTGTTGGCAGATTCGATTATAAGAATTTCAGAAGGTTTTAAAAGTCTTGTAAGTCAGGGTTTGAGCAGACGCGCGATCGTTGTTTTGATCCAAGGTATGCCAGGAGTTTCCCTCTCAAGACATGATATAGAGGTGGTTCTTGACAATCTTCCCAAGCTTGCAAGTTACTACATCTTTAAAAAATAAATATGGACGATACCTCTTTTGAACTCGAAAGGAAATATCCATACGAGATCACGTGTAACAAATGTAAAAATATCATCGGATATTCAAGAAAACTTTTGTGGCCAGGAGATCCGATCGAATCAATTTACTGTGTTCGAAAGGATGGGACAAAACCTGTTTCTGGTTTACTCACGTGCGACGAAGGATGCGGCTTTGAAAATTTCGAAATAAAATAATGAACAATTTTTTTCCACTCAAAGAGTTAAAACGTGCTGACTACAATCCGCGCGTGATGCCGGATGCAGAGATGCAGTCGCTTATGAAGTCGATCGAGGTACACGGTTTTGTTGAACCGATCGTCGTGAACATTAACCCGGACCGATACGGCATCATTGTTGGTGGACATCAAAGACTCACCGCGATTGAAAATTTACTCAAAAAAGGAAACGGTGGACCACAAGGACTCGAGCAAAAGGAGGACGGGTGGTATGTTCCAGTGTTCACAGTGAACCTCGATCTCGATGCAGAAAAACAGCTCAACGTTGGACTCAACAAAATTCACGGAAAATTCGATGAAGATAAATTATTCAACATTCTGTTTGAAATGCAGGACTCCCCTACCCTACTGTCTACCGGCTTCACAGAGGGAGAACTGGGTGCCATCCTCGATAGGGGAGAGAGTGGACAGAAGTCATCGGAGAGCCATAGTTTTAAAACAGAATGCGCTCGCTGTCTCGAGTTGAAACTCCAAGTGCTTGGACATGTAAAGAAAAGTGGACATCCAATCGCGTTTCAAGAAAACGTGGAAAAATAAAATGTCACTCATTGAATTTATTCTCGGCACAGAAATTTTGTTTGTTCTGTCTCTCGTGGTTGCTTTTATTATTTTTTATCGAAGAAATTCTGATGAATAAAACAATTGAATCAACGGTGCTCGCACCTCGTGATGATGTCTTCAGTGCAAAACAGATGGTGCAAAGTACCTTCTTGAGAAAGGGTGCGAGATTTCCGATCTATGAAAAAACGGAATATCCATCGGAAGGTGGAATCTATGTGTACTACAAGGGTCATCCGTATCCAAAAAAAGGGTTTCCGTTTCCTGCAGCAGTTCAAGCAGCAGATGTGATGAAGCGAATCACGCGCACGGCGATCGAAGCAATCTCCGGAAAGGAAATGATTTTGCCGGCTGTTGGCTTTATGCTACTCCCGTGGAAATTTAAAGTGAGAGTTTTCGAACGAGTCACCGCAAACTATGTTCGTGTCGGTACCTGGATTCTTAACGATTATTTTCTCGTAAAGAAAAGATACTCGATCCCGGTTCAAGAAATGCGTACGTTTGTGTACACGTTCATGTCGGAAATGGGGATCACAAATTTAAATCCCGACTGGCAGGAAGTAGAGGGACCGGATAGAAAATACCGCATGACCGCATGGAAGTTCGCCCGGATCATTGCAACGATTATCGAATACGATGATGCATACCGGCTTCGAATTCAAGACCTCATGACTGAAGTAGCCCCATATTCACTGCGGGATGATCCACGCGCAGAGCTCAAACGTCTTTCCGTAATTTTTAGAAAGAGAGAAAAAACCCAGGCAGCAAAGTTTATCAATACATTCATTCAAATTATTCGTATCGCATTACTCCACCCTCGAGTAAAAAAGGCGTTCGTAAAAGCCGTTCGGCATGTAGATTTTAATCGGATGATTTTAGACAACGCTGATCGCTACCACATACTCCTTCGAAACGATTATGATTTTACCGGCAGAACCTTTGAAGAGCGGAAAAAAGTGTACATAGACTTTTTCACAAAATCAGTCTGTTGCAACGGAGCGGTCTTTGAAAGTGAGCGAGGAAATCAGCAATGTAAAAAATGTTGGAAAAAATGTGAGTTTACACAAAAATTCCCGCCGGAATCTGAAATTGTATAACGATGACAAAACGAAATCCTTTTGAAGAAGACAAGATATACCTTCGAGGCAGAGAAAACTGGCTCATCCGGATGTACTACTACCTCGAGAACGGTCTCAACATTCTCAATGAATTTAGAAATTTATTCCTCGGACTCTTTGGACTCTACATAATTTTAAAGCTCGATAGCTACATATGGCTCATCGTGATGGCAGTTCCGGCAATGATCATTCTCACATTCGTCGGTCACTACAACGTGCACAAATTATCAAAAATGAAAGAGTGGCTTGGTACTCGATTCTCGACGCACTATGGTTTGTTGAATTTTAATTACAACGAACAGCAGACACACTTGCTCGAAGAGATCCGAGACCTGTTAAAACAATTAAACAAATGAAACACGAAATGTCGAGACTGGAGACAGTAATGCAGGGTTCGAAAATAGCTCTGGGAATAATTGGTCTCATATTTATGGCCCGAGTTCTGTTTCTTTTGGAGGTCATTGCGACAAAATAGTTATCCCCAGAAGCGATTGCATTTATGCTAGCACGCTAGTATAGTTATTTGAGAGAGTTCGTTGGACATCCTACATGTACCCGGAGGTAGAGCAAGAGGAGACGACAACCCCTCCCTCCTAAGTGAAGTAAGAGCCTGTGGGTTGTGTGGGACGTTCAGCGAATTCTCGAGTTATTAAAAATAGTAAATAAAAAAATGAAAAAATTTATAATCGCAGTTGTGTTGTCACTCGTTCTCGTTACACCAGCATTTGCACAGGTCACTGAAAGTTCACCGGCGTCTGAATCAGTACAGGCAACTGACTCGGTAAAACAAGCTGGAATTATTGGAGAAGGATTTACTGGATCAACAAGTGCTCGAAAGCATCATGGTTCAAGCGGCAGTCGATCAATCGAATACGTTCAGAAGTTGCAAATCATTGCTCTCTTGAATCAGTACATTAATTTGTTGATGAGCAAGTAATTAAGGTCAGACTACAGGGTTACGACCTTGTAGCTTGCCCTCAATTTTGAGACAAGTTGGCAGCGTAGCCAAAACCAGTTCTTACACAGGAATATCACACATGTTTCGCACCGAACGCGACAGGGAAATTGATGACCAGACCCGAGATGCCGTCCAAACTGCGGGGGGTTCTGATCGCCACAGGAGCGATGATGATGAACGAGACACAAGCTCATCAAGCTCTTTTTCCCGAATACGTCGTGAAGAGCGTGAGGAGCGAGAACAACCCGACCGAGAATATCGGGGATGATTCCTCTCTCGAAGTTCCTCAACCAAGATTGTTGGGGAATTTTATGAGGGTTAAGCAACTCTCAAAAAAATATGAAACTGATTTTATTTTTTATCCTCACCCCAGTAATGTTTCCCCTTATGATGTTGGGAGACAAGATTTTTAATGAAAAAAGCTGGTTCAATGGGGTGTGGGCTAAAGGTAAACCAGTAGAAATATTCCTCGCAGTTTTACTAGCAATAATCGCTTTCCCTTTAAAATGGTTCCTGACATTTTCAGTGCCATTGTGGGAAGGTCTAGCCGAATAAAAATATGATCCAATTTTATATCACCGCTGCTGTGTTCGCTGCTGTTGGTTTTTTAGTTGCAAAAGTAAGATACGAATCCTCTGTCATCGAAGACCAACGAATGAACATATTGGAGAAAGTAGAAGAACATAAAGTTCCAAAGGAAGCGACAAAAATAAATACAACTGGGGCCGATTATATCTTCGTATACGATTTAAAAAACATTTTGAAATAACCAATGGAAAAAGCAATTAAAAAAGCCGAGGAGGGAGGGTATAACGGTATTCAACATGGAAAAGTATGGTCTGGAATTATGACCGATACTGCAAAAGAATACCCACAATTAGCTCTCCTCGACCCCCTCTTTTGGTACTACTTAGGAAAGGCGATGGACTGGGATAAACTCCAAGACAAACGCCCGCTATATTTGAATCGTGACGGAGAATATGGGGAAGTTGAATACTGGAATTATCATTGGCACCGCTTCATCGACAATTTGGCTTCAGGAGGAAATGCAGAGGATTTCTTCAATGATTTACTAAAATGAACATTTATACCATTGCACAAAAGTATAAAGATAAGATATGGACTAAGGTTGACCGCAGTCAGGGTAACTTCAAGTGTTGGGAATGGAAAGCAAGAAAAACCAATAAAGGTTATGGGCGATATGCTGTCTATCCCAACAAAGCAGAGTACGCACATCGGTTAGTCTGGGTTTTATGTGGCAATCTTATTCCACCTGGGTTAGTACTAGACCATATATGTAAAAACAGAGGGTGCGTGAATCCAAATCATCTTCGATTGGTTACGATAGGGCAAAACACTTTAGAAAATAGTGACAGTTCTCCTGCAAAAAATATTAAGAAAACTCATTGTATTCGAGGACACAAATTATCAATCAAATATAAAAGTGGTAGGAAGTGTAAGGAGTGTCAGGTAGAAGCTCACAAAAAGAGAACCAGAGTTATAAACGGAAAGATTTACCCAGTTTCTGCTAGGGGCAAAGACGCAGAATCGTTCTTTAACGACCTTCTTAAATAACATGAAAGACCAAGAGCAATTAGAGGCGGAACGTGAGGACAATGCGAAGGATTTTTAATGAGGGGGAAGAGTGCCGGATAGGGATTCGTACCTCCTACTG
>CAZBJL010000008.1:0-11867 GCA_964492195.1 uncultured Candidatus Saccharibacteria bacterium
CAAGGGTATGGCTGTTCGCCATTTAAAAAGATACGCGAGCTGGGTTCAGACCGTTAAGAGTCTTACTTGTCATTCTGGTATGACGGTGGAGTTTTAACAGTCTGAATCCGTCGAGAAAGAGTTTGAAATTGAAAAATTTGTGAACCTGTTATAAATATTGAAGAAAAATGTTAGAGAACCAACCTAGAATTCACGGCGGTCGCGCGCAGTAATGCGCGATGAACGAAGTTAACTATATCGGTGAAATCTTGGAGTGATGTCCAAGACTATACCGAGGGAAGTTGTAAAGAGTGGCAGCTCGCCAAAAGCGACTGCACTTGGATTTTCTAAAACGGATTACCGTTAAGAAAATCTCGGCGCCCGTAGAGACTACACGTTAACTATCCAGCGAAAATTTTGCCGGATAAAGCTATAGTCCATTCCCCAGAGTGATCTGGGACAAACCCACCTTCGCTCCTAACGGAGCTTCGGCGAGGTAAAAGAAGCGTGAGACAGGTTGGTCTCCTATCTACTGCAGGCGTTGATTTTTGAGGGGATTCATTTTTAGTACGAGAGGACCGAAATGAACTGACCTCTGGTCTGGGAGCTCTGCCGCCAGGTGGACCGCTCCGTAGCTATGTCGGGACTAGATAACCTCTGAAAGCATCTAAGAGGGAAGCTAACCCCAAGATGAGAAATCGTTTAGGCCCGTGAGAGATGATCACGTTGATAGGCTCTAGGTGTAAGTACCGTAAGGTATTCAGCCGAGGAGTACTAATCCGCCGATCCTATTAGGAAGTTGATGCATCAACCGCGCAAGCGGAAATCTTTACACCCTGTTTTATGGCATTGTCTTATCCGCCGAAGCTCATGAAATGAGCGGAGGCGGATCTTGTCGGTCTTGAACATTTTGAAAATCGAAATGTGAGTAGTCAGCGCAGCTCGTTGGTGTGAGCAGTGGGATTGCCATTCCTTGGTCGCTGGTTCGAATCCAGCCGCTGGCATTCATCCTTCGGGATGAAGGTATCTGGAACGCTTAGTGTAAGTTTGTTTTCCCTGCGGAGCACGGCAACCCCTCTTACGAGGTACGCAGGTTGCAGTACAGGTTGGGAGTCCTGTAGCGTTCCATTTTTGTTCTTTCGAGGCTGTAATTTAGTGGTTAGAATGTCGACTTCCCAAGTCGAATGTCGTGGGTTCGAATCCCACCAGCCTCTTTTACTCCTTTTTGGGGAGTAGAAAAAGTGCGATTCGTGGCGGATCGCACTCACATTTCGGTTTTCAAATTTGTTTTGTGTCGGTTCTGTTGAACATAGTGTTCTGGTGACTCGTCGCAGAGGTCACACCTGATCCCATTCCGAACTCAGAAGTTAAGCTCTGTTGAGGCGATGATACTCTTATGGAGGGGAAAGTAGCTAGTCGCCGGAACAGTGTGTTCAAAACTAAAAATAAAAACCCCGCGTATGATGCGGGGTTTTTTGTATCAATCGAGCGGTTGATACCTGCCGAAGACTTTGGAACCGTCAGGAGCCGGCGTGCCAAAGCCGCGGTCGTGCCAGCCAACCTTAGGTCCGGGAGGTCGGTCGTCGGGGCGGGAAGCGAATGGTCCGTGCAGCTTTTCTGTTGTCTTCTTGACCACCTTCTTTTTTGCTGTCGGTGGCCGGCCTGTCCATTTTCTTTTCTTTGTCTTCTTCTTCGCCATCGTGAAGCTCCTTCTGTGTGGGGTGAAGAGGGTACAAATCTGGCTCTATAGTAGGCCAATTTTTATAAAAAGCAATTATTTATTTGTTATACTTTACTCATGAACATGTGGTCGACTCGAAGGAAAATATTCTACATCAGCGGAGCCTTGGTGATTGCGTTGATTCTAATTACCATTCCAACTCTTTTCTTTTTGCATAAAACGCCAACATGCTTTGACGGTGTGCAAAATGGTGCTGAAACTGGCACCGACTGTGGCGGCGCGTGTCAGCTCATCTGTAGTGCAGAAACTGTAAACCCGACAATTCTCTGGAGTCGGGCGTTTAAGGTTGCAGAAAGCGTATACAGTGCTGTTGCGTACATCGAAAATCCAAATATAAATTCTGAAGCGTGGGCGACGTATGTGTTCAAATTATATGATGCAAACAATGTGATCATTGCGACACAGGAAAACAGCACGCTCATTCCTAAAAATAAAGTCATCGCAATTTTTGAGCCGAACATTAATACACAAGGAAAAATTCCTGCACGAATCACATTTGAATTCACTAATACACTTGCCTGGAATCGAAATGATGAAACTCCACCAAACCTGCTTGTAACCCAAAAAGTTCTCACGGGTGAAATAGAAAAACCTCGCATCGATGCAATCGTGAGAAATAATTCTCTCGTTCCTGTAAACAGAATCGAAGTTGTTGCTATCGTCTATGACAATAAAGAAAATGCGATTGCAGCTTCGAGAACGTTTGTGGATTCGCTTGCAAGAGACGCTTCTGCGCATGTCACATTTACCTGGCCGCTTCCTTTTGTGAATCCTTCTGTGGTGGAAATTATTCCTCGAGTCGTTCCGGCGATCTAGAGTAGCTTACGAGTCTGCCTTTCTGTATCATACGTACATATGTTTCATGTTGGTAAAAATGGTCTGTTTTCTTTTTGGTCGGTAATTACCCATACGGATTGGATTTTGTTTGGAAGCGCATTTCTGATTTCTCTTGCAGGACTCGTGACAATGGGTTCTTTTTTGGGAGAGAGTCCGTTTTTTTCTAAACAGATTGTGTGGATTGGTATCAGTGTGGTGATTTTTTTTATATGCTCGTGTATTGATTTTCGATTTTTGCGGAGGAGGTGGGCGATTGTTACGATGTTTTCGGCTGTATGTTTTCTCCTTTTTCTCCTTTTTATAATTGGTAATATTTCTCACGGTGCACAAAGCTGGTTCGACTTCGGTGCTTTTTCTTTTCAACCTTCCGACCCCGCGAAAATTATTCTCATCCTTTTGCTTTCAAAATATTTCACTCGGCGTCATGTGGAGATTGCACACATTCGGCATATTCTGGTTTCCGGTCTCTACTCGCTTATTTTGTTTTCTCTCGTATTGCTCCAACCAGACTTTGGTTCAGCGATCGTTATTTTCTTGATTTGGTTTGGAATGGTCATGGTATCTGGAATTTCGAAAAAACATCTTTTAGCAGTGTTGAGTGCGGGTTTGATTTCTAGTCTGATTCTCTGGTTTTTCGTTTTTCATGATTATCAAAAACAAAGAATTCTCACGTTCATAGATCCACTCGCAGACGTCCGTGGTGCTGGCTACAATGCGTACCAGTCGATGATTGCGGTTGGTTCGGGGGAATTACTCGGTAAGGGGATTGGATACGGTACACAGTCCAAACTTCGCTTTTTGCCTGAATATCAAACTGACTTTATTTTCGCCGCTTTTGCTGAAGAGTGGGGGTTTGTTGGTTCGACTATTCTACTCGGTCTTTTTGGAGTTTTAATTTGGCGAATTCTCTCATGTGCTTCTCGAGGCGCCACAAATTTCGAAACGCTCTTTGGTCTTGGGGTTGCGATTTTGTTCATGGCTCATTTTGTCATCAACATTGGCATGAACGTGGGCCTCTTGCCGGTCACAGGAATCACCGTGCCCTTTATGAGCTACGGTGGAAGTCATTTGCTTGTAGAGTTTGCAACACTCGGAATTATCACGAGCATGGCTCGCTACAGTCGTCCAGCCCACAGGGAAATGGTTAAGAACGAAATCCTCGGAGTCTACAATTCTTCTTTAAACTAGATAGTGAGAAATAACAAAGAGGGTAGAAATCAAACACACGATCGTTACTCCAATGAGCACGTAATTTGCTTGAGACTCACTTTTTGCAAGACCTATTCTCATAACAAGGCCGGAAAGCGCAGTGCGGCGAGATATCTGGGAAGCTTTGTCGACTAATACATCTTCTTCTTCAAATTTTACTGGTTGATTATCCATAATTAAATTTATTATACCACGTAGTCTTTCTGTGGATTTTTACCGTGTGTAAAGCTTTGCCAACTGTATTTTTTCATGCGGACCGAGAGCGTAGATTTTGCCGATTTCAGACGCAGTGAGTGCAGCTCCGTAAATAAAGACGTTATCAATTTTTCCTGAAAATTGGTTTGATGTGTTTGTTATTACATTGCTACTGTTGTAAGAAAGTTTTGCTCCGAGTGACCATTGTCCTGTTGCGCAAGAACTTGTTTGGATACCAGGAGTTGTGCTGATTTTGACGCCGTTAATGTATGTGTCTACGGAAGCTCCGCTGCCAGAGTTTTTGTGATATACGTACGTGAGGTTTTGCCACGCATTATTTACGATTGCGTATGAAGTGGTTTCCGTTGTGCCGTTTACAAAACCTTTGCCGCCCTTTATACCAACCTGGAAACTACTACACGTACCGTTGTTGTTTCCTTGGAAGAAAATTGTATTTTCATTTACAACACTCGTTGGATTGACCCATGCAGTAACTGTTATGTCAGAGTCGGCGCCTACGTCAGGAAAGTTTAGCCCTGCGACATATGAGGTCTGACCGTCAAAAACTCCCGCGACACCTGAAGCCCCATCGTCTTCGTAGTAGACGTTCTCTACGGCTGGGTTTGATTCGTCGACGTTCGGGCCCTGGAGGTCGGTGACAATGCTTTCTGGAGTTGCGGGGGTGGCAACGACACCGTTAAATTCCCATCCTGCAATGAGATCTGCACCAAGTGCATGGTTGACTGTAGCTTGAAATTGTTTACCGGCAGCTTCTTTTGCTTTTTCTTTAACGTCTTGAAGGTTAGCAAGTGCGACGCTAGAGATGAGACCGATGATTGAGATCACCACAAGGAGTTCGATAAGTGTAAAACCTCGTCTATTCATGTTTGTTTCTTTAATTGTATATGATCTTAGTCTTTTGAACCATGGTGTCAACGGAAAAGTTTTGTTCGACTGTCTTGCGGAGGTTGTGTCCAAATGTTGCGGCTTTGGCGCTATCACTCAAAAGTTCTTTTATTGCTTCCGAAAGGGCAGATAAATCACCTGGTTTTACCAGAAGACCATTTTTACCATTCTCAATTACTTCTGGAATGCCACCAACACGTGTAGCAACGACAGGGAGCTGGGCGAGACCAGCTTCAAGCGGAACATAGGGAAATGCCTCGGTTCTTGAAGATAATACAAATACATCAAATGCTTTGAGATAGTTCGCCGCGTCTTGGACGAAGCCGAGCAAATGAACTTTTTTTGAAAGACCAAGTTGCACGATGAGTTTTGTGAGAGATTCGCGTTCTTCGCCTTCGCCAACAATGAGAAGTGCGGTGTCAGGATGAGCTTTTGAAATATTCTCGAATGCCTTAATGAGATAATCGAGCCCTTTGTTTTTGTGAAGTTCGGAAATCGTGCCAACCCAAAACTTTTCGCTTATGTTGCTATCGAGTGTTGCCCGTGCCGCAAATCGTTCCAAGTATTCTGTGTCCGCGACGCCGTTGTGAACAACAACGATTTTTGATTTTGAAAGAAACTGGAGACTTGAGATTTGGCGAGCGATTTCTTCGGATACTGCGATGGTTGTATGTGAAAGAAGTACCGTGAGCCAATGAAAAAAAGTAATACCAGCCTTGGAAACAAACGATCGCTTTTCATTCCAGGCCCAGCCGTGACCAGTAAAAATGATTTTGTGGATACCGACGAGACGGCCCGCAACTGCACCCATGCAACCTATTTTTGAACTATTGAGGTGAAGAATGTCGGGATTTTCTTGTGTGAGAACTTTATATAGTTCAAAAAAAGTTTTTATGTCCTTGAATATATTGATGTCTCGATGGAGAGAGGGCAGAGAAATGACCCTTATATTTTTTTCCTTGAGCCGAGCTTTTAAATGATTACCTTCGCCACAGAGGACGGTAATCTCAAACTCATCGGTAGGTAAGTTCGTTGCGAGGTCAAAGACGTACCTTTGTGCGCCGCCCCAGTTACCTTTGGTTATCGCAAACAGGATTTTTTTCTTTACTGCCATGTTTTCTCTATCTTATCACGGGGTTTCTGGTGTCGGCTGATTCATTTGCTGCTCTGCTCTTTTGTGTATAATATTATCCCATTACCGCCATGGCAGTTATAAACAAAAACGAAGCCCTCCTCCTTTTCGCTGGAGACATTTTTTTCTTCTTTTTGTCGCTTTGGCTCATGCTCGTATTGCGATTCAAGGGAATTCCTGAAACCTCGATTTTAATCGATCACATTATTCCATTTTCGATCATTTTTGTTATTTGGTTTATTGTCTTTTTTATCTCTGGTTTATACGAAAAGCACACACTTCTTTTAAAGAGTCGTATTCCGTCGATCATTCTCCACGCACAGCTCATTAACAGCGCGCTGGCCGTGATGTTTTTCTACCTTTTGCCGATGTTCGGAATTGCACCGAAAACAAATCTTTTCATTTATATTGTGATATCTTTCGGCCTCATTCTTTTCTGGAGAATCCGCGGGGTTTCGATTTTGTCTGTTCGCGACCGTGAAAGTGCCATTCTCATTGGTAGTGGGGAAGAGATGACTGAACTCCGCGAGGAAGTAAATAATAATCCTCGATATGGTTTATTTTTCGTTACCACGATCGACCTCAATGAAGCGCGAGGGAATTTTCAAGACACAATTCTTCAGGAAATTAACAGCGAAGGCATCCATGTTGTAGCAGCTGATTTCAAAAATCCAAAAGTTGAACCAATCCTGCCAAACTTGTACAACATGATTTTCTCAAAGATTCGTTTTGTTGATATGTATAAAATTTACGAAGATATTTTTGATCGCGTGCCTGTGTCGCTTGTGAAATATAATTGGTTTTTGGAAAACATTTCTCTTTCCGCAAACAAAACAAATGACTGGGTGAAGCGACTTACTGATCTCGCAGTTGCGACACTTGTTGGCTTTGTTTCTCTCGTTTTCTATCCTTTCATCATTGCGGCGATTTTGCTTGAAGATGGGAAACCGATCTTTTTTGCACAGGATCGTGTTGGAAAAAACAATAAAGTTTTTCGAGTGTATAAATTCCGTAGTTTTTCGGTGCACAATGAGGCAGATGGTATTGCCAAAGACGCAAAGGTGACTCGAGTTGGAAACTTTTTGCGCAAAACTCGACTTGATGAACTACCGCAGATTTGGAATGTGCTTCGTGGTGATTTGTCGCTTATCGGTCCGCGTCCCGAAATACCAAAGCTTGCGAAATTATACGAAGAAGAGATTCCTTACTACAACGTTCGTCATCTCATAAAGCCGGGACTTTCCGGATGGGCACAGTTATACCAACAAACTCCACCGAAGTGGGCAGCGTCAGTTGACCAAACAAAACTTAAACTTTCATATGACCTCTATTACCTTAAAAATCGCTCGATTATGCTCGATCTTAAGATTGGTCTCAAGACAATTAAGACCCTTATTTCCATGGTTGGGATCTAGTTTAAAGGATTTGCATTTTGGCACCCAAGCAATATAATATGGCTTCAAATGAATAAAAGCCGAATCTTTTCCGTCATTCTTGTTATCGTCTTCAGCCTTCTCGGTTACGGGTTGTATCTTTCGCAAACCAGCCCAAACTCATGGTTTGCTCGTTTTCCGTTCGTTCTCGGTCTTGACCTTAACGGTGGTACAGAGCTTGTATACCAAGCGGATTTGTCGCAGGTTGATACTGCAGACATAAATGAATCCATGAGCGCACTTCGAGATGTTATCGAACGTCGCGTAAACGTGTTCGGCGTTTCAGAACCAATCGTCCAGGTTGAAAAGGCAAGTGCGGTGACTGGTAGCAATGAATACCGACTTCTCGTTGAGCTTCCTGGTGTAACAGATATTGATGAAGCAGTAAGACTCATTGGTCAGACTCCAGTTTTGGAATTTAAACTTGTTGAACAAGGTGCCGCAAAGGTTATTGTTACGCCGACGTTAAGCGTCGACAAAACAAAGACGGCTACAACATCTGCTCCCAAAGAAGATTTTCATTTCGTTGCGACAAATCTCACCGGCCGATTTGTTCAGCATGCTTCTGTTGAATTTACTACCCGTACAAACGAAGTTATCGTTGCTCTTAATTTCAATAAAGAAGGCGGAGACATTTTTGCAAAAATTACTAAAGACAATATCGGCAAACCTCTCGCAATTTTCCTTGATGGGGAATTGAAATCTGCACCTGTCATTCGAGATGAAATTCGAGACGGAAAAGCACAGATCAGCGGTAATTTCTCACCACAAGAAGCAAAAGACCTTGTTCGAGATTTGAACTTCGGTGCATTACCAGTACCAATCAAACTCATCGGAACACAAACAATCGGTCCTTCATTGGGTGAAGTTGCACTTCATGCTGGTGTCAAAGCCGGTATCTGGGGTTTCTTGCTCGTTATTTTGTTCTTGATCCTTTGGTACCGTTTGCCGGGACTCATTGCCTCTGTTGCATTGGTGATTTACATTTTGCTTTCTCTTACAATATTTAAATTGATTCCAGTCACATTAACTGCGGCAGGTATCGCAGGATTTATTCTTTCTATTGGTATGGCCGTTGACGCGAATATTTTGATTTTTGAACGAATGAAAGAAGAACTTGCGAGCGGAAGAAAGTTGCCAGAAGCAATCAAAGAAGGTTTCCACCGCGCATGGCTTTCAATTCGTGACTCAAACATTTCAAGTATCATTACTGCTATTGTTTTGTTCTGGATCGGTACATCAGCGGTTAAAGGTTTCGCACTTACGTTTGGTGTCGGTGTGTTGGTTAGTATGTTTACTGCGATCAGCGTATCGAGAACTTTCTTGTATTCGATCGCGCTTTCTCATGAATCAAAGGTGAGTCATTTCTTGTTCGGCGTCGGTCTCAAAAATTCTCGCCAGTCAAACCCAACAAAATAAAACTATGTTTATCGTCAGACACAAAAAAATATTCTTCATAATTGCGATTGCGCTCGTATTGTTTTCTTTTGGCGCGATGATTTTCCAGGGTCTTCATTTCGGTATTGATTTTACCGGCGGTTCTATTTTGCAGGTGTCATACCCAACAACTCGTCCTGATGCTGACGAAGTAAAACAAAGTCTCGACAAAGTTTCTTTTGGCGAATATTCACTTCGCCCAACAGGGGATAAAAGCTTCGTTCTTCGAACAAAAGAATTGAGCAATGAAACAAAGGGTTCTGTACTGAAAGCTCTTTCACTCGACGGAAAAGTCGCAGTTACCGAAGATCGTTTTAATGCAACTGGTCCAGTTGTGGGAAGTGAACTTCGTGTCAAAGCACTTGTTGCAATTGCCGTAACAATTCTCGGTATCGTTCTTTTCATTGCCTTCGCTTTCAGAAAAGTTTCACTCCCAGTTTCATCATGGAAATACGGCCTCGTTACGGTCATTACCCTCGCATTTGACGTCATTGTTCCAGCAGGAATCTTCATCGCTCTCACACCCTTTACAGGCGCAGAAATAGACATTCTTTTCGTGACGGCACTTCTCGCTATTTTGGGCTACTCTGTTCACGACACCATCGTTGTGTTTGACCGCGTCCGAGAAAACCTAAGAATTAGTCACGATGCTCGCCGTCAGGAACCATTCGAAAATATTGTCGGCCGAAGTATTTCACAAACCGTTGGTCGCTCAATCAACACGTCTCTCACAATTGTTCTGGTTCTTATTGCTCTTTACTACCTCGGTGATGTTTCAACACATCATTTCTCAATGCTTATGATCTTTGGAATTATTTCTGGTACATATTCTTCTATCTTCTTGGCATCACCACTTTTGATTGCATTTGAGAAAAAACTTAAAAGGAAGAGGTAGGTTGTTTAGAGGAATTTGAAACTATTCCATATCTTCTCGTGGGGGAGTGTCCAACTTGTATTTACTACATACAATTTGTGATTGTTAATTAAGAACAGAATTTTTGGACTGTATTGGTTAGATTTTTGAGTTAAGACAACTCCTTCAATCCCATCAACTTTTATATTTTTGTCCAAAACTAGGTTAGTATCTTTGAGTTTATTTTCAGTAAAATCTTGAAGATTGGAATAGGTGGTCCGATAAACCGTGACGCTTAGGCTCGTAGAGTAAGTTTTTTTATCCGGGTTACCGTTTTGGTTGAAGGAGATAGTTTCTAAAATATCTTTATTGAGGCCGGGCTCATCAAAGGCACCAATTTCAGAAACGTTTTTCGGGTAATCAATTTGCCAACCGTTGTATGTGTCGTAATAGGTACCCCATTCTTCAGTCGCTATTTGTTGGGTTGGAACTTGCTCGTGTGTATAAAAAATAGCAAATAATATTATAAAAAATCCTAGAAATATTGTAATTACTTGGTACTTGTTCATTTGTGTAATGTATAACTAATTTTATATAAAAGATAAAGGGATCCACACGTGCAGATCCCTTTCGAAGAATCTACCTGATTTGGTAGACATTGTAGTTACTACCGACTGCTCGGTAGAAATCAGCGTAGGTTACGTAGTGCGTGCCCACCGTATCTTCTTCAACCCAGTTGCAGTCCACCCACCGCATTCTGCTGGAGGACTTGCTCACCAAGATTGCTGTGTGAGGAGTTGTGCTACCGTTTCGGTTTGCCCAGCGCATCTGAATGATGTCACCTGGCTCTGCCCACTCAATTGGAAAAGGTTGCTGCATTCGGTATACGTCCGAACTGCTTCGCCACGTGTAGTCGTTCTGGTTCCGTGGCGGGTACACCGCGCCGTTTGACGCCTCATCGACCACATCCTGAACCCAGGCTTTGCACTCCATGCCGGTGTCATCGCCGACTTGATCAAGTGCAACATTCAGAATGCGGGCATTACGCTGACTCTGCGACAGGCCATGCCATGAAGTGGCCATTGAAGCGCCGGTGGCGGAGAGAACGACTCCGAACAGAGCGAGAATGAAGACGACGATCCCTGACTTTCGAGCGAACATTGCGAAACTCCTTTTGTCTATGCTTTTTCATATCTGCTGAATTCAAACGATAGGCAATTACAACTCGCGACTCACTCTTCTATACGCTTCTCCTTATATAAATGACCTAAAGAACGACCTGCGAACAGTCTCCCAAAAGGGTGGTCAAAAAGGTCTCAAGACGGGTTAAAAACCGCTACCCACAGATGGCGTTTTTATGGCCTAATATATAGGCTTGACTCATTTTCTTATATCTATATACTAGTAACACCCTGACGAAAATCAGGGCGGTAGTACTTTGAAATTTAAATGAGAACCCCCGCCTTTCAAGCGGGGAGCAAGTCTCAAAATATTCTTAATTAAGTAATTTCCACACACAAAAAGTTTTTGTACCTTTTTGTGTGTGAGAGCAGGATAAAAAAACTCTAAAAAAGAATAAAATAAAAACAGAAATTTTCTGCCTTTTATTTTGTTCCGTTCAGTCTTATGGTGGCGCAAGCCATCGCTTAGGATTTAATTTTAGAGTTTGATCCTAGCTCAGGATGAACGCTGGCGGCGTGGATAAGGCATGCAAGTCGAGTGGGTTTAGACCCACGGCGAACGAGGTAGTAACACGTAGGTACGCACCCCAAAGTCGGGCATAACTAGTCGAAAGATTAGATAATTCTCGATGGTCTCGAAAGAGTAAAGATTTATCGCTTTGGGAGCGGCCTGCGGGATATCAGCTAGTTGGTAGGGTAAAAGCCTACCAAGGCTATGACGTCTAGGGGAGCTGAGAGGCTGACCCCCACCGATGGAACTGAGATACGGTCCATACACCTACGGGTGGCCGCAGTCGAGAATCTTCCGCAATGGGCGAAAGCCTGACGGAGCGACGCCGCGTGAAGGATGAAGCGCTTCGGCGTGTAAACTTCTTTTATAGGGGAGAAAGTTTATTGATAGTACCCTACGAATAAGAGGCTACAAACTCTGTGCCAGCAGTAGCGGTAATACAGAGGCCTCAAG
>CAZBJL010000009.1:0-5360 GCA_964492195.1 uncultured Candidatus Saccharibacteria bacterium
TATTTTAGTGCTATAATTTTACTCAATAAAGGCAATGACTCGATATTTCAACAAAAGTTTCTTCAGACTTCTTGTTATGTTTCTCGCGATTTTGGTTGTGAGCTTGTCCGTTAATTATTTCATTACCGGTCACTACGGGTATCTATAGAAGTTGCGCTTGGGTGGTAACTTTTGTATACTCCTCAACCTAAGGCCAAAGACAATAGGCACCCCATTCGGGGTTCAAATGGAAGCGTTTTGCTCCCAACCTATCGAGGTTTTTCTCCGCTTAATGCGTTTTCGGAGGCCTTTAGAAAAGGTCGTATTTTTTTGTTAAAAATCAAAAAATAAATCATGGCTATTACAAAAGAAAAAAAGGGTTCAATACTAAAACGTCTTAACGATGTTTTTAAGGATTCACAGTCAGTGGTGTTCGTGAATTTTCACGGATTAACTTCAAACGACGTGAACGAAGTTCGAAGCGCTCTCAACAAAGAAAAGGTTACGTATCTCGTTGCAAAGAAATCTCTCGTTCGAAAGGCGCTTGGCGATGCAAAAATTGCCGGTGAGCAGCCTGCGTTCGATGGAGAGCTTGGTGTCGTGTACGGAGCTGATGCGATCGCGCCTGCACGAGGTGTATACGCGTTCCAGAAAAAACTTGAAGAGAAAATCTCGATCCTTGGTGGTATTTTTGAAGGCAAGTTTGCCGACAAAGAACAAATGACAGTCGTCGCACAGATTCCATCTGTCCAGACGCTCCATGCGCAGTTTGTAAACCTCATCAATTCACCAATCCAAGGTCTCGTTATTTCGTTGAGCAAAATTGCAGAAAAGAAAACAGCGTAGTTATTAACTATTAAAATTATTATGGAAAATATCGAAATCCCAAGTAAGTTCAAAGATATCGTTGAAGGCATTGAAAAAATGTCAGTACTCGATTTGAACGAATTAGTAAAGTTCCTCGAAAAGAAGTTCGGCGTTTCAGCTGCTGCGGTTGCAGTTGCTGGACCTGCAGCTGGTGGTGCACCTGCTGAAGAAGAGAAATCTACAATGAACGTGAAGCTCACAGATGCTGGAGCAAACAAAATCTCTATCATCAAGGTTGTGAAAGAAGTTCTCGGTCTTGGTTTGAAGGAAGCAAAAGACCTCGTCGATGCTGCTCCGTCTATGCTTAAAGAAGGCATGAAGAAGGAAGAAGCCGATGCATTCAAAAAGAAAATCGAAGAAGCAGGAGGAAAAGCAGAACTCAAATAGTTTTACTTCATTTTCTGTGTTCTCAAAAACCACTTCGGAAAACCGGAGTGGTTTTTGTATCGTGATCAAAGAAAGTAGAGGAGGTGAGAGTAACTGGATCCCCGTTAAATTTACGCCGCGAGGCGAGTCGGGGACGACGCTGTGTATTGTATTTCTTTCTCCTACTCACCCCGACAGGAGAGTTTCCGGAGCCAGGAAGGACTTTCGTCATGAATTCTCGAAAGTCCTTCCGTGGGCGAGAGTAGCCGAAATTCAGTAGAATTTACGGCGCTCTCCTGGAGGGATGGGTAGATCAATTTATGTTATACTTTCCCCAATAAAAATATGGATATCCTGGAAAAAATCTTCGGTAGCGTCGGCAAGGTACGAATCATGCGTCTTTTCATATTCAATCCGAACATTTCGTTCGATATGGATAAAGTTATTGCGCGAACTAAAATCTCTCCGCAGTCAGCACGCCTCAACATTCGTGCATTAACTGACGCAGGCCTCATCAAGCCGCGAATGTTCACCAAAGAAGAAAAAGTTGAAGTAAAAAAACCAAGTAAAAAGAAAGGGAAGAAGGGTAAGAAAGAAAAAGGAGTTTCTAAAAAGATTGTTGTCAAAAAACGCGTCAAAGGCTGGTTCCTTAACGATAGCTTTGCATACCTTAATGGTCTTCAGCGTCTTTTGATCCAAGTAAGTCCGCTGCAGGATCAAATGATTGTCAGAAAGTTCAACAGAACAGGTAAAATCAAACTTCTCATTATCGCCGGCGTGTTTACCCAAGAAAAAGATAGTCGCGTTGATATTCTGATCGTAGGGGACAACATGCGTCGAAGCGCGGTTGATTCAGCGATTAAAGATGTTGAAGCTGAACTCGGTAAAGACCTCACATATTCTTTCTTTGAAACAAAGGATTTTCAGTATCGACTCGGCATGTACGACAAACTTATCCGCGACATTTTGGATTACCCACACAAAACCCTCGTAAACCGCCTTGGACTTCAGGAAAAACTGCCTGGGGAAACCTCTCGCCAAGGCTAGCCTCCGGGGTGGTATACTTTAGGTTGTTGAAACTTTATTAGTTAATTTATCCTTCATGCGGTTTTTACCTCATGAAAAATTATTATGATGATAGATACATGGGGAGAGGTTCTTTCTAAATCTTTCCAAGACCTTTGGCTCGGTGTTATAAATTTCGCTCCGCAGATTGTTGTTGCGATTCTAATCATTGTTATTGGTTGGCTCATCGGATCTCTTGTAGGACGAGCGATTTCGCACATTATTCGTTCATTGCGAGTTGACGAAGCACTTCGAAAGTCTGGCGTTGAAGATACGCTTGCTCGCGGTGGCATCGTTTTGAATTCAGGCGGCTTTGTTGGAGCACTCGTAAAGTGGTTCATCATTGTTGTCTTCCTCGTTGCAGCCTTTGATGTGTTGCACTTGAGCCAAGTTAACGCCTTCCTTCAGGGAGTTGTTCTCTATTATTTGCCAAACGTAATAATCGCCGTTCTCATTCTTTTGTTCGCGGCTGTTATTGGCGACATCATGCAGAAAATCGTTACGACTTCTGCTCGTACTGCAGAAATAAAGTCAGCACGATTTTTGGGTAGCTTCACACGATGGGCTATCTGGATCTTCGCAATCCTTGTTGCGCTCGAACAGCTCAACATTGCTGCGCCTTTCATCCAGACACTCTTCACAGGAGTTGTCGTAGCAGTGTCACTTGCAGTAGGTCTTTCATTCGGCCTCGGTGGTCAGGAAGCCGCTTCACGTTTCATCGAAAAAACACGTCAGGAAATCTCTCATAAGGACTAGTTTTCACACGTAGTTTTTGGAGCAAAAAGTCGGCCGAAAGGTCGATTTTTTGTTGTCCTTCTATCCCCACCAATCCCCAGGGAAGCACGCATTTGACACCTTTCTATATATGAATATACTTATCTCTACCTAGATATGTTTACACCGAGTAACTTAATAACCTAAGCGGTAAAGATATACGCCAGTTTTTGGCAGTTATCAGGACCGCGCGAAGCGGTTTTTTGTTTCTCTAAAGCCTTCAGACTTCAAAAAGTCAGCGAAAGTTTCAGAGAGGCAGAAAATTCCGGACACGACTGAACACACGATTTTTGAAAACTACATCCTGTCGCGCACGTAACCCAAGTGGGTCTTTTCGGTGCGTAGACAGAAAAACGGTGGCGCTTACGAGTAGTCTGCGCAACCGGTCGTGTGTCTCTTGAACCGACGACACACGACGAAAAAGGTAAAACTGTTTTTGACTTTTAGACAATGTCATAAAACAGGGTGTAAAAATTACCCGTTGCTGGCTTTAGACAGACCAGCGCGGGATTGTGGTGCATTGGTTTCCTAATGGGAAACTAAGGGCGTATGGTGGATGCCTTGACTCCAATAGGCGATGAAGGACGTAGCGTGGCTGCGATAAGCTTCGGTGAGGTGCTAAGCAACCTTTGACCCGAAGATCTCCGAATGAGGAAACTCCTCCGTTTTTACGGAGACCGTTTGATTTAATTAAACGGAGCGAACCCAGGGAAGTAAAACATTTCAGTACCTGGAGGAAAAGAAAATAATTGTCGCAAGACAACATTTCCCGAGTAGCGGCGAGCGAAAAGGAATGAGCCCAAACTCAGTTACATTCTCACGACGCCATCTAGCAATAGATGTTTTGTGGGAATGTTGCTGGGGGTTGTAAGGCAACAACTTCGTTTTTAAACGAGAAGAGTTAAAAAATATAATAATAGCTGAAGACGCTGGAAAGCGTGGCCCCAGACGGTAATAGCCCCGTAAGTGAAATTATTATGTCTCTTTTGTTGTTGTTCTTGAGTACTTCGAGACACGAATACCTCGGAGGAATCTGCCGGAACTAACCGGTAAGGCTAAATACTAATTGGAGATCGATAGTGAACTAGTACCGTGAGGGAAAGGTGAAAAGTAGCCCGGTGAGGGCGGTGAAATAGACCTGAAACCATATGTCTACAAGGAGTCGAAGAGGGCGCAAGTCCTCGACGGCGTGCCTATTGAAGAATGAGCCAACGAGTTCATGTATGTTGCGAGGCTAAGTCCCGATAAAGGACGAAGTCGTAGGGAAACCGAGTGTGAATAGCGCGACAATAAGTAGCATATATGAGACCCGAAGCCAAAGTGAGCTTGCCATGGGCAGGGTGAACGCCGCAGAAATGTGGCGGGAGGCCCGAACCGATAAGCCGTGCAATACTTCCGGATGACTTGTGGTAAGAAGTGAAAAGCTAATCGAACTTGGTAATAGCTGGTTCTCTCCGAAATAGCTTTTGGGCTAGCGTAAAGTGTTCCCGTGAGGGGTAGAGCACTGGAAGATATCGACAGGGCGAAAGCTCGCGACATCTATCAAACTCCGAATACTCACGGTCATAGCTTTGCAGTTAGACTCCGGGGGCTAAGCTCCGGTGGTCAAAAGGGAAACAGCCCTGATCTCAATTTAAGGTCCCTAAATCTACACTAAGTGCAAGCGAGGTGGTGGAGTTTCTTAGACACTGAGGAGGTTGGCTTAGAAGCAGCCATCCTTTAAAGAAAGCGTAACAGCTCACTCAGTAAGAGACTCTGCGCCGCAGATTAACGGGGCTAAGTGTAGTACCGAAACTGAGGACTGGATATTTCTTCGGAAGTATTCAGTGGTAGGAGAGTATTCGCATCTGCTGTGAAGGCAAAGGGGTGACCCATGCTGGAGCGTTGCGAAGTAAGAATGTTGGCACAAGTAACCACAATGCGGGTGAGAACCCCGCACGTCGAATGACTAAGGTTTCCTTGGCAATGTCAATCAGCCAAGGGTTAGTCGGGCCTAAGGGGATGGTGAAAACCGTACCCGATGGACACATGGTTAATATTCCATGACTTTTTAAAAGAGTGATGAGAGGACGGAGTTCTGTAGAACGCGCGCATTATTGGATTTGCGCTGGTGTCGTGAGGGGGCGTGCGAGGAAAATCCCGCTGCTGACTTAAATGTCGTCTCCAAGCGAAGCGAAAATGTGTAGGCTTCGGCCTACATAAATGTGTTCGAGCGAGCTTCCAAGAAAATTCTCTAAACTTATCTTTTAAGGAACCGTACCGAAAACCGAAACAGGTGGTCAGGTCGAGTAGACCAAGACGAACGAGTG
>CAZBJL010000010.1:0-2829 GCA_964492195.1 uncultured Candidatus Saccharibacteria bacterium
CATAAAGGCCACAGACAATAGGCGGAACGGGCGAAAGCTCGGGACTTAATTCGGCTCACGTCGAACCTATCGAGGTCTATCGCGAATACCGCCGGTGTATGCCGGCCATAACGCGGCCTTTTGGGTCGTTTTTTATTTGAAAAATTGCCCGGTTATCATTCGGTTACCATTTGGTTACCACGGCGCTTGCGCCACATTATTAGCTAGAAGTTCTACACATGGCTGTATCAAAAGCAAAGAAAGGGGAAGTGCTCGAAGGTCTTCGAGAAGTTCTCAAGAATTCTCTTTCTGTAGTGTTCGTAAACTTCCATGGCCTTACATCAAATGATGTGAACGATGTTCGAAAGACATTGGCTGCACAAGGTGTAACGTACACGGTTGCAAAAAAGACACTTACGAAAAAAGCTGTGAACGAAATGGGTGTAACGGGTACGATGCCAGAACTCACAGGAGAACTCGCAATCGTGCACGCTGCAGACCAGCTCGCACCAGCACGAGAGATCTATCAGTTCCAGAAGAAATTTGAAAATAAAATTTCTATTCTCGGCGGTATCTTTGAGAACGCATTTACTCCTCGTGAGCAAATGATCGCGATCGCTCAGATCCCAAATCGTAAGACACTCGAAGCTCAGTTTGTTAACCTCATCAATTCACCAATACAAGGATTTGTTATGGCGTTGAGCGAGATTGCAAAGAAGAAGACTGCGTAATACGCCTCGTGCGTAGCTGCAGGATTCTCGGTTCACAATTAATTACTAGTTTTACTAAAAATTATTATGGAAGAAACAAAAGTTCAGGCAGAAGTTGTTGAAACTCCTGCAAAGTTCAAAGCTATCGTAGAAGGTATTGAAAAAATGTCAGTACTCGACCTTCATGAGCTCGTAAAGTTCCTCGAAGGAAAGTTTGGTGTTTCAGCTGCTGCTGTTGCGGTTGCTGGTCCTGCCGCTGGCGCAGCTGCTGCAGCCGACGAAAAGACATCATTCACTGTTCACCTTGCTGACGGTGGTGCAAACAAGATCGCAGTTATTAAGGTTGTGAAAGAAGCTCTCGGACTCGGCCTTAAGGAAGCAAAGGATCTCGTTGACGGCGCTCCTGCAAAGCTCAAAGATGATGTAAAGAAAGAAGACGCAGAAGCTATCAAGAAGAAAATCGAAGAAGCTGGCGGTAAGGTAGAGTTGAAATAATAGACTCCAACACTTTCAAAGGTTTAAAAAGGAAACTCCCGTATGGGGGTTTTCTTGTATATGGGCAGGATTTGTATAAGAAAGCAGAGAAAGACCCCTGAGAGATGACTCTCGGAGGCCACGAAGGTGGCCGAGAGGGAACGAAAATTTCAGCAGAAATTTATCGTGTTCATCTCGAGGGGGTTTTTCGGTGCTTTCTTTTCGAGCCCTGTTTTATGCTATAATGCCCCCACACGAAATTACCTTATTACCACCTCTACCGCCATGGAAATCCTCGAAAAAATCTTCGGCAGTGCCGCGAAAGTGAAGCTTCTTCGTCTCTTTCTCTTTAACACAAACCAGACCTTCGACGTGGCAACCATTGCCCTTCGAGCGAAAGTGTCTCCTCAGGTTGTTCGCAACGAAATGCGTGGTCTCGAAGAAATCGGCCTCGTGAAAGCAAAAACCGTCCATAAGGCGGCTGGCGGCGCTGTTGCCAAGGCAGCAAAAAAAGCAAAGAAAAAGGGCAAAAAACACGCAACACCGAAGATCAAGGCTAAGGGCTGGGTGCTTAACGAAAACTTCCTCTATCTTGGTGCTCTTAAGGCATTTCTCATCAACGTAAGCGCATTTCAGCCCGATGACATCATTAAGAAAATGAGCCGCGTGGGGAAGATTAAGCTCCTTGTTGTCTCAGGTGTATTTCTCCAGGAAAAAGAAAGCCGCGTCGATCTTTTGGTGGTGGGCGACGGCATCAAAAAGGGCGCCCTCGAAACAGCCGTAAAGATGATTGAAGCAGAGCTCGGACGAGAGATTGTTTACTCAGCTTTTGAAACAGTAGATTTTCAGTATCGCATTAGCATGTTCGATAAACTCGTGCGCGATATTCTCGATTTTCCGCACAAAAAGCTTGTTGATAAGCTAAACGTGGCCTAGACAGGGAGTGGTATAATAATACCGGCAGATCTTTTATCAATTATTAGCTTAAACATTACGTTCTATGACTGCAGATACAGTAACAACATGGGGTAACGTGCTTACAACATCGTTCCAGAATTTGTGGACGGGTATTGTAGGTTTTGTACCGAGCCTCGTTATTGCCATCCTTATTATTATCATCGGATGGCTCGTCGGTGCTCTTATCGGCCGTGTGATTTCTCAGCTTGTGAAGTCACTTAAGGTTGATCAGGCACTTCGAAAAGCAGGTGTTGAAGAAGCACTTTCTCGAGGTGGCATTGTACTCAACTCAGGAAACTTCCTCGGTGGCCTCGTTAAGTGGTTTATTATCGCAGTGTTCTTCGTAGCAGCCTTCGATGTTCTTGGCCTTACTCAGGTCAACTCATTCCTCCAGGCGGTAGTGCTTCAGTACTTGCCACAGGTAATCGTTGCAGTCTTGATTCTCTTGGTTGCAGCAATTATCGGTGATGCAATGCAGCGCGTTGTTGTTACATCAGCACGAGCAGCAGAAATCCATTCAGCTCGCTTCCTCGGCAGCATTACAAAGTGGGCAATCTGGATCTTCGCTCTTCTCGCAGCTTTGTATCAGCTTGGTATTGCAGCAGCATTTATCCAGACAATCTTCACTGGTGTGATCGTTGCGCTTTCTCTTGCGATCGGTCTTGCATTCGGTCTTGGTGGTCAGGAAACAGCAGCTCGCATTCTCGAC
>CAZBJL010000010.1:2929-4150 GCA_964492195.1 uncultured Candidatus Saccharibacteria bacterium
TCCACGGCTTATCCACTCCTAAAGGGGCTCCCGAGAGACGCTTTATTTGACAGTTTTTTTAATACCGCTATACTATGCCCCATAGCCATTTATGCGAAAAAACCTGAACTTAATACAGCGGATTAGATAACGCGTTTTAAGCGTCGTTATCCAAGGCCGCTTCGAGCGGTTTTTTTCGTCCTAAAGGCAGTCATTTGACAACTAAATCCTGTCACACAACCGTTTCTCTTATGAGGTCTTCGTGTTGTGGAGACAGACTTGATTAAAGAAAACAGGTAATAACTGTTTCGTGGTGATTCCATGGAACAGGATGTATATGTATTGTGGTTTTTACATTTCCTAATGGAAATGTAAGGGCGTATGGTGGATGCCTTGACTCTGAGAGGCGATGAAGGACGTAGCATGGCTGCGATAAGCTTCGGTGAGGTGCCTAGCAACCGTTTAACCGAAGATTTCCGAATGGGGAAACCCTCCGACTGCGAGTCGGAACTCTGCATCTATGCAGAGAGCAAACCCGGGGAAGTAAAACATTTCAGTACCCGGAGGAAGAGAAAACAACGCTGCGCAAGCAGCATATCTCCTTAGTAGCGGCGAGCGAAAAGGAAACAGCCCAAACCGTTGCGCATAACGTGCACTGCGACTCTGTCGTTGTGCGTGCTATGTGCTCGGGGTAGTAAGGCAGTAACGTCGTTATTTATAACGAGGCGAGTTAAAAAATAAAATATTAGCTGAATGTGCTGGAAAGCACGACCCAAGAGGGTAATGGTCCCGTAAGCGAAAATATTTTGTCTCGTTTGTTACTGTTCTTGAGTACTTCAGGACACGTGTGGCCTGAAGGAATCTGCCGGAACTAACCGGTAAGGCTAAATACTTCTCAGAGATCGATAGTGAACTAGTACCGCGAGGGAAAGGTGAAAAGTAGGCCGATGAGGCCGGTGAAATAGACCTGAAACCATATGTTTACAAGGAGTCGGCGTGGTCGCAAGACCACTACGGCGTGCCTATTGAAGAATGAGCCAACGAGTTCATGTATGCTGCAAGGCTAAGTCCTTATAAGGGACGGAGCCGAAGGGAAACCGAGTGTGAATAGCGCGTAAGTAGTATATATGAGACCCGAAGCCAAAGTGAGCTTGCCATGAGCAGGGTGAACACAGCCGAAAGGCTGTGGGAGGCCCGAACCGATAAGCCGTGCAATACTTTCGGATGACTTGTGGTAAGAAG
>CAZBJL010000011.1:0-2942 GCA_964492195.1 uncultured Candidatus Saccharibacteria bacterium
GAACATGACTGACCTGTTGTTGGGCTGAAGCCAACTGATGATGTACAACCTGCTGGGTATGAACCACCTGTAGATGCACATGACATACCTGTTGTCACGCTGTATCCCATAGATGATGTACAACCTGCTGGGTATGAACCACCTGTTGAACCACCCATAGCTGCAACTGCTGCAGCTGTTATTGGGCCGTAGTAACCAGCCGCAGGGCTGATACCTTTAGCAGCCTGGAAAGCAGCAACTGCTGCCTTTGTCTGGCCACCGAAGTAACCTGTTGCACCTGCTGGAATCTGGAAACCGTTAGCAATAAGCCAGTTCTGGAGAGCAGTAACCTGCGCACCTGAACTACCGATAGTAAGAGGAGCCATTGGTGCTGTCTGAGCGCTCGCTGCTGTTGCAAAAGCAAAGCTTGAGATCATAGCGAAACCAATGACTACTGCGAGAAATACTTTTGATTTAGTCATTTTTGTAATAAGTCCATGATGATCCGTTTATTTTTAAAGATGTGGAACATCAGTGAACACGAACACGATTTATAATCTTGATAATAATCGGAAACCACTCAACGCTGCATCTGTTGCAGTTTTTAATTGCAACACATTGCAACATTGAGTGCATCACTAAATCTCACACACTTCATATTTCATCGACACGAAATATGTGAGCTTAGTTGCGAAGTGTTAAGGGAATTTCGGACAAGCAACCGTAACGGGAAAAGGAATTTCGGGAGAAATTTTTGTGACACTCTATTAAGTTGTCAAAGATCGCACCCTGAGGAGGTGTACCCATTAAGACGAAATAACGGCTTAAATCTTACACAAACTCCCCGTGCGGGATAGCGGTCATCATAGCACAATTAAAGACTATTGCAAAGCAATGACCGCTACAACAATCTTACAGCCACACGAGGGGGAGGGGCAAAGAATATCTGTGGATAGTAGGCCAAAAAGGGTAGGGAATCGTGTTTTTTACACAAGGGCATACATGCTCCATCGACGCTCACCACTTCGCTGAACAATGTTGTCTTTAATAAGACTTGTGAGTTCGCGTTGGATTGTCTTTTCGCTACATTCTTTTACCTGGCGAGATATGTCTTTGATGGTAAGTGGACCGTTCTTTTTGACGATGTCGAGAATGTGTTCCCGGCGAGCCATTTTTCGTGGTGAGTTTTGAGAACCCTCATTTGAGTTATCCACAGCCCCCCTCCCAAGAGTTTTTGCTGCGGTTTTTGAATACGTCTTTGCTGGAGATGGTCGGGTGCCTGTTCGCGCATGTCCTTTATCGTGCAGCGTGCCCGATATTTTGTCCTTTATAACTCCCCTGTCCTTTTGAAGGTCTGAGTACCCGAGAATGTCTTCCCCTTCGCCACTTCGTGAGCCAAAAAAATCGTGTCCAAAGGCCACACCAGCAATAAGTGGATGCTTCTTTTGTTTGATTTCTCCCGCAAATCGTTCGAGCTCATTGCGAAGGATTGAGAAGTTCATTTCGGAAACAAATCCAGAGAAAAAAGAGATGCTCAAAAGCGAGATAATGTTTTCTGTTTTAAACACAATCGTATCCGCAATATCGTCGAACATATCTATGTGCTGTGTGGGACGGTGTAGAAATGTAGACGTAATAAAAGACAAGAAATCAAGCGCGTTGGTACGGAGCGAAAGTCGAAGCGGATCTGTTTCCGGAAGAACTCCCGAAACGAGGTACACCGCGGTAACAATCTTTTCTGTCCTTTTGAGGAAGTCTACCTTCTCTGAAATATCTTTTAGAATAAGGCCCGATTTGCCATAAAGGTCATTTTTGACCTCTCCTGGTCCGATAGAAATGTCTTTTTTATTAAGGTCATTATTCATTGTCCTTTATGAGATGTTAGAAATGTCCTTTAGAAAATTGATGCAGAAATTGTATGTCCTTTTAAACAAAAAGACAACCGTAAAAGACACGGGAACACAAAAATCTCCAAAAGAAAACCGCCCGACAAACCCCACAAAAAATGGCTCTGCTTCGCTGTGTTATGATTACACCACAACAATCAATTTATTTTTCTGTATGGCAAAAAAATCCAAAAACTCCAAGATCTCAAACCCGTTTAATGGCCTCGAACAAGACACTGTCAAAGCAATATTCGCGGTCGTATTTTTTGTGGTAGCTGTCATCCTCGTCCTTGCGGCCGCTCATAAGGCCGGACCGATCGGCAACTGGCTCTTTGTGTGGCTTTCGTACATAGCGGGCGTGGGCTACTTCCTCTTCCCTGTCGTTCTTATTGTGCTTGGTGTGGCGTTCCTTATACGCACCGAACACGACGTCGCTATGCGAAGCACGGTGGGTGCCCTCATTTTCTTTATCACCGGCATGGGTCTTATCGAGCTCGCATTCACAGGCCGAGGCGGCATTATCGGATCACTCATTGCCAACCCACTCGTAAAACTTTTTGATGTTCCTGTTACAGCAATCGCCCTTTTTGGTGCCCTCATTATTTCCACCTTCCTGATTTTTGATTCTGCAGTGCATGTGCAATTTTTGCTCGATATGTTGAAGAAAATGTTCAAGCGTCGAGAAAAAGACGAGCTTGAAGATAAGCCTCTTAAAATTTCAAACCCTCAAGCAATGAAGGGCAACGATGCTGATGATGAAAATGAGGATGAAAACGCCGAAGAAGAAGAGGACGAAAAAGAACCGGCGTACAAGATCGCGCCAGCATTTCAGGAGAAACGTGGCGATGGAAAGAAAGGTGTATTTCAAGGCGCTTCCCTTTTCCGCTTTTCCGACAAACCATATGACCCGCCACCACTTTCTTTGCTCGAGCTCGACAAAGGCAAGCCGGGTGTGGGAGACATCAAGGCAAACTCAAATATCATTAAACGAACGCTCCAGAACTTCGGTATTGATGTTGAAATGGATGAAATTTCAATCGGTCCTTCTGTTACCCGCTACTCTCTCAAGCCTGCAGA
>CAZBJL010000012.1:0-2144 GCA_964492195.1 uncultured Candidatus Saccharibacteria bacterium
CGGATACCCACCTCAAACGCAAACTTAGACTGGCTACGCTGAAGAGCGGCGATGATTTCTTTTTCACCTTCCGTTGCTGGACGCACCTTGTCGTCAGATTTAAGCTCTTCAATTTTCTTCTTAATCTCTTCTTTTGCAGGATCTTTCCAGTCTTTTGCACCACTACGAAGCAGTGCGTCGTCTTTAAATGACTCCTTTCGGTGTGCCTGAATAAGAATTTGGATCCAAATTTGCTCACCACGTTTTGCCGATCCCAAAAATTCCAAAACCGGCGTCATAGGATCAATTTTAAACTCCTCCTTTTCTCCTGCCTTATCAAGACCGTAATCGATATATGTTTTTATCGGGTATACATCTTCCTTGGTAAGTTTGTAGGTAAGACCCCAAAAAGATTTTGTTCCATCATGAAACACAGAACGTGTGTAATCATCAGCTTCAGCGATTTCGATTCCTGGATACTGAGAATAGAACGCATTTTCCACCACCTGGCGAAGCTTTTTTGGACGAACCAACACAAAAAAGTGTACTTGTCCGTCAATCGAGACAAGCTCAAGAGAAAACATTGGACGCGTTTTACCTTTCATAAAGGTTGCGAGGAAATCACCCTTTCCTGCTTGATGCATCGCGGTAAGCACGATTTCCATCGCAAGTGGCGTTTTGTTTATTTCTTTTGGTAGTTTTATTTCCAAAAGCACTTCACCTTCCTTCAGAAGAAATTCGAGGCGCTTGTAGCGCATCCAGATGATAGAGAAAATCGCAAACATAAGCGCTGGTACCCAGATAGGTGCCATGACAACGATAAAATTGAACGCTGGAGAAAGTTCCATTGAAAACATGAGCTTTATTATACCAAACTCATACACCATATAACAAAAAACTCCCGTGGAGAGAGTTTTTGTTTGAGTAGAGCTCAGTGTGTCGAGATTATGCTGCTGAGTATCGTCCTTGCTTGTCTTTCTTAAAGAATTTTGGATTCTGGAGATTAACGAGGATGGTGTTTGGCTTTACGTATCGTTCCTTCATCACCTTTTCGATAATCTTTTCTTTGGTGAGTGGACCTTCTTTGTCGAGAATTTTCTTAATAACGTCTTTTACCACACCGCTCATATAGCCCCACTCTGCGAGCGCATAGAGACCGCGACCAACGAGTACAAAACGAGGGTCTTTGATAAGTTCGTTATGAGTTGTGGCAACGTGAGCCTTTTTGTTGAAGACCTCAGTAATGAGTTTTGCTACTTCACGGAAGTGAATCGGTGAACCGTGCTTACGGATAACCAAGAATGCGTAGTCGCGCATGCCTTTTGCATTGATGTTTGGAGACTGAGCCTTACCCCATTCGCCGAGTTGGTTCTTCGAAAGGTTCTTTGAGATTGAAAGCCATCGCTTGATCACTTCTTCTTGCTTATATTCTTCAGAAACGTCTTTTACGTATTCGAGGAATGAAGAAATGATTTCTGATTCAGGCACGATATCGTCGTCTGAAAGATCTGCGTAGATTTTTCGGAGTGTTTCGTGAATGTTTTCAGCAAGCTTATGGTCGATGTGCCATCGGTGCTTAAATTCTTCGTCTTCTTTGTGTTTTACAAACTCTTCACCAACCACGAGGAGGAAATGAGTGTGGTTTTGTGTCGATTTGTCGCCTGAAACGTGCTGAAGGAGATCTGGTTCAGAAATAATACCGCCGAGTGAACGAATATATTCTTTAAGTTCATCAAAAAACTTTTTTGCCTTTGTATATTCTTTCGACTTTCGAATGTGCTGGATCGAATAATTTTCAATCTGACGAACGCGTTCGCGGGTAATACCATACTTCTTACCGATCGCCTCAAGGGTCATCTTTTTTGTGTCGGTACCGAGACCGTATCGGCCAACGATGACATCACGTGCACGATCAGAAAGCACTGAAAGCAATTGCTTGCTTACCTGCTTTGAGTTGAACGTGAGCTTTTGTGTTTTTCCATTCATAACTGGATTCTATCATTAATGTTTAAAAAGTCAAACAAGCCCTTGACATCGTTGTCAAATTCTTAAATCACGAGATTTACCAAGCGATTTTTCACAAAAATAGTTTTCCGTACCGGCTTGTCGTTGAGCCATTTTTTGACATTTTCCCGTTCGAGTGCTGTTTTCACAACCTCATCCTC